>JAVEQI010000007.1:0-28672 GCA_034007745.1 Desulfobacterium sp.
GGCAAGGGCCTGCGGGGTAGCTGCGGGGTTCTAATTTTATTTTTTTAGGCGGGGTATTGGCCTGCTCTGTTAGCCAACGTATCAATTTATCTGAGCAGAATTGTATCAATTTAACTGAGCGCCATAGGGCCTCGTCACACAGATATACAAGGAATTATTTTTTGAGGGCCTCAATTAACAAATCAAGGTTTTGCTTACCACCAATAAATTCGTAATATTCAGGCCATACTTTTTCTATGGCTATCTTTTTCCACTCCTCTTCATCCTCAAGAACACTGACTTCAACGCCGCCGTCAATCATGCCCTGCTTTGCTTTTTCGGATTCAAGAATTTGAAATGCTATACAGTATTGCTGTGCTTCTATTCCTGCACGTGTAAGGATCTCACGGGTTTTTTGGTCATACTGTTTCCAAGCTCTGACTCCAACGATCAGGGGCTGCAACGAATATTGGTAATGCACCTCGGTAAGGTAATTCTGAACCTCATGAAATTTTGTGGTGTAGTTTACGATATAAGGGTTTTCCTGCCCATCGATTACACCCTGCTGCAAGCCAGTGAAAGTCTCGGACCAGGCCATAGGTACGGGGTTTGCACCCCAAGAGCTAAGAGTTGCCATTATAATTTTGTTCTGGGGAACACGAATCTTGAGGCCCTTCAAGTCGGCAAGTTTTTTGATAGGACGTTTTGAATTAGTGATGAATCTAAAGTTGGAGTATGTCCATCCAAGAATTTGAAAACCACCCTTTTCCATAGCCAGCTTATTCCAATGTTCACCAAGGCCTCCAGTGGTGGCTTTGATCGCATCGAAGTGATCTGCAATTACATAGGGCATGGTCAAAGCACCAAGCGCTTTGACAAAAGGCACTGCATTGCCAACCCCGACAAAAGCCATGTCCAATGTTCCCATTCGTGTGTTCTGAAGCATCTCTGTTTCAGTTCCCAAGGCGCCATTGGGAAAAAGCTCAACAGTGATTTCGCCATCCGATAGTGATTCAACCAATGATTTAAATTGCTTAGCCATAGCTCCCTGATCAGAATCTATGGCATCCCCCAGACCAACCCGAAAAACTTGTTTGGCGAAAACACCCTGTGCGGTTGCCATCATGGTAAAAACCAAGATAGTAATCATACATAATTTTTTAAACATCATATTCTCCTCACTTCTTTTAACCAGTTGCCACTTATCTTGACTTGAATCGCAAATTAATCCAAAATTATCTTATCTGCGATCCTTAGAAAAGTGAAACAAAGATCACATATGGGCCAATCCCAAATGCAACATAATATAAATCAAAATGGTACAGTCTACTAAAGCAATCCTAGCCTAAATAAAATATACCTGTCAATAATTTTATAATAAATCTTATAAAATATTTTCGCAAATCCACCCCCCACAAAGAACATTGTTCAACCATTGCAGATCAAACAAAGTTTGTCGTAAATAATTTTATAAAGTATTTTATAAAAACATTGAAATTCATTTTCATATCAGGTAAAAGAAACAGCTAGGTACAATTTCATCACAATCAGGAGGAAACGACATGGAGTACATCAAAAAAGCGGAGAAAACTGCCGAGGGTAACTCCGACCGCATCCGCGGGACAGTCAAGGAGATTCTGGCCGACATAGAACAAAGAGGCGAAGAGGCTGTGGCTGCCCTGGCCAAAAAATTTGATAACTGGGAAGGGGACTTTGTGTTAAGCCCCGAAAAGAAACAAACCCTTATCGATCAGGTCCCTGAAAGTGTAAAGGCAGATATAAGGTATGCCCACCAGCAGGTTTCAGCCTTTGCAAAGGCCCAGCGAGATAGCATCAAAGAGTTTGAGATGAGTCCCATGGACGGAGTTCGCCTGGGCCAGCGCATCATCCCCATGGAAGTTGCGGGTTGCTATGTCCCCGGCGGCAGGTTTGCCCATGCCTGTTCTGCCATCATGAGTGTGGCAACGGCCAAGGTGGCCGGAGTCAAGACCGTAATCGCCTGCTCTCCTCCCAGGGGAGACTCCATTGCCCCGGCTGTTGTATATGCCCTCGATGTGGCGGGGGCGGACATCATCATCGAAATGGGTGGAGTCCAGGCCATTGCCACCATGGCATTCGGGCTTTTTACCGACAAACCAGCCAACATCCTTGTTGGTCCCGGAAATGCCTATGTGGCCGAGGCGAAAAACATTCTTTCCTCCCAGGGTAAATGCACCATCGATGTTTTTGCAGGCCCGACTGAATCGGCCATCATCGCAGACAAGACTGCCGATTATATGACCGTTGCCATTGACCTCGTTTCCCAGGCGGAACACGGATATGATTCACCTGTGTGGCTGTACACAGACTCAAGGGAACTTGCGGAAAAGGTCTTGGAGACCATGCCCAAGATCATTGCCGACATGCCCAACCCTGAAGTTCCTGAATCCGCATGGAGGGACTACGGCGAAATCATTCTGTGTAAAGACAGGGAGGAGATGTGCCGGGTCAATGACAAATATGCAGCCGAACATGTCCAGATCATGGCCGAAGATCTTGATTTCTGGGTAAAAAACCTCAAATCCTACGGATCTTTGTTCCTGGGTGAAGGCAGCACCGTACCCCAGGGGGACAAATGTTCGGGAACCAACCACATTCTGCCCACAAAAAAGGCTGGGTATTACTCAGGCGGTCTCAACGCTCTTAAATTCCTGAAGATTTACACCTACCAGGAAATTTCAAAAGAGGCCAATCTGACGGTCAGCGCCGCTGCATCCCGTCTTTCAAGGGTCGAAGGCATGGAAGGCCATGCCAGGGCCTGTGACTGGAGGCTGCGCAAATTCTTCCCTGATCATAAGTGGGATTTTGAAGTTTACAACCAGACCAAATATTAGGAGGATTTTCCATGGTCAGCCTACATTTTACAAAAGATTTCACCCAGCAGGAATCCATTCCAAAGGCCGGTATTGACAGGGCATTGGAAATCATGGCGTCGGGAAAGCTCCACAGGTACAACACTGCACCTGGTGAGACGGGTGAAGCTGCACTTCTCGAAGAAGAATTTGCCCTTTACATGGGTAAAAAATACTGCCTCAGCTGCGCCTCCTGCGGATCTGCCATGTATCTTGCACTGAAAAGCTTGGGTGTAAAGCAAGGAGACAAGGTACTCTGCAATTCGTTTACCCTGGCACCGGTTCCAGGAGCCATTGAAAATTCAGGTGCAGAAATTGTACTTGTGGATATTACCGACGACTACACCATTGATTTTGAGGATCTTGCAAAAAAGGCCAAATCCCCGGATGTTCGGTGGCTGCTGCTCTCCCACATGCGGGGTCATATCGCCAACATGGGCCGAATCATGGAAATATGCGATTCTTGTGATTTGACCCTCATCGAAGACTGTGCCCACACTATGGGAGCATTTTGGGACAAAAAGAAATCGGGCAGCTTTGGCAAGATAGGGTGTTTCTCAACCCAGACCTACAAACATATGAATTCTGGTGAAGGTGGGCTTCTTGTCACGGACGACCCTGAAGTCATTGCCCGGGCAATCATCCTTTCAGGATCATACATGCTCTATGAGCGACACACCTCCCGGCCGGACATGGCGGTTTTTGAATCTTTAAAAACCATGGTTCCCAACTATTCAAGCCGCATGGACAATCTCAGGGCTGCCCTTTTAAGACCCCAGCTGGCGGATCTTGACACCCAGTGTAAACGCTGGAACGAGCGATATGATCACCTGGCCCGGGGCCTTGAAAAGATCCCGGGAATTTTCCTGCCCCACCGTGATCCAAGGGAGGCCTATGTGGGTTCCTCCATTCAATTTTCCCTGAACGGCCAGCCGGAAACCAAAATTGTTGAGTTCCTGGATAAATGTAAAGATCAGGGAGTTGAACTTAAATGGTTTGGAAATAAAGAACCTGTGGGGTTCACATCTGCCTACCAGTCATGGAAATATCTGGGCAATCTTCCAGATCTGCCCAACACAAAAAGAATCCTGGCGGTGATGTGCGACATGAGAATCCCCTTAACCTTTTCCCTTGAAGATTGCGATACCATACTTAATATAATCAAGCAAACAGCCAAAACAGTATTAATATAATATATTAATAAGGAGAAAGCTTCATGTCCAGAACTATAATAAACAGCGACAAGGCACCTGCCGCCATAGGGCCCTATTCCCAGGCTGTTAAGACAGGAAACCTGCTGTTTACCTCGGGCCAGCTTCCCATCAATCCTGCAACCGGAAAAATACCTGAAGGCAGTATTGAAACCCGTGCCCACCTGGTATTTAAGAATCTTTCTGCAATTGCCAAAGAGGCGGGAACAAATCTTGACAAGGCCGTTAAAATAACGGTTTACCTGGCAGATATAAAAGACTTTTCAGCGGTCAACACCGTGTATGCAGAATATTTTAAAGCCCCCTTTCCTGCCCGATCTGCATTTCAGGTGGCAGCTCTGCCCCTTGGGGCAGATATTGAAGTGGAAGCAATTTTTGAAGTGTAACTGCCAAAAACGGAACAGCTGCAGTATTAACTAAATCACAACAAACAATGAAACGACTCAGATTGTCCAAATTGCAATAAATCCTATTGTAATAAAACATATCGGAGTTGATACTAACTAAGGAGAAACAATGAACTTTACACAATTTCCCAGACGACGCTACCTGAACGGCCCCACACCCATTGAAGCCATGCCCTCATTAAGCAAAGCCCTGGGAGGAAAGGTCAACCTGTTTGTAAAACGCGATGATCTTCTGCCCGGAGCTGCCGGAGGCAACAAGACCCGTAAACTTGAGTTCTGCATTGCAGATGCCCTTGAAAAAGGTGCGGATACCATTATCACATGTGGCGCAGTCCAGTCCAACCACTGCCGCCTCACCGCTTCCTGGGCCGCCAAAGAGGGTCTTGACTGCCACCTGGTTCTCGAAGAAAGGGTTAAGGGTTCATATAAAAAAGAGGGCTCCGGCAACAACTTTCTTTTTGAACTTCTGGATGTAAAATCAATAGGTGTTGCGCCTGGCGGTTCAGACATGATGGCTGAAATGGAAAAAAAGGCCGCTGAATTGTCTGTCAAGGGTAAAAAGCCCTACATTATTCCAGGAGGTGCCTCCAACGCCATCGGTGCCATGGGTTATGCCGTTTGCGCCGAAGAGATCATGAATCAGCTCAACACCCAGGGTCTTTCCATTGACCACGTTATTGTACCCTCTGGCTCCGCAGGCACCCACGCAGGAATGGTTGTTGGTATGACCGGCACCAATGCCAACATCCCCGTATCAGGTATCAACGTATCAAGAACCAAGGATGTTCAGGAGGAGATTGTTTACAAGCTTGCCGTTGAACTTGCCGAAAAGATCGGCGTCAAGGCCGGTGTGGAAAGAAAAGAGATCGTATGCTTTGACCAGTATGTGGGACCTGGATATTCTCTTCCCACGGACTCCATGGTAGAGGCGGTTAAGCTCTTTGCCAAAACCGAGGCAATTCTTCTTGATCCGGTATATACGGGCAAGGAAGCAGCAGGTTTCATCGATCTGGTGCGCAAGGGCCATTTTGCTGAAGGCAGCAACGTCCTGTTTCTCCACACGGGCGGTTCACCTGCTTTGTTCGCTTACCTTGATACCTTCAGGAAATAAAGATAAATCTAACAACTTCCTCTTCCGGTACCTTTGCCGGAAGAGGAAGTTGTTATGGGAGCTTTGTTTTAAATGACTTGCAGAGCAGAAAAAACCGTTGGAATTTTAGGGGGAATGGGGCCTGAAGCAACCGTTGACCTGATGCAGAGGATCATTGCCCTTACCCCGGCCATGGATGACGCAGACCATGTCCGCTGTATTGTGGATAACAACCCAAAGGTGCCATCACGAATCAAGGCCATCATCGAGGGCTTTGGTGAGGACCCAGGCCCCTGCATGGCAGATATGGGACGCCGTCTTGAAACCTGGGGGGCGGATTTTCTGGTCATTGCCTGCAACACTGCCCACCACTATTACCAGGCGGTTCAAGATGCGGTGAACATCCCTGTAATCCACATTGTGGGGCTTGTCACTGATCACTTAATTCATCAATATCCCGAACATAAGAAAATCGGGATGCTGGCCTCCCCTGCCGTTGCAATGACCGGCCTTTACACCCAAAAATTCCAACCAGAAGGGTTAACGGAAATCTGGCCAAAACCTGAGGTTCAACAGCAGATGCTCGGCGTTATAAAATCCGTCAAAAAGAAAGAATCCGGCCCTGACCTTATAATGCGCTACAAAAATATCTGTCTCCACCTGGCTGAACAAGGCGCAACTCTCGCCGTTGTGGCCTGTAC
Organism: Desulfobacterium sp.; assembly: GCA_034007745.1. GTDB lineage: Bacteria > Desulfobacterota > Desulfobacteria > Desulfobacterales > Desulfobacteraceae > Desulforapulum. The sequence continues at coordinate 6,280 of JAVEQI010000007.1, forward strand.
TGAACTTAGCGCCCTTGACTGCGATCTGCCGATTCCGGCAGTTGATGCGGCCCAGGTCCTTGCCCAGGAGATCGTGGATGTGGCAAAAAATCGCAAGCCCATTGTCACCTATCATAAAGGTTGACAAAAAAAGGCATTCAAACTAAGTGATAGTCCTATTTTGATTTTTCAATATATTTGCAATTTCAAGCTATCCACAGGAGATTCAAAGTGATCAGCAACAAGTCTTCCATGAAGTCCCTAAGGGCATATGGGGAAATTCGAGATATGATACTCACCGGAGTCAAATTGCCGGGCACTCGGCTTATCCTGGCAGAGCTTGAAGCTGAGCTTGGCATTGGACGGGGCCCCATCCGGGAAGCTTTGATGCGACTTGACCGGTCAGGCCTGGTTAAAAACATCCCCTACAAAGGGGCAATTGTAGCCACACCGCCCACTCGGAAAGAAATTTTTCATATTTACGATCTTCGGGTGGATCTTGAGGTGAAGCTTGCCCTTGAAGCCATGAAAAACTTAGGGAAGGCTGAGTTTAAAAACCTTGATAACCTGCTTAAAATCATGGAAAACCTGCCCGAGGACCACTATATCTATGACCATGAATTTCACAACCAACTTTACAAGGCATCCAACCTCCCCCACCTGGTTGGTATCGCCCAGACATTGTCTCTATCCGTTGAAAGTGTACTCACAGTCTTTCGATGGGACAAAGAAATATGCAAAAAAGTCAACACCGAACATAGAGCCATTCTTGCCGCACTAAAGGCAAATGATGCCGATGGTGTGAGTATGTACCTTGAACAGAACATTAAAAACGGACTGAACGTCATCAATGAAACCTATGCCCGGATACACGGTCTAACTTGATTGATCCTTTCCGGCATTTAGCTGCCTTCCCTCACGTTTTCGATCTGCGTTCATGATAACCTTTTTTAAGGCTTTCCTGTTTTTTGCCCGCATCCATTTTCTCTCAAATCTTGGGTCCATAACAATCTGGGCGAATGCCGACAGGGCTCTAAGGTGAAAGTCCCTTTGATCCTTTGAACCCACGAGGACAAACACCGCATTGACAAGGGTCTGGTCTTTTGAGAATTCGATCCCTCGTCTCGACCTGGCAATCAGGATAGAAAACCTATCCCGGCCCTCGATGATAATATGGGGAACTGCAAGGCCCGGAGCAAGAACGGTTGTCATTTCTTCCTCTCTATCGATCAGCATCTGCTTGAGCCTTCCGGCGGGAATATCCAAAATAGGAGACATGACCCCGGCAGCTTCTTCAAAAAAACCATCCCTGTCCATGGGTTCTTTAATGTCCAGCACCAGGCTCTTTTCCACGGCGAGATCAAACCTGTCCCGCTGGGAAGAGGGTTCCTGTGCCATGATCTTTTTTATTTCAGCTTTGACAGGATTACGGGTCAACTGACTTGGTGCCGTTCTTTCCACCATTTTAACCAGGGCTTGCTTCTGGTTGACATCAAAACGCAGGCCAACTTCTTCGATGGATTTTACCGACCCGACCACGGTCACAAGGTCTCCTGATTCAAGCCTTGTGTAACCGTGGGGAATGAACAAAACCCCCCTTCTTCGAACCGACATGATGATGGCGTCAAAGGGAAGGCGAAAATCCCGGAGGGCCAGACCCGAAAGATCAGGATTTCGAAAAATCAGATCCGCAATTTTCAGATCGGTGTCTGTGCCCATGAAAAGGGATGCTGTTCCGGGCGATTGTACAAAGTGGTCAAGGAGGGTTACAATGGCCGTTGACGGATCCACAATCAATACGTCCAGGAGCTTGAAACGCTCAAAGCTGTTCCGGTCACTCAACCTTGCAATAAGGGTCTGGGTGCCGAAATGTTCGTAGGCTATTTCACACACGTTGTAATTTTCTCCGTCGGACAGCATGGCCACGATGGTACTTGCATCCTGGCAGTTGTTTTGCTCAAGCTCGGCAACGGTGAGGTGTGAAAACTCACACACTTCAACCCCGGGATTTTGATCAAGGGAGGTGTTAATCCTTGCACCAGCTGCTGCGGGAACGAGAATTTTTACCAGCCACCCCTTGGAGGCAAGTGACAGGACAAGGGCGACCGCCTGATTATCGGTTCCAAAAACAACAGCCTTTCTTATGCCTTGAAACACCTTTCCAACACCCCTTGGACGATCCTCCTTCATCAACTTTATGGCCGATTTAAAGGCAATGGGGCCAACCACCTCGTTAAGTATGATAACTGAAATTATGATGGTGGCAAAGGAATTTCCCCACTCGGGAAACTCCACAACAACGGCCTTTGCAAGCCCAAGCCCAACTCCTGCCTGGGTGATAAAGGCCATGCCGCTGATGAGGTTGTTCTTCATGGGATTCTTTGCCAGGGTACCGCCCAGAAAAGACCCTGCAAAAACGGCACCCCCCCTTGTAAAAAACAAAACAAGGGCAATGGGCCAGGTCAGCATAAAAACATCAAGGGACAGGGATGCACCGGTAAGGGTGAAAAATGCTACATAGATGAGCGGTCCAACGTCAAGGAGAATTTTTGAAAATTCGGTTTTAAGACTTGATCGGTTCGAAACAAGAAATCCCGCAATCATGCAGATGAGCAGGGGTTTAAAAAAGATTTCAACGCCAAAATTATCATGGGCTATTCTGCGGATTGCAAGTGTCGTAAAAAAGACCAGATAACCAGTGGTCAAAATGAGGGCTGCCTTTACAGACCTCCTGAATGGCAAGCGTAAAATGAGAACAAGCAGCTTAAAGATAAGGTATCCAAAAACAATGGATGCAGCTATCTCCAGCACCAGTAGAAATACAACGTTAAATCTGAAGCCAAGTCCGAAAAAAAGAGCATCTGCAATCGAGGTATTTACGGCAAAAAAAACGATAACCACCACATCCATGATGATGGTCACCCCGAGGACTGTCTGGGTAAACGATCCCTTTGCCCTTAACTCATTAACAACGGCAATGGCCGACGATGGAGAACGGGTAGCCATGATAGTTCCGGCTAGAATTGAGACGCCGACCCTTGCGGCCACAGGCATGGACTGCATGAATGGAATAAAGCCTGCAAGTAAAAACATGGTAATACTGGTTAAGGTAAAGGTCGTTCCAACGAGGCAGACAGTTACCCATGCAATGGCTTTCAGCCTGTTTCTAAGCTCTTTTAAATAAAGCTCACCTCCTGCGGCAAAGGCGATATACCCGAGGGAAAACTCATCCACAAACTGCAGATTGAGACAAGCCTCTTTAGAAATGAGACCCAGAATATGGGGGCCTGCTATAATTCCGGTGAATAAAAATCCGCTGATCATGGGAAGCCCGGTTTTAACCAGGTTTTGCCCAATCTGCTTGGAGGCCACCGCAACAATGGCAAAACCTGCGGCAAATACGAGGGTCTCCAACTACACCTTAGCCCGCACGCTTGCGACCTTGTCGGCCATGGTCTGGTCCCGGTCTGTACGGGTGCCGGCCTTGATGGTGGTTGTTATTCTGGGAGCGCCCATGGCATGGATTCGTTCATGGCACTCTTTTACCGCCTTAAACACCTGATCCCATTCTCCCTCGATATTGGTGCCATAGGCGTGGAGTTCCGATCGAAGTCCTGCCCGGTTGATGATTTCCTGGCAGGCGGCAACATACTTTGAAACAGAAACACCAACTCCCAGGGGTACCACACAAAGATCAATTATCACCTTCATTTATCGCTCCTTTAAACGGTTGGCAAGTGCGGCAAAGGGGTTATCGACAAAATCATTGTCCGTATCTGAACTGTCACCGGCAGGCAGAGTATCATAGGCGTCGGCCACCTGGTCCCTTGAGTGCTCGTTGTCGTGGCAGTAGATGCACAAAAGCTCCCAGTTGCTTCCGTCTGGAGGGTTGTTGTCGTGGTTGTGGTCCTTGTGGTGAACGGTCAGCTCCCGGAGTCGCTTTCCCTCAAAATCCCGGCCGCAATGGCCGCAGACCCAGGGAAACAGCTTCAGTGCCCGCTCTCGATAGGTGTTCTCGCGCTCCTGCTGGAGCCTGACTGCCTGTGCAACATTTGCATAGGAGCTATTTTTTTTATTCAAACTCATGGAAATTGTCTCCTGATAATTAATAAGCCAACTTTTAGATAACACAGGATCAACAAATTCAGCAATTCTATTTTTGATATTACACCTGTCGATCCATGTGGTCAACAAGGGCGACGGGAATGCGACCGACATTGCAGGGGCAATTCATGAATAACCGGGTCGGTTATCCACAAGGGCACCCGCAAGGGGAGCCCCTACAGTAATGATGCATAATTCCTATATTTGGGTTAACGTTCGACCATATTTAACGTAGGGGCGATCCCTTACAGTCGCCCTGTTGAATGTACGAATAGACAAAATTCAGCTCACACCATTTCTGAAATTAAAAAATGAAAAACCATGGGTTTCTTGAATCAACTAAAAACTTGAGACTCAAGTATAAGGGTTGATTTTTTAATCCCAAGACTGATAGAATCCATTTTAATTAACTAACAGCTAACAGCTAACAACAGCTAACAAAAGGAATTTTTCATGGAAGAAATTTTACAAAAAGTGTGGGTCCTTGCAACCCTCTATGGAATCAAGGCCATCATAGCGCTGTTGATACTCTTCTTTGGCCGGATCATTGCAAAGGTACTTACAAACGTTATTAAGCGCATAATGGGTCGAGGCAAGATAGATCCAACCATCATCAATTTTACAGGTAGCCTCACCTATATTGCCCTGATGGCCTTTGTCATCATTGCCGTCCTGGGTCAATTAGGTATCCAGACGACCTCGTTCATCGCCGTAATCGGTGCCGCAGGCCTTGCGATCGGCCTTGCCCTCCAGGGCTCCCTGTCAAATTTTGCGGCAGGTTTTCTGATGATCATCTTTCGACCGTTTACCATTGGTGATTTTATTGAGGGCGGCGGCGTTGCCGGAACGGTTCAGGAGATCAGCATATTCACCACGGTCCTTGCAACCCCTGATAATAAAACGGTTATCGTTCCCAACGCAAAACTCACCGAAGGTAATATTGTAAACTGGACAATCAGGGGAACCCGCAGGATCGATCTTGTCATGGGAATCGGATATGATGACGATATTGACAAGGCCAAACAGATCATGGCCGACGCTGTGGCTGCTGATGAGAGAATTTTAGCTGAACCCGCCCCCAGAATAGCCCTGATGGAACTTGCCGACAGCAGCGTAAATTTCATGGTTAGACCCTGGGTAAAATCATCAGACTACTGGAATGTCCGATGCGACCTTATAGAGGCTTTTAAAAAGGCCTTTGATGCAAATGGCATTTCAATTCCCTACCCCCAGCGGGACGTTCATATATACGAACATAAGGGACCCGAAACTAAATAAAAACAGCCACCAGGGCAGATGCCAATATGGAAATAATTCTGGTCTCGTTTATCCTTATAGTTACTTTGGGCCTTTTGATATCTGAAGGCCTATCCGTTGACAAGACCGCTGTCGGCATCATTGTAGCTCTGGCCCTGACAGGAATTTTGACACCCAGGGAAAGCGTGGCAGGTCTTGCAAACCCCGCCGTGGTAACCGTGGGTGCCATGTTTCTCTTGAGCCGGGGACTTATTCGAACAGGAGCGATCGGGTTTGTAACCCGATTGGTTCTGAGGTTTTCAGGGGGTAACAAAAACTATGCCCAATTCCTGATCCTTGCAACTGTTGGCGTTGCATCTGCCTTTATCAACAACACTCCGGTTGTTGTGCTTTTTATCCCCATTGTCATGGGGCTGAGCTGCGAGTATGAATTTTCCCCGTCAAAGCTTCTCATTCCCCTCTCCTACGTGTCAATCCTTGCAGGGACCTGCACCCTGATAGGGACCTCCACAAATATCATTGTGAGCGATCTTTCAGAGACCCGGGGATTTGACCCCCTGACCATGTTTGAACTTGGAACAATTGGCCTGCCCATTGCCATCCTGGGGTTAATTTATCTGATGTTTGCCTCCTCAAAATTTCTGCCCGGTCGAACCGCCCCGGTGTGCGAACTCAGCCAGGGCGAAGAAAAAAGATACCTGACAGAACTCATGGTGCCGGAAAAAAGCGAATTGATCGGGAACATTGCCATAGTGAACCATGCCGAAGAAGCCCTAGGATTGAGGGTGATCGAACTGTTTCGAAACGGCCGTATCATTGACCCGGCAAGAACGGCCGTATCAATCCAGAAAGGGGATATTCTTCTGGTAAAAGCCTCGGCTGAAGACCTGTTGTCGTGCCTTACAAAACAAACTTTAAAGCTCGCCCATGGTGTAGAAAACATCACCTTCAGCGGCGAACTCAAAGAGGATTTGATCCTGGAGCTTGTCGTTCCCCCAAAGTCACCCCTTCTGAGGGAACGCCTTATATCCACCGAGCTGCAAAATGATCCGGACATTCAAGTTATTGCCATTAGAAGCCGCCGCAGCCACTATTTCGACCAGAAGATGCAAAAGGTAAAGCTCAGGGTGGGGGATATTCTCCTGGTCCGTTGTCCCAGGAACAAGGTTCCGGTGCTTCGAAACAGCCAGGATTTCATCATGATCGAAGAGATCCACCATGCCATGATCGACCGGGAAAAGGCCAGAATAGCCATCGCCATTTTCGCAGGCGTTGTACTAAGCGCAACCTTTGGGCTGGCAGACATCATGGTATCCGCCCTGACGGGTGTGTTTTTGATGGCACTCACCCGCTGTTTCAGCTTAAAGGACGCTTACAGAGCGCTTGATGCAGAGGTGCTACTTTTGATCGTAGGAACACTTGCCCTTGGCCTTGCCATGGAAAAAACAGGGGCGACAAAGATTTATGCGGATCTCTTTCTCGGGCTGTTCAAGGGAATGGGGCCCCACACCGTGCTCGTCGGCATCATAATTCTTTCAAGCATCTGCACCCATATTCTAAGCAACAATGCCACGGCCGTTCTCCTTGTTCCCATTGCCGTATCAACGGCCCTCACCCTTGGCGTAAACCCCAAACCATTCATCATCGGCATCTGTTTCGGGGCCAGCGCCTGCTTTGCCACACCCATAGGTTATCAGACCAATCTTCTGGTGTATGGACCCGGGGGGTATCGGTTTTCCGACTATCTCAAACTTGGCATGCCGCTAAACCTTCTGGTGATTATCCTTTCGTCCATCTTTATTCCCATGGTCTGGCCCCTCTAGGGTTAGAGATTAAATAAGATTAACAAAAACAGCGACAAACTGTGATTCATCTTATTTAATCTGCGTTCCTTAATTTCAAGGAGGTTCAAATGAAGACAAAAGATCAACTACAAATATTCAAAGCCATGGAGTGTCCGGGATTTTACCCCCACGAAACAGATCATGTCCAGGTGAAGGAGACCCATATCTCCAAAGTGTTTTTAACCGGTGATTTCGTCTACAAGATAAAAAAACCGCTGGATCTTGGATTTCTTGATTTTTCAACCCTTGAAAAACGACATTTCTTCTGCAAACAGGAGGTGAGCCTCAACCGCAGGTTGACCCATGATATTTATCTTGGTGTTGTTCCCATCATTCTTGACCATCATAGCGGGTATCACCTTGGTCAAACAGGCAATAAAGGCGAGGTAAAGGAATATGCCGTTAAAATGCGGCAGCTTGCCGATTCCTGGTCCCTTCAATGGATGATCCAGAACCAGGGTGATGGAGAACAGGCGATTCCCAGGTCCAACCTGAACAAACTCGGCGAAAAACTTGCGCAGTTCTATCTTGGAAATCCTTTGGATCAAAATAATCTAGTAGATCAAAACAACCAGACAGATAAAGGGAATAAAACCCGCAACGTCTGGGCGAACATTTTCCAGGCCTGCAGGGAAAACTTCGATCAGACCCGGGAGTTCACCCGGGACATGCTGGACAAAAAGATCTGGTCGGTCATCAAAAATGAAACCCTTTTCTTTTTGAACGTCCGCAAGTCCATTTTCCAAGAGAGAATTGAGTCCGGCAAGATAAAAAATTGCCACGGAGATCTGAGGTGCGAGCACATTTACTTCACACCCGAGGGGATTCAGATCATTGACTGCATTGAATTCAACGATAAACTTCGCTGCATCGACGTTGTCAACGATCTTGCTTTTTTACTCATGGATCTTGACTTTCAGGGTCAACAACGCCTTGGGGATCTTATCCTGAACCAATATCTCGAACTTACAGGGGACCTTTCGGCTTTTAAACTCCTCGACTTTTATAAGTGCTACCGGGCCTTTGTGCGGTGCAAGGTCAATTCCATTTTCCTTGCATCAACCACCGGTGCCCCCCTTGAAAGAGAGAAAAAGAAAAAAGAAGCCCTCAGATATCTTGATCTGGCCCACAACTACGCCATAAGGTTCTCACGACCGAAAATCTTTGTGATCCACGGACTTCCGGCCACGGGCAAGAGCACAATGGCCAAGGTCCTTGGCCAGGCCCTTGGCCTTGAACCGATCCGGTCGGATCTTGTGCGAAAAAAAATCTTCAACATTTCACCCCACGGCGTCGGCGGCAAAAAATTCAAGGAAAAAATTTATTCGTCAGCGGCAACCGACCAGACCTATGAACGACTCATTGAGCTTGCCAGGCAAGAGATAGAGGCTGGCTCATCCGTAATCCTCGACGCAACCTTCAGCAAGAAACATCTTCGGGCGAATATTATCGCCCTTGCAGAAGAAAGAGGAATAACACCTGTCTTCATCGAGTGCCGGACAACCGATGAAATCATGCGGCAACGACTGGTGGACCGGGAGCACTCTTTGTCAATTTCAGATGCCAGGATCGACCTTTTTGAACCGTTTCGAAAAGAGTATCAACCCATAACCAGCGATGAGAATATCAGAAAAATCATCATCGACACTGCCGCTCCCCAGGATCAATGCATACGGCAATTGTTGGTGTTAGCTTTTAGCCCTTAGCTAACAGCTAATAACAGCTTCTCTTTAAACTTTCTGGTCACGGCGAGGTTTTTATCAAGCTTTACATCGGACTCCGTAAGTCCCAGGGCGAGGCCGATAACCTGAGGCAGATAGAGTATGGAGATGGAGAGATCGCTGCCTGCGTCCTGGGAAACCTGTCGCTGGAAGCCTTCAAGGTTAAGCTGACACATGGGACAGACCGTGACAATAGCATCGGCCCCCCTTGCCTGCATTAAAATCTTCTGAACAAGCTTTCGGGCGGAATCGGGTTTTGTGCTCATGTTTGAAGCTCCGCAGCAGCTTGCCCCCATATCCCAGTCAAATACCGTTGCACCACAGGCCTCCACCAGCCCCTCCATGGAGACCGGATCTTCTGGGTCGTCAAACACGCGATAGGGTCTCAGGCACTGACATCCATAGTAGGGTGCGATCTTGAGCCCTTTTAAGGGCCTGGTTGTTTTTGCCTCGATAGCCGGTGCAGTTACATCGTTGACAAGGATATCCAGCAGATGACGAACTTCGGGCGGTTTGGTAATGGTAAGGCTCTCCTCGGCAAGAATGGAGTCTATCTTTCTGGCGATTTCAGCGTCTTTGTTCCTGTCCGCGGCCGCTTTCTTAAGGTTGAGATAGCAGGCACTGCACGGCACGAGAATATCCGAACCCGGGGCCATTTTTTCTGCAAGGGCAAGATTTCTTGCACCAAGAGCAAGGCTTAAAAGGGCGCTCGTTGCCGGAGCAGCAGTGGCTCCGCAGCAGTTCCAGTCATCGATATCTGTGAGGGATGCGCCGAGAAAGGCCATGAGGGCGCGGGTGGATACATCATATTCCATTGCAGAGGCAGACAGGGAACAGCCAGGATAGTAGGTGTAGTTCATGCTTGCTCCTCCTCGATTTCGGCAACCGCCTTAAAGAGCGCCGTTAGATTGCCGGGACCTGCCTTTGCCGGGAGTTCAAAGGCCACCTTGTTTTTCCCCATGAGCTTAAGACCGAGGGATGCAAAGCGAAAGGGCAGCAGGGGATTTTTCATGGACAGGAAATAAAGCCCCATGAACTCACCCTCCCTTACCCTGCCGTGGCGGCGGACACTCTCCATGAAACTTGCATAAAATCGAGTGCTCTGCCTGTGTTTCTTGATGTCTAGTTTCAGGGCAACCGCCTTGAGGGCGGCCATTGCGTCGGTCAAGGGAAGTCCCCTGGGACATCGAAGGGTACAGAGATAGCAGGAGGAGCAGAGGGTAAAGGTCCGGCTTTCAAGGATGCCGTCGGTTCTGTCCATCAGTACCATGCGCCACAGTTTTCTCGGCACAAGGTCCATCTCATCGGCATTGGGGCATGACCCCGTGCAGGTGCCGCATTGAATGCAGGTACCAAGGGCTTTTTTCAACTCGATCATCTCGTCCATAAAATCCCCTTAAACGGCAGCATCGATGATTTCAAACATCTGCTGATCCAGAAAGTTGTTAACAAAGGAAGCGCTATTGGGACAGACCGAAGCGCAGGCCCCGCAACCCTGGCACAGAACAGGATCTATCCTGATTCTATTGGTGTCGGGATCAAGGGTTCTTGCGCCAAAAACGCAGGCCTGAATGCATTGCTCACAAACGCTGCAAAGGCTCAGCTTTATTGCCGCAGTCACGGCGGAAACCCCAGCCTGACAGGTTGAGACAAGGCGAACCGCCCCCATTGCCGCAGCCCCGGCCGAAGCAATACTCTCCTCCACGTTCCTTGGTCCGAGGGCGAGACCGCAGGCAAACACCCCGCCTGTCAAGGAATCCACCGGCCGCCACTTGGAGTCTGCCTCGTCAAAAAAGCTGTATTGGTCGACCCCGGCGTTAAAGAGTTCTGCAAGGGGCTCCAGTTGCCGGGGGACAAGGCCCGTGGCAAGGACGACAAGGTCGGCCCGGATCTCCAGAAACCGGTCGAGGATGGGATCAAGGACCTTTACAACGGCATGATCAGACTCAAATGCCACCTCTGGCTTTCCATCAAGGGAGTACTGGATAAAGATCACCCCGAGATCCCTTGCCTCCTTGTAATAGACTTCGGTAAAGCCCTGGGTCATCATCTCCCGGTAGAGGACATAGATGTCGAGTTCGGGGTTGAGCCGTTTTAACTCAAGGGCGTGCTTGAGGGAAGAGGCGCAGCAGATCCTGCTGCAATAGGGTCTTGCACCGACCCCTGTCTCCCTTGAATCCACGCACTGGATCATGACCACAGCGTTCATGGTGCCAGCATCAAGCGTACCTTGTTTAAGGGCCGCTTCAACCTCCCGGTTGGTCATGACTGCCGGGTTTGTGCTATATCCATAGGCCATGGTTCTGACCTCCTCTCCGCCCGTGGCAAGGATGACTGCCCCGTGGAGAATTTCCCTTAACTCGTCCGGAGCTTTGCTGTCCTTTTTTGAACCATCTGATTCAGCTTGATCCTGATTTGATTCTTTAGAATTTAATTGAGTCGGACGTATTCTGACCACAGTGGAATATCGACCAGCGCCGCCCCTTGTGTTGTCCACAACTGCATTGGTCAGAACGGTTATAGCCGGGGTCTTTTCTATACGGTCCAGGGTAATGTTCAGCAACTCCTGGAAATCGTCACCATCGATGTTCCTGTCAAGCCAGGCAAGATTGCCGCCTAGTTTGGAGGATCTCTCCACCAGAACAGCCTCAAAACCGGCCCTGGCAACCCCAAGGGCCGCAGTCATTCCCCCTATTCCTCCACCCACCACGAGCACCCGCGGCACCATGTTTGATGTTCGGATGTTGAGCCTTGCAAGGTGGCGGAGCCTTGCAAGGCCCATCCCCACACTTGCAACCACAGGCTGGTCACCCTCTATCCCGACAAACTCGATATAGACCGGATCAAGGGCCAGGGCTTCTGCAATTTCCCACTTCTTCTTGATAAAGAACATTGGATTGCACACAACAACAATCAACCGGTTGAATCTTGACCCTTCAAGTGTGTGGACCAGATCGTCCCACCCTACCCTGGTGCAGATTCTCTCCTTTTTTATCACCTGGGACACATGAACATCCCCCTCAACAAGGGCTGAAATCTGTGGTTCAACGTCCTGCTGATTAGGGCATAGGCAGACGACAACACCTATGTCCGGAAGTTCCCTTGATACGTCCCGGAAAACAACGGGGGCATTTTCAGCCCCATCCTTTGGCCCGACGCTTGACACGATTGGACTTGCGGACCGGATGACGCCAAGGGCAAGGTTGGCCGCCCAAGAGGAGTAAATTACAGATTCACCGATCTCCTTTAACCCGGATGCGGAACCCGCTATAAACACACCTGTTTTATTGCCATGGTCCAGGGATTGTTCAAGAACTTCTGGGGATAAAAAGCCCCACGGATTCAGGGGAAGTTTAGTTGCAGCGACAAGATCTGCGGTGGCCTTTGAGGGGCGCTGACCAACGGAAAGGACCACCATGTCAAAGAGTTCATCCGCTGTTTTGCCGGAATCCTCGGACACGGTGAGCTTTAGACGAACTGGACCTGACTCTGAACCTGGCTCTCCAACAGGGTAAACCGAATGGGGCCGGGCCCTTTTCAGAACAACCCCATGCTCTTTTTCAGCCAGGTTCCGGTACTCCTCAAACTCCTTGCCGGAGCAGCGCATGTCCATGAAATAAACCACAGTCTCGATGGCGCCCCTGGAAAGCTTCCGCACAAGCACGGCCTCTTTCAGGGCGATCATGCAGCAGATAGACGAACAGACCGGAAAATCCCTCTGCCTTGAGCCCACGCACTGGATCCAGGCCATGCGACGGGGAACCCTGCCGTCGGAGGGCCTCTTCAACTCGCCTCCAAAGGGGCCGGTCTGGCTCAATATCCGTTCAAGCTCCAGATTGGTCACCACATCTTTAAAGATCTTATACCCAAAGGTGTTGTTCCCGATTGTGGGGTCATAGTAGTCAACACCCGTGGCAAGGATCACGGCACCAACCTCCACTTCGGGAAATCTGCGGTGATCCGGGAGCCCGTCAAGGTAGGCTTCAGTTACAAGGGAGATGATCTTTTCAGGATCAAAAGGTTTGACCACATAGTCAAGGGCTCCGGTCTGCATTGTCCCGACTGCCGTTTCAACCGTGGCATAGGCAGTCATCATTACTACAGGAAGTTCCGGGAACAGCTCTTTTGCCCTTGAAAGCACCTCTGTTCCGTCCATGTCCGGCATTTTAATATCCAGCAGCATCATGGAAAAAGAAGTGGCATCCAGGCGTTCAAGGGCCTCTTTACCGGAGGCTGCGGTTTCGACCTTGAATCCTTCAAACTCCAGCCAGTCCTTGAGACTTTCCCTTAAAATAAGCTCATCGTCCACCACAAGAACGTAGAACGAATTCTTCTTATCCAGAGGAAGGGTAATAGCGTCAAAGGGGCAGGCCCGTTCGCATTCGCCGCAAAGGGTGCAATGGTCCATGTCGATGGTGTAGATGTTTGAAACTGCGTGGGGAACCGGCAGATGAATGGCCCGTGTCTGGGACAACCCAAGGTTGAAAGGATCGGCAATTGTGACCGGGCACACCTCAAAACAGAGGTTGCATCCTGTACAGAGATCTGGATCGACAATTGGAGCCTGGGTTTCAAGGGTTGCCCGCAAATTGCCGGGTTCACCCTCAACCTTTAAAAGGCGGGTTGCGAGTTTAACCTCAACGTTCTCATGGATCAGTCCTTTTCTCAGGCATCCCTGGAAGGCGCTGTCCCGGTTCGAATTGGGCAGCATCCTGCACATGCCGCAGCCGTCGGTGGGAAACTGGTGCTCAAGCTTACCAAGGACGCCTCCCATGTGGGGGGCTGAATCGATCAAGGTCACCCTGCATCCTGCCTCGGCAAGGTCCAGGGCGGACCTGATTCCGCTGATACCTGCGCCCACAACCAATGCCTGACCCTGTTTTTTATTCATAACATCACCTTATTTTTTTATATGAAACACAGCTTTTAGCGATTAGCTCTTAGCTCTTAGCTAACAGCTAACAGCTATGTGAAAAATCATATGCCGGTTACATCCTGGAATTCATTTTCAAAAAATATTGACAGGGGAAAGGGCTCGTCAAGGTCTTTCCCTGCTCCATATTCAAACCCCTTCTGTGCCTCTTTCCCAACCGATACAAAGAGTTCTGCAAGGGGGATGTCGTTGGGGCAGGCATTCGAACACTGGCCGCACCCCACACAGGAGAGCCCCATGTGTATCATTCTCGTCACATGGAAAAACACCGTGTCCATGGGCATGCGGAGAGACCCCTTGTTCTTTGCCCAGGTGGCGTATTGAAAGGGCTCGTAATCAAACACATCCGTGTTGAACACACATTCCCGGCAGAAACAGACGGGACAGGCCACCCGGCAGTTGTAACAGTTCACGCAGACCGAAAGGTAGGATCCGAGCTTTTCCAGGGTTGCGGTTTTGGATTTAAGAACCTCAAACACCTTTTTTCCCGCATCCTTCCTTTGGTCAAGCACCGCTTTGATGCTCTCATCCCGGGTTTCGGGAAGGGATTTTACAGAAGAGGTCCGGCCCATGAGGAGTTCCCTTCCCCTGTCGGTTGTGGCGAAAAGCCCCAGGGTGTCGGCCGGCTGATCAACAAGGGTGATGCAGATGTCGGCGTTTTCGGGAAAGGGTGAAGTGCAGATCGAACATGCGGTTGTCAGGGATATTTCATTTTTGTCCTGATCTTGATCTTGATCGTGATATTGAAATCCCGATTCAAGCCGTTTTTTCAGAAAACCCAGGGTGTGGCCCTCCTGCCTGTCAGGCAGGCGGTTGAAAACTTTATTTGAATAGGCCCCTGGGCAGTCAAACGAGATGGTAATCAAATAGTCCATCCTGGCCTGCTTGATCTTGACAAGCTCTACCAGGGCCCTTAGTTCACAGGGCCGTAACACCACGGCCATGGTCTTATCACCCGGGCGTTTGGTAAGATTTGAGACAAGCTTTGCCCCGTTAAGGGGGAAACAAGGGGCAAAGGGATCGGCCATGGCAAGGACGGCTGGATCTGAAACCAGGGTCGGCATAATGGTATGGGTGGTTTCGTTCTGAACCGGAACCAGAATTGAACCTATATTGTCCGTTTCAAACAGAGAACCCAAAAAGTTCCTGAGGGCTTCCAGGCGGTCGGCTCCTTTAATTTCATAGGTCTCTTCCATTCATTTTCCCCCTAAATAACCTGTTTCATGTCGGTAATGGCCGGCCCCATCTTTTTTAACTCGGCCACCATGGATTTAATAGTTCTGGCAAACTGAATACCGTCGCTTGCCCCGATCCAGGTGAGCCTCAGCCTCTCACGGCTAATGC
Source organism: Desulfobacterium sp. (assembly GCA_034007745.1). Classification (GTDB taxonomy): domain Bacteria; phylum Desulfobacterota; class Desulfobacteria; order Desulfobacterales; family Desulfobacteraceae; genus Desulforapulum. The sequence goes on from JAVEQI010000007.1 coordinate 21,462, forward strand.
CGAAACGCTCCAGGATGCCGTGGATTAAATGAATCCTGCGTCTCGCCTTGTAGTTGCCGTTGATGTAATGGCAGTCTCCGGGATGGCATCCGCTCACAAGAACCGCATCAGCCCCGGAGAGAAAGGCCTTAAGCACATATTTAGGGTCCACCATGCCCGTGCACATCACCTTTATGAGCCTCACATTGGGTGGGTATTTCTGCCGGCTTGTCCCGGCAAGATCCGCCGCCGTATAGGTACACCAGTTGCAGACAAAGGCTATTATCGTTGGTTCAAAATCTGCTGGTATACTCCCTGATTTATGATCGGCTGCAATGGTAATGGGTTCAATGTCTGCCATCCCTTTTCTCCTTCTTTTTTTATATTAAACTCACTCCGAAGCATCACAATTAGCGTAGTTTCAACATTCGTTGTGGCCGCCCTACTCCCTACTCACTACTGCTATACTGTCCATAACCCCCGAAAGCTCCGCAAAAAGCTGTTTTTCATTAAAATGCCTAACCTGGGCAGCCCCGCTCGGGCAGAAACCTGAGCATGATCCGCATCCCTTACAAAGCGCCTCATTGACCACGGAAACTCCCCGTAGCTCATCAAAGGAGATGGCAGTGTAAGGGCAAAGCCCAATACAGGTCTTGCACCCGGCACAGATATCAGGATCGATGAACGACACGGTGGAGGGAACAATGACCTCCCCCCGGGAGGCAAGCATCAACGCCTTCCCCGCAGCACCTGAGGCCTGGGCCACGGTATCTGGAATATCCTTTGGCCCCTGGCAGGTCCCTGCGATGAACACCCCGTCCGTAGCAGTATTCAGGGGTCCAAGCTTTGGATGCTCCTCGAGGAAAAATCCGTCCGCTCCCTGATTGATGCCAAGAATTCTTCCGATATCCCTTGCGTCCTTTCTTGCCTCCATGGCCGTGCACAAGACTACCATGTCCACGGGAATCCTTATTTTTTCACCCAGGAGCGTATCTTCGCTGATGATCACGAGCTTTCCCTGTTCCCCCGGCCTTTCTGCCCTGTCCGTGATTTCGGCAACCTTACCCCTTATAAATACGGTACCCTCACTCTGGCACTTGGTGTAAAACTCCTCATATCCCTTTCCAAAGCAGCGCATATCAATGTAGAAATTGTAAACAAGGGCGTCGGCACCGACCTTTTCATGGACAAGATGGCCATATTTCAAGGCATACATGCAGCACACCCTTGAGCAGTATTCGTGAAAGTTCACATCCCTGCTGCCGACGCAGTGGACAATGGCGACGCTCCTGGGTTTTCTGGTCAGTTTACCGCCTGCGTCCCGGATAAAAATCTCGCCCCCAGTGGGACCTGTTGCATTGCTGAGGCGCTCAAACTCAATGCTTGTAAACACGTTGGGATACCGACCGTAGCCGTACTGCTTCATGGGGGTGGGGTCCTGGGGGTCAAAACCCGTTGCCGTGATGATGCTCCCCACCTTGACCTCGACGATTTCGTCTTCCATTCCATGGTCAACGGCCTTTGGCTCACAGGCATCAACGCAGAGTTTACACTCACAGCACCCGCCGCAGTTGATACAGCGCTGGGCCTCCATAGTCGCGGCCTCCCTTGTAAATCCCGGGTCAACCTCGTCAAAGTTGTTTTTCCTTGTTTCAGGGTCAAGGAAAAGGGGCGTCTGCCTTGGAAAAGGGGCGGGGTTTTTCGGCATAGGCGCATAATCCTTTGCCCGCTCTTCCAGGGATGTCCCGTCTTTTTCGCGGGTTGCTTTACTCCCAGCGTTCCCCCCATTCAAGTCTCTCCCGACTTTTACACCCTCCCCGGCCCCTTCGCCCCTTGGGGATTTACCCTTTTCCGACTCAACAACCAAGGTTCGCTCCCGGTCAAGGTAACGGGTCATGGCGGCGACCACCCGGTGGCCTGCGGCAACCGCCTCGATAACGGTGGCAGGTCCGGTAACGGCGTCTCCTGCTGCAAACACCCCGGGAACAGCGGTCTCCATGGTCGAAGGGTCCACCAGGATCGTTCCCCAGGAAGTGAGTTCAAACCCCTCGTCAATGGCGTCAAGCTCAAGACGCTGGCCAATGGCCGGAATCAGGGTATCGCAATTCAGGGTAAAAAGGCTGTTTTCAACGGGAATCGGCCGCCTTCGTCCGCTCTTATCCGGAGGTCCAAGTTCGTTTTTTATGCACTCGACCCCGGTTATACCACCATCCTCTGCTATCACGCCCACAGGCCCTGCAAGGACAACAAACTCAACACCCTCTTCCTTTGCCCCCTGGACCTCATCCTCGTCCGCCGGCATCTCCATCTCGGATCTTCGATAGAGAACCGTCACCTTTTGCGCACCCATGCGAACCGCCACCCTGGCGGCATCCATGGCCACGTTTCCGCCGCCAACCACCACCACCTGTCGACCGATGGCCGTATCTTCGCCCTGGTTGACGGCCCTTAGAAATCGAACCGCATCCACCACACCCAGAGCATCTTCATTGGCAATGCCGAGGCCCACCGGTCCGTGCGTCCCAAGGCCGAGGAACACTGCGTCAAACCCGTCCTCGTTCAAGCTTTTCAGGGTATAATCCCGTCCAAGGGCGGCATTGGTTTTAAGTTCTACACCCGTTTTAAGGATATGGTCGATCTCCTGGTCAAGGATAGACGGGGGCAGACGATAGTCTGGAATTCCCCACCTCAACATGCCGCCGGGTCGTTCAAGGGCTTCAAAAATGGTCACCTTAAAGCCTTTTTGCCTGAGATAGTATGCAACTGTGAGCCCGGCAGGCCCGGAGCCTACCACGGCGATCTTCTGATCTCGCTCCTCTTCGATTAAAAATGGAACCTTATCAAGATCTCCAAGATCGGCCGCGATTCTTTTTAGATCCCGGATGCTGATAGGCGTATCTATAAGTGCCCTTCTGCACTCATTTTCACAGGGATGGGGACATACACGGCCAAGCACCCCTGGTAAGGGCAGACGCTCCATGATGATGTTAAGGGCCTGCTGAAAATTACCGGTCTTGACCATCTGTACATACCCCTGAACATTGGTGCCGGCAGGACAGGCGATCCTGCACGGGGGTGTAGCATACTTATCAATGGCAAAGGTGATGGGAACAGCCTGGGGAAACGATCGATAGATGGCCTTTCGTTTGAGGAGCCCAACGTCCCAGGGACTATCCATTTCCACAGGGCAGACCGATGAGCATTCGGAACAGCCTGTACATTTGTGGTTCACATACCTTGCCCGTTTTCTGATCTTCACCGTGTAGTTGCCGATATAGCCTGCCACCTCTTCAACCTCACTAAGCGTCATGAGCACAACGTTGGAATTCTGGGCTGTTTCGACCATCTTGGGCGTTCCAATGCAGGCCGCACAGTCAAGGGTGGGAAAGGTCTTGTCAAACTGAAGCATGTGGCCGCCTATGGTCGTGTCTTTTTCCACGAGATAGGCCGTAAGTCCGGCGTTTCCGATGTCGATGGCCGCCTGCATTCCTGCGATGCCGCCCCCCACGATGAGCACGTTGGGATTGATGGTAACGGTTCTTGAATCAAGGCTCTCATGGAAGTTGACACGGTTAAGGGCTGCGGCGCTCAGGGTCTTTGCCTTGAGTGTTGCACTGTCCCTGTCGTCGGTCACCCAGGAGACCTGTTCTCTGACAGACGCCATCTGGAAGTTGTAGGGGTTTAAACCGGCCCTCTGGCAGGCGCTCTGGAAGGTTCGTTCATGGAGCCTTGGCGAGCAGGATGCAACGACCACCCTGTTGAGCCCATACTCTTTGATATCCCGTTCGATGATCTCCTGGCCCGGGTCCGAGCACATGAACTTATAGTCCCTTGACACCACCACATTCTTGATTGAACGGGCATACTCGGCAACCTCCTCGACCCGTACCATTCCGGCAATGTTTATTCCGCAGTGACACACGTAAAAACCGATTCTTACGGCCATTCTATCCTCCCATCTCCATTGTGTCTGTGCTACCGTTTCCCGGACCCCGTGTCTGTGCCCGACTGCCGACCAGGACGTTGATCCTTTCAAGAAGCTCGTCCTCCTGAAGGGGTTTTTCTATAAAGGGGAGCCCTGAGGCCTGTTTGAGTCCATTGTGGGCATGGATAAGTCTGTTGCGAAAAAAAAGAGAGCCCAGGGGAACCGGAGAGATAAATATTATCGGCAGCTTGGGATCACAGCCGCAAAAGGAGAGCGCACCCTCGTCGGGTAAAAGGGCATCCACGATCATCAGATCCGGACAGCAAGCCTCACGCTTGCTTCTGCCCTCTTCCACACCTTCTGCACAGTGAACCACAAACCCGCGGTTGGTCAAAAGTGTGCGTAAAAAGGCCCTGGTTTCCGGTTCCTGGTCCACAATAAGAATGGAACATGCCATGGCATTGTCTCCTTTTAAAAAAGTATAACAGCAAGATGCATGCCAGAACTGTGCAATTGGCGATAAACCAACTGAAGCACCTTGTTATAAGCCTGTCTCGGGTCATGAGTGCTTTGAAAACGGATCACGAAATGAATCTGAATCAGGAGATATTGAAACATTTTTGCAACACAGAAAAAAACAAACCTGCCAGATACCTACCTGCTGGAAAAAACTTGTTGCGCAACAAGATGAAACACGCCTGCAACACCCAAGTCAAGGAGAGCTGGATTCAAAGGAGACAGGATTTAAGATGAGATTTTAAGTTTTTTCATCTTGCGCCACAGGGTGGTCCGGTCAATACCCAGGAGATTTGCGGTTCTTTCCCTGTGCCAACCATTGGCCTCAAGCACATCAAGAATCTGCCTGCGTTCCCGCTCTGTTCCAGACATCCTTTTTGTTGTTGATCCCCCATCAAGATTCCCACTCGCCTTTACCGCCGAACGCTCAAGGATGTAGACCGGCAGATGGCAGGACCGGATCACCTCTTCCTGGCATAAAATAATGGCGTGTTCGATGATATTCTCAAGCTCCCGGATATTTCCAGGATAGCTGTAGTTCAGGAGGATCTCCATGGCTGTTGCGCAGATGTCCGGTGAAGGTTTTTTCATGATCCCGGCCTGCTTTCGCATGAGATGGCGAATCAAAAGGGGAAGATCCCCCTGTCGATCCTTTAATGGGGGCAGTTCTATCCTCAGCACGTTGAGTCGATAAAAGAGGTCCTCCCGGAAAAGTTTTTCAGCAACCAAGGATTCAAGCTTTCGATTGGTTGCCGAGATGATCCTGACATCCACGTGCTGGGTCTTTATGCTGCCAAGGGGGTAAAACTCACGATCCTCCAGCACCCGCAGGAGCTTTGCCTGGAGGGAGAGGGGCAGATCCCCTATCTCGTCAAGAAATATAGTGCCTGTGTCGGCCTCGCAGAACCTTCCGGGCTTGTCCCTGTCGGCCCCGGTAAAGGCCCCCCTGGCATAGCCGAAAATTTCAGACTCAAGCAGGTTGTCCGGAATGGCGGCGCAGTTGACCTTTACAAATGGTCGTTCGCTTCTTTTACTCTCCGAATGAATGATTTTGGCCAGGAGATCCTTGCCGGTTCCTGTTGATCCTTCGATGAGCAAAGTGGATTCAGTTTTCGCCACCACCCTGACCATGTCAAAGATCCGCTGCATGGCAGGGTCTTTTCCTATCATGTGGTGAAACCTGTATCGTCCCTTGATCGCCTGGTCAAGCTGGTGCACCAGCGTCATATCCTGGAAGGCTGCAAGGGCACCAACAATGCCGCCATGGTCGTTGAGCAGCGGAATATAATCTGCGCTCACGGGAATATTTTCACCCTGGAAGCTAATCAGCTCCCCCCGCACGGCCGTTGCCGGGACCATCTCTTTAAGTACCTGACGAATTACAGTGCAGCTTTTTTCCCCATCCCCGGGGAAAAGGGCAGTACACTCCTTACCCAGAAGATTCATGCGGTTGAAACCCGATACTTTTTCAGCGGCCCGGTTGAAAAAGGTGATTAGCCCGCCCCGATTAACGGTAAAAATCCCCATATTCAAGCTGTCCAGGATGATCTTGAGACTCTGCTCCTCATAGTGGATGCGGTTTACAAGCTCACTGAACGGCGAATGGTCCTGGAGCACGGTGATGCACCCCTGCACCCTTCCTTCAGCATCGAGAAGGGGAGCCCCAACCCTTGTTACCCGGTGTTTCTCATCGGCCTCGTCCAGAAACTCCACGTCCATGTCCCTGACTTCGCTACCGGTTGGATCATGGAAGGGACAGGTGGAAAAACAGGGCAGCCCGCAGAAGATCTCCTGGCAGTCGCCCCCAAGAATCTCATCCTGTTCAAGCCCCAGAAGAGTTCTGGCGCTGATATTGCTCTGCCTGATCTTCCGATTGGTGTCCACCAGGACCACTCCGATATTGAAATGATCGAGAATCCTCAGCCACTGGTCATAGAGGGCAAGCCCCATACTCACTCCTGTGTTTTGGATAGCATCACCATTGATGGCCTAACTGACGAATGCATCGATTAGTTTACAGATCTTCTCCATGAGTCCATAACTCATGTTCACTGATATCAATATCGCTATTCCAAACAACTGCATAACCACCTGCATCCACCTGAACAGCTTTGAAAAAAGCCTGGTTCTTAAGTAAAGAAAACATTTCCTTATTTAATAATGGACGTATGTCGTATTTCTTTTTTTGACTATTATCGAATTCAACCAAAAGCGTATGGCTATCAATCGCCCTTGCTGATTTTATTCTGGGATGTTTCATTTTTTTACTCCAAAGGTGGCAACTTTTTAAATTTTTGGTTAATCCATATATCTTTAAGGTCAGATTGATATATCGTTGCCCATTCGGTTATCAACTTCTTTGCTCGGTTTGGCATATCCCCCTCTATCATCGAAAGATCATCAATGCTGAACAACCCAACATGCTCCCCGTATATGGCATGGAAATGGGGAGGTGGGTGATCTCCAAAGAATAGCTTTATGATAATTCCGTAAAACCTTGCTATTTCTGGCATTTGATTCCTCCATGTATCCCTAAATTGCGTCTGCTATATTTGCCAGGGCTTCATCTTCATTTTCTCCCTGGGACCAGCACCCAGGGAGTCTGGGAACAAAAACACTGAATCCCTCGTCTGTTTTTTTTAATGCTACTTTGAATTTCATATCATTAATTCTCCTTGTCCTAACAGTTACTATAAAAATTTCACCCTTAAAAACTCCGTCAAAATTACATTTCTAACACTTGCCAGACCTCTTGAATGAATCTTTTTTGCTACCTTGGCCAACTAACTCA
>JAVEQI010000007.1:28772-39483 GCA_034007745.1 Desulfobacterium sp.
ATTAATTCTCCTTGTCCTAACAGTTACTATAAAAATTTCACCCTTAAAAACTCCGTCAAAATTACATTTCTAACACTTGCCAGACCTCTTGAATGAATCTTTTTTGCTACCTTGGCCAACTAACTCATACACATAGGCCGTTTGACTGTCGATTGGGTTAATCACCGCCTAAAAGCGTTTGCCTGCAGCTCGGCATGTCTGAACATAGAAAAGATATCATAAGGAACCGTTCAGAAGCAACTATAAGGGATAAATGTACCAACGGCAAAAGAACAAACCACAAATGGTTCGTATATAGATCATAAGGACATCTTATGATCTACATGCAAACCAAAGGAAAGGATATAATAAAGTCCATCACACGCACCTACTATTGGACCTTTAATGCGTGAGCAACAGAATGTGTGGGGTATAGTGTGGAGAACAAAAAAAGGTACAAAAAAAAGCACTCACGATTTACTCGTAAGTGCTATATTTTTTTGGAGGCGGCTTCCAGATTTGAACTGGAGAATAACGGCTTTGCAGGCCGTCGCCTTACCACTTGGCCAAGCCGCCTTTTTTGGAGCGGGAAACGGGATTTGAACCCGCGACTTCGACCTTGGCAAGGTCGCACTCTACCACTGAGTTATTCCCGCCGAACACTGAAATAATTCAGCGTCACAACAAGTAGGGTTTATACCCCTATAGCCAGGGATTGTCAACCCATAAATCTAAAAGAATCTAAAAGGAGATCAGTTTTCTGAACCGAACAAAGTAATCCGCCCCGGACCAGAGGGTAAAGACCAGTGCGCCATAAAGGAGAACCGTTCCGATGGCGTGGAAATCAATCCCAAGATAGGGATAATGGATCAGAAGCGGAATGATGCAGGCAATCTGAAAGCCTGTCTTGTACTTGCCAAGCCAGGAGGCTGCCACATCCTCTCCCTTTTCCATGATGACGCACCTCAGTCCTGTGACGGCAAGCTCCCTGCCGATGATCGCACAGACGATCCAGGCAGGAACGTAACCAAGGGAGGTCAGCATTATGAATGCCGACGAAACCAGAAATTTATCGGCCAGTGGGTCAAGAATCTTTCCAAGGGTTGAAACAAGCCCCAGTTTTCTTGCCAGATAGCCGTCCAGGTAATCGGTGATGGCTGCAATGGAAAAGACAAGGGCTGCAAAAAATGCCGTCAATCTCCCCGGATACATTAAAAGTACCACAAGGATGGGGGTGGCAGCAATCCGCAGCAGGGTCAAAAAATTGGGGTTGAGAACAATTTTTACAAGTTTTTCCCGCCAGGGTTTTGTGATGACCAGGAATCTGTCTTTCAATCGCCCCAGGATGCTGGTGAGTCTGCCTATAGTCTGCCCCATGGCGTTCTTGAATCTTTTCAACCTGGTATCCATGTTCTTTTCCCCTGTTATTTTACCCTGCTACTCGATGATTCTCCAAGGCAATTCTTGAATTGCCCTTATATCTCGACCTATTAGCTATTAGTTAAGGGCCAACAGCTAACGGCTAAAAGCTACTTCACTTCCTTTTTCTTCCAATCAGCAAGAAACGATTCAATACCCTTGTCTGTCAGGGGATGGGACGCAAGGGCGCTCAGCACCTTGTAGGGAATGGTGGCGATGTCAGCACCGATCAGGGCGGAGCTCAGCACATGGAGAGGATTTCTAACGCTTGCCACGATGATCTGGGTGTCAAACATGTAGTTTGAGTAAATCTCGGCAATCTCCTCGATCAGGTTCATGCCGTCAATGGCAAGATCATCGATTCTTCCTACAAAGGGGCTTGCATAGGTGGCACCGGCCTTGGCCGCCATCAACGCCTGGTTTGCCGAAAAGATAAGGGTTACGTTGGTCTTGATCCCTTCGTCGGTCAGGGTGCGGACGGCCTTGAGCCCGTCAACGGTCATGGGGATTTTAACCACAATATTACCGGCGATCTTTGCAAGTTCCCTTGCCTCTTTCACCATGCCGTCATAATCAAGGCTGATAACCTCGGCGCTGACCGGTCCCTCGACAATCGAACAGATCTCCCGGATGATATCGGTGAATTCGCCCGCTTCCCTTGCTATGAGCGACGGATTGGTCGTGACACCGTCAACCATGCCCATGGCATTTGCGTCCTTTATCTCGTCAATGTTAGCCGTATCTATAAAAAACTTCATCCTGCGTCTCCTTTGGTATAAACCTCGACCTCCTGGCCGGGGTCATTTTCTATTTGCTGTAAAAGTTGTTCCATGTTTTTACCCAATGTCGGGTGTACAACGCCAGATGCTATATCACACAGGGGCTTCAATACAAAGCACCTTTTGTGCATCCTAGGGTGGGGAATAACGAGAGCATCGGTATTGATGACTTCTCCCCCGTATAGAACGATATCAAGGTCAACAATCCTGGGCCCGAACCTCACATCTTTTTTCCCCTGGCCCATAAGCCCCTCGATCTTCTTTAAGTGACCCATGAGCGTAAAGGGGTCAAGGCCGGTTTCTATTCTCAAGGCTCCATTTACGAACCATGCCTGGTCGAGGAAATCAACAGGTTCGGTTCTATAAAAGCTGGAAACCGCCAGGACCCGGGTATGGTCAAGCCCGTCGACCATTTTCTTTGCCCTGGTGCAGTTGTCGTACTTTTCGCCTAAATTTGAGCCAATGGAAAGATATGCAATGGTCATGGGATTCACTGACCAGGTTCCACGTGAACGGTATTTGAAGAATCGCTCAACACACCGGAATCTGTATAGGCCCTGATGCGAAAATAGTGTTTTTTACCGGGTTCTGTTTCAACTGTGAACTCAAAGGTTCTGGCATCGACCCTGGCAAGGGGAATAAACCGCAGGGGACAACCCTCGCAATCGTCCTCCAAAGTTGCAAGGTCGATCTCAAATCCGACTGCTTCAGGTGCTTCTTTTTTTTTCGAATGGAGCCAGGTAAGGGTTGCCATGGTTCCCCCATTGGTTTCATCAACGGCCAATTCCAGGTTGGAGGGAGCCGCAATGGTAGCCTGAATCGGCGGAAGGGGGGGCGCTTTTTTGCCGCACCCGAATCCAGTTACCCCCAGGAGCAAGATGGCAAGACAAAAAGCTCTTACAAGATTTTTTGAAGATGGACTCATCCTTCTCTTACCTCTGGCGCAGCAGTTCCGGCTTTCCCATTTATTTCGGGTGTTTCAGCCATCTTTTCATCAAGATCCCGGGTTGCCCGCTCAATTGCCCTTTGCACATTGTCGTAGGATGTGCCGCCATGGGTGACCCTTCTTGAAATCATGTGCTCGATGGAGAGGAACTCAAAGATATCGGACTCGATAACCTCTGAGAAGGTTTTAAACTCGTCCACCGTCAGGTTGTCAAGCTCCTTACCATTCTCAAGGGCAAAGGCCACGGCCCGTCCAGATATGGAATGGGCCTGCCTGAAAGTAATTCCTTTCAATACGAGGTAATCGGCAAGATCCGTGGCGTTGAGGAACCCCTTTTTTGCCGCCGCCAGCATAACACCCCTGTTCACCTCAATATTGGGCAGCATCCGGGTGTAGACATCGAGGCATGCCTTGAGCGTGTTGACAGTGTCAAACAGGGGCTCTTTATCCTCCTGCATGTCCCGGTTGTAGGCAAGGGGCAGGGATTTCATGAGGGTGATGATGGCCATGAGGTTACCCACCACCCTGGCGCTCTTGCCCCTTACAAGCTCTGCCACATCGGGATTTTTCTTCTGGGGCATAATGCTCGACCCGGTTGTAAAGGCGTCTGAGATGGTGATAAAGGAAAACTCGGACGAAGACCAGAGTACAAGCTCCTCAGATAACCTTGACATATGGATCATGGCAATGGATGCGGCCGCAATGAACTCCATGGCAAAGTCACGGTCAGACACCGAGTCCATGCTGTTGTCGGATACCTTTGAGAAGCCGAGCAACTCTCTCGTATACTCACGATCCAGGGGAAAGGTGGTGCCGGCAAGGGCCGCAGCCCCAAGGGGCATCACATCGGTCCGTTTGAGACAATCGGCCATGCGCTCATGGTCACGCTTGAACATCTCGTAATAGGCCATTAAATGATGGGCAAATAGCACGGGCTGGGCCCGTTGCAAATGGGTGTAACCTGGCATTACAACATCTTTATGCGCTGAAGCCATTTCCACGAGCACCCCTTGAAGGGCCAGGATACGATGGCTGATTGCCTTGATTTCAGCCTTCAGATACATGCGGATGTCCAGGGCCACCTGGTCGTTACGGCTCCTTCCAGTGTGGAGTTTCCTTGCAACGGAACCTGCCTCATCACCCAGGGCGCTCTCCACATGCATGTGGATATCTTCCAGGGTGTCGGAGAACTCAAGCTCATCCCTGGCGATCTTTTTCTTTACCCGATCGAGCCCGGAAGCAAGGCTCGCCGCCTCATCCAGGGTGATGATTCCCACATGGGCAAGCATGGTCAAGTGGGCAATACTTCCCTCTATGTCATAGGCGTAGAGTTCCCGGTCAACGTCAATGGATGAGGTGAAGCGCTCGACCATGGCATCTGTATCCTGGGTGAACCTGCCGTCCCACGGCTTTTTTCCCATGTTACACCCTTTTCCCGTGCTGCTGGATTTTTTCCCTGGCAAGCTTTCGGATTCTGAGACGAAGGGCGTTGAGGCGGATAAAACCCTCGGCATCCTTTTGGGCGTAAACATCGTCATCTTCAAAGGTTGCAAAGGATTCGTCGTACAGGCTGTTGTCCGAACGCCGCCCCAGAACATAGCAATTCCCCTTGTAGAGCTTTAGCTTCACCGTCCCTGAGACGCTGATCTGGGTGTCGTCCACCATCCTCTGAAGAAGCTCCATTTCAGGAGAAAACCAGAACCCGTTGTAAATAAGCTCGGCATACTTTGGAATGAGAGAATCACGAAGGTGGGCCACCTCGCGATCAAGAGTGATGGATTCCATGTTCATATGGGCCATCCTCAGTATGGTACCGCCCGGGGTCTCGTATACGCCCCTTGATTTCATGCCGACGAATCGGTTTTCCACAAGGTCGATGCGGCCGATGCCGTTCCTGCCGCCAAGGGTGTTAAGTTCCTTGAAGAGGGTTGCAGGGGACATGGCCCGGCCGTTGATGGCCACGGGATCTCCGCTCTTAAAGTCGATGTCGATGATTTCTGGTTTATCCGGGGCATCCTCCGGTCTGACTGACATGGTGTACATATCGTCCGTAGCAGCGGCCCAGGGGTCTTCCAGCACACCACCCTCGTAGCTTATGTGAAGCATGTTCCGGTCTGTGCTGTAGGGTTTTTTCGGAGTCTGGGGCACGGGAATGCCGTGTTCGTCTGCGAACTGCATCAGCCGGGTCCTGGAGGTGAGATCCCAGTCCCGCCATGGGGCGATGATCTTGATGCCGGGATTAATGGCAAAATAGCTAAGCTCGAACCGCACCTGGTCGTTGCCCTTGCCCGTAGCACCGTGGCTCACGGCGTCGGCCCCTTCTGCTGCGGCAATCTCGATCTGGCGCTTTGCAATCAAGGGCCTTGCAATGGCTGTCCCCAGGAGGTACTGACCCTCGTAGATGGCGTTGGCCCTGAAGGCCGGAAACACGTAATCCCGGATAAACTCTTCCCTCAGGTCTTCCACATAGGCCTTTACCGCCCCTGTCTTGAGGGCCTTTTCCTCAAGCCCGTCAAGCTCCTCCTCCTGGCCGAGATCCGCCGTAAGGGTCACAACCTCACATTCATAAGTCTCAATCAGCCACTTCAGAATCACGGAAGTATCAAGCCCACCGGAATATGCAAGAACAACTTTTTTTATATCACTCATAAATATATCCTTATTTATTAATCAAAGTCTGAAGAATGGCCTTGTGCATATGGCGTTTATTCTCAGCCTGGTCCCAGAACACGGCATCCGGAGCCTCGAGAATTTCCTCTGAAATCTCTTCCCCCCTGTGGGCTGGCAGGCAGTGCATCACCGTTACATCGGGCTTTGCCGAGGACAGGAGGGATCTGTTCACCTGGAAGCCCTTAAAGGCAGCCACCCGTTTTGCATGTTCCTCCTCCTGGCCCATGCTGGCCCAAACGTCAGTGTACACCACATCGGCATTCTCTACGGCTTCGTTTGGATCATGGGTAAAAACGATTTTACGCCCTCCCCTTTCAAGGGCCTTTGCCAGGATGCCCTCACTGATTCCATACCCCTCAGGGGTTGCCACCACAAGGTCGAGGTCAAGCACAGCCGCAGCATTAACCCAGGAGTTGGCAACGTTGTTTCCATCGCCCACCCACACGATCTTTTTCCCCTCAAATCCCCCCTTTTTCTCGATCACCGTCATGAGGTCGCTTAAAATCTGACAGGGGTGATAAAGATCGGTCAGAGCATTGATCACAGGAATGGTTGAGGATGCTGCAAACTCTTCAACCAGGGCGTGGTCAAAGGTTCGCATGGCAAGGACATTCAGGTACCGGGAGAGCACCCTTGCAGTGTCGCAGGCAGGCTCGTTCCTTGAGATCTGGGTGTCCTGGGTGCTCATGTAAATGGGAGTTCCCCCAAGCTGGATCATGGCTGTTTCAAAGGCGATCCTCGTGCGGGTGGATTTCTTGTCAAAGATGAGTCCGAGGCTCTTGCCTGCCAGATGCATGTCAGAGATGCCCTGACTGGCTCTTTTTTTAAATCCGAGGGCCAGTTCAAACAGATGTATAAAGTCTTCCCTGTCAAGATCAAGGAGCGACAGCAGGTCTTTTTTCATAAAGATTCTCCAAGGATAATTTAATCTAAAAGGTCGTCAAGAACCTTGACAACGCCATCAATTTCCTCCCTGGTGATCACAAGGGGAGGAGCAAATCTGATGACTTTACCCTGAATCGCATTGAGAATAAAGCCTTTTTTCATGGCAAGCCTCACAACCTTTCCGGCATCGGAATCAAGCTCCATGCCGACGAGCAGCCCCTTGCCCCGGACAGCCTTGATGGTCTTATGCCGCGGCATCAGTTTTGTGAGCTCCTGTTTCAGGTAGGAACCCTTCTCTCTTACCTCGCCCAGGAAGGCGGGTTCAGATATTATCTTCAACACCTCGAGGGCGGCCCGGGTTACGAGGGGGGTGCCGCCAAAGGTCGTGGCGTGGCTGCCCGCAGTAAACCCCTTAACAGTCTCCTTTGAGGCAAGCATGGCCCCGATGGGCAGCCCGTTGCCAAGGGCCTTTGCCAGGGTCATGATGTCCGGGGTTACGTCAAACAGCTCGTGGGCAAAGAGGGTTCCGCACCGCCCCATGCCTGTCTGGACCTCGTCAAAAATGAGAAGGAGTCCCCGCTCGCTGCACAACCTGCGGACGCTTTTGATATAGTCGGGATCGGCAGGAAGAACTCCCCCCTCACCCTGGAGGCATTCCATCATGACGGCGCAGACCGAGTCGTCGACAAGGGCCGTCAAAGCGTCAATGTCATTAAACGGGCAGTGAACAAACCCCTCCACCAGGGGAGAAAAACCCTGCTTGATCTTGTCCTGGCCCGTGGCGGACAGGGTGGCCATGGTCCTGCCGTGGAAAGATTGATTCATGGTGATGATCTTGAAGCGTCCGGGCTCACCCTTTTCATTAAAGTAGCGCCGGGCAAGCTTGATGGCCGCTTCATTGGCCTCGGCCCCGGAATTTGCGAAAAAAACCTTGTCTGCAAAGCTGTTTTCAACAAGCATCTGGGCAAGTTCGGCCTGGGGCTCGGTGTAAAAGATGTTTGACACGTGAACAAGGGTTGCTGCCTGATCGGCAATGGCCCGGGTCACGGCCGGATGGCAGTGGCCAAGGCTTGCAACGGCAATGCCCGCCAGAAAATCCGTATATGAGTTGCCCCTGTCGTCCCACAGAGTTGCACCCTGGCCCCTCACAAAAACGGTGGGGATTCTGGCATAGGTGTTAAACACGTAAGCGTCTGTTCGTTCGATGGTATTCATTGATTGTTCTTTATTCCTCCTGACCTTTCAAAAAAACCTGGGTGCCGACACCCGAATCTGTAAAGAACTCCAGCAGCAGGGCATGGGGTCTTGTGCCGTTGATTATATGGGCCTTTCCAACGCCGTTTTCAAGGGCCTCAAGGGCAGATTCCATTTTGGGAATCATTCCGCCCTTGATCCCGCCATTTTGTATCATGGCATGAATTTTAACGGCTGCCACCGACGATATAAGTGCGGATGAGGCGTCCAGAAGTCCGTCAACGTCAGTCATCAGAACCAGGCGTTCCGCCCCAAGGGCAGATGCGATCTTGGACGCCACAAGGTCGGCGTTTATGTTGTAAGTCTCGCCGGATTTGCCCATCCCCACAGGAGCAATAACCGGGATAAATCCCTTTTGGGTGAGGGTATGGATGATATCCGGATCAATGGCAGTAACTCTGCCCACCATGCCCGGATCAATGATCTCGGGGGGTTTTTCCGCGTTGGACGAGTCCACGATGGTCATCTTTTCTGCAGTGATCAGCCCCCCGTCCTTGCCGGTGAGTCCCACGGCCCTTCCGCCCTGGGCGTTGATCCCGGCCACGATCTCCTTGTTTACCTTGCCGCCCAGGACCATCTCCACCACGTCCATGGTTTGATCGTCTGTGTAGCGCATGCCCCGGACAAAGGTGGAGGTGATGCCCATTTTATCCAGCACCAGGTTAATCTGGGGACCTCCCCCGTGGACCACAACGGGGTTTATCCCGATATATTTCAACAGGGTGATGTCCCTTGCAAAATTGAGTTTCAGCTCCTGATCCACCATGGCGTGGCCCCCGTACTTGACCACTATGGTCTTGCCGGAGAAACGGCGGATGTAGGGAAGGGCCTCGACCAGGATGTCGGCCACGTTCATGTCCATATTCTTATTCATATTCATCACAAAATATACCTCGACAGGTCCTCGTCTTTTACTATTTCCATGAGCTGCTTGTCCACAAAATCTGCGTCCACAACGATCTTTTTCTCGTCCACATCAGGGGCATGGAATAGAACATCCTCCAGGAGCTTCTCCATGACGGTATGAAGGCGTCTTGCACCGATGTTTTCCGTTCTTTCGTTCACGTCAACAGCAATGGATGCGATTCTATCAATGGCTTCTTCTGTGAACTCGACCTCGACCCCTTCAGTTCTCAGGAGAGCTATGTACTGGAGAATGAGGGCGTTCCTGGGTTCGGTGAGTATCCTTGCGAATTCGTCCTTGCCGAGACTTGTGAGTTCAACCCGGATGGGAAAACGGCCCTGGAGTTCAGGGATGAGATCCGACGGTTTTACAATGTGAAAGGCTCCGGAAGCTATAAACAGGATATGGTCAGTCTTTACCGTACCGTATCTGGTGGGCACCGAGCTTCCCTCGACAATGGGCAACAGATCCCTCTGCACCCCCTCCCTGGACACCTCTGGGCCGTGGGAACTGCCCTTGGCGGCAATCTTGTCGATCTCGTCAAGGAATATGATCCCTGACTGCTCGACCATCTCAACGGCCTCGGAGGTCACCTTTTCCATATCGACCAGATGGGCAGCCTCCTCCTGGGTCAGGATCTTCATGGCCTCGGCCACCTTGACCTTGCGCCGCTTGGTGTTCTTGGGCAGGAGATTGCCGAGCATATCCTTCATGTTGATGCCCATCTCCTCCATTCCCGTGTTGGAAAAGATCTCGATCATGGGCGAAGATTTGCCCGTGACATCAATATCCACAAATCTGGAATCGAGCTTGCCGCTCCTCAGCATCTTCCTCAATTTTTCCCGTGTGGAGCCCCTGGAGGTTTCGGAAGAGACAATCTCAAGATGTGGTTCCGAACCGGTTCCAGCCTGTTTCCCGGGTGTTCCGGATTCGGGCAGCAGAAGATCAAGGATTCTCTCCTCGGCCATGGCCGCAGCCTTTTCCTGCACCGCCTCCTGGTGGCGACCCTTGAGGGTGTTGACCGTCAGTTCCAGAAGGTCCCGGATCATGGATTCAACATCCCTTCCCACGTAGCCTACCTCCGTGAACTTGGATGCCTCCACCTTGAAGAATGGAGAATCTGTCAACCGGGCAAGTCTCCGTGCAATCTCGGTCTTTCCAACACCCGTGGGGCCTATGAGAATAATGTTCTTGGGAGCTATCTCATCCCTTAAATCCTCTGGGACCTGGCGGCGGCGCCAGCGGTTTCTAAGGGCAATGGCTACGGATTTCTTGGCGTTTTTCTGACCGATGATGTACCGATCAAGCTCCCTGACAATCTCCATGGGCTTAAGATCACTCATTATTTATCTCTTCGATGGTTATATGGTTGTTGGTGTAGATGCAAAGGGCAGCAGCTATCTTCATAGCCTCTTTAACTATGGTCAAAGGATCAAGATCCGTGTGTGCCACCAGGGCCTGGGCCGCAGCCTGGGCCGCCGTGCTGCCCGAACCTATGCTCATGACCCCGTCATCGGGTTCGATCACGTCCCCGTTACCTGACAGAAGATAGGTGAATTTCTCGTCGGCCGCTATCATCATAGCCTCGAGGCGTCTAAGATACTTATCCGTACGCCACTCCCTGGCAAGTTCCACTGCGCTCCTTGTGAGGTTGCCGTTATACTGCTCAAGTTTCTGTTCCAGTTTCTCAGAAAGGGTCAGGGCGTCGGCCGTGGCTCCTGCAAAGCCTGTGATGATTTTATCGTTGTAGATCCTTCTCACCTTTTTCGCCTTGTGCTTTGTCACTATGGTGCCAAGGGTCACCTGGCCGTCACCTGCCACAACCACCCGGCCCTTGTGGCGCAGGGCCAATATTGTTGTTCCGTGAAATGTATC
>JAVEQI010000007.1:39583-104311 GCA_034007745.1 Desulfobacterium sp.
AGATCCTTCTCACCTTTTTCGCCTTGTGCTTTGTCACTATGGTGCCAAGGGTCACCTGGCCGTCACCTGCCACAACCACCCGGCCCTTGTGGCGCAGGGCCAATATTGTTGTTCCGTGAAATGTATCTGTCATATTTAATCACCTTTAAATGTTTATAGGAAACAGCTTTTAGCTCTTAGCTCTTAGCTTTTAGCTCTTAGCTAACTGCTAACAACTATCGTGTTTCATGCTTCGTTGCACCTGCCCCACTGCCCACTGCCTACTACCTACTAACCACTGCCTACTATTTTAACTCCTGGGATGGGCCTGGTCATAAACCTCCATAAGCCGGGCATAGGTCACATGGGTGTAGATCTGGGTTGTCGAAAGACTCACATGGCCAAGAATCTCCTGGATGCCCCGAAGATCAGCCCCGGCATCGAGCATGTGGGTTGCAAAGCTGTGGCGAATGGTGTGGGGGGAAACGGGCACACCAAGTCCGCAATTTTTGACAAGTCCGGCAAGCACCCGTCGAATTGAACTGTCAGACAATCTCTGATTGTCCCGGTTTAAAAAAAGAGCCCCATGTTCCGCAGCAATCATGGTTCGATAGTCGTCCACAGCTTTGAGAGCCCGGTCACCAACCGGGACAAGTCGTTCCCGGTTTCCCTTTCCCCGAACCCTTACAAGACTTGTTTCCAGATCAATGTCACCGACATCGAGACCTGCAAGCTCGGACACCCGCATGCCCGTTGAATAAAAAAGTTCAAACATGGCCCTGTTTCTCTTTTGAACTGGGGTTTTATTTTTAATGGAATCGAGCAGAAAAAACATGTCGTCCACCGTTAGAAACTGAGGAATGGGCCTGGATAATTTTGGTGCTGTGACTGCCTGGGCCGGATCTACCCTGATTTCCCCGACCACCATTAAAAAGTTAAAAAAGGTCTTGAGGGCAGAGAGCCGCCTTGAAACAGTTCTTTTGGACAGCTTTTTCTTTGCAAGGTCCATCATGAAACCTCGAACAGGGTTGGGTTCAAGATTTGTAATTGCGGCCAGGAGCTGCTCATCCGTGACTGTTTCGATTTTTTTACCAGGAAAACAAAAACCGACAAACGAATTAAGATCAACAGTATAGGCCCTTATCGTGTGTGGGGAGTACCCCTTTTCAGACGACAAGGTCTGCAAAAACCTCTCGACAATATTCATGTCAGTCTCCGAGCCTTGCCTTGATCATTTTCATGTCCTCCCACACCGGTCTTTTAAGTGCTGCATCATGGATCAGGTTAGATGGATGAAATGTGGGCATAAGGGGGACGGCATCAAACTCATGGAATCTGCCTCTGAGATGTTCAAGGGGATCTTTAACGTTGAGCATAGCCTGTACTGCCCTTGGTCCAAGGGTGCATACAAGCTTTGGCTTTACCTGATTGACCTCCCTTTTGATCCGTTGAATCGCACCTGTTATGGGGCCTTCAGAAGGAATCGTTGTGATATAAACCGTTGCCCTGTCAAGTTCAATGGCTTTGAGGATCTTCAAAAGAAGCTCACCCCCGGGTCCTGCATAGGGAGAAATACCCCTCTTCTTCTGCTCTGCAACGATAAAAAGGGCTGCCTGGGGATCGCCCTCACCCCTTAGTTGGACTGCTCCCTTTCCCTGGTCTGGCTGTTTTCCCTGGTCTGCATGATTTGCCCGGAGTTGAGGTTCTGACTTTCTTGAAGAAAAATTCCAGGATCTGATAATCTCCAGGGATTCTTTTGAAAGTCCAAGGTCACAGGGGGTGATCGATTGTCTAAACATGAGATGGGCCCTGGTCTGTTCAATCAATTCGACGAATTCGGCCCTTATGGAGTAGTTTTGTTTACAGGGCTCCAGGGCACAAGGCTCTGAAGTAAAAGACTTTGAATCCGATCGCATCATTGTTCCAGACCAGCCTTGACCGGCAGCCTTGCCAGGATCTCGTCAAGAATCAGATTTGCAACCAGGGGTTTTTCCATGGAGGGGATGTCACCCCTGGTTCCATCCCGGAAAAAAAGTTTAACCCTGTTGAAATCACTGCCAAACCCGGAACCTTCCTCCCCCACAATATTGGCGGCGATCATGTCAAGATTTTTTTTCTCCATCTTTGCAAGGGCATTCTGCACAAGATCATCGGTTTCAGCGGCAAACCCGACGACAAACTGATGGTCTTTTCTCTCGCCCGCAAGCCTCAGGATGTCGGGATTTTCCACCAGGGTTAGATTAAGATGACCTTGGGGCTGCGTCTGGTTGTGCCGGGAGTTATGCAGTGGACTGTGCTGAGGATCGTCAGTCGGATTAAAATTCTGATCCTTTTTTTTAATCTTATGGGATTTGGGGTCAAGGGGCCTGTAATCGGCAACAGCGGCAACCTTGACAAGCACATCACACCCGTCAAAACGATCAAGCACTGCATCTGCCATGTCCCTTGCAGACTCGACATTTACTGTTTCAACACCAAAGGGCGGTAAAAGAGCAACAGGTCCCGAAACCAGGGTCACCAAAGCTCCCCTTTTTTCTGCCGCAGCAGCAATGGCATACCCCATCTTACCCGACGAGTGGTTGCTGATATAACGCACAGGATCGATGGCCTCCCTTGTGGGACCCGCAGATATTAAAAATTTTTTCCCCTTAAGGTCCTTTCGAGTCAGAGCTGCAACCCCTCGATCAAAGATCAGGGCAGGTTCAGTAAGCCGCCCTGCCCCGGTGGTTTTACAGGCAAGTTCCCCGGTTCCAGGCTCGACGATCAAGACGCCGTCCCCCTCCAGTATGTCCAGATTCCTCTGGACTGCAAGGTTTTCGTACATATGGGTATTCATGGACGGGCAAACAACCTTGGGAGCTGTCACGGCCATGACCATTGTGGTAAGGGCGTCGTCTGCAATGCCGTTGGCCATTTTCCCGACAAAGTTTGCCGTGGCAGGTGCAACTACCATCAAATCCGCAGCCGATGCCCATTCAATGTGGCGTACAGATGATTCGTTAGTGTTAAAAAGACCTGTGCACACCTCATTTTCAGACAATACCCTGAAGGTGGTCTCGCCCACAAACTCCAGGGCCGCCCGGGTCATCACCACCCGAACATCTGCACCTGCTTTTTTGAACAGCCGCAGCAGCTCCACTGCCTTGTAGGCTGCGATTCCGCCGCACACCCCCAGGATGACGTTCTTTCCTTTAAGGGTCATGGCCTGCATCAGTTAAAAAGGTCAGATTCCGGAACCGGTTGAACCCTTCCAAGGGTCGGGGCCACACCTACCTCAACATAGGTGTTGAAATCCTTTTCCCGGATGGTGATAACTGCCCAGCGGGACTCCTTCTGGAAAATCATGATCGTGGAAGCGGGACTCTTGATGTTTGAAATCATGTTCCAGTTGTCCTTGATCATGTTGTTGGAAAAAAAATTAAACAAAGACCGGGACTCTATCCTTCCCTTAAGGGTAATTAGACCCGAGATATAGCCAGGAGTGCTCACCACAACGGTGGATCCGTCCATCACCTTTAACTCTTTGGGAATGAGAATATCCTTGAAATCGTAATACACAGCCGTTGTTTCCCGGGTCTGGGGCTGTGTCGCTTCGGTAGAGGTTTGACTTCCACCCGTGTTAAAGTTTGAACACCCTGCAACAGCAAACAACAATACCAGGACAAAAAAGATAGCGAAAAAATATTTGACAACATTTTTATGGTTCATGGCTCCTCCTCGATCAACTTCATAATGATCAACGTCAATTTAATGTAACCGGACATACATAACCAGTTAAAATACCAGATCCCTTCTAAAACTATTTGTATCAAAAGTCAAATGACCGGTGAATTGACTGATTGGAACTAATATTAGTGAAGGCCCTGAACCGGTCAAATCAAAACGGCCAGCACACACGCTGAAGAACTTTTATCTCAGTTAAGAGAGCACCCCATGGACATGCTGCCACAGGCTCAGAAAGCACATCCTAAGCCAAAAGTTGCCAGAGTCTGACCCTGAGAGCGAGTTCGTTTATTCAAAGATTTCCTTCCATGATCTCACCGAAGTCGTCACATCGGCTCCCATTATCACCTCATTGTTATAGACACCTTCGCCAAAGGTTTCAATTCCGCCATGCGGGGTTTTGACATAAAGGTGCTTATCATCGACAATGGGGGATACGCGCACATTCCCGATAACCGGATCAAATTTGATCGTTCCGTCGTGGATATTTACGGCATAAATCTTTCCACCGTTGGAAGTTTCGCCAATGGCCTCGCAGGGATCTTCTGTTTCAGCAGTTGAAGTGCCGAAATAAATGTTCCCGGCAGCGGCAAAGGCAGAGGCAAAAACACGATGTCCTTCGGGCAGTTCCAGATACCAGTCCAGGGTTACCGTTCCATCTGAACATTCCCCCTTGGCACTGGTATCTTTGTAAGCAAAAAAATGGTACCTTGTGTCTGCGGTATTAATATTCTCGTCATAGTAAGGGCTGTCACCGGTGCCAAAAAATATTTTAACACTGTACTCAAGCTCACCAAGGGCAGAAAAACT
This sequence comes from Desulfobacterium sp., assembly GCA_034007745.1. GTDB lineage: Bacteria > Desulfobacterota > Desulfobacteria > Desulfobacterales > Desulfobacteraceae > Desulforapulum. The sequence continues at coordinate 44,096 of JAVEQI010000007.1, forward strand.
GTTTTCTATGGAGACAGAGGGAGAGGCATATATTGGCTGGAGCTGATAAGCGTCCGGCACTTCATCCCCGTTTTCATTGGAAAAATCTGTATTAATGATACAATGGGTAATCGTGTAATTTAACACATCAGGATCATCCGGGATATTTACTTTGTACATATATCCCTTGTCTGACCCAATATAAACTCGGTCAATGTATCCGTTTGCGTCGGAATCGACAACGGCTGGATGACCGCTGGCAACTCCCCCTTTTCCGCCAGGATCAGCGTTTAAAAAGACCCTTTTAATCAAACTTCCGTCTGCAATATCAACTATGTAAATGGAGGGGTACAAGGAGGCATCATAGGTTTTGCCGGACACAAAAAAGGCAACCCATTTTGATGTTCCATTTACTAATATTCTGCCAATCTGGGCCACTGCGGCAGAAGACCGACTCCTGAAAAGGTCTGGATCGGCAAATTCCCACATGAAAGTTGGGGTAATCGGGTTTGTAACGTCCAGGCAGGACACAGTGTCACCCCCGTTCCCCTGGGCACACAAGAGCACCGTTTTCCAGTTATTCCCTACTTTGACATCTGCAATGGTGGGAGATGCATCCACATAGGCCTGATCATCCGCATTTAAATAATTGTTTTTTAGCCGGGATATCAAATTGGCCGGGATAAACGCCCACAATTCCTCACCTGTACCATAATTGGGTGTTTTTGGATCCCCCTCCCATAGGAAATATCCGCGTTTCTCTTTAAGGGGAGTATGGGGGTTGTCGCCCCACCGGAACTTTCCCGCATCAAAGGCATGGAGCATGCCGTCACGGGATCCGACATAGGCCACTGTCTGCCTATTCTCATGGGTTTTAACAAATGCATCAAATTCATTTTTTTCCGCTTTGGTAATGGTGCTGCCATAATACCACCTGGGTTTTCCAGGTGGTATCTGGATGGCGGGAACAGAATGGTCAATGGGGCCCAGAATCCAGTCTTTGACCGTTGAGACCCCATCCTTATAGCCCCTTGTCCAGTTGACCAGCCAATCACCATCGTCTTCAGTAAGGTCATTGTCCTCATTCAGATCATATACAAACCCGTTAGGGATAACATAAGTGTCATCCAGTCCCAGCATAGCGTTGTTTATATTGGTAGCTGTAAAATCAGACAATATACTGGAGGTTGTATAATAGGAATAGGAGACATTGATCGGGACACCACTGGCCGGGGGTGAATGAAAGGTAAAACTATATTCTCCCGTAAACCGGTTAATGATCCCCATTCCCCCCAGACTTCCGGTAAGGAGATCGGTATGCTCATCCTTAAATGACTCTGACTGATCAGTGATGCGCAGTGTCATTGCGGTGACAGGATGGTGCGCAAGGGTTCCTTTAAAAAGGAGGGTTCTCCCATCCCCCTTGGCAATTTCTTTGTTTTTAACGGATGCCAGTGTGATGTCTGGATAGTATATTTTCCTGTCAGAAGGAAGCGTTGACTTCATGACTTCCCCTGCATCCCACAGTATCTTAACCGCTGTTTTACCGGGGTCTTCCGGGGCATACCGCTGGGTTGCGATGAGATGCCCCCTGAGAGATTTATCAGTCCAGGAGAGAGCTGGTGTTTCATAGGCCCCAGAATAAACAACATTAGTCTGAATAACTGGTGCGGCTCGGGAAAAAGTGCCGTTTGTGGCAACGGTGCCGTCAATCTGCACGTCTATAATTTCAGGCTTACAGGTTTCTATTTCACTGAACATTGCCGTTTTCCATAAAATTGCCCTGCCGGAGAGCCCTTTTTCTGAAAAATCTATTCGTATCTTTCTTCTGGTGTATTCCGGCGTACCTGGCTGCCAACCATCGTCCACGGCAGCCCCTATTTTTTTTAAGGCATCTGTCGCATAAATTTCATCCCAGTCTGTTATCTGAATCCAGGTACCGCCATTGTCAATGGAAAGTGAATAAATTATCTCAGTTTCCCCGGGACAGGGTATCCGATCATATGCAACAAATGTGACAGCCGTAAAATAGGCATCTGCATCATCGGGAACAATTGCCTTGCTTGAAAGAAGGCTTGCAATCCCACCGGTTCGCCGTTCTATCATAAACACCATGTCATTATGGTCGGCATCTCCTCCTCCAATCAAATCTTCCCAGCCCAATATCCATTTATTTGGATTGTCCGGCGGCGCCCCCACAATCACATGGGAATATTTGGCACCCCTGGTTATTGGGAGGACATATTCCCCTGACAAAACAACGCCGAATTCATTGGCCATCCGTGTAATTGCAGATTGTGACAACCATCCACCATCAATGGTACACCCCCCTTCTAAAGAGGCGACTCCCAATCGATAAATTTTATCAAAGGTGCCAGTCCCACAAGCACCGTATGTGTCCGTGTTCCACTCTCTCTTGGTAAAAAAAACACCATTAGTGTCTGAGGTGTCCCAGCGTTTATTTGCAGTTAAAAAAAAGACCAGCTCTGTCCCACCGGCAATGGTTCCAATGGATTTCTTCATATCCTTGGGACTAACCACCCCATCTCCATTCACCACAAAAGGATATTGGGTGCCATCATAATAAGCTGCCAACGCAGCTTCATCGGAAGTGGGAAAGTTGCCTTTACCATACTTTGAATCAAAAACACCGTTTCCCCCTGAACCTTCACTGTCATCATAAATTTTTTTAAACAGCGGGTGCCTGTTGGCAATAGGGATATTGTCCCACCCTTTAAAGGTACCGTCGGACTTAACAGCATCACTCTTGAGCATCCACCCAAAATCTGAAACACATTCTGCCCCTTCATACAAAAAAGTAACAAAAACTTCCTGGGTAAAGGGAATCACAATATTATCCGGATCAATGGCATCGTTCCCCGTATTCAGAACGATATTACCGTTTGAAACACTGGAATTATTCAAACTGAAGTCTTCAGCTATAAAACCGCTGCTGTAATCAATGCTCGTGTTCACTGCGCAGCCAACAATCCTGAGAGGATCCGCCGAAAGAGAAGAAATCAAAACAAGATCCAACAGAATAAGCAAAGGGAAAAAGAGCCATAAAAACCGGGTCCTCTTAATATACTTTGTGGCCATTTTTATTTTCCTTTTTTGATATGAACTGCAATTTTCACTGATACTCTTGTGCATATATCTATTTTGTCCCTTTACGATTCACCACTAGGCCACTATCACATTATACGAACAGATGCGGTTTCAACCATGATTAAATTCCGGTCTGGGGCGTAAAGGTAGTAATGGATTCTGCGTCATCGGACCGATAACTCTTTCCGGACCCGGCACCTGCCTGGCCTGTGTAGCCAGTGGCGGAACCGCTTTTCAGGTAACTACATAAGACAACCTCAATCCCCGCAGTGGTCCCGTCACCCATGGTGGCGATTGAGGTTACATGGATTAAATTATCCGAATCATCAAAAGGGTTACTATCGTCATCATTGTCACGAACCATGACTGTATAGGTGCAGGCATTGCCTATTGGTTTATCCTTAATCCAGACAAAAGATTCTTTCCCTATGGTTTTTTTTATAAAATCAATACTTTCCACCCCGGCTTCTGCGTCGGACAGGGCAAAGTTCCAATTTGATGACAGGGTCGCCTTAAAATTATTGGCTAACCGGTTCATCAATATGGCAGTACAATGTTCAATACCGGCTTCCGCCGCATAAAAGGCCTTTTGTTTGTTTTTTTCAGCCCCTGCTATCATTGTTTCAATGGTTGAAGTGTTTGTGGCGGCGACACCAATAACTGTCAAAATCACCAGAAAAACCAGTGAACTCAACAAAACAAATCCATCCTCGTTTTTCGAGGATAATAAACATTTGTTATCTGGCATCCTATTTTTCCTCCCCGTTTCCAGCAAACCTAAGATTGATTTTGAGTTTTAATTCACCCTTTTGGGTAAAACAAATGACACCTCAGCATTCATTTATCGCTATGTTTATCATTCATATACCAGTACTGAAAAAAACATGACTAATCATCCAGGCCAAGATTGCGAATCTTAACAGTAAACGAGAGCAACCGCCGGGAATAAAAGTCTTTCTGGCCAGAGGCCGCATGATCTTCTATCCCGGGACGAAAGCTGCTGATGCCTTGGTGTTCCCTTTGGGTACGCCCCAGAATGGTGACCCGGACGAATCGAATTTTTGCCTTGTCTTGCTTGGTCATTTCTCCGGCAACCAGGTTTTCCTCATCAAACCAGTCATCGGCCGCCTCAGTATCTACAACACCATCCCCGTTAAAATCGCCGCAAAATGCAAATTGCATGTCTTCTATATTTTCAGCAATTTTGTTACCAGTCCCGCCAACCTCACGCCTTAAAAAGTAATCTGTATCGATATAATATCTGATACTCTTCAAAGAGGTGGAATCAAAAAATTTAATCGTGCTGCCTTTCGGAAATGAATTGAAAACTTTATTTTCCTGACCATTATACTTCCTGTTCTGAATCTTGCTTTTAGTCCCACCACCACCGGGCTGAACCTGTGTGAGCCACACAAGCTCCGACATGGACCCGTCCGGCGAGGTAATAATGACCTGAAACCCATAGCCTGGATAATCATAAGTTGTTCCACCGCAAGAGCACCCATCATACCACATGGAATAGAGCGGATCATTCAGGTCCTGTTGTATTTTTGCTTCTCCTGAATTGACCGGCATTCCTTCCTCCAATAAAAGTGGTCGCAAATCAGTACAAGGACTTTTCGTACCACCCGTTCCACAGCTATTGGCGTCATCTTTAATGTAGGTAAGGGTTATAGTATCTGTATTGTCAATAATATTTGCATCTGCCAGGAAATCATTGTTTACAAAACGAATCGGATCAATGATCGCACCGTTAAAGGCAAGCCCCCTAACACCATATCCTGTCATCCTCAGATCTTTTTCCAAGAAATATTTTGCGGTTCTGACATTTTGCTGCATCCGGGCAATATCCTCCTGGAGAATATAAGATTTGTTACTTGTCTCAAAGACAAAGAATATCCCGGTCAGAACAATACCTGAAATCGCCAGGGCTACCAGAATTTCGATCAATGTAAATCCGGCGGAATCATTTTTTAACCAGGTCATTTTATTTATCCTTAAAATTACTGCGCAACAATGGTTCCAAAGGCAAGGGAATGGGTCTTATTGCCACCTGTCCATGAGACGTTGACCGTTATTGTTTTAAGTCCGTTGGCCGGGGTGTTTGCCGCAACGCTAGTGTTCCAGTCAAAGTTATTTTGTGACCCATTCTCATTTACAATAGCAGTATAATCCATGGACTTATATACATCGAGCTTTTCTTCGATTAAAGCCGTGGCTGTGGTAATATTACTTGCGTTGCTATTGCTTTTAATGGCAACCACCTGCATACCGCCCAGGGTTAAAAGCCCCACGCTCATGACAAGCATGGCAATCAAAACCTCAATAAGGGTAAAGCCTTCACCATTGCCCAATGCCCCCTGTTTTAATTCCATTCTGTGCCTCTCCATTTTTTGGTGGAGATATAACCGGTTGATTCTTTCCCAACCGCATAGGCAGTTTGCTTTTCATTTTCAAGATAAACATACCCGGCATTGCCTCTTCCCATTGCATTAAATGTTGCATAATTATATTGAAAGGTAATATCATTATCGCTGAAACTCTGCCCGGCCCCCAATGTGGCATCATTGGCGGCGTTGCCATGACCGTATTGAACCCCGTTTTTATCCGGCAACCTGACTTCTTTTTCAATGGTGTTGTTGGCAATTGCCCAGGAATTATCCGATCCTTTTGCCGAACAAATATAATATTTGTTCGCATTGCTATCAAAAACAATAGCCCATTCTTTATTTTGTTTTAGTGCACTTAGCTTTGCAAACTGCATGTTGCGGTACAAATCATTTGCAGCACTTTTCAGGCGATAATCAGGCAACCAAGCAACCAGGTTTGGTACTGCAATGCCAGTCAAAACCCCGATGATCCCGATGACAACCAGCAGTTCCACCAGGGTAAAACCAGACTTTGATTTTTTTACGATCCTAGATGTCTCCATGGGTTAATCCACTTAAATTGTTTAGACCAGAACTAAAACTGCAGACAGCAGGAAGAGTTCCATGTCTATCCCAAATGAAACTTAAAGAAACTTAAAGAACCTTAAAATCATGGCAAGTTCTGTATCAATCATTTTGAAGGGTGCTTTTTAAGTGATATCCCGTCGCTGGAAAATAAAGATACCCACCAGCAAGACAACCACAGTGTATAATATCCCATAGGTGAGGGAAAGCATTACTTCGGAAATGGTAATGTTTAGATGGTGAACCACCCTTGTCTTAAAATTCAAATATTCAAGGTTTGGCAAAACATAGTAAATTACATTGGAAACTTTCTGAAACAATGCATCTTCGGTTGCCTGGGCAATGGCTTTCAAATCCCCTGTAAAATGGCCGATGATAAATATGCTCAAGGTAAACATGCCACTCAGAAAAGAGGTTGAAAAGGTTGAGAATAAAAAGGCAATGGCCAGAATGAGCAGAATTTCAAAGAAAATGGGAATGATGGCGTACAAGAGCGTCCAGGGTATTTCAGAGACATACAGAAAACACAAAACAAATAAAAGGATTGACATCACAACCACCTCCACCAGAATGGTGAGGCTCAGACCACAGTATTTCCCGATAAAAAACTGCCACCGGGCCAATGGTTTGGACAGGATAACAAATATGGTTCTTTTTTCCATCTCCTTGTAGATCATTCCAATGCCCACAAAAATAGCGATCAGGGTCCCCACAATGGAGATGGAACCAAGGCCGAAATCCTTGACGATTTTTAAAGGGTCTCCAATGGTCAGGTTACCCAGCACCATGGAAAAAAGGATCAAGACAACCGCAAAAAAAAGCAGACTGTAGAAAATTCTGTCCCGGATGGACTCCCGGAATGTATTCAAGGCAATGGCAGTTATTTTACCCATGGTTTTTTCCTTTGGTGCCGACACTTTTCAGATATATTTCTTCAATACTTTTCCGTCTTGAACCAAACGAAATCAAATCAAAACCCTGGTGTTTGATCTCATCCATCATCCTCAAGGCAAAGGCCTTATTGTCAGTGGAAAGGATATTCCTGTTACCTGCAACTTGATGTTTAACTCCACTAAACTCCCCGGCGGTTGAAAGATCAGTTGACAGGTTAAGGGGTTTTCCCTGGCAGACGATTTCCCAGATGCTGTCATTATTGTCAAGGCGCTTATCCATTTCAATGATCTGCTGCAGTTCGCCCTTTGAAAGAATACCAGCCCTGTCACAAATCATCTCCACATCGGATATTATGTGGGATGAAAAGATAACGGTCTTACCCTGATCCCGGCATCTGAGGATAATATCGCGCATATCTTTCCTTCCCATCGGATCGAGCCCGGACATGGGTTCGTCAAGGATCAAAAGTTTTGGATCATTGATCAAGGCCTGGGCAATTCCTAACCGCTGGAGCATCCCCCTTGAGAACTTTCTGAGCTGAAGATCCTCTGCATGGTCAAGCCCCACAAGCTCAAGCATCTCTCCCACACGGCGAGTTTTCTCTGATCTTTTCATATCAAAAAGGCTTGCATAAAAATCAAGGGATTCCCCGGCCGTAAGATAGGTGTAAAAATAGGGGTTTTCCGGAAGGTATCCCAGTAAAGATCTGTTTCTATAATCAGAGGCAGGTTTCCCCTTGAAAAAGATTTCCCCCTTATCAGGAAAGATAAGACCGAGCATCAACTTGAAGGTTGTTGTTTTTCCAGCCCCGTTTGCCCCGAGATAACCAAAGATCTCATTGTCCAGGATCTCCAGGTTCAGGTTTTTAATAACGGCAGATCGCCTGCCCCAGCCATTGAAAAATGATTTGTGCAGGTTTTGTATTTTAACTGCTGTTGGATCTGTCAATTACCCCATCCTCAACTTTTATTGTATTGGCTGCATATCAATTTTAACTTTGTTCTGCTTGTCAATGTGAACTTTAAGCTGTTCTGTTTTTATGGTGCTTTTAACCCTGCCGTCTTCTTTTAAGATATAGTATCGCCCTCCCCTGGGATCGGCAGGGGTAAAAAGTATGAAACCTTTTTGAAACATCTCTTCTATGGTTTCAGGATATCTGTAAACCTTTAAAAAGAACTGTTGTCTGGCAGCCTCGAGGGCTTGAATATTACTTTGGTTGACGACTTGATCTAAACGAAGCTTTAATTTCTCTTTGAGTTCTGGTTTTTCGGTGCTTTTTATCATTTCAGTAAGAAAGGGAATGGCAATTTCTGGGGAGTCTGCATTGGCATAGAGCCTTGAGACAAGCAGGGGAAGATAATCGGGACTCTGGGGAAATATTGAGGCGATTTCAAGGTAGTGTGCAGCGGTTTTGTAATCGTTTTTATGGTACATATAGTTAAACGCCATGAAAAAAGGAAGATACCAGTATCGTTCATGGGTTTTTTCCACATTTTTCATTCCCTTTTCAAGGAGTTGATTGCTTTTCTCCACATCCCCGATTTCCGTGGCAAGAACTACCCCTCCAAACTCATAGGGATACTGAAAAAAAGGATCCAGGGTGGTTACGATATCAAGGATATGGCTCAACCATGAATAGTCCTGATCAGTCACAGCATGGCCGCCGAAATAGGCAAGGGCCTTTATCCACAAAAGGTCCGCCAGCATCTCGTCGAAACCAAGTGCTGCGCCTTTTAAAAAGTTGCCTGAAGGAAGATAAAGCATATCCTCGATAATCACAGGCGGGTACTTCTTATCTATATTCAAACTGGTGAAAAACAAACCCGCCATGCAGGATACCAGGACAAGAAAAAAAGTTATATTTTTTTTCATGGGTTTGATCTTAAAAACATGTCACATTAATAGACAATTTTAAAAGAAACTGCCTGGGGATAATCGTAAAAGCTCTGCAGCTAAAACTCTAATAAGTCAATTGTAATTAATTATTTAACCATATTCATCTGCCAAACACCAGAGTTTATATCAATAAATACACCTGATTTGTCAAGGGCAAATGCTCATTACGAACTGGGGCCGCTACCATGAAGATCTCGTGTATCGGTTGCTAAAAAGGCGGTTATAATAGCCACAGCACCTGCAGTAACTATATATTGACAATAAACATTTCCCATTAATGCAAATACTATCGTTGTAAAATCTACGGGAACACCCCAGGCGATTTTGAAGTCACAGGGGTACAACCGGGTTTGCCACATAAAGAAGGTATGTATAATGTATTCAATTTAAAAAACAATCTTTTGTTCTTGATCTATCTGTACCCAAATGCCCTATGCATAAAATTAATAAAGGGCGGAACCAACCTTCTGACTCCACCCTCTTTTGAGCATCATGAATATTAATTTTACTTGCAAATTAGAAGTCGTCACCACTGGGAGTAATACTCCAGGCAGGGGAGCCTGCAGCCTGACTCTGTAAGCCAACCAATTCGGCGTCACTTGACATTGTGAAATATGCTGGGTTACCATCACCGTCAAGATCACCCATTGCATCAATTGCCATTTCCTGACCATCATTATCGTTCGTATCTTTACCCACTGCGACGGCATATGCATAATAGACATCTCCAGCAGGTTCAAAACCAATCTTTTTATATGTTTCGTCTTCATTATCTGCCCATGCAACTTTTAAAGGTTTCGTGCCGGCCTCGTTACCGTTGACAGCACATGCAAGATACAGATCATTTTCAGCCTTATATGATTCCTGGGATGTTCTGATTGCACCTATATTGGTCCTGGCTTCTGCAGTTTTGGCCTTCATCTGGTAGTTTCTGAAATTTGGAATCGCAATGGCGGCAAGTATCCCGATAATGGCAACAACGATCATCAACTCAATCAATGTAAAACCTTTTTGATTTCTTTTAACCATTCTTAGTGTCATGTTCATCTCTCCTTGTTTTTGGTTCATTAAAAGTGATGCTTTCAGAATCGATATTACAATAAAGCAATGAGTATGCCACAACAAGACCCAACAAGAATTGGCTGTATAACTATCCGGTATTGCAATGAGTTTTTTTCACATCCTTCCCAAGCAGGCATAATAAAATTCTTTTACTATGCTTAAATTAACAAAAACAGTCTTTATCTTGACAAAAATTGTCATGCCAGGACAAACCACACATATCAAATAGGGGACAGACCACGTTTTTTATCCGATTCTTGATGGAAAAGGCGGTGCACACCAGAACACAACCTGTCAAAACCATTGTTTGTGCAAAGAAATTGGGGACTAGTAAATAAAGGGGCCTATGGGGACAAGTACAAGAAGATGGTCGACTATGCAACACATGATCAAGGCGTCAAAGCTTCCCGGAAGCCCCTCCTACCTGCCCTATCTTGCCACACGGCTCTCGGTCTATTCGGCCGAGCACAGGACGGCGGCCGCCTTCCTGGAACAGATGATCAAAACCACCCGGAACGAGGAGATTGTAAGGCAGCTCAAGATGAGGCTTGAAACCGTCAGCTATCTTATTGTCCTTGAAAAACAGGTGATGGAATATAAGGAGAGGTTCGGTCTTTTTCCCAAAGATCTGGATGATCTTGTCACAGCAGGATTTTTAAAAGAAATTCCAAAAGACCCCCATGGCGGGAAAAACCTTATCATGGACAACAACCGGGTCTACACCACAAGCCGGATGATCGAGCAGAAATAATTTTTTTGCATCGTTCTGTTTTAAAAAAGATAAAACCTATGCCTCGAATTGTGACGGCCTAGGTTTCAATACAAAATCATGCTGTCAAGAGATGCTTGAATACGCCATATCTGTAAGAGACGGCTTGATCACAAATGCGGTAAAAAACAAAACCCTGTTAAAGTACACCCTGTTTTTAAAAGGCTTTATCAAGGAAATAGCGATTCTCTTGCCCCCGATCTTTTGAGGTGAAGCTGGATCTTGCATTATGATTCAAATATAATTACAGTAAAAAGTAAAATATCAGTAAAATATTGAAAGACAAAATAACAACCTTGACAATTATGACAGTCCCTGGAAAGAGGAATAAACCATGCAAAAAGAATTTTACGTGGTCATTGAAAAAGATGAGGATGGTTTCTTTGTTGGTGAAGTCCCGGCGTTGAAAGGATGCTATGCTTAGGGCAGAAATGTTGAAGATTTAATGCGGAATATGCGTGATGTCATCGGGATGTGTCTTGAAGATGAAACCGATCCAGTTATTCAATATGAATTCATAGGCGTCCAGAAAGTGAGCATTGAAAATGAACCAGCCAATGCTTAAGGCTGACCATGTGATAAAATCTTTAAAAAGGCACGGTTTCAATGTTATATGCCAAAAAGGTAGCCATATCCGTATGCACCATAAAGACAGCAGGGTAACTACTATTCCTTCACACTCAGGCCAGGATATAGGTAAGGGCCTGCTGAGAAAAATACTTCGTGATACAGAACTGACCATGGCAGAACTAACTTTGGAATCTTGAACCGGTATAACGCTAAACAAATGGATTATAGTTCGTTGTGGCTGTAAACCTATACCTCATCCAGGGATTTGTGGGTGGAATAAAGAATTTTTCCAACCCTGTCGATGTGGTCAACCAGCTCACGGTTGGTTATCCCTTCATAATGAACCACATCGACAAAATAGGGTATGGGCGCTTCCTGGTTTAATTTGACACTGAGCCTTACAACTGTATCCTCGGTGATGCCATGGCCCTTTATGGCTATATCGATGTCAGATCCTTTTTTGTAATTCTCCTTTGCCCGGGAACCAAAAACAACAGCCTGGCTTATCTCTTTAAAGGATGAGATCTCTTTGATGATAATAGCTCTGGTTTCTGGTTTTAAGCCGAACATGATTTCTTCTGTAAAAAATCATAAACCTGGGAAATAGCGTTAAAATATTTTGTTGAAATATTATCCACCGCCATTCTGAAAATCTTTTCCTCGTAGGTGTGTGCCATGAGATTCCTTTTTTCAAGCATATCCATCCAGATTTCACCATCTTCAATGATCTCGTAATGGAATGCCTGCTTTATGACTTCCCTTGGAAATTTTGCATCCACCTGTTGGGCCTCAAGGTAATCCTTCAATGTTTTCCAGGCAAGTTCAAAAGTATACTCAAACCTTTGAACCATGCCTTCTTTTTCAAGATCTGACAACCCATGAACCTGTAGAACCGAAATCTTCAGCTGTTTGTAGGCTTTTTCAAAGTTCTGGAACCTCTGCCGCCAGCGGACATCTTTGGTGTTGTCGTTCATTTTTGTTCACCCTCCTCCTGCTTGCTCAAGCGGTACCGGAGGGATCTGAGGTTCAGGCCCAGAAGCTCTGCAGCCCTGTTCTTGTAGCCATCGGCAAGGGCCATGGCCTTTTTAATATATGCATCCTCGATGGTAAGGAGAATCTTGTCAAGATCGACTCCCTGGGCCACTTCCTCTAAATCGAAGCACTGCCCCTTAATGCCTTCGACCCAGCGCCGTTTTTTGTGGAGAGAGATGGAAAGACTTTCGGGCAGGATGATGTTGGTGGACGAAAGGGCCACGCTACGTTCGATGAGGTTTTCAAGTTCTCTTACATTGCCGGGGAAGCTGTAGTTGTTGAGGAAATCGAGGGCGTAGGAGGAAAGTTTTGAGATGTTCTTGCCCATTTTTTCGGCATACTTTTCCATGAAAAAACTTGCCAGGAGCTTGACATCGCCCTTTCGGTCCCGCAGGGGCGGTACCTTGATGGGGATCACGTTGAGCCGGAAGAACAGGTCTTCCCTGAAGTTGCCTTTGATCACCTCCTCTTCAAGCTGCCTGTTGGTGGCGGATATGATCCTCACATCGACCTCAAACTCCCGGGTTCCGCCAACGGGCTTGACCTTGGTCTCCTGCACGGCCCTGAGAAGCTTTACCTGGAGCATGAGAGGGAGTTCACCTATCTCATCAAGGAAAATGGTTCCGGTGTGGGCGGCCTCGAACAACCCCTTTTTTTCGGCAAATGCCCCTGTGAATGCACCCTTTACATGGCCGAAGAACTCACTTTCAATCAGGGTGTCGGGGATGCCGCCGCAGTTGACAACCACAAACGGCCGGTCCCGGCGGTCGCTCATATCGTGTATGGCCCTGGCAATCAACTCCTTGCCGGTTCCGCTCTCTCCTGAGATAAGGACGTTGGTCGTTGTTCTGGCCACCTGGCTGACCAAGTCGTAGATGCGCATCATGCCGGGGCTGTTACCGATCATGCTGCCGAAATGAACAAGGGTTTCAGAGTGGGTGCATTGGGACGGTTTTTTGTCTCCCGACAGTTTAAGGTTCAGGGCTTTTTTAAGGGTGGCTTTGAGTTCTGCGTTGTCAAAAGGCTTGGGGACAAAGTCAAAGGCGCCCTCGTTCATGGCCTCGACCGCTATCTCCGTGGTTGAGTAGGCGGAAATGAGAACGACCACGGTTTCAGAGTCTTTTTTTCTGGCGGCCCTCAGCACATCAAGGCCTGTGAGATCCCCAAGGCGAATATCCGACAGAACTATATCAAAGCTGTGCTTCTCTATCAAGCCCAAGGCCTGCCTGCCGCTGCTCGCAAGGGAAACCTCATACTCCTCCTGAACGAGGAGCAGCTCTAGGAATTCGCGCATGCTCAACTCATCGTCAACCACCAGAATGCTTGGGGCCGGGAGTGTCACCTATACTCTCCTTTGGAAAATAATTCTCCCTTCGACCATGGTGAGGAACGCCTCTCCCTTGACCTTTAAACCGGCAAAGGGCGTGTTTCTGCTCTTTGAAAAAAAGATGCCGGGATCTATAACATGATCCTTATCAGGGTCAATGACTGTTATATCTGCTGGATTTCCAGGCACCAGGCGGTTATCGATACCGAGGAACAGGGCAGGGTTTCTTGACATCTTTTCCACCAGGGTTTCCATGGAGATCAATTCATCGTGCACAAGCTTTAATGAAAGGGCAAGCGACGTTTCAAGGCCAATGATCCCAAACGCTGCCTGGTCAAACTCGACCTCTTTTTCAAGGGGTGAGTGGGGAGCGTGATCCGTTGCAATGCAGTCGATGGTGCCGTCGATCAACCCTTGGATCACGGCCAGTCTGTCTTTTTCGGTTCTCAGGGGCGGATTCATCTTGGCGTGGGTGTCGTAATCGGTCACAGCCTCGTCCGTGAGGGTGAAATAGTGGGGAGCGGTCTCACAGGTCACCTTTATCCCCCGCTTTTTGCCCTGGCGGATTGCCGCAACCGACTCTTCACAGCTCACATGGGCGATGTGCACCCTTGCATTGGTTAGTTCTGCCAGGGCAATCTCCCGCATGACCATGATGCTCTCGGCCGCATTGGGAATCCCCCTGATGCCGAGCCTTGTGGCAACTGCTCCCTCGTTCATGGCCCCATCCCCTGCAAGGGAGAGTTCCTCCGAGTGAGAGATCACGGGAAGGCCTAAACCTGCTGCATACTCCATGGCCCGGCGCATCACCCTCGCGTTGTCAACGGGGCGTCCATCGTCGGTGATGGCGACCATCCCCGCCTGGCGCATATCCCCATACTCGGCAAGGGTATCGCCCTTGAGCCCGCGGGTGATGGCCCCCACGGGATAGACCCGGCAGAGGCGGGCCTCTTTTGCCCGCTCCAGGACAAACCTCGTCACCTGGGCGCTGTCGTTCACAGGATTTGTGTTGGGCATGGGGCAGACGGCCGTGAAACCGCCATGGGCGGCGGCCATGAGGCCCGAATGTATTGTCTCCTTGTACTCGTGGCCGGGTTCCCTCAGGTGAACATGTACATCAATCAGACCGGGGACAAGGATCATACCCGTGACATCGATGGTTTCGATGCCGGGTTCAGGATCTGCGGCGCCTGGATCCAGAAATCCATGGACAAGCCCGTCCTTTATCAGGAGATCCCTTTGTTCATTCATGTTGCCCGGATCGACAATGTGTGCGCCCTTAAACCGTGTCAGCATTTTTACTCCCTCCTGCAACCAGGTAAAAAAGGGCCATTCTAAGGGCCACACCATTTGTCACCTGGTCTAAGATTACGGCGTTTGCGCCGTTGGCCACCTGGTTTGTAATCTCGACTCCCCGGTTCAAGGGCCCCGGATGCATCACAATGGCATCCCCTGCTGCAAGCTTCAGCCTCCGCTCGTTGAGTCCGTAAAGGGTCGCATACTCCCTTTCAGTTGGAAAGAGGATGTTCTCCTGGCGTTCCTTCTGGATGCGCAGCATCATGATCACATCAGCATTTTCAACGCAGGAATCCATGTCCGGGGCGACCTTGCACCCAAGGGATTCAACCCCCTTTGGAATCATGGTTGCCGGGGCTGCCACGGTGACATTTGCCCCCATCATGGTAAAGCCTGCGATGTTGGACCTTGCCACCCTGGAATGACTGATGTCTCCCACGATGGAGATGTTGAGACCTGACAGCTTTCCCTTTTTCTCCCGCACGGTCATGAGGTCCAGAAGGGCTTGGGTGGGATGGCCATGGATGCCGTCCCCGGCGTTGATAACCGAAGAGTTTACATGCTTTGCAATCAGATGGGGGGCTCCGGATGAGGGGTGACGGATAACTATGATGTCCGGATTCATGGCCTCGAGGGTTCTTGCCGTATCGATAAGGGTTTCACCCTTGACTATGCTGCTTGTGCTTTTGGACAGGGAGATCGAATCTGCGCTAAGTCTTTTTGCCGCAATGTCAAACGAGCTTCTGGTCCGGGTGCTCGGCTCCTGGAACAGGAGAATTATGGTCTTTCCCCTGAGGGTGGGCACCTTTTTAACCGCCCTTTTGGAGATCCCCTTCATTCCCTCGGCCGTGTCAAGAATCATGGTAATATCCTGGACAGACAGGGCCTCTATATCAAGGATATCCTTATGTTCAAAACGCATTTCGTCTTTCCTATCCGTTGTTGTTTTTTATAAAACTCCCACTGAGCTGACCGCCGGACATTTGGTTTCACTGGGGCCGCCACAAAAGGCGACCACAGGGGATCGCCCCTACAGCCATCCATTCACTCCCTACCACCCACTAATCACTACTAATCAACGCAAAACATCCCCAAGCCGATCCCAGCGAACCCCAAAAGCCTCCCTGTTCCACGACCAGTAGATGAGAAAGGCCTTGCCCCGGACGGCCTTTAGATCCACGAAGCCCCAGAACCTTGAATCATGGCTGTTGTCACGGTTGTCGCCCATTACAAACAGCGAATTTTCAGGAACAGTTATCGGCCCGAAGTTGTCCCTGACCGTAAAGTGTCCTGGAATAATCTTTGGATCCTTGTAAATGGCGTAGGGTTCGTCCTCCTGGAGGTTTCCGTTCACATAGAGTTTTTTATCTTTGATCTCGATGGTGTCGCCGGCAACCCCTATCACCCGTTTGATAAAATCTTTTTTTGGATCTTCCGGGTACTTGAACACAACGATGTCCCGTGGTTCAGGATCACTAAGGGAGATAAGGGTCTTACCGTCGGTAAAGGGGATCTTTACCCCATAGGTAAACTTGTTGACAAGTATATGATCTCCGATGAGGAGGGTGTTTTTCATGGATCCAGAAGGGATCTTGAACGCCTGGATCAGGAAGGTCCGGATAAACAGAGCCAGGATAACGGCGATGATTATAGCTTCGATGTTTTCACGAAGGGTGCTCTTTTTTTTATCAATGCTCATTTAAATGTCTTCTCTTTTGGGAAACCGCCGCCTGGGTGCAATGACCGTTGGTCACGGTTTCATCGTTCGCTGGGTTGGAAGCCATACATCGTTGCTGCCCATGGGTTAGTTGAAAAAATGCTGGGGTTCTCCCAAAAGGAAGTCGCCCTTCTGTATCCAGGATTTGAGCATATCTGCGACCTTCCTTGCCCTGACCATGCTGGAAAGGGGGACTGTCTGAATTTCCCGGCCCTCTATTATTATGGTACCGCTCTTTAACTGCGCATAGCTCACCTGGCCGTAACTCTTTGAAACAGCCTGGGGGTAGTCATGGCCGTAATCCACCACCTGGGTGAAGAGCTCCTCGTCGGACACGGCCGTAAATTTGACCATCTCCTCGTTCAGGATGGGAATGGGAATGCCAACACCTACAGAAAGGGAAACACCGTATCCCCGGATGCTCTGACCCACAAGCCATTCGGGGGTCATCTGTTTTAAATCCCCCATCACGCAAAGGGTGCCTGAGGGCGTCACGGGAACTCCGCCGGGAGTTCGGTCAACCTCAGTTTTGTGCTGGGTGCCCGACCAGGTGACAAACCCCTGCCCGCCCCCGAGAAAAATTCTCGTTCCAAGGCCGATGGTCTTGAGATAGGGGTCGTTGAACAGAGGGCTTAAAGCACCCGAAGTGGAATAGCTGGCATTGCCCATGGCAGGCTTTAAGGTACCCATGTATGTGTATTTGATCTTATCGGAACGGTTTACGGCGCAGTTGTAGTTCTGGTAACAGTTCCTGGGGTTGCAGAGCGTTGCGCTGGGCAGATCCTTAAGGGTTATTATTCGTTCGATTTTCCGGTTGGGATAGCAGTCTGTTCCATAGCTCTTTGCCACAAGCTCGATCTCTTTGCCCGCCACAAGATCCTGGATAACGTGCCCTCCCCCGTAGTTGAATTCACCCGGGTGGAGCTTATTTAAAGGATCATCGTCGGATACCTGGGTGGCACCGAGATAACAGTCGACTGCTGCTAGACCAGAATAGGCCTGAACCTTATTGAACCAGGTTTCGGTGGTTCTGACAAGGGGCTTTGACTGGCCGATATTGATGAATGCACCCGAAGAACACATGGGGGCAAAGGTTCCGGTGGTTACCACATCCACTGTTCTTGCAGCCTCGACAGGACCTTTGTCCTTTACAATATCGATGATCTCTTCGGCCGTTACAACAACAGCCTTGCCGCTCTTGATCCGCTCGTTGATCTCCTGATAGGTTTTGTTGATTTTAAAATCACCCATTTTTATCAATGCCTCTGTTTAAGATAATATTTGTCAAATTTCCTGGGTATTTGCCGTAAGGTCACTCCGATCCGGTGCCGGCTACTATCTCAGCTGGGCCTTAACCTCATCTATGTTATGCAGGATATTGTTCTTTATCCAGGTAGCGTCCCACCATTCAACGGGATTGACAAACACCTTGTTGACCGCAACCCCGAAATGGAGATGATCACCCCCTGCCAGGCCCGTCTCTCCGGTTCTTCCGATGATGTCGCCCCTTTGGACTATATCTCCCCTGGACACTGCAATGGAGCTCAGATGGGCGTACTGGGTTGTGAGCCCGAATCCATGGTCTATGAGGACTGTGTTGCCGAAGATCCCCACATGGTCAACAGCAAGAATTCTACCGCCGTTTGCCGCAGGAACAGGAGCCCTTGCAACCGAGGCAAGGTCAATTCCCATGTGAACCTGGCGATCGATCTCTTTGCCCTTGTACTTATAGATTCTATGGTCGGCAAAGTTTGCCCGATTGGCAGACCCGGGAAGCCTTAAAAAGCTATCCCTCCAATAGAGTATATTTTCGGTTGCCTTGATCGGCTCAAGAACAGTTTTAATGTTATCCGGCCTGACCACACGGTTGATGTGGATAAACTTTTCGAGCAGAGGGTTGTCCGTTGAAAAGGAGTCATTGCCAATCCCATTATCGAATTCGGGTATTTTTGCAGCAAGGAAACCATCTGAGATGTTTAAAACATCAGTCTTGAACTTGCGGTCCCTTATATAGTGGTAAAATCCCCTTTTGGAAACGTTGCCGGCAGGATCCTGGGCCTTTATGTTGAGATCTATTCCCGGTCCCTGTTCAAAGCTCAAGGCAAAAAATGCGGCATGGATATTTTTATCGCTGAACATGCCAGGATATCCTGGAAAGAAATTGGGTCCCACCTCCACACCGCTTGTGATATTATCCTCAAAAAGCCTGTAAATAATGAGCCCTGAGCCGCCCCTTGTAATGTTGTGTTTATTGGTGAGAATCTCAATGCTGGGAGGTTTGGTGTCAATGATCACATCTCGTTCAACCGTGGTTTCGTTGCCCCTGTTCCACCCCCGCCATGAGTAGTCAAAGGCGGTTATTTTCAAAATTGCCTTACCATCCTGCATCCCGTACTTCCAGAAATCTACAGGTATTTCATAGGTCTCATCCTTCACCTGGGAACCCATGAAAGCCCCCCGGTAACCAAGGGAAGGATAATCACGGTTCATAATCACCTCTTCCTTGCCTCCCTGAACAAGGAGGACCCGGACCTTACGAAGACCGGTCCCCACATCTCCCACCTTGACAGACAGAGTATAGTCCTTTTGAAGATATACAGAGGGAAGCTCAACTTCTATAATAGGAGCTTTACCCTCAAACTCGTTAAAGAAAAACCAGCCAAGGGGCAGGACGACAAGCAGAACAAAGAACAGAACAAAATACTTTTTCACTCAAGACACCTTTGTATTCAAATGTATTCCAAAAACTTTTCCATTGAAAGTTGGGGTAAAATAACAGTAATAGACCAAGTTATCAAGGCATTTTCCGTTGTTGACTTTTGAGCCGTCAAAAGATAGCTTGGGATAAAACATTTACCATGGAGTATTTTGATGAACAATTTTTTTCCCCTGCAGGCCGCTGATTCAGCTATTTCATTTCTTTTAATTGCAGGCCCCTGTGTAATTGAAAATTTTGAGACCACCTTTCAAGCGGCAATCCATCTTAAAGCCGTAACCGAAGAACTCGGCATCCCCTTCATCTTTAAATCCTCGTTTGACAAGGCCAACAGAAGCTCCATCGACTCGTTCCGGGGACCTGGGTTTGAACGGGGACTTGAAATTCTTTCAGCGATTAAAAAGGAACTCAAGGTAAGGATTATTTCAGACATTCACCTACCCGAACAGGCGGCTCCTGCAGCCGAGGTGCTTGACATCATTCAGATCCCCGCATTTCTATGCCGCCAGACCGACCTTATCACGGCCGCAGCCCGCACGGGAAAGCCCTTGAACGTTAAAAAAGGACAGTTCCTGGCACCCTTGGAGTGCGGAAATATAATCAAAAAAGCAAGGGCTGCAGGCTGCACACAGCTCAGCATCACAGAGCGTGGATCAAGCTTTGGATACAACAACCTTGTGGTGGACTTCAGGTCCATTGATATCATTCGAGAACTCGGAGTGCCGGTTATCTTTGACGTAACCCACAGCGTACAGCTTCCCGGAGGCGCCGGCACCTCGTCGGCAGGGGATCGAAAATTCGCCCCCACCCTTGCAAGAGCTGCCGTTGCAGCAGGAGCTGACGGGCTTTTCATCGAGACCCACCCGGATCCTGACCGGGCACTCTGTGACGGCCCCAACTCGGTTCCCCTTGCCGGGATGCGATCGTTTCTTGAGCCCCTTGTCGCCATCCGCAGGATTGTAGCACCCCTGGCCCATGGTGCCTGATATGAAAATTGAAACCAAATCAAACCTTGAAGAGATCCTGAAACAGATCAGACTTCTGCTCCTGGATGTGGACGGAGTCCTTACCGACGGCGCCATTATCTACACTGATCAGGACAGTGAGATAAAACGTTTCAGCGTAAAGGACGGCCTGGGGTTGCGCCTCCTGATGGATGCGGGAGTAACCGTAGGAATCATTACCGGCCGAAGATCCGGAGCCCTTACTGCACGCTGCCGCAATCTGGGAATTGATCTGGTTTATGACAACGTAAAAGACAAGGTTGCGGCCCTTGAAGAGATCCTTGATAAAACCGGTATAGGAGCGAATGAAACAGCCTTTGCCGGTGACGACCTTCCAGACATCTGTGTGATGAATCGTGTCGGTCTTGCAATAGCTGTTTCAAATGCGGCAGACGAAACAAGACAGGCAGCTCGTCTCATAACCGAAAAAAAAGGCGGGGATGGAGCTGTCCGGGAGGTGTGCGAACTGATACTCAAGGCAAAGGGGGAGTGGGGGAAAATCATCCAAAGGTTCTCCAGATGAGATCAGGAAAATTCACACCAAAGAGAGCCAGGATCATCCTTGTGCTGATACTCCTGGCCATCGTGGCAGCCCTTGGTGGATTTTACTTTAAGCAGCGCCTCTTTTCAGGCAAACTCGTCATTGAAAACATAGCCATTGACTCAGGGACCTCCTTGAGCCTCAACAAAATGCACCAGACCTCCACCCGGAACAACGTCAAAGAGTGGACCCTTGACGCCTCCTCTGCAAGACTCTTAAAGGACCAAAACAAGGCCCTTATGAACGATGTAAAGGTGGTTTTCTTTACTGGAAAGGCAGAGGAGGTCCTTCTTGAATCTGCAAGGGGAACCCTTGACACAGAAACCCACGACATGACCTTCACCGACAGCGTGGTTGTGACCTTTACCAACTATACGCTGAAAACCGGTGAGTTGCATTATGACAAGAAAAGACATATAGTCTATTCAGCTGTTCATGTCACACTCATGGACAGCAAATCCACCCTTGAGGCTGATACAATGGAGATAGACCTTAACAACACAACGATCAGGCTCGGGGGAAACGTAAAAGGAAGGTTCAGTGAGACATCTGATTTTTTTAGTGGTATGGGCGGTGATTTTTAGCCCTGGCATTTTTTTTATACAGTCCGGTACCTTGTCCGCACAGACAGACAGCCTCTTGGAAAAGAGGGACATCCACGTCACCTCAGACTCCATGACATCCGAACGGGACAGGGCCTTTGTCACCTTTAACGGCAATGCCATAGCAACGAGGGAAGGAATTGTTATCAAGGCCGATGCAATTGATGTGTTTTTATATACTCCTGATGAAAAAAAAAACCGGGCCAGAACAGCCAGCCCTGAAACGGATCAAAATATCAATCAAAACATCAAGGAAATAATTGCCAGAGGTAATGTAAAATTTACATCAGAAGAACACAGGGCATTTGCCGACATGGCAGTGTACAACACCACAACCGAACTCCTTGTCCTGACCGGCGAAGCTCCTAAGGTGATAACCGGCAAAAGTTATGTCACCGGAAAAAAGATCACCCTGTTTCAAAAAAGCGGCAAGGTGATAGTGGAAGGTGGAAACAATCAGCGGGTTGAAGCCCTGTTCGATGCCTCAGACTCAAAATCGGATGCAAAATCAGGTACAGAGTCAGGCGCAGAACCGGGTACAAAATCATCCGCAAAAAAAGATAAAGAGGGCGAATGACAAGCCTTGCATTAAAAAACCTCGTTAAGACCTACAACGGACGAAGGGTTGTCAACGGTGTTGATATTACGGTGAACCCCGGACAGGTAACTGGTCTCTTAGGTCCCAACGGGGCGGGCAAGACAACCACATTTTACATGGCAGTGGGTATGATAAAGCCGGACAAGGGTCAGGTTTTCCTTGACCGGGACGACATAACAGACTATCCAATGTACATGAGGGCAAGAAGGGGCATAGGGTATCTTCCCCAGGAACCATCCATATTCGGGAAACTCACCGTAAGACAAAATATCACTGTCATCCTTGAGGTTAGACCCGATGTCGAGACCAACCCAGGGGCAAGGGCAGACCGCCTCATGAAGGACCTCGGCATAGACCGCCTTGCCGATCAAAAGGCAAGCTCATTATCGGGTGGAGAACGAAGACGACTTGAAATTTCAAGGGTCCTTGCAACAGACCCCCTGTTTATTCTTCTGGACGAACCCTTTGCAGGGATTGACCCCATGGCCGTTTCTGACATCCAGAAGATCATCACCCACCTGACCGGACTTGGTATCGGGGTCCTGATATCCGACCACAACGTGAGAGAGACCCTTGGAGTTTGCAATTTCGCCTATATCATGAACCAGGGAGAGGTGATCGAATCAGGAGACCCTGAACGAATAACCTCCAGCGAAATTGCAAGAAAATTTTACCTTGGAGATAAATTTAGGCTCTGAATTATGGCTTTAGGACTACACCAAAATTTGATTCTTACCCAGCAGCTGGTGATGACTCCCCAGCTGCAGCAGGCAATAAAGCTTCTCCAGCTCTCCCGGCTGGAACTTGCCGGAATGATCGAACAGGAGCTAGAGGAAAATCCTGCCCTGGAAGAGAGCGTCCAGGAGATAACCCAGGCAGAGGCCCGGGAAATTGAACAGGAGACCGAAACAAAAGACGAAGGGCTCAAAGAGGTCACCATTGAGGAAAATCTCTCCCAGGAAACGGACTGGGAAAGCTACATCAATGAATACAACTCAACGGGCAGGGTTCACACGGAAAGGGACTTTAGAGAGGCCCCCAATTACGAGGCGTTTACCTCGGCCAAAAAGACCCTTGAGGACCACCTCCAGTGGCAGCTTCTCATGAACAGCCCCACCCTGGAACAGGAACAGATCGGAAGCATGATCATCGGCAGCCTCAACATTGACGGCTATCTTTGTGCAACGGTCGAGGAAATTGCCGAATCCGGCCCATTTGAAATCAAGGCCGTTGAAGAGATGCTCAAAACCCTCCAGGGATTTGACCCCCCAGGCGTGTGCGCAAGGGACCTAAGGGAAACCCTGCTCATTCAGCTGTCCCTGCTTGGGATTAAAGATCCAGTGCTCGAAAAGATAATCACCGGGCATATAAAGAATCTTGAGAACAAAAACTATAAAAAAATTGCAAAGGACCTCGGAATCTCCATCGACCATGTGATTTCGGCAGTTAACGTCATAAAAGGCCTGGAGCCTAAACCCGGCCGTGAATACAGCGGAGAAGAACCCCAGTACATAATTCCTGACATTTACGTATACCGGGAGGGGGATGATTTCAAGATCGTCATGAACGACGACGGCCTGCCCAGACTCAGGATAAATCGAGTTTACAGGGAAGCTGTTGCCAAGGGCACCAAAATACCCAAAGAGACCAAGACCTACCTTAACGAAAAAATGCAGAGTGCCTCCTGGCTGATCAAGAGCATCCACCAACGCCAGAAGACCATCTATTCGGTCATGGAGAGCATCATCAAATTCCAGCGGGAATTCTTCCTCAACGGTATCACCCATTTAAAACCCATGATTTTAAGGGATGTGGCAGAAGACATTGAGATGCACGAATCAACCATAAGCCGGGTCACAACCAACAAATACGCCTACACCCCCCAGGGGCTGTTTGAGCTTAAATATTTCTTCAACAGCTCCATCTCAAGAACAGATGATGGAGAATCCATGGCTTCGGCAAGTGTAAAGGACAAAATCAAGCTCATCATCGAAAAGGAGGATCCGCAAAACCCCTACAGCGACAAACGACTGACCGAGATTCTTGAAGAGGACAACATCAACATTGCCCGCAGAACCGTTGCAAAGTACAGGGAGACGCTCAACATTCTTCCATCAAGTAAACGAAAACAATTTTAGGGAGGTTTTTTTATGCAGATAACCGTGACCTTTAAACAGATAGACCCTTCCGATGCATTAAAATCCTACGTACAGAAAAAGGTAGACCGCTTTGACAAAATGCTTGAAAGTCCGGCAGAGGCAAACGTGGTCCTGTCTGTTGAAAAGATAAGGCACTTAGCTGAGATCACCCTTGTGTGCGACCGATTGAAGATCCATGCAAAAGAAGAGTCTGAAAATATGTACTCGTCCATCGATACACTCATGGACAAAGTCGCAGCCCAGATAAAAAAAAGCAAGGACAAGATGCGGCACCATATGTCCGGCAACAAGGCAAGCATAAAGGACAATGACACTCTCCTTGCACCCCCTGATGAGACTTCCGATACAGCGTCCCAGGAGGTAATAATAGAAGCCATAGACGTAAAACCCATGGACATCGATGATGCAGTCATGGAGCTGAACTCGGGCAAGGAAAATTTCTTTGTGTTCAGCAATGCAAGAACAGAACGGGTCAACGTTATCTACAGACGTAACGACGGTAAGCTTGGATTGATCCAGCCCCGCAGGTAACAAACAGTCAGGAAACTATGAAACTATCTGAAATACTGCCAAGGGAAGCGATCATACCTTCCCTTAGCTCCAGGGATAAAAAAGGGGTTCTTGAGGAACTTGCACGATCAGTAGCCCCCATGGCCAAGACAGACAGCGACGAGATTGTGAGGGTTCTGCTTGAGAGAGAACAGCTTGGCAGCACGGGAATCGGGGGGGGGATCGGCATACCCCACGGCAAGCTTGCCAGCATCGATTCGATTGTTGTCGGGTTCGGCTTGAGCCGCAAGGGGGTCGAGTTTGACTCCCTTGACAACAAACCCGTGCATATTTTTTTTCTGTTGATAACCCCTGAAAATTCCACAGGAACCCACCTCAGAGTTCTGGCACAGATTTCAAAACTTTTAAAAAGAAACCAGTTTAAGGAGAGTCTTATAAGAACGGAATCAGTTGATGAAATACAGAAAATCATCCTTGATATTGACGAAGAGTTTTAAGCGATGAACCGCCATAACCTATTCATACTGACAGGTCTTTCAGGTTCCGGTAAAAGCACGGCCATGGAGGCTTTTGAGGATGCGGGATTTTACTGCGTCGACAACATGCCCATTGAACTTTTACCAAAATTCCTCGATCTTCCCCTGGACAGTGACACGGATATAAATGGTTTTGCCTTTGTAATGGACATCCGGGCCAAGCATTTTTTATCAAAGTTTCCTTCAATCCTGGCATCGTTGAAAAACAACGGGCACGACCCAGAAATTATTTTTCTTGAGGCAGATGAAAACACCCTGATAAAGCGTTACAGTCAAACCCGACGTCACCATCCAGCAGGCCATGGCAAGAGCCTGATTGAAAGCATCAAGTCCGAAAGAAAAATCATGGGGCCCGTCAAAAAACTCGCAAAAAGGGTAGTTGACACAAGTGACTTCAACGTTCACCAGTTAAAGGCAAACATCAGAAAGATTGCCGATGGATGTGCCCACAACCGAATATCCATGAAGATCAACCTTCTCTCGTTTGGATTCAAGTATGGAATCCCCACGGATGCTGATCTTGTGATTGACATGCGGTTTCTTACCAACCCTTTTTTTGTTCCGGAACTAAAGGCCCTGGACGGCCGGTCAAAAGAGGTGAGAGACTATGTACTCGAAACAGCCCAGGCCAAAAAATTTTTAAAAAAATATCTTAACCTTCTCGATTATCTCATTCCGCTTTACACCCTTGAGGGCAAGGCATATCTAACAATAGCTGTTGGATGTACGGGCGGACGTCACAGAAGCGTTGCCATTGCCGGGGCCATATTTGAACACCTGGGCCAATGCGGCTTTGAGCCCCGCATCATCCACAGGGACATAGACAGGGACACAAAGGATTCATGACAGGAATTTTAATAGTCACACACTCAACACTTGGACAGGCCTTGATTGAATCTGCTGAATTGATCATGAACTCGCAGATAGAAAATATAGGCTCAGTCTCCATTGACATCAGGGAACCTGCCGAAGCTTTGATCAAAAAGATCAAGACCGGCATCAAAAAAGTCAACACTGGTAAAGGGGTGATCATATTTACCGACATGTTCGGCGGGACCCCCTCGAATTTAAGTTACTCGTTTCTCGAAGAAGGCTCGATTGAGGTCATTTCCGGGGTAAATCTTCCAATTGTTATCAAGGCCATATCTGTAAGGAGCAAACAGGATCTGCCAACTGCAGCAGCAAGCATTGTGGCCCACGGGAAAAAGAGCATCTCCCTTGCAAGCGGAATTCTTAAAGGGGATAAACGCAATGATTAGGACCGGAAATTAAAGATTTATCAAATCCAGATCAACATCGGGCTCAGATTTTACATCGGGAAGAATCTGTTTTTTAATACACAGTTCAGGAGGAATAATTTCATGGCAATAAAACTTGGGATAAACGGTTTCGGAAGGATAGGCAGGCTGGCATTAAGGGGCACCTTAACAAGGTCAGACCTCGAAGTCGTCGCCATCAACGACCTTTCAGACACAAAGACACTTGCGCATCTTTTTAAATATGACTCGGTCCACGGCAGGCTTGACGCAACAGTCACAACCACCGATGATACCATGGTTGTAAACGATAAACCCATAAGGGTCTCATCCTTCAAAGACCCTGCACAGATTCCATGGAAGGATGCCGGGGTCGACATTGTTCTTGAGTGTACAGGCATCTTCCGGGACAGGGAAGGTGCTGGGAAACATCTTAAGGCCGGCGCCTCAAAGGTGTTGATCTCGGCCCCTGCCGTTGATCCTGACAACACCATCGTCATGGGGGTCAACCATGCCAGCTATGATCCTGAAAAACATGCGATTATCTCAAACGCCTCATGCACAACGAACTGCCTTGCCCCGGTTGCTAAGGTGATCCTGGAAAATTTTGGTATCCGTTGCGGCATGATGACAACCATTCATTCCTACACCGGGGACCAGCGTCTGCTTGACTTTCCCCACAAGGATCTCAGGCGGGCAAGGGCGGCAGCTCTGTCCATGATCCCCACCACCACGGGAGCCGCAAAGGCAGTTGCGCTGGTTCTTCCGGAGCTCAAGGGCAAACTCAACGGCCTGTCGGTCCGGGTGCCAACCCCCAATGTGAGCCTTGTTGACCTTGTCGTGGTTGTCGAAAAGGAGAACATCACAAGGGAAGAGGTAAATCAGGCACTGGAACGAGCTTCAAAATCAGACCTTGCAGGAATCCTTGACTATTGCGAACTTCCCCTTGTTTCCAGTGACTTCAACGGCAGCTCATTTTCTTCAATTGTGGACGCCATGAGCACCGATGTCATCGAAAACATGGTGAAAATTTACGCCTGGTACGACAACGAGGCAGGATACGCCCATCGCCTCATCGACCTTGCGGCCCTCGTGGGAAAATCCTTATAGCCCATGTCCTACGGACACAACAAAAAACGGAAACTTGAACAGGACAAAACCTTGTTTCTTATCTCTTGTTTCAAGTTTCTTGTAAATCAGGAGGCTTTATGTCCAGAAGAGCATTAATAGCCGGAAACTGGAAGATGTTCAAGACAGGGGCAGAATCCATTGCCGCGGCAACGAGACTGGCCGAGCTTGCATCGGAAGTGGTTGATACTGATATCATGATCGCACCCACCTTTTTGAGTCTGCCCCTTGTATCCCAAGCTGTGGCAGGATCAAAGGTAAGGGTCGGTGCACAGAATCTATTTTATGAGTCCGAGGGTGCCTATACAGGTGAAGTATCGGCTCCCATGGTCAAGGAGGCCGGTGCCGATTACGCCATCATCGGCCACTCAGAACGCCGTCAATACTTTGGTGAGACTGACGAAACCGTTGGCAGAAAAATAGCCGCCGCCCTGGGATCAGATCTTATCCCCATCCTCTGCATTGGAGAAACCGAGGCTGAAAGGGAAGAAGAAAAGACCTTTTCCGTGCTTGACAAACAGGTTAACGATGGGTTAAAAGACTTTGGTTCGGAGGAACTTGGAACTCTTGTCATTGCCTACGAGCCTGTATGGGCAATAGGAACCGGCAAGACAGCTACTCCTGACCAGGTAGCCGAGATACATGAATACATTCGAACACTTGTCGAGAAAAAATTCGGCAATGCACTTGCAATGTCCATGCGTATCCTATATGGTGGTTCAGTTAAACCTGATAATGTTTCAAAAATCATGAAAATTAACGATGTCGATGGTGCATTGGTTGGCGGAGCGAGCCTTGATGCAGATACGTTCATCAAGATAATAAGGTATAAATAAGAGACCATGACAACTCTGATTGTAATTGCACATGTTATTGCCTGCGTACTTTTAATTCTCATTGTTCTGCTCCAGACAGGCAAAGGAGCGGACATGGGGGCCTCATTTGGGGGAGCATCCAGCCAAGCCCTGTTCGGCGGCGCAGGACCGGCCACGTTCCTGAGCAAGCTGACAACAGGAGTTGCGGTTATATTCATGCTCACCTCTTTGACCCTTGCCTATATGTCAAGCCACCGCTCCCAGGCGTCCATTATGCCTGATGTAACAGCACCCATTGAGCGACCAGCAGCGACGGACAGCAATTAATTACATTCAAGAAGGGACTTGTAAACTGATACCCACACAGATTATTAGTTTCTGAGCCCCCCAGACTGCCGAAGTGGTGGAATTGGTAGACACGCACGCTTGAGGGGCGTGTGGGGCGACCCGTGGGAGTTCAAGTCTCCCCTTCGGCACCAGTTTAAAAAAAGCCGCAATCATTTGACAATGTTTGTGGCTTTTTTAAATTGACTCAAACCAGCTTGATTTATCCAGCCCCATGTATATATTAGACCACTATGAATAATACACATGATAACATACCCGATCCAAAACGGATAGAAAAAGAGCTGGGCGAGTTTCTCAACAAGAAATTCGGCGGAAAGGTCAAAATAATCTCCCCCTCCCTTGCCCCCCAGACTAAACCCATTTCGGGGCGCGAGGGATCATCGGGCAGAAAAAAACTCGTTAATTTTGACATGAAACCCGCCGAACTGATTGCCTATCTCGACCAGTACATTGTGCGCCAGGAACAGGCCAAGTCCATACTTGCAACCAAAATCTGCACACACTTCAACCGGATCAAGCACCTTGAGACCTCGAAGCATTC
Source organism: Desulfobacterium sp. (assembly GCA_034007745.1). Lineage (GTDB taxonomy): Bacteria > Desulfobacterota > Desulfobacteria > Desulfobacterales > Desulfobacteraceae > Desulforapulum. The sequence goes on from JAVEQI010000007.1 coordinate 73,454, forward strand.
GGATATCAGGATAACCGGCAGCATAAAATCCAACATCCTCATGCTCGGCCCCACAGGTGTCGGCAAGACCTATATGGTGAAACTCATCGCAAAACGCCTGGGGGTTCCCTTTGTCAAGGCCGATGCCACCAAGTTTTCTGAAACCGGTTATGTGGGCGGAGACGTGGATGATCTTGTCCGGGACCTCGTAAAAGAGGCCGACGATGATATCGAGCTGGCAGAATGCGGGATCATCTACCTGGATGAGATTGACAAGATAGCCTCCTCCGGCAGCATCAGGGGATCCGACATTTCAAGAACAGGGGTTCAGAGGGCTTTGTTAAAACCCATGGAGGAGACCGATGTGGACCTCAAGGTTCCCCATGACCCGGTTTCCATGATGCAGGAGCTTGAACGCTTCCAACGAACGGGCAAGAGAAGTCAGCGCAGGGTGAACACGGCCAATATCCTCTTTATCATGAGCGGTGCCTTTTCAGAACTCAACGAAATTGTTGAACGAAGGGTAACCCATCACTCCATGGGTTTTGGTTCCTCCCTGGTAAAGGCCCGCAAAAACAGCGAAATTCTCAAAAAGGTCACGGCCGAAGACCTGGTGGAGTTCGGATTTGAATCTGAATTCATCGGCAGGCTTCCAGTCCGGTGCGTCCTTGATACACTTTCCAAGGAAGACCTCCTTACCATCCTGACCATGCCCAACAACCCTGTGATCCTTGGCAAGCGCCTCGATTTTGCAGCCTATGGCATTGAGATAGTCTTTACACCTGAGGCCCTTGACATCCTTGCACAAAGAGCATCCGAGGAGAACACCGGTGCAAGGGGCCTTGTGAGTGTCGTTGAAAATGCCCTTCTTGAATTTGAAGAAAAACTTCCCTCCACGGACACTAAATCTTTTGTGGTGACTCCAAAGGTGCTCACAGATCCAAAAAAACAGCTTGCCTACATCCTTACCGGTAAAAACAGGGAATTCCTGGACCAGCAATTTATCGACGAACGCCAGCGCTCAAAAGAACTTTTGTCCGGCCATATTCTTGAAAATTGCAAGGAGCTGTCCCTTCACCACGGCCTCACCCTTTCAAAACAGAGAAGCGATCTTGTGGCCGAATACTACAGCATCCATGTCACCGAGCTTGGAACGGCCATTCAAGCCATCAAGACCTTTTATGAAACTATTAAAAAGGTGGAGGTGGATTTCTACCACAAGCACGATATCAACATCGCATTCGAAGAGGATGCCGTTGACTTTCTCATCGAGGAGTTTATCCGCCACGATATTACCCAGGATGAGCTCATGGATAAATTTTACAGCGACTTTTACGATGGTCTAAATCTGATCCGGGAAAAATCCGGAACAAAACGGTTCTTTATTCCAAGAAAGGCCCTTGTGGATCAGGAGGGGTTTCTTGGCGAACTTATCAGGAAGATAATATCATGATTGGAATTTCAAAGCTATACTGCGCAACCGTGGAACCCTCTGATGCATTGCGGTATTCCCGTGACTCAGGAACCCTGCCCTCCCACCTGCTTCAGTTTTCAATAGACAAAAAGCCCGTGATCGTGTGGAACATGACACGAAGGTGCAATCTGCGATGTGTTCACTGCTATGCACAGTCAGAAGATCTCTCCTACGACAACGAACTTAACCGGGACCAGAGCCTTGCCATGATCGACGATCTGGCCGAATTCGGGGTCCCTGTCATCCTGTTTTCCGGCGGTGAACCCCTCGTTCACCCGAGGCTTGCCGAATATGCCGAATATGCGGTAAAAAAGGGGATGAGAGCGGTTATCTCCACCAACGGCACCCTTATAACCCGGGAAAAGGCCAGGGTTTTAAAGGAAATAGGCCTCTCCTACGTGGGCATCAGCCTTGACGGATTAGAGGAGACCCACGACAACTTCAGGGGCATGAAAGGGGCCTTCAAAAAGGCCATGAACGGCATACGAAACTGCCAGGAGGCGGGAATCAAGGTGGGCCTCAGGTTCACCATAAATAAACGCAACGTATCAGAAATCCCGGGCATCTTTGATCTTCTTGAAAAGATGGAAATCCCCAGGGCATGCTTTTACCACCTGGTCTACTCGGGCAGGGGATCGGCCATTGCCAACGAGGATCTCTCCCACGAGGAGACAAGAAAAGTCCTGGATCTTATAATGGAACGAACAAAGGACCTCCACGACCGGAACCATCCAAAGGAGATTCTCACCGTTGACAACCATGCTGACGGTCCCTACCTCTACTTGAAGCTCCTCAAGGAAGATCCAGAACGGGCAGCCGAGGTTCTGGAACTCCTCCAGATGAACGAGGGCAACAACTCCGGCCGTGGGTTTGGCTGCATCTCCTGGGACGGCGAGGTATATCCGGACCAGTTTTCAAGGGACAAGAGCCTTGGTAATGTCCGGGAACGCCCTTTTTCTGAGATCTGGATGGACGAGTCCAACGAGTATCTCATGAAGCTCAAAAAGAAAAAACTCTACGTCAAGGGCCGTTGTGCTGACTGCCGCTGGCTTGACATCTGCGCAGGAAATTTCAGGGCCAGGGCCGAATCCATTGCCGGCGACCCCTGGGACACTGATCCTGCATGCTTTTTAACCGACCTTGAAATTAAAAAGGAGGGTTGATCATGCTGTTTCCAGACTACAGGGCAAGACGCCTCAGGGAAACCCCCAACTTCAGACGGATGATACGGGAAACCACCCTTCTTGTGGATGACCTTATTTACCCCCTTTTTGCCGTAAGCGGCAAAGGGGTGAAAAAACCCATTCCTTCCATGCCTGGTCAGTTTCACCTCTCCTGTGACATGCTGGTCAAGGCTGTAAAGGAGGCCCGGGACCTTGGAATCCCTGCTGTTATGCTCTTTGGGCTCCCCGACACCAAGGACAGCCTTGGAACCGGGGCCTATTCAGAATCAGGCATTGTCCAGCAGGCGATCAGGGCCGTTAAGGATGCAGTTCCGGATATTGCAATACTCACCGATGTCTGTCTCTGCCAGTACACGGACCACGGCCACTGCGGCATGGTCGAAGACGGCAGGATCGACAACGACTCTTCCCTTGATCTTCTTGCAAGAACCGCCCTTTCCCATGCCAAAGCCGGAGCCGACATGGTGGCTCCCTCAGACATGATGGACGGACGGGTGGGTGAAATCCGCATGACCCTGGATGAAGAGGGTTTCTCCAACATCCCCATCATGTCCTATGCCGTGAAATACGCCTCGGCATTTTACGGACCTTTCAGGGATGCCGTTTCCTCAGCCCCCAAGTTTGGCGATCGAAAGACCTACCAGATGGATCCCGGCAACGCCCTTGAAGCAATTCGGGAGGCCACCATGGACATTGAAGAGGGGGCCGACATCATCATGGTTAAACCTGCCCTGTCCTACCTTGACATCATCGGCAGGCTCAAGGACGAGATAGACCTTCCCCTTGCCGCCTACAGCGTGAGCGGCGAGTATGCCATGATCAAGGCAGCTGAGCTCATGGGCTGGATTGACGGGCAGAAGATGGTCATGGAGACGCTTTTATCTATCAAGCGTGCCGGAGCAGACATGATTCTCACCTACTCGGCCATAGAAGCTGCAAAAGCAATAAACTCAAGGGAATATTAGGCCCATGAACCCCATGAACTCTGGAAAAAAGATTCTATCAAACCGACATTCCCACATCCTCAGGCTTGTGGCCTGGGAGACCACCCGGCGGTGCAACCTTTCCTGTGTCCACTGCAGGGCCAGCGCCGAGGATCATGTTTACCCGGACGAGCTCGACACAAAGGCGTCGTTCCGGCTCCTTGACCAGATCCGGGAGGTGGGCGAGCCCATCATCATCCTCACCGGCGGCGAACCTCTGGTCAGGTCGGATATATTTGACATAGCCTCCTACGGCACCTCCATTGGCCTTAGAATGGTCATGGCACCCAACGGAACCCTGATCACCCGGGAAAATGCCCTGAAGATGAAAGAGTCGGGCATACGGCGGATCAGCATCAGCCTTGACGGTGCAACAAAGGAGAGCCACGACCGCTTCAGGGGCGTTGATGGTGCCTATGACGGTGCCCTTAACGGAATTGCCCTTGCAAAAGAAGCGGGCATCGACTTCCAGATCAACACTGTGATCACCCAGACCAACCTCCACGAGATTCCCAGCATACTGACCCTTGCCGAATCACTTGGGGCCGTGGCCCACCACATCTTCCTTCTGGTGCCCACGGGCCGGGGCAAGTACATAGTGGACCAGGAGATCGATGCAAAAGAGTATGAGCGAACCCTTAACTGGTTCTACGATCAGAGGGAAAAGACCTCCCTTCAGCTCAAGGCCACCTGTGCCCCCCACTACTATAGAATCATGCGCCAGCGGGCAAAAGAGGAGGGAAAAAAGGTAAGCTTTGACACCCACGGCCTCGACGCCGTGACAAGGGGCTGCCTTGCAGGTACTGGATTCTGCTTTATCTCCCATACGGGAAAGGTGCAGACCTGCGGTTTCCTCGACGTTACCTGCGGAGACATCACAAAAACCCACTTTAAAGAGGTGTGGGAAAACTCCGAGGTGTTTAACAAACTTCGAGACATCGACAACTACGAGGGTAAGTGCGGGGTCTGTGAGTACACACGTGTATGCGGCGGATGCAGAGCCCGGGCCTATGAGGCTACGGGCAATTATATGGCTGAGGAGCCGCTTTGTACCTATCAGCCGAGGGGTAGCTTTTAGCTTTTAGCTGGAACACACCATACTTTTGATAACATCATATGGTGGTTATCATCAATATCGGATAAAACCACATTGATTTGATTCTTTTTTTACCACGAAGGCCACGAAGTAAGGAATTCTTCGTGGCCTTCGTGCTCTTCGTGGTAAAATAATTTGGCGGTCTTAAAGGCCTGAAATAGATAGGATGAAGAGTGCCCGCCCTGTACCATCATGTTTCAACCTTCGTTGTGGCCGGACGTCATCTTTTGTTCCGGCCATGTTGATTATATTATTTGATGGAGTTAAGCATCAGCGTGATGGGTCGATCCTCCTCACTGCTGCCGGTGAAGCGAACAGGTCCGGGCCTTCGAAAGCAGTCGTCCCCTGGTTCTGCCGCAAGCCACTTTTCCCTGAGGGCCTTGACCACTCTGAAGGCGTTGGATTCAATATCCACAATGCTCTTTTCGATAACCAGGGAGAGTCGTCCCTTTCTCTCCTCAAGGTGCATCAGGCTTGCAATGGGAACACCAAGGGGCTCCCACCTGCTGAACTCGTGCTCAAGATTCTTTATCACCGCCATCTGGCCGGTTGCTCCGTTGGCAATGAGACTGAAGGCTGTCAGGCCAAGGTTGTAGGTGTAATTACAGTCAAATTCAGTGGGATCACTACCCCGACCATCATACCCGTAAAAATGGGTCTGTCTGTTGAACTTTGGAACAGACTTCTTAAAAATTTCCTTCACACTTTTCGGCAGATCCCCCTCATCGTCGATAAGCCCTGCCGAGAGGATCTTCTGAGTCAAGGTCTTGATGGAAATGATCGTCTCCTTGACCAGGAGATAGCCGCTCCCATCATAATTTTTAAACATTGCCCGACCAAACCCACCGGCATCGAGTCCCTCTCTTTCCATGAGACTTTCATAGGAAGATCTGCTTATCCCTACCTTATAAATCCCCTTTTCCCTTAATATTTCAAGGTAATCGGTCACCATGTCCATGATGATCTTTTCCGTTTTCACCTGGGAGAACTGAAAATTTCCGTGGGTGTCCCGTTCAACCAGCAAACCCTCCTGGAAAAAGGATGGAAGATCGTTGAAGAGCTCATCATCCCTCAGGTTCCAGACTGGAGATGCTGCCCTGTCACTGATACCCCTTGACAGCCTTCTCAAATAGTCGAGTTTTGCGTCAAGGGTGGTAAAAGAAGAGTGAAAATCAAGGTCATGGACATTGTTGAACTCGCCAATGATGGTGCTGAGTTTGATGATGAAAGTCTGAATCTCGTTGATAAACTCAAGCACACCCTCGGGGATAATCATCACCCCGTAATTTTTGCCGCTGGCGGCCCTTTTCACGATGGTTTCGCAGATGAGCCGGGAGAGGTGGCGAAGGGTCATGCCATAGGCAGTATAGTCAATTTCACCCCTCTTCTCTGCAGCATCAAGACGCTCCTGATCCACATAATCGGCAAGATCCTCGCCGATAAGCGTGAGATTTGCATGGGTCTGGAGGGCAACCTCAAGGGCCAGATGACTTGCCACCCGCCCCATCACCTTGCACACGTGCCAATACTTGATATCGCTTGAGGCGTCCGTGCAAAGATTGCTGATATTCTGGGCAAAGGCCCTTGCTGCCGTGTGAAAACCAAACGAGGTTGAACACAGCACCTCACCGTCCTCTGTCTTGACCTGAATATCTCCATCAATGGTCTTTGGAACACCTATGACCTGGACATTGTCCGCCTTTAGTTCCTGGGCAAGAAAGGCTGCATTGGTGTTGGAATCATCCCCCCCTATAATGACAAGGGCGTCTAGTTCAAGGGTCTTGCAGGTTGCCCGGGACAGGAGCATTTTCTCTTTGACATCGATCTTTGTGCGGCCTGTTTTGATCATGTTGAAACCGCCCATGTTCCGGTAGGCATCCACCAGGCTCTGGGTTATTTCAATAAACGAACATTCAAGAATTCCGGACGGTCCCAGTATAAATCCATATATTTTAGAATCAGGATTAGCCTTTTTAGCCGCATCAAAAACTCCTGCAATAACGTTGTGCCCCCCCGGGGCGGGACCTCCTGAAAAGACAATCCCTATATTCCTTTGACGGGCAAAGCTGGACCGACCCTCCATATTATCCAGGGTTCCCGGGACGATCTTTTGAACGTGGTTATAAATGATGTCAGCCAGAACCTTTTCAGCCTCACGGTCCCGGGCAAAGTGATATTGGGGCTGGTCCTCAAGCAGGGTAAACTCCTCAGAAAAAACAGAACATACTTTGGGTAAAAAGGCCCGGCGTTCTATGGTCTCTCGATTTGTATCTGCCGTGACGCTTTGGGTTTTAGCGTGATTTAAAAGCGTCTCAATATCAATTCTGGATAAATCTTTCATGCAAATCTCCATTGGTTTTTAATTAGAACCATCCTGTTTCTTCCGTCCTGCTTTGCCTGGTAAACCGCAAGATCAGCACGTTCCAAAACATCCTGGGGAACGGCATCATCCTCTCGTGCCTGGGTCACTCGGATACTCATAGCAACCGTTACCGTATCGTTCTTGTAGATAGACTCTATTTTCTCTTCATCAATCTGCCTGTTGGCGGCCTTTTCATTAATGGCACAAACCTCTCGATTCTTTCCTAAGCAACCAAATCATTGAGAAGCTCTTGTCAATCCTGACAATTACCATGACCCCCACCCTTTGGCAAATGGAAATTGCTATTGGCTTTAATGAGTCTTGTAGACAAACCAAAAATCAGCGTTATTTCTGTTCCACTTATTTAATCCTCGATCCTTATCTCTTGATAAATCAGACGCAATTATGTAAAACAATGTCAAGATTTATAAAACAACCCCGGCATGCCGGTTATTCAAGGAATTAATTATTGTGACAATTAATCTGTTCAAAAAAAAGAAAACTGAGCCTTCCAAAAAGGCCGGCAGCACAATATTAGGACGACTCAAACAGGGGCTGTCCAAAACCCGGGACATTCTTTTCACCGATATTGACGAGCTTTTTTCCCAAAAAAGAAAAATTGATGACAACCTTTTAGAGGAAATCGAAGAAAGTCTGATCATGGCAGATCTCGGGGTGGACCTCACCCTCAAGGTGATGGAAAACATTTCAAAAAAGAGCAAAGGCATTTCAAATGCCCATGAACTCAAGGAACTTTTGAAAAATGAAATCCAAGCCCTTTTCCCGGAGGATTCCCCAGAACAAAACAAGACTGATCCCATAAAACCAAGGGTCATCATGGTGGTTGGCGTCAATGGAACCGGGAAGACAACCACCCTTGGAAAGCTTGCCATGCGGTTTAACCGCCAGGGTCAAAAGGTTTTGATTGCGGCGGCAGACACCTTCCGGGCCGCCGCAATCGAGCAGGTTTCTGAATGGGCCGCACGGGCCAACGTCGGCATTGTCAAGCACAGGGACGGCTCAGATCCCGCGGCCGTAGCCTTTGACGGTGTCGAGGCCGCCCTGGCAAGGGGGGTAGATATTTTGCTGATAGACACGGCAGGAAGGCTCCACACCCAGAAAAACCTTATGGAAGAGTTGAAAAAGATAAAGCGCACCATAGCCAAACGGCTTCCCGGTGCTCCCCACGAGGTGCTAATGGTCCTTGACGCAACCACCGGACAAAACGCCATCTCCCAGGCAACCCTATTTAACGAGGCAGTGGGCGTTACAGCCCTTGCCCTGACCAAGCTTGACGGAACTGCCAAGGGAGGCATCGCAATATCCATTTCAGGCACAATGAAAATCCCGTTGAAATATATTGGTCTTGGAGAAGGGATCGACGATCTTGAAGAATTTAATTCCAAACAGTTCATCAATGCGTTGTTTGAAAAGGAGTAAACCATGGCCGTAGTTGTCCAGTACATCGTCGTCAGAAACGGAGTCGAAAAAATGACCTTTGCCACAAAAAAAGAAGCCGACGCCCATGACAAAATGCTCGATATTGCCGATAACCTTGCAGCATTTTTAAAGGCAAGCGAAATCAAACTCAACGATAATCAAAACGAGCAGATTTCCCTGCTCCTGGCCCAGGAGCGTATCAAGGTAGGCGCTATTTTAAGGGGTGTAACACCATCAAAGGCTCCGGCAAAGAAAAAGTCAGACAAACCCGCAACTCCCAAACCTGAACCAAAGCCCAAGGCTGCTAAGAAAACAGGGGATAGTGAGTAGTAAAAATCATCCCACTTCAATATGTTCGAGAAAGGTCTGCTCATCCATGACTGTAACGCCAAGGGAGATGGCTTTGGCAAGTTTGCTGCCTGAAGATTCACCGGCCACGAGGATGTCCGTGTTTTTGGTGACGCTTGACCCAACCCTGGCACCTTGTTGTTCAAGGCGTTGTTTGGCCACAGACCGGGTCATCGTGCTAAGTGTGCCGGTCAGCACCACCCTCTTTTCATTGAAGAACGAGGCCCCAGGCCCATCCTCCTGTTTCACTGGTCCTTGGTCTTCAACTACCACACCATTTTCCATCATCCGATCAATGGTTGCCCGGTTCTCCTGATTGGCAAAGAATGCCACAATCGACTCTGCGGTCTTGGGCCCGATCCCTTCAACGGCACTGAGCTCTTCTCCGATCGCCTTTACCAGGGCGTCAAGGGTCAGGAAGGTGTTGCTAAGGACAAGGGCCGCTGATTCTCCGGTATGATCCATGCCAAGGGCAAAGAGAAACCGCCTTAACGGTATGCTTTTTGAGTCTTCGATGGCCTTAACAATGTTTGCCGCAGATTTTTCGCCCATACGATCCATTGCCGCAAGGGTTGGCCGGTCCAGGGTGAAAAGATCGGCAAACGAGGCTACAAGACCGCGATCCACAAGCTGTTCAATGAGCTTTTTACCGAGGCCATCCATGTCAAATCCACCCTTGGAGACAAAATGGGTGAGCCTCTGCTTTAACTGGGCCTTACACGAGGCGTTGATGCATTTAACTGCGGCTTCGTTACCAAACCGCCTCACAATGCTCCCGCACACTGGACAATGGGTCGGCATGGCAAAGACTATTTCCTGACCGGTTCTTTTCGACTTTACGGGCTTGATCACCTGGGGAATGACATCTCCTGCCCTTTTCACAATAACCGTGTCATTGATTCTGATATCCTTGTTTTGGATTTCGTCCTGGTTGTGAAGGCTTGCCCTTGACACCATGACCCCGCCGATGTTCACAGGTTCCAGGATTGCCACCGGGGTAAGGGTTCCGGTCCTGCCCACCTGGACGATTATGTCTTTGATTACGGTTGTCTCCTCCAGGGCGGGAAACTTGTATGCAATGGCCCAGCGCGGGCTCCTTGCCTTGGTTCCAAGACGCTCCTGGGCCGAAAGATCATCAATCTTGATAACCATGCCGTCAATCTCGTAGGCGAGATTCCGGCGCAAACCATAAAGGACCTTGAACCGTTCAAGCACCTGGGCGAGGGTCAGGCGGGTCTCTATCAAAGGGCTGATTCTAAACCCGAGAATTTTCAGCGCTTCCAAGAGTCCGGAATGGGAATCTATGTTGAAATTATCGATGAGATCCTGTGCAAGCCCGACACCATAAACAAAGATCTCCAGGGGTCTCTTTGCCGTAATCCTGGAATCCAGCTGGCGCAGCGACCCTGCCGCCGCATTCCTGGGATTGGCAAACAAGGATTCTCCAGCCTCCAGGCGTTTTTTGTTCAAAGCTTCAAAATCCCCGGCATTGATGATAACCTCTCCCCTTACCTCAAGAATTTCCGGGACTTTTCCCCTGTCAGTCGGATTTAGCTTCAGAGGAACAGAGGATATTGTCCTCACATTGTCGGTGATCACCTCGCCCATTGTGCCGTCGCCCCGGGTCAAGGCAAGGGTCAGGCTTCCATTTTCATATCTCAGTTCCACAGCCACCCCGTCGAACTTAGGCTCCACGGTATAGCGGATATCCCCATGGCTGAGCTCTTCGGTGTTTAAAATTCTGGCTGCCCTGTTATGGAAATCTATCACATCCTGGTCGTTAAAGGCGTTGTCAAGGCTCTGCATGGGAATGGTATGCCGGGCCGTCTCAAAGGAGGTCAAGGCCTTTGCCCCGATTCTTAGTGTCGGGGAATCGGGGGTTGAAAGCCCGGGGAACCGGGTCTCAATCTCCATGAGGCGCTGCATCATCCTGTCGTATTCGGCATCGGAGATTACAGGGGCATCCATCCCATGATAGCGGATGTTGTGGTGATGGAGCTCCTTCTGGAGTCTTGCGGCCTCTTTTTTGAACTCCTCAAATGATGGTTCTGGTGGCGATGGTGAAGATGGTTCGGTCATTGGTCTCTCTTGAAAAGATTGTGGTAATCAGAAGACTCATATCTTGAAAGATTGAGGACAAGGTCTGAAACTTGTTTTCTTGCCGATTTAAACTGTTTTGATTTAAACCCCGGCTTCCAGGTCAAGGTGGAAAGTTCATCGGACACAACCAGAATTGCGACGATTTTCACATCTCGAAAACGAGCAACTGCAAAGAGGGCTGCACACTCCATATCGACACCAACCGCCCCCATATCCCTGAAAAATTCGATTTTGCGGGGAGTTTCCCGATAGATGGCGTCCGTGGTCCAGACTGTTCCGGATTTAAATGGAACCTTTCTCTTACGCAGCTCATTGTAAAGCAGGGTCTTAAGATCTGGATCAGGCAGGATCAAAGGGAAATCCCCGCCTGTTTCCATGTAGTTTCTCGAGGTGCCCTCGTCTCCCAGACCTGCCTCCACAACAAGGATGTCGCCAATGGCAAGATCGGCTGAAATGGATCCGCACCAGCCAAAGACAAATATGGTTCCGGCCCCCCTGGCAATGAGGTTTTCCAGCACCATGGCGGCATAGGGCGCACCCATGTGGGGGCCGGAGAACATGGCTCCCGTTTTTGATTGAGTGAAAACAGACCCCATGAACAACGGCCGGCAGGTGCCGGCCCCTGCCTGGGATTTAAGATGGTCAAAATCCGGGGAGGTACTCACCATGACTGCCACCCCGTTTGATTCAGGGCCTTTTCCCATCCCCCGGGACCCTGCTGCCCCATGGGACTTAATTCCATGGGGAGCAACCTTACGGGGGGAGGTCCGACAGGGTGATATTACTGCCTCATCATTCAGGTCCGACCAGGTCGGAAAGCTCATCCTTTACCTCGTCTATTATATCGTAGATCCACATGACATCTTCGATACTCAGCCTGCCAGCCTTGGATGGCGCACGATCTGTGCCATCTTTTTTCTTTAACACCCTGGGACCGATCTGAAGCTTTGGTTCGCCCTCGGCATACTGGTGTATGGATAGAATCAACCCGGTTTCTTCACACTTCCACTCGTTTAATTTCTTGTCCTTTTCAGGATCATAACCTGCCATGATACCTCCTTAGCATCAATTTATAGTTGAGAAAAATCCGCAATGTTGCTGAACAAACCAGCAACCGATGAAAGCAAGGCCATGCGGTTCGTCCGAATTGCAGGATCTTCCGCCATGACCATAACATCATCAAAGAGCTGATCCACATGGGGACGAAGGGTTGAAATTTCTTTCAAGGCCGCAGGATAGTCCCTGGCCTTAATGGATTGCTCCACCCTGATGCTCACCTGGCGACATTCCCGGTCAAGGATTTTTTCCGCATTGCTGTTAAAAAGATTGACGTTTACCAGGGTTTTTTCGTCTGCACTGCCTTTTTTAAGAATGTTACCCACCCGCTTGAACGAGGTTGAGATCGGCTCAAAATCAGGTTCCTGCCTCAGGATATCAAGGGCCTTGACCCGGAGAAAGGCGTCGGGCACATTATAGAACGGAACGGCCAGGGCTGCATTGACAGCCTCCCTTGAGAATCCCTGATCCACAAGCATATTTGTCATCCTGGCCTTGAGGAAGTCAAGAATCCTGGTTGAGATCTCATGTTTTTTGCCGGGGTCTGTCTGGTAAAAGGAAACCCCTTTTAGAACAAACCTTCGAAGGGAAAAATCAAACCCAGCCTCAAGCATTATCTGGAGAATCCCAATGGACTGACGTCTCAGGGCATAGGGATCTGAGGCGCCCGTGGGGATAAGATTAGCTGAGAAACAGCCACAAAGAGTATCTATCTTGTCGGCCAGGGCCAGGATTTTTCCCGTGGGAGTATGGGGCAGATCGCCTCCGGAACAGACGGGCCGATACTGCTCTTCAATGGCCGATGCCACCTCTTCATCTTCCCCGCCCTTCAGGGCATACACCCGCCCTATTGTACCCTGGAGCTTTGTGAACTCGATGACCATCTGGCTGACAAGGTCGGCCTTGGAAATCCTCGCTGCCCGCATGGCCCGTTGCTTCAACTCATCATCCCCGTTGACAAGATCGGTAAGGCTCTCGGACAGGACTACAAGACGTTCGGTCTTTTCATACAGGGAGCCAAGGCTTGCCTGGAAAGTAACGGCCTTGAGTTTTTCCACAAAATCGTCCATGGTCGACTCAAGATCCACATGGAAAAAGAACCGGGCATCGGCTAACCTTGCCCGGATAACCCTGCCATGGCCCTTTGCCACGACATCCATGTCCCTTGCCCTTGTGTTGTTGACGGCAATGAAGCAGGGCATGAGTTTACCGGCCCTGCTGGTCAGGGAAAAGTACTTCTGATGTTCCCGCATGGCGGTGATAAGCACCTCGTCGGGAAGCTCCAGAAAGACCTCGTCAAAATGACCGACCACAGGATAGGGATATTCCACAAGATTGTTCACAATATCCACAAGCTCCTCATCCTCCAGGATGAGAGCATTGACCCCGTCGGCAGCGGCCTTGATCTCCTCCTTAAGAATGGTCTTTCGCTCTTTCATGTCCGCAACTACACCCGCCGTTCTAAGCGTGTCAAGATAGGCGTCCGCAGATTCAAGTTCGAGACGTCCGGGTGCCATGAACGAATGACCAAACACAAACGATGAAGAGGTAATGTCGCCCACGGTAAAGTTGAGAACCTTCTCGCCCAGAAGGGCCGTAAGGGATATAATGGGCCTTGCAAAAGTGACATCGAGACTTCCCCAGCGCATGCTCTTGGGCGAGGGAATGGCCTGGATCAGCCCGGGCAGCAGCTTCTCAAGAATGGCTGCGGAGGGGAGACAACGCTCCTGGATGACAGCACTGAGATAGGGGCCCTTGCCCTTGTCCACAATGACGATCTCTTCAGGGGTTATCCCGGCCTTTTCGGCAAACTTGACCCCTGCAAGGGTGAGTTTGCCGTCCTTGTCAAAGCCGATGCGCTGGGGAGGCCCCATGAGTGTTGTCTCGCTCGGGGCCTGGCTCGCCTCAACATCCTCGACCATCAAGGCAAGGCGACGGGGGGTTCCAAAAACGGCTGTCCTGCCGTGACCGATTCTTGCCTCGGCAAGGGCCTTTGTCACCTGGTCTGAAAAAGCTGCAAGGGCCGGGGAAATATATCCTGCCGGAATTTCCTGGGCACCGATTTCAATGAGTAAATTGTTCATTCTGACACCTTTCTTTCCTGTTTGGCAGGTTTATTCAAGAGCGGATGGCCCATCTCTTCACGCTGGGCCACATATGCCGTTGAGCAGGCCCGGGCGATGTTTCTGATTCTCCCGATATACCCGGTACGTTCAGTCACGCTGATGGCTCCCCTTGCATCCAGAAGGTTAAAGGTGTGGGAGCACTTCAGGCAGAACTCATAGGCGGGCAGTACCAGCCCATGTTTAATGATGCGGAGGGCCTCTGACTCGTATTTATTGAAAAAATCAAACAAAATTTCAGTATCTGCCACCTCGAAGTTATAGGTGGACTGCTCGACCTCCTGGCGGTGGTAAACATCCCCATAGGTTATGGTGTCGTTCCACTTTAGATCGTACACGGAATCAACGCCCTGGAGATACATGCACAGCCGTTCAAGCCCATAGGTGAGCTCAACAGACACGGGTTTGAGCTCAATGCTGCCGGCCATCTGGAAGTAGGTGAACTGGGTCACCTCCATGCCGTCGAGCCACACCTCCCATCCAAGGCCCGAGGCCCCGAGGGTTGGGGACTCCCAGTCGTCCTCTACAAACCTGATGTCATGATCCATGGGATCGATACCAAGCTTTTTAAGGCTCTCTATGTAGAGTTCCTGGATGTCCGGCGGGGAGGGTTTCATGATCACCTGGTACTGATAATAGTGCTGAAGCCGGTTCGGGTTTTCGCCATAGCGTCCGTCCGTTGGCCGCCTTGACGGCTGGACATAGGCTACCTTCCAGGGTTCAGGGCCCAATGCCTTTAAAAGGGTGGTGGGATGGAAGGTCCCGGCACCGACCTCTGTGTCGTAGGATTGGATGAGCACACAACCCTTTTCGGCCCAGAAATTTTGAAGTGTCAAAATAACGTCTTGAAAATTCATTTTCACTCTCTCTTTTAGCTTATTATAATTCCAATTGGATCAATTTTTGTGTTTAACAGATCTGCCCCTGGGTCCTGTTCCATAATATCGAGCCAGTCGGCCTTTAAATCCGCAAGTTCCCTGCCTGTGCCCATGGCCCAGATGCATCCGCCCCCGCCGGCACCTGTGAACCTTGCGCCGCAGAAATTTGCTGCTGCCCGCTCAAACAGCCGGATGCCGGTTTTATCCAGCACATCCGGCGTCATTTCAAGTCTCAACAGAGTCTCCTGGTTCATCAACCGGCCCGCAAGGGCATAATCCTTTTTTGTGACGGCTGCGGCAAACTCTTCGGTAAGCCGGGCAATCTCCCGCCAGATCCTGCGATTGCCGCCGGTAAGAAAACCCTGTACCCATCGGCCGTTGATATCCTTTGACTCATGGGGATTGCCACAGTACGCCACCAGAAGATGGGGGTCAAGTTCGCCCGGCTCAAAGTTAAGGAGGAGATTTTTCCGCACAAACAAGGGCCCGTTCTGACCAAGCTTCCAATACCACTGGTTCACCCCGCCAAAGGATGCGGCAAGCTGATCCTGGGCTCCGCAGACAACACCTGCAACGCTCGCTTCAAGGCAGTGGGCCTCCATGGCAATGGCACCGGGATCAACGGGGCGTCCCTGGACCGCATAAAAAGCCGCAATAATGGCAACGGCGGCGGAAGATGAGCCGCCAAGGGCGCTTCTCGGCGGTGATGCGGAGTCTATCTGGATGTGAACGCCCCGGGCATTAAAATAGGCGGCACAGGCAAACATCAACCCCATGGGATGGTTGAACGGAGCCTCGTCGGCATCGAACTCGGCGGACTCAAACCCCCTGGAAGAGATCCTTATCCGCCCCCGGGTCCAGGCAGAAAGGGTTACTGTGGTCCTAAGATCAACGGCCATATTCACCGTGGATGGGTTTATTTGATAAAGGGGAATATAAAAGGTGGCAAGATCAAGGGTGCCTCCAAAATCTATTCTGCAGGGAACACTCGCCCTGACCCCATGATGTTCAAGCAGCTTCTGATAGTTCACCCGGCCTCCCTTATTCGCCTCAAAAACAGGAGACTGTTAACCTCCCGGCCAAGGTGACAGGGAATAAACGACTCAAGAAGACTCTCGCCCTCCCTCACAGCATTGGGGGAGAACCTGAGCCTGTCGGCCCGGCTTAGATCTGAATTGTTGATCCAGAGGAGCTGCTTCAGGGTTCCCCTGGACACGGTGACACCATGACACCCCCGGCCCTCCGCACCCAGCCTGCCTGCCCGCCTGCATCGGTCGCAGACAAGGCTCCCCTGGGAAAAATCAAAGAAAACCCGCTGTTGAACAATATCATCAAGGGCTGTTGAACAGTTTCCGCAGGAGCTGAGATCAGGAGCCAGACCCGACAGATTCATAAACCGGATCTGAAACAAAAGGCTCAGGATTTCTTTGTCCATGGTGCTCTGATCAAGGGCCTTAAGCACGTAAAAGAGAAGATTGTAGAGCTCCTCCTGCTGCTTGCCCTCTTCGGTGGAAAAATTGATCAGCTCAAGCCAGTAGCAGGCATAGCCGGTTTTCACGACACTGGTCCTGATCTTTGCAAAGGGATGGCACAGATCCACAAGGTTGAGCAGCGGCAGGGCATCTTTGCGCCTTGGCCACGTACACTCGAGGTTCATGACGGAAAAGGGCTCAAGGGCTCCGGCAAACCGTTTAACGCTTTTTCTGGCATTCTTTGCTATCACCGAAATTCTGCCCATGGCGGTGGTAAAATAGGTCACGATCAGATCGTTATCTCCGTACTCAATCCTCTTGAGAATAATTCCATCTGTGGAAAAACCGGACATAGGCCTAAATCTCGAGCAACGTGGTTGCAATCATGAAGTAACAGTACACACTGACGATGTCCACCGAGGTGGTGACAAAAGGCCCGGTTGCAACGGCAGGATCAATGTTTGCCTTTTGAAAGAGCATGGGGACGAGGGATCCCATCAAGGCAGCAACCGTCATGGAAGAGACCACGGCAAGTCCCACGGCAAAGGCAAGCTTCATGGCAAGGGGTTCGGTGTGAAATCTGACCTGGGCAACAATACCGATGAACACCCCGTAAACAACCCCAAGGATCAGCCCGATGGACAACTCCTTGAATACTACAGACCACAGATCCCGGGTGCTGATTTTGCCCGTTGCAAGCCCTCGAACCACGATGGTCGACGACTGGGTGCCGATGTTACCGCCCATGCCCGTGATGACCGTAATAAAGGCTGCAAGATAGGTAAATCTGGCAAGACTCTCCTCGAATCCGCTGATGATGAAAAAGGCACAGATACCTCCCAGAAAGCTGGTAAAGAGCCAGGGAAGACGAATCCTGGTTCCCCGGAGGATGGTCTGGGTCTCAATGTAATCGGCACCCACACCGGCCATTTTGAGGATGTCTCCGGTGGCCTCTTCGCTGATGATGTCAATGACATCATCCACGGTGACAATACCCACGAGGCGGTTGTCGTTGTCCACAACCGGAACGGCCAGAAAATCGTACCTTGCCACAATGTTTGCAACATCCTCACTGTCCGTATAGGTCTTGACCGATACGATATCCTTTGCCATGAATTCCTTGAGCGGTCGATCGGGCTGGACAACCACAAGCTGGCGCAGGGAGCTTACCCCCACGAGCCTGCCGTACTCGTCGATCACATAGACATAAAAGGGCATCTCGACATCCAGGAACTCGTTTTGGAGAGCTGTAATCACGTCTTTTGCGCACATGTCCTCCTTGAGGGCGATGAAATCAGGCATCATGATGCTGCCCGCTGTATCCTCCTTATAGCTCATGAGGTGCTCGACCTCCAGGGAGTCTTCTTTTTTCATCTTCTGGAGAATCTCGTCGGCGGTTCCTTCATTGAGCCTTCCAAGGAGTTCAGCCGCATCATCTGCCGGCATCTGCTCAAACAGCTTGACAAGGTCGTCAAGGGGCAGAATCTTCACAAAATCTACAAATGTGGCCTCTTCAAGTTCCGTCAGGAGAACGACCTTTTTATCAAGATCCTTGATGAGATTAAAAAGGGTCTGCATGCCCACTGGGGTCAACTCTCTGAAAACAATGGAAAGATCCGCCGCATGGGTCTTCCGCACAATGTTTTGCAAAGATTTTGTGGCCCCCCGCCTCAAGAGCCGTTTGATGCTTTCCAACAGTATTTCATTTCGATCCCTAGTCATCTTTCACCGCCTCTTTTTGCAAGCTTGAACATCAGATCATTCGTTCTCGAGCCTCACCTTGAGCATCAGATCATTGTTTTAATATGGGATTTTTCCCTCAGGGAATCGAGCCAGGAGTTGAACTTTTCTTCGACAATCTGGTCATATAGTTTTCTCTGAATATCCTCTTTAACATCATCAAGGGGGATGGCCTTTGCTTCAACAATCCCGTCAAGGGAAAAGATCTGGAACCCCTGATCTGTTGAGATTACATCTGTGTACTGCCCCTGGTCAAGCTGGCCAATGGCTGCCCGCAGCTGATCCGAAAGGGTGTCCAGGGTAAAGCTGCCGAGGACTCCGCCATCTCCGGCATTGGGTGCCTTGGAAAACTGCCTTGCCAGGTCCTTGAACTCTTCGCCACTTTCAAGGCGATCCCTTACGGAAACGGCAACATCCCTGTCGGTCAAAAGGATATTTGAAAGTTTATATTTCCTTACCCCGGCGTACTCGGCCATGTTCTCGGTATAATAGGCCGAAACCTCCCTGTCCGTCACAACCACTTTGGACTTGACGCTGTAGTTGATCAGTTTGGGTCTTAATATCTCCTGGCGCATCTTTTCCCGATAATCCGCAAAAGTCATGCCGTCCTGATCAAGGGCCTTTAAAAGATCCTCCTGGGTCATTCTCTGGGCCTGCTTAAGCCTCTCAATGGCGGTGTCGATCTCCTTGTCAGTCACAGTGATATTATACTTTTGAACCTCCTGGTCGGTCAGCTTTCTGTCGACCATGCGGCTCAGCATGTCGGACCTTAGCTTGAACAGGATATTCTCCCTTTGCTCGCCTGTGTAACCTGCGGAATTTATATTGTCTACATAGGGACGAAGTGCCTGGTTAAGCTCATTAAGGGTTATGATCTCGTCGTTGACGATGGCGACTATCCTGTCAACAACTTGAGCATGTGCAGTTTCAGACATGACAGCTACAGTTCCAATTGCCAGTATAAGCGATAGTACCAGTGCCTTTGCCCGTGCACGATTAATCATTCTTATTATCAACGGTTAATCCCCCTTTATTCTCTTTCACGGATTTCAAATAACGGTCTATGTTCACCCGGTTGATCAAAACAGGATATTCCTCTTCAAATCCTTTTATCCAGGCGGGATACTCTGCCTCAGCCTTTGCCATGCGGATCTTTTTAATCAGTTCAGCCTCATCGGGCATCTCTTCAGAGTTGTTTTTTATTTCATTATACCCGGCAACCATCTCCAGGGGTGTTATCTCTACCCTCTGTCTCAGGTCTTTGTCTATCAGACACTCAAAGCGGAGGCTGAGTTTAATCGGGAACCTTAACTTTTATAAAACATAAATTATTACCACGTAAAGCTTTAGTTTTCAATAATATTATAGATTCAAAGCAATTCTGATTTTGGAGATCAGAGTGGGTGGGGGGCAGTCGGTATCCCCCGACGACTTTTTTGGTTCAGCAAGGGGATACCGACTGTTGCCTCTACTGTTGCCGCTATGGATTGACAAGGGGAGCAATTGTCTGAAGAATCTTTTTTGCCTCTCCAAGTGCCCGGGTAATAGGCTTGGACTTACCGCCAACCGAAAACCTGAGGGTGTTTTCCGACATGAATTCATGGTCAAAGGGCAGGGTGGAAATCCCCCCGGCAAGGGCCTGGGGATGTCGCTGGTGAGTGACTGAAGAGACAAGGGTCAAAGAGGTAGTGGTAAGGTCGAGCTTCTTGATCCCGGCCCTTACGCAAAGCACCCTTAGCATGATCTTTAAAAGCATGTTGCCTGCCTCTTTGGGCAGCTTTCCAAATCTGTCCACAAGCTCCTGCTGCATGGCGGCAACCTCTTTTACCGTTGTCACCTGGGAGAGCCTTCGATAGATGGTGAGGCGCTGCTCGATGGAATTCACATAATCTTCCGAAATAAAGGTGGACAGAGCCACGTTGATCTCAGGCTCCAGGGGATCGGTCAGGGGCTGTCCCTTGAGATCAGCCACAGCCTCGTCCAGGAGAGTCAGGAACATGTCATACCCCACGGCAGCCACATGGCCGGACTGGGAGCCGCCAAGGGCGGAACCCGCTCCTCTTATCTGGAGATCCTTCATGGCAATCTGAAAGCCGGACCCAAGGTCCCTGTGCTCCATCAGGGCGGCAAGCCTCTTCTGGGCGTCCCGGGTCAGACGGTGTTCTTCGGGGACAAAGAGATAGGCATAGGCCTGTTCCTCTCCCCTGCCGATCCTGCCCCTCAACTGGTAGATCTGGGAGAGACCGAACATGTCTGCCCGGTTGATGATCATGGTGTTGGCGGAGGGGATATCAAGCCCTGACTCAACTATAGTGGTGCAGACCAGAAGATCGATTTCACGGTTGATAAACTGCACCATGACCTTTTCAAGGGTTGCCTCGGTCAGGCGTCCATGGGCCACGCCGATCCTTACGTCAGGCACAAGCTTCTTGAGGTTTTCCGCTGTTTTAAAGATAGTCTTGATGTTGTTGTGGATGAAAAAAATCTGCCCGCCCCTCTCCATCTCCTTTTGAATGGCACCCGCCGCAATGGAATCGTCGTACTCGGATATGTAGGAGACTATGGGCTGCCTGTCCACGGGGGGTGTGGAAATAATGCTGATGTCCCGCATGCCGGTAAGGGACATGTGAAGGGTTCTCGGGATCGGGGTAGCCGTTAGAGCCAGCACATCCACGGTGCTTCTCCGCTTTTTAAGGGCCTCTTTGTGCCTGACCCCGAACCGCTGCTCCTCATCGATGACTAAAAGCCCGAGGGCTTTAAAGGCAATATCCTTTTGCAGCAGCCGATGGGTTCCGATTACCACATCGAGTTTTCCCTCTTCAAGGCTCTTCACAATCCTTGTCTGCTCGCCCTTGGTTCTGAACCTTGAAAGACTCTCAACGGTTATGGGATAGTTGGCAAACCGATCACGAAAGGTGTGAACATGCTGCTCGGCAAGGATGGTTGTGGGAACGACGATGGCCACCTGCTTCCCATCGGTCACAGCCTTGAATGCTGCCCTTATTGCCACCTCAGTCTTTCCGTATCCAACGTCCCCGCAAACCAGGCGATCCATGGGGGTCTCCGACGCCATGTCGTCAAGAACATCATCGATGGCCTTGAGCTGATCCGGGGTCTCCTCGTAGGGAAAGGTCGCCTCAAATTCATTGAAGAAATGGTCCGGCCGACTAAAGGCAAAACCTCTGGCCACCCGACGTTCGGCATAGATCTTTAAAAGCTCGCCCGCCATTTTTTCAACCTCTTTTTTGGCCTTTGCCCTGGACTTCTGCCAGGTCTTGCCCCCGATCTTATCAAGGATCGGTGAGTAACCGTCCACACCGATGTATTTTTCCACCATCTCCATGCGGTCAACTGGAAGATAGAGGCGGTCTTCATCCCTGAAGGAGATGAGAATGAAGTCACCGGTTATGCCGTCGAGTTTCAGGGTCACAAGGCCGTCATAGCGCCCCAGGCCATGCTCGAGGTGAACCACAATGTCGCCATCCTTGAGCTCCTCTGGCGTTATAAACTGGGACTTTGCCCGCCGGGTTGAGCCCGCGCTTCTGCGTCTCTTAACTCCGAAGATCTCCTGATTTGTGACAAGGGCTATTCCCTGTTCGACCGAGACAAAACCCCTGGTCAAGCTCCCGGATGTGTACCCTGGAATGCAGTAGATACCAGGTTTGCGGGTTTCCACCTCGGGAAAATCCTTTAGAAAGACAGGTTCAACCCCATAGGGTCTTAAAAGCGATACGAGCCTCTGGGAGTGGGTGGTACTTGAACAGACGGCAACGGCCCGCATTCCTGCATCTTTCTTTTCAATAAACCAATCTGCCAAGGGCTGTAACAGAGCCTCGGTTTTTCCCCCTCCCTTGAGGGCGGAAGAGAGAAACGAATTGTCCGACAGGTCAAGGGAAACCTCCACGCTGTCAGGAAGGCGCTTATCCATAGTCAAGGGTTTAAAGCTCAGGGGCTTTTGCTCAAAGAGTCTGGACTTGACCCTGGACCACTCCGTGTACAGGGATTCTGGAGGAACCGACAGGCGATTCTCTGCAAGGGCCTGGGCATAATTTTTCCCTGCCCTTTCTTCAAACTGGACTGCACTGGCCTCGATATTCAGGGGGTCTTCGAGTAAAATAAGGGATTGGTCGGGGAAATAATCCATAAGGGAATCAAGCTCGGGATAAACAATGGAGAGCATGCCCTCCATGCCGGTAAACCTCCCCTGCTCCCTGACCTTGCCCACCAGATCTCGAATCAAAGCTGGGTCAACTCCTGCGTCAGCCCCTGCCCTTCTGAGCCTTCCCAGGATCTCCGGCAACTCTGCAGGATCAACAACAGCCTCGTTGGCCGGAATTATCTCGATCTCCTGGATATCCTTTATTCCCCTCTGGGTTACCGGAGAAAAAAAACGCAGGGATTCCACATAATCACCAAACAGTTCAATACGCACGGGAAAATCCGCAGACGGGGAAAAGAGATCCAGAATACCGCCCCGCACCGAATAGTCACCGGGTTCTTCCACAAGGGAAGTCCTGATGTACCCACCGGCGTTGAGCCTTGCCACCAGAAGATCACGATCGATCTCCTTATTATTTATAACGAGATCCGCCCCATCGGCAAGGCGTTTTTTTGGTATAACCTTGAGGAGAAGGGTGTCAACGCAGGTCACGAGAATATGATGCTCCCGCCTTGAGAGGAGCCTGTAAAGGGCCGCAATCCGCCTCGCCGCTGTTTCAGCGTGGAAGGAGAGGGCCTTAAAGGGCAGAATGTTATACCCGGGAAAATAGATGATCTGCCTCTTGTTCCGGGGGAGGTAGAACTCAAGCTCATCCATGAATTCCATGGCTCGTTTTCTATCCGGAAGAACTACCACAAGAGAGCATTCGCTGCTTGTAAAGAGCTTTGCTGTGATATAAGCTGAACCCGAACCGTGCACACCAGTCAGGTCCAGGCTGGTCTGTCGTTTGGCTATAGTATCAGATAATTGCTTTATCGATAGTCTTTTTGTCGATGATAATTGTTTTGTCATTGGCAGGTAAGTCACTCGTATTCAAGAAATTCAAACATTTTTATATGGGGGACAACGAGGTGTCAAGGAGAAAAAACCATGGATAACGCAAAAAAGGTAGCCCTTGTGCTTGGAAGCGGCTCTTCCAGGGGGTGGGCACATATCGGTGCCATAGAGGCTCTTTTGGAAGAAAACATCCCCATTGACCTTATTGTCGGATGCAGCGTAGGCTCCTATGTGGCAGCCATTTATGCAGGTAACGGACTTTCAAGCTTAAAAGATTTTGTCCTGCGCATGGACGGCAAAAAGATCTTCTCCTATTTTGATATTGTGGTCCCACGTTCCGGACTATTAAACGGCACCAGAAGGCTAAAAGAGCTCTTTTCCAAGCATACCGACGCAACCCTTTTTTCAGACCTTACCATTCCCGTGACCATGGTGGCAACAGATCTTGCAACCGGAGACAAGGTTGTGTTGAAATCAGGAGAACTGATGGAGTCCCTCAGGGCGACCATGGCGTTTCCAGGCCTGTTCGCTCCGGTAAAGATCAAAGACCGCTGGCTTGTAGATGGAGGACTTGTGGACCCCATCCCCGTGGGCATAGCAAGAGCCACCGAGGCCGACCTGATCATTGCCGTGGATCTCAACAGCGGCCTTATCTCCCGGAACAAAAGCCACTGCCCGGGAAGCCAGGCAAGAACCGATGAGAACGAACCCTCCCTCGCAGAAGAACCCATGGGGGAGATGACAAAGAAACTCATGGACTTCTACACAAACGCCGAAACAAGCATCAAAAGAAGGATGACTGATTTCCTCGGCACAGACCCCACTATGCCGGACATCATGGAAACCCTGGCAAATTCCATCGGCATCATGCAGGACAGAATTACCCGGATAAACCTTGCCGTGGACCCGCCGGACATTCTGATCCAGCCCCGCCTAGGTCAGACAAAAATGATGGACTTTGACCATGTGGCCTATGTAATTGAGGAAGGTTATATAGGAGTTAAGGAAAAAATTGAAGACATCAGGAATCTGCTGTAGGTTTTGCTTGATACCGGGGAAAAACCCTGCTATATAATAAAAGTTTCTTGAGGTCACTTGAGAGCCGATGTAACTCAGTTGGTAGAGTAGCTGATTCGTAATCAGCAAGCCTGCGGTTCGACTCCGCACATCGGCTCCACTTAAAACCTCGCCAATAATGGCCCCCTTTTATTTTACGAGAGTTTCAAATAACCGGCATGGCCGGAGCAAGAGATGACATCCAGTCACAACAAACATTGAAACTCCTTCAATACTAACGTTTCAGTGGGACTTTCTTATAAAAATCAAACAACTTAAAAACTTGCTCACCTGGAGTAATATATGCCTCAAAAGCTGAAAAATATTTTTATTGTAATCGCAATGGCACTTTTGATTTTGATTACAGGCTGTAAGACAGATCAAGAAAAGAAGAATGCTTTTGTAACAGACGGTGAGAGCTACTATGCCGCCAACGAGTACAAAAAAGCTGAAATAGAATTCAGGAATGCCCTTCAACTTGGGCCTGACAACCCCCAGGTTTTGTCGCTTCTCGGTAAAACCCTTATGCAGCTTGGAAACCTGAGAGAAGCATTCCAGATTTATAATAGAGTAGAGGCCCATGACCCTGATAACAGGGATGCTCTGGAAAAACTCGCAGGCTTTTACCTCCTTGGCAAAGAGCCGGAAAAGGCAAAGGAAAAAATAGAACGTCTGCTTGAACTTGATCCAGACAACACCGAAGCCCTGTTCCTGAAGGCACAGATTCTTACCCAGGAAAAGGATATTGATAGGGCATCCACTCTTTTAGGGCAAATCATCAACCTGAGGCCAGACCACATCAATGCCCTCCAGTCCCTTGCCAGGCTTAAAAGTTTCAAGCAGGAATTCGAAGAGGCAGAAGCACTGCTGGCCAAGGCGATTGAGGTGGACACCGCAGCCATTCAGCCAAGGTTGGCCTTGGTGAGTTTCCTCATTGCCCAAAAAAGATTCAAAGACGCCGAAGACCAGCTTTTAACCGCTATTGATGAAAATCCTGAAAATTCAGACGTACGGATCATCCTTGGCAACTTCTACTTTGGAATGCAAAACAACACCTCGGCTGAGGCAGCCTACCTCAAGGCGGTTGAACTTGCTCCCAAAACAGTAAAACCTTATATGACAGCAGCTGGCTTTTATGACATCACAAACAGCAAAGAGAATGCCCTTGTGATGTACCAAAAGGCCCTGGCCGCTCAGCCGGACAACATGGCTATAAAAAATACCCTTGCACGGTTCCATTACAAAGAAAAACAAATAGATGCTGCGGATGCCCTGGTGTCCGAAATGCTCGAGGAAAGGCCCAAATTCAAAGAGGCAAGAATGCTCAAGGCTGAAATCCTTATCTTTAAAAAGCAGTTTAACGAGGCACTGACCATACTCCAGAGCCTTGAAAAAGAAAACCCCAGGGATGACAGAGTTCTTTATTTCCAGGGGCTTTGCCAGATCGGTCTTAAGAACAACGACCTTGCAAAGGCGGCCGTTGCAAGGGCCGTGGAGCTAAATCCCGGCTATTTCAAGGCCCGGCTTCTTATGGCTGACATCTATTTCCACGAACGAGCGTTTGAACTTGCCCAGGCTGAAGCTTCGGAGGTGTTGAAGCTCAATCCCTCCAACTACAGGGCAAACATGATCTCTGCTAATTCCCATATGAACGTGGGCAATTTAGAAAAGGCAGAGGCAGGCTTTAAATCCTTGATCAAGCTTGACCCTGAAAACCCTGCCGGATACTACCAGATGGGCGTTTTAAAATCGGCCCTTAAACAGTATGACGTGGCAGAAAGCTATCTCAATCAGGCAATGAATATAAACAACATGCTTCTGGATGTATTCACCCTCCTGGTAAGAAACCTTGCCGTTCAAGATAAATTCAGCGAGGCCCATGATCTGTGCAAAAAACAGCTTGCACTTGCCAAGGACAACCCTGCCCTCCTGGCCGTGATCAACTACCTTGAGGGCAATCTTTATCTTGCCCAAAAAGAGATAGAGAAAGCCAAAACATCATACAATATGGCGATTGAAGCCAACCCGGATTATCTTCAGCCCTATGGTTCCATTGCCATGATCGCCCTTACCGAAAAGGACAAAGAAAAGGCCATCGAACAATACAACATCCTGCTTGAAAAAAACCCCGATCTCCCCGTCCCCCATATGATGCTTGGAACCATCTACGAGGCTGACAAAGAGTTTGACAAGGCCGTAGAGCATTACAGAAAAGCCCTTGAGATCAACCCCGAGTACGCCCCTGCCGCCAACAACCTGGCCTATCATCTTGCCGAAAGAACCGACAAGTTTGACGAGGCCCTGGTTTTCGCCAGAATAGCAAAGAAAAAGCTTCCCAATGATCCCGTAGTCATGGACACCCTGGGATATGTGTATTACAAAAAAGAGCTGTACGGCAATGCGGCAAGCGAACTTCTGGACAGCCTTCAAAAACTGCCTGACAACCCTGTGATTCATTACCACCTAGGGCTGACCTACTATAAAAAAGGCGAGAAAAAACTTGCTGTAAAACAGTTTGAAAGGGCCCTGGAACTTGACAGTTCCTTTGACGGCTCTGACCATGCAAGGGAAGTTTTAAAAGAGCTTAAGGAGTAACATCCATGGAAATTAACAAATCCTTCACCTTTATACTTCCAGCTGCCCTGATTGCTTTGCTGCTTTTCCTTTCTGCCCCAGACTCCAGGGCCGAAAAAGATCCCACCGAAAGGGATCTTGCACAGCAGGTGTTTAACAGGGACCGGGTTTTCAACTCAAAAGCCGATGCCATAAGGGTGAGATGAGTCAAGCATTATTTACCTGTCCCCATATCCTTCGGGGACCAGGAATGCCAGGAATTCATCACCGGCTGATTGCTCTTCAGCGGCCTTGCTGTCCCGCCGGATGCCGGAACGATAAATAAACGGCTGTCCGGCTGCAGCACCAGACCGGTGGGGCTTTGAGTAAACACCAGCCATTTGCCGTCAGGGGAGTATCTGGGAGAATAATTGCTGAATCCGTTATGGCTGGCCCCTTGAAGGGGCATCGCCTTTCCTCCGGCCCCTTTATTAAAAGGAACAGTATAAATATCACCTAAAAGTTGCAAGCCCTTAATGGAGCCCTGAAAATATAGGCCAAGGGGTCGCCCTCAGTCGGATTTTCGAGCTAAGGGGGGTCCATTTTTAAAAAATTTGGCCTGCATCGGCTATGAGGGTATGTTTTTTGTGCTACCTGTGCCTATCCATAGCCCTTACAAGCAACACTCAGGCGCACGTGTCCATTGACGCTTCCTCCTTTTATGTTTTTTTGTGCCGGTGGATCTGTCAGTCAAAATCCAATTGCAGGATGGATTCCTCTAACTGCTGCCACCGGTCCTTGTAAAAATAGTTCTTTGACAATCGTACTATCCATGTCTGCTCCGGGTCATTAATCGTGCCGGGACATTAATCAAGCACATTCTAATGGTGTTTGGTTCTTCATTGAAACCATCTTCATTATTCAGCCACATCATCCAGACCAACAGATTGTACGCCAGAATGGAAGTTTGAAAAATGGCTGAGTTTGCCCAAAATTCCTGCGTCAAGATACTACCCGATGACATTTGATTAACACTTTCCAAACCCGCTTGGGCAGCTTGGCAAAACATTCCTTCATAAATTCAACACTGCCATTGGCGGAATAAGCGCTCCCAGTACGAAACCAATTATGAAGGCACTCTCTACTTTCTGCAACAAAGCACAGAAGTGGATGGTAGCTTCGTTGGCCTTTTTTCTTTGAGTTGTATCCCTTGGCCGCTCCCTCTTGGGTTCCATACACCCCTCGAACAGATGAGTCCATGTCAAGGGTGACTTTCCCAAACCATTTTTTGTCCCACACTTTATTCCTGGCGACGGATTCAGCATCGGATAATTCCTTGCAATGGTTATGGGTAAAAAGTTTAAAAATACGGCCGAAGGAAGTGCTGACAGGAAACTTGTCCCATTTAAAAAGGGCACGGAGAACCTCGTCAGTCCTGAGGATTGCCATATGGCTCATATGTTTAACCCCGACTATGACACCAAAAGCGAGCATCATCACTACATCGCTCACCTGATAGTCTGCATTAGGCGCACGTTCGATGGTGAGGTGCTTGGCCAATATTTTTGGGAGGCCTAACTTTTCCGTGAATCTGCCAAGATTGATCAGCCCAGCGTTGCCCGTAAGGTTTTTTCCGGTAAACTGAGTGTGAAACCTCCTCATCATATCGATGCCCTCCATAAATAGGTTGCCTATATGTCTATAATACCGTATTTATAGGGCTTATGAAAGCTTTTTATTTAAAAAAACGACATATCGCTTGCATTGTATAGGTTATATACATCCAAGTAGGCTTGTTATTTATTGAGCTGAATAGTTACCCCATGGTTACAAAAAAGGCAGGTCTTTTTACGTGTCAACCATAATATCTATTTTAATCTCATCATGCAGTCAACTTATCTCTGTATAATCTTTCTTGTTGAAATCTTGTACTAAATCAGGTTAATGTCCTATAAATAAGTATCTTAGTTTTAGTTTTTAAACTGAGATATCTCATTCTTTACCCTGATATTACTGGATCTTATTTACTTTCAAGGCAACCAAACCTGATAATAGTTAGACACCATGGGGAGACCACATGCTTACCACAGATTATTTTAACGGGCTCGGCGTTGGCCACTTGCCAGCACACTTAGGTATTTCAGTTACGCATGTTGGACCGCTAGAAATCATGGCGGAATTGACCTTACGCCCTGAGTTGATGGCACCAAATGGTTTCTTGCACGCTGGGAGCATAGTGACCCTGGCTGATACTTGCTCAGGATATGGCTGCGTCGCCAATTTGCCGGAATGTGCCTCTGGATTCACGACTATCGAACTTAAGTCCAATCATCTTGGCACCACCCGAGACGGGACCATTATTTGCGTCGCTAAGGCGACCCATGTTGGCAAGTCAACACAAGTCTGGGATGCGGTAGTCACACACAAGGAAAGCGGCCGTACTCTTGCGCTTTTCCGTTGTACGCAGATGGTGCTTTATGCAAAGAATGATGCTTAACTCACCCCATGGGTCAACCCAACGGCAATGGCCTGCACTTTTTTAAGATTGAAACGGCTTTGGAGAGATGCGCTTTTTGTTAGTTTTATGGTAGCCATTGCCGCCAGTTACAATAAACGTTAGCCTTCGTCAAAAGTATCAAATCCCTAAACAACGTAAAACATATTTCTCTATAAAAGGAAGACTTGGTGAAAACACATTGTGAATCTAACGACCTTAACCGGATAGAAAAAAGAGCTATTGAGGCCTCAGTTATTGCTCCTGTCATTCAAGCTGTAGCTCAACGAATTGGAAAGGAAAAAGCTATTGCTATTTTACAGGAAGTGAACGAAAAAGAAGCTTTCCAGCGTGGTCAACTCCTAAGAAGGCAGCTTGGAACCACTGGTATTTCTGAATTAGTCGAAGATGTAGCTACATGGGGAATCGGAGGTGCCATAGAAATGGAGGTATTAGAGCAAACTCATGAGACTTACCACTTCAACATCACTCGTTGCCCCTATTATGAAAAGTACAGTGAGTTAGGGCTTACGGAGTATGGAGTAGCTTTGTCCTGCTGTCGTGATGAGCCTTTTGCTCGTGGCTTTCATCCTCAATTGACGCTTAAGCGTTCGCAAACCATCATGGAAGGAGCAAGATATTGCGATTTTCGTTACAACTTACGTTCAGACAAATAAATACATTATCAAAACAAAGAGGATACAACTGTTTGTAACGGATCGCTGATAGCCCACCGCACCGGTGAAACTGGATGTTAAATGAACTCAAAATTAATTATTCTTTGCATAAGTTTTTGGAGGTCGAAAACCTACATGATACCAAGACTATTCAAAATTCAGTATTGCCGAAGATAGGGTTAATCCTGATGCAAGTTATGCAGCGGGTTTGGTTATGTTGTGAAATTTTAGTAACTATTCAGCAAAAAAAATGCATCCAATGTCATTTTTTACTTGACAAGCATTTTTCACCCAGTCACCAACACCCCTTGTTATTGTCAAAACAGGGAAAGGTTTATATACATCCAAGTAGGCTTGTTATTTATTGAGCTGAATAGTTACATATAATCAAACACTTCATCCTCACCAAAAATTGTATCATCCTCTTCAAAAAAATCATCATCCATGAAAATCAATCTCCTGAAACGTCATCAAATAATTGTAATCTCCAATATCAACGGTTTTAACTTTTTAAAAACCATGTCCAGTTACCATTTTTTCCGTTTGTTTCTCAGACAATCGAATTTTTACAGACAGCCCGGGAGGACCTTCAATTTGCTCGGTAGCATGTCCATTAATTTGTCCGGGTTGATAAGTTCGAAACTACTTTTACCGGCCCCTTTGGATTTCTTCTGGTCATCTATCATTTTGTATATTCTCTTTGAATTTTTTCTTATCCGAAGTTGAATGAAACCATGCCTCAACCCAACCGGCGGGTGTCCCTGCCTGACCAACGACCCACCAACCACGATTTTATCCAAAAGGAGAACTGTGGTTCGGGGAGTTCGTTGTTGATAAAACAATTCTT
>JAVEQI010000008.1:0-41649 GCA_034007745.1 Desulfobacterium sp.
GCTTATCGGTCAGATTGATCGGATAGTCCTTGGAAAGGCAATTGACCAGCACCTTGAATTCAAACGACAAAAAAATCCAGTTGGCCTGTCCATCAATCTATCGGGTCGATCCCTCAATGACAGGACGGTCTTCCATGAAATAAGAAGACTGCTGACCCTGCCCGGTGTAACTCCTGGAAAAATCATTTTTGAGATAACGGAAACCACAGCAATTTCAAACTTCACATCCGCCCAGAGCCTGATCAATGAGACCAAGACCCTTGGGTGCAGATTTGCCATTGATGATTTTGGTGTGGGATTTTCTTCATTCCGCTACTTAAAGGATCTTGCAGTTGACTATATCAAAATAGACGGAAGTTTTATAAAAAAAATCGACAAGAGCCAAGCGGACAGGCTCTTTGTGAAATCCATATCTGAGATCTCCCATGCCCTTGGAAAGAAGACGATTGCAGAATTTGTTGAGAATGAAGCCATCGTCACCATCTTAAAGGAGTATGATATCGACTATGCTCAAGGATATCACATCGGTAAGCCTCAGCCTCTTCAACTGTTTTAGAAGACTAATAACTACTCGTGGCGCAGGGCAACGATGGGATCCACCCTGGCCGCCCGGGCCGCAGGATAGAGGCCGAACACGACGCCGATTGCGATGCTCACCGTCAAAGGCAGGAGAATGCTCCAGGGGGTAATGACCGTGGGCATTTTTGCAAACGCTGTGATGGCCACGGGGATGATGATGCCAAGGACAAGGCCGATGAAGCCCCCCACGGTGGAGAGAACCATTGCTTCGATGAGGAACTGAACTATGATCTGGCTTCGTCTTGCGCCGATTGCCCTGCGGATGCCGATCTCCCGGATTCGTTCAGTAACCGAGGCAAGCATGATGTTCATGATGCCGATACCGCCGACCAGAAGACTGATACCTGCGATGGATCCAAGGACTATGTTGAAGGTTCGTTTGGTGGCCTCAGCCTGTTTCAGAAGCGCCAGGGGAACATTGATCTGAAAATCCCTGTTTTTGTGAAACAGCGTCAGCATTCGTTCAATGGCAAGGGCCGTTGACTCAACGTTTAAAATATCGTCGACCCGGACAATTATCCGGTGGAGCTCAACCAGCTCGCTCACCCTTGATCCCGAGGTAAAGGTCATGGTGGTATCCCCGAAATGACTCTGGGCCGTGGTCAACGGGATATAGGCGTCAATTTCCGAGTCGGGAATCTGCATGGTTCCTGCCTCGCCCGTCTCGCTCTTTACAATTCCCACCACCTCAAAGCTGTTTCCGCCGATTCTGATGAGCTGACCGATGGTATTCATATTGGCCAGAAGTTTTCGAGCTCCGAATTCGGTCAAAACCACAACAGCGGCCTTATTTACGACATCTGACCGGGTGAGGGTTCGACCCCCGAGGATCTCCCTCGGGATCACCTCGAACCACTGGGCTGTAGTTCCCACCACCCTCAGGTCAAGGGAACGGCGACCAAGGCGTGCTGACTTCCTGACAAGCTTTACCGGCACGTTTTTTTCAACGCTGGAAAACCCCTGGTCGATCCTGGCATGGTCGGCCCGGGTAAGCCCGTAGATACTCAGAAATGAACGGGTAGACCCCCCACCATCCTGGTCCACGGATTTTACCGATGAGATGATGATGTTGTTGCTGCCGAGCTTCTGGATCTGCTCCAGGGCATCCTTGCCGGCACCCTCCCCCACGGCCAGCATTGCCACCACACTTGCAACCCCGAACACCACGCCCAGCATGGTCAAAAAAGACCGCAGCTTATGGAGAAGCAGGGTTTGGACTCCCGACATGAGTTCCTTGGAAAAAGGTATCTTGATCATGGGTTTTCCATCCCTTGTATCTCCTGAATCCGGCCGTCCTGCATGTAGAGCCTCTGGGTTGCATAGTCGGCGATATGGGGCTCGTGGGTGACCATGATGATAGTTTTCCCGGCCCTATGCAGCCCGGAAAGAAGTTCCATGATCTGGCGGCTGGTGGCGCTGTCGAGGTTGCCTGTAGGTTCGTCTGCCAGGATAAGGTCGGGATTGGTTGCAAGGGAGCGGGCAATGGCCACCCGCTGCATCTGACCGCCTGAAAGCTCAGCCGGACGATGATTAAGTCGCTGTTCAAGGCCGACGAGACCTGCAAGGTGACGGGCATGGTCCACGCTCCTCCTGGTCTCCCAGCCTAGATAGTAAAGGGGTAGTTCAATATTTTGCTGCACGGTCAGCTGGGGTATCAGGTTGAAGCTCTGGAAGATAAAACCCAGGTAGTTGAGGCGGATGTCGCTCAACCCGTCGTCGGAAAGGGTGCTGATGTCCCTTCCCTGGAAGATGTACCGCCCCGTAGTCAGCCGATCAAGACACCCCACGATGTTCATCAGGGTGCTTTTGCCGGACCCGCTCGACCCCATGATGGCCCAGAAGCTGCCCCTGGAGAACTCAACATCAATGCCAGCCAGGGCCGCAACCTTCTGGTCCCCCATGGTGTAAACCCTGTGGGCATTTTCAAGTTTGACAATAGTATCTGGAACGCCAGGGGATATCTGGGAAGACATGTTTACCGTGCCGTCTTGGGCTTTGCATCCACCCCTGCGGCCTTGAGGGGCGGAGTCAAAAGCACCACGTCGCCGGGTTCAACCCCCTCTATGAGGTGGATCATCCGGTTGTTGTCGAGACCCGTTTCCACCGTCCTTGGCAGAAATTCCGATCCTCTTTTAACGTAAATCGTGGATTTACCTGCAACCTTGAGAACTGCCTGGACAGGAACATAAAGGGCCCTGTCGTGGTGTTCAATCACGATTTCGACCTGGCACCCCATGCCCGTACGTATTGCGGGATCATTCTGGTCGATAAAAATTTCCGTGGTGTACACCTTAAGATCCGGATTCATCCAGAGACTCTGGGCATCGGGAAGGGGTGCGATATGAAGGACCCTGCCGGTGAAACTGCGGCCCGGCAGGGCGTCCACCGTGACCTTGACGTCCTGCCCCGGCCGCACCTTTTTAAGGCTTGACTCATGGATGGCAATCTCGGCGTTGCTGGAGTTTGCCGTGGGAAGATAGATCAGCTCCTGGCGCTCACGAATATCCTGACCCTCCTGGAGGGGTTCGGTATTTCGCCGGAACATCCCACCCTGGGCGCTTGTGGCATAGATGACAAGGCCGTCGGCCGGGGCATAAATTTTTGTTCGTTGGATCTGCTCTTCGTACTTTATGAACTTGTCCTTCTGGCGCTGGTAGTCGGCCTTTCTGGCCTTGAGTTCGGCTCCGGCCTGAACCACATCTGCCCTTGCCTTTCTGCGGGTACGCTCAAGGGCCATCACGGCCTGGTTAACATCGCTCTTTCGCTGGGCAAGCTCCCGGCCATAGGTGTAATTGACAAGGAGGTCACGGTTATTCCGGGCAAGATCAAGATCCAGGGCCTTCTTCTTCTGGGCCAGGCGATCGGCCTCAAGTTCTGTCTGAGAGATATACTTCTCCCCATGGAGGGTCTCGGACCAGTCAAGGGTGTCGGCCGCACGGGTCAACTCCTCCTGGGCGAGGGTGATCTGGGCATCAGCCCGCTTGAGTTCATTGGGATACTCACCTTTGGTATATTTTTCAAGATCCTGGTGGGCAAACTCCAGGGTCAGCTCTGCAAGATCTATATCACTTTCAGCCTGATTCTCTACCACAGCAAGGTCTTCCGTAGCTTTGACATATGCGGCCTCAGCATTCTGAACCCTTATCTCCTGGTCAAGCCTCTCGTCCATGAGAGAACTTGCATCGAGTTCAACCAGGAGCTCACCCTTTGACACCTGTTTGCCCTCAGCAATCAAAAAGATGATCGAGGTTTTACCCTCCACCTCGTTCTTGATAATGATCTGTTC
This sequence comes from Desulfobacterium sp., assembly GCA_034007745.1. GTDB lineage: Bacteria > Desulfobacterota > Desulfobacteria > Desulfobacterales > Desulfobacteraceae > Desulforapulum. The sequence continues at coordinate 3,866 of JAVEQI010000008.1, forward strand.
CCTTGCCTTGATGGTTCCAGATTCAACCACATTGATCGTCAAAGGACCCGGTTCAACCGTGAAAGTCAGAGCAGCCATGGACCCGGGATCATCAGACTCTGTAAAAAAATACAGGAAAACTGCCAGAGCGGCGATCAGGACCAGGATAATTACGGTAAAACGGGCTGTTTTAGTTTTCAGCATGAAGTTCAGACATCCTTCATATCACATAAAAGTAATTTGCACTTGCTAACCACGAAAACCACGAAAGGCACGAAAAAAATAGCTTTTTCTCCTGGTATCCTTTATTTTCACTTTGCACTGATATGAGACGATCACCTGATTTGCCTTTCTCTTTCGTGTTTTTTCGTGCCTTTCGTGGTTATTTTTTTCTTTAACTTCCTCAAGGCATATCGGTATTCTCATTCAAATCAGGGTGATACTCCCGCCACACTCCAGTATCGGTAACAGCAAGGACCCCCATGTCCCTTTGGATTTCAAGCTCTGCGATCCTATAGTTCACCCGGGCAGATGTCAAGCTGTTCTGGGCGGAAAGAAGCGCATCCTGGGCCTCCAGGAGATCACGGGTTTCGGCCCTTCCTGCCTCCATGAACAGATTGATGCTGCGTACCCGCTTTTTTGCCAGATCCACAGCACTTGCCTGGATTTTCAGCGTTTCCCTCGCCTCGAGAAGATCCCTGAGACGGTTATAGACTGCCAGCTTCACTCGGTCCTCTAAATCCTGGGCTGCCCTGACTGCCTGCTCTAACTCTAGGAAGCTGTTGCGATAGGCAACAGCCTCAGCCGTTCGTTCAAACGGTAGATCCAGGGTTACCAAGGCCGAAAATACGCCTTTGTCCGTGCGGAGCCTGGCATTGGACAGGTCTGCCGAGGTAATGGTACGGCGCTGTCCAAGAGCTGCAGATCCCAGAAAGGTCAACTCTGCACCCAGGCGATCGGCCGCAACTACAACGGCCCGCTGGGCGTCGATCACCCTACCCCGGACTTTTTCCAGATCTAACCTCCTTGACAGGGCAAGCTCCACGGCCGTCCGGGGATCGAGCTCCAGACGACCTGGAAGGCCGTCGCCGGATTCGGTCAAACGAAGATTTTCGCCGGGATCGATCTTAATGTCAGCGTCCGGGGGAAGTCCGAGAAGGGTCTTGAATGTGTCAAGCTGCCGCTTATACTGCTCCCGGGCCGACACCCAGCGCTGGCGGGCAAGGAGCTCGGTCTGAACTGCCTGGTCCACCTGGATCTCCTTGAGCCTGCCCGCATCTGCAAGGCGCTTGCTCCTCGTTGCAGATACCCGCCTGCTCTTATAATCTTCCTCCGAGTTTTTAACCGTGTCTTCCTGGCGCAGAAGAGCCATGAAACCTGTGGCCACTGTCACCGCAAATTCCTGCTTAAATCGCTCAAAGGAGATAACCGCATAAACCAGGTTCCGCTCGGCCTGCTTCAAGGGCTCGGTGACAATATGCCGGGCCGATCCCCTTAAAAGCGGAATGGCAAGGGAGGTGTCCGCAGTAATGCCCAGGGACGAACTGCCGCCGCTGGTAAAAAGTTTCGCAAGGTCGGCTGCCAGGGCCGTGCTAAGAGTCATGCCGCTTTTAAACCTGCGCACCCCGCCAAGTTCGCCGGAGACCACTGTCCCATCCCGGGATTGCGACCCAGTGGTATCGGACTCTAACAGGTTCTTGACATGACCTGTAAAATAATTCCTAAAGTTTTCCTCTTCAAGGTAAAGGGCCAGAGCCGCCTGAAACACCGACTCCTTTTCAGCCTGAAACTCAGAACTGTTCCCGGCACCAACCTCAAGGGCCTTGAGCAGGGTGAGGGTCAGGGAATCAGGAGGGGAAGGCGTCTGCCCGGCCCGGGAATCCAGGACACCGGGATAACCCGGCTCAGGCCAGTGGGGCACCTGGGCGAGGTGATCGGCACCAAGGGATTCCGGCCCTGCTACGGCCAGACCAGAATCTTGAATGAGCCTTGTGCGAAGCCTGTCGCTCGGCCTGTCAACAGTGAAGGCCTCCCCGTTATCAAGGGCCTGCTCCCGGGTTTTGGCGATCATGGCCAGGGCCTTTTGATCCACCTCCGCCCTGTAGACACCAGGGGTCTGACAGCCGGTAAAGGTCAAAACAGCCAGAAACACCAGAGTTACTTTCAGAGCAGAATAGACAGACATATTGGTTTCAACACTATGATTTCGTCTTTTTCTGTAATTGAACCAGACAAACGACAAAGCTTACCTTTTAAAAAACAATCAATCAACGGCATCAACCGGAAATTCCATGACAAAAGCCTTGACCCTTTTTTCAATATCATCCCTGAGGGTCCGGACCCCGGCAAGATCCATGGCGGCGGGATCAGGCAGATCCCAGTCAACCACCCGGCAGCCGGGAATAAAAGGACATTCTTCACCGCATCCCATGGTAACCAGGGTATGGGGAGAACATTTTTCCAGGGCAGCACCCAGGGAAAGAGGTTTCAGAAAGGCCAGGTCAAGCCCCTTTTCCGCCATGGCCTCGACAACCATGGGGTTGGTTTTTTCAGAAGGAGCCGTTCCTGCGCTGATCACCTCGATCCTGTCGCCTGCAAGCAAACGGGCAAAGGCCCCGGCCATCTGGCTCCTGCCTGCATTTTCCCGACAGGCAAACACGACTGTTTTACGTCGCTCAAACGGCGACAACACCCTTTGGGCAAGCTGGGCCGCACCTTCATGGACAGCGGGATGTTTCTCCATGGCTCCCCGCTCGTCGATTCCCCTGTAGCAGAGGGTCTCTTCAAGTTTTGCACCGGCGGCATCCAGGAAATACCTGACGCTCAATTTTATGCCGACAAAGAGATCCCTGCCCTGGGTGGCAGCAGCTGCAAGGAGCACCCCTTTTCGATAGTCGTGGCCTGGATCCTTGATTTTAAAGATATGCTTGCGGGCCCAGAGAGTCTGGGTCCTATCCATGAGGGCTTTGATCCTGGCCGGAACCCCATAAAAATAAACGGGAACCGAAACGACCACGACATCGGCCCTTCGGGCAAGGGAAAAAAACTTTTCCGGCATTTGATCCTTAATAATGCAAAAACCCGTCCGATCACAGTTGCCGCAGCCGATACAGGCTTCAAAGTTCTCCTTTACCGCATCCACAACCGCTGTTTCCCAACCTCTCTTTTCAGCCTCGGCCATGAAAAGGCCGAGCAGATAATCGGTATTACCCTTTTTCCTGGGACTTCCCTTTATGCCAAGTACAAGCATGATTTTACTCCATGGGCTGAAGAATTATGGGACAAAGTGAACGAGCAGCAGATTTGAACTGATAATATAATAGGCAGTTCCAAGGAGCTTTTCATCCTTCGCTTCCTGCTTTCCCATGATGGGAATCTCGCTATTGAGCTTTACAGTGGCAAGGATGTCCGGATCTTTTTTCTGGGCCTTGGCCTGGTTAAACGCCTCGGGTTTCATCAGTCCCTGATCGTCATAGGCCCAGTAAAAAAGTGCGTCATGGGCAACCACGGTGGGCTCACCAAAATCCAGGAGCAGTGCCCCTGCAAGCTCTTTGATCTGATGCTCATCCAGGGCCTCAAAATGTTCATACATCACAATGATTCTGTGGGTATCAGCATCAACAACAAGATTCAACCCCCTGTCCTGGAACTTGTAACTCTTTACCGTGTCAGACTGAACTGGATTCGACTCTGCGATCTTTTTTTGACGATCATCAAGCACAGCCCCAAGGGTATATCCGTTCCTTGACAGGGAGAGCCCTTCAACCCTTTCAAATAGCTCCATCACAGAGTTAGATTCAAATGCAGAAATCGGCGCAATAAGACCTGTAACAACACCAGACACACCTATTATTAATGATAAAAGGAACATGCACTTAAAGTATAATTTCATTGAGATTCCACATTTAACCCCAAGACGCTGGGGCTTATAAATATATTCCGGCAGGGATCCATAATAGTCTCCCTGACGGACCTTTTGTTTTTTATAACCGGCACGGCCGGAGCGAGAGATGGCATCCGGCCACAACGAACGATGAAACTTGAATCAGAACTGAACTATGTTTCTTGTCTCCAGTTTCAAGTCTCTTGACTACTGATTATACCTGAGCTTATTCTCCTCCTCGATCAGCTTCATGGTCTCGGCGCTTCCCCCGGTTTTTATCCACAGGTTTTCGGGCTTTGCCAGAAGATCTGCAATGTATTTTTTATATTTTTCGCCCTTGCCGGCACGGTCAGCAAGCTCCTGGACTTCGGGTAGGAACCCATGGTAAAAGTGCCTTGAAACCTCATAGAGTCCATGCCAATGGGTATAATCTGGAGCGAACATGGCAGCGCCCATTCTTGCCCTGCGGCCCTCATGGTGCCATATTTCATACCAGGTGTATCCGAGCTTATGCTGGAGCCCGCTGTTCTCCCAGATGCCGTCTGCCTTGAGCATATCCACAAGATCAGACCCAGGCTTTCCAAACTTGTCGTTATAAAGGTGAACAACATCGTCAAACTGGGTATAAAAATCCCTGATATGGTTGATGCCATGGCAGGATTTACAGACCTCCTGCATGGATTCGCGTCTCTCAGACCACGAAACAACCTCCTTGATGGTCTTCTCTTCAACGTTCTTTTTCAGGCGATCCCCTTCCCTCACGTAGGATTGATGCATGGCTTTCTGACCGGCTCTCGGGGGAATTTCCCCTGTGATATCGGTAACCGTGTCGTCCACAAAGGTTACCCGGTTGAGCTTTGAAGAGACAACTGACCTAAGGTTCCACGAAATCCTGTCCCCTACGTTGTGGGAATTCTTTTGAACCGCACCGTTAAGTTTTACAAACGAACCCATGTGACAGGTGGAGCAGGTGGGTGCTGAATAATAATCATCCCCAAGGACCCAGGCTCCATCCTTTTCAATGTTCATGCCCTCGGGACCGCTGCCCTTGGGTGCGGTAAAATAGGCGATGCCATGCTTGGACTCTTCATAAATCTCCTTTTGGGGATGATCCGGACCTAAATGGCATTTCCCGCAGTTTTCAGGCTGACGGGCCGTTGAGGCCTTGAACGAATGCTTGGAATGACAGGCGTTACAGACCCCCTTGGTGCCGTCGGGGTTGATGCGGCCTATGCCCGAGTTGGGCCAGGTGTTATGGTCCATCTGGGGTGCGTCGGTCTTTGAACGGAGGGGTTTTCCATTCTTGTCTTTTTTAAGGGTCAAAATGGAACCGTGGCATTGCCAGCAGCCGCTGGCCATGTTGGCCTTATTGGACGGCATGCCTCCAACAACTTCGGCAAGCATGTTATCCAGGGAGGCCATTATTTCTCCTGCCGTTGCATGGTGGGAAATGGCCATTTCTTTTGCCTCGGGCTCGTGACATTTACCGCAGTCAGTTGGGGAAAGAACGGCCTTGATAAACGCTCCTTCGTGCATGTAGCCCACCTCGTCATCCTTTTCTGCGGCATGGCAGTTGTAGCAGCCCACCTGACCATCCTTTGCTGCGGCATGGGCTGACGCCTCCCACTGGAGCACAAGACTCTTGTTCTCCTTGAGATGGCAGGTGATGCACTTTTTGTTCATCTCCTGGACCTTCTTATTTTTCACGTCAAACGACTCCTGGGTCAGACCAAAGGCCGTAGCGCATGTTAGAAAAGATACCGAAACAGATATCAACAGCCACCTTGACAGGGTCATGTCAAACACCTCCTTGAAATTAGGTTAAAATTATTTTTGAGATTAGTGCACCATGAAATGGCCACACAAAACGCCCGCTTTATCGTTTGTTTAATTACCCCATCTCCTCCCTGGACCAGAAGGGAAAAATTTTGCCAAGGACATAGAGAATCACAAAGGGAATAATCATGACCACTATAACGGCAATGATTCCCTCCTTATCAAACCAGACCGGATGAAACTCCACATATCCCCTGGCGCTCTTTGACATGAGCTGACCCCCAATAACGACATTCCACCGCATGATAAACACCTGGAGCAGAAGAATTGCCGACACAACTGCGGCAAGAAAGGTGTACCAAGAGTCCTTGAGGCGTATGAGGGTGAGAACGGCCAGCAGAAAAAGAGGAATCAGGGAACCAATCTTTACCTGCCAGAGCCAGAACGACGAGGCGAGCGGTCCGTTCAACAGTCCCTCAACCATGTGGTGATATCCTGTTTTCAGGTAGGAGTGGGAAAACACCTCCAGCATCTCAAATGTGAAGGCAAGGATGAAAAAACCGGTCAAAGTATTGATCGAAGTCTTAATGCAGGCCGCATCAATGGTTCGGCCCTTGAATTTTCGAATTACGATATAGGCGAGAACAATGGCCGAGATACCCGACACACAGGCTGAAAAGAGAAAGATCACCGGCATCAGGGGTGTGGACCAGGTGGGATTTGCCTTGACTCCCCCGAAGATGAATCCGACATACCCGTGGAGAACCGCAGCCACTGGTATTCCGAAGCCCACAAGCACCTTGATGATCTTTCGATCAAGCTCAAGGGCTCTTGGAGACAGATCTTTGCTGTCAAAGGTAAGAGCCCTGTAGATGAGCTTCATCTTTCCTGAACTTTGAGCCCTGAGGCGTACAAGGTCGGGCCGGTAGACAAAGAGCACAAGAAAGATCACAAGGGCCATGGAAATCGCATAGATATAACCGAAACCCGCCATGGCCGAACTCGGACTAGGGGTGATGAGCATGTTTAAATTTCGTTCCGGCCTTGTGAGGTGAAGAAGCAGAGGCAGGGTTGCACAGCAGAGAAAGGCAAGGGCAAAAAGAAGGGAGAATCTCGCAACGGGTTTTAAGGATTCAACCTTGAAAAGATAGTAGAGGGCCGCAATGATAAAGGCGCCGTCAACCAGTCCCGTGATATAGGGGTAGAGCACGATCATCATGCTCCAGTGGACATGAAGATCGTTGGGAAACACGTAGTTTGAGCCGAACATCGCCGCTCCCATGGCCGCTGCATCCATCAGATCACCTCCATTCTTGCACCCTTATAGTAAAGTCCTGGCCAGGTGCCCATCTCCCTTCGAAGAACGGTAAGCACCCCTTCCCCCCTGAGAATCTTGTAAACCTCAGAGGTTTCATCCTTGAGGCTCCCGAATTTTCTTGCACCCGTGGGACACACCTCGACACAGGCGGGAAGAAGACCCTTCCGGACTCTGTGGTAACACCAGGTGCACTTTTCAACCACCCTTGTGCGGGGATTGATGAATCTAACCGAATAGGGACAGGCCTGGATACAATAGGCGCATCCGACGCACCGGGTGCTGTCCACAAGAACAAATCCGTCTGGAGTTTTAAAGGTTGCGCCCACAGGACAAACCTGAACACAGGGAGCCTCCTTGCACATGTTGCAGAGCTTGGGCACGAAAAAAGTGTCCCTTGTCCTGTTATCAAGGTCTTTTCTCGGGGTCTGGTATCCGTCGAGCCCGCCGTTTGGAGAATCCACATGGATATTGTCATCCAGGTCCTTCACATAACGTTCCACCCAGGTTCGGTAATTACCGTCCGGGACATTATACTCCCTTTTATCTGCAACACAGCACGCCCCGCACCCGATGCACCGGGTGATATCCACCACAAAGGCAAAGTGCTGATCAAAAATATCGTAGGGTTCGTCCCTGACACCCGGGATCTCCTCTTCCGGAACAAAGGTGCCGGCGGTCAAGGGAAAAACAAGCAGAAGGGAGCCTGCAATGGTGCCGTTCATCACCTTTTGGATGAAGGTTCTGCGGTCCATCTTATTTCCCATCTGATTTAACTGCTCTGCCTGGTCGGGCAAATGCACGGGTTCACTGGATGACTTGTGGGGGTCAATGGGCTTCATAGTGTTTTCTCCATTATCCCTGTTATTTTTCTTGCCCGGTCAATGTACTTTAAGGGCGCATGCACATGGTGGCACTGATTGCAGTTGTGGGTAAGTTTGACATTTTGATCCGCCAGGTGGGCGGGCATTGCAACGGTCTTTATGACTTCCTGGGAACGGGCCTTGATCTCGGTGTTGTGGCATCGCAGGCACAAAACCGTGATATCCCCCTCTTTTTTCACCGGCAGAGCGGCGAATTTCTTGTTGTCCCTGATATGATCGGCATAGGTACTGTGGCAGAATTCGCAGGATATGGTGGAATGGCGACCGGCCTTGTGAATCTTCGCCTCATAGGAATGGCAGGAAAAACAGGAGGAGTTGGTGGCATGCTTAATGGGAAGGGAGGCCTCTTCCGGGATGGTGTCGGCCCGGTAGCTGCCATAACGGCCAAAGGAATCAGGAATAAGGAACCCCTTGAGAAAAAGTCCGGCACCGGCCATGACCAGAATGGTCACCCCCACGAAAATAAGACGGAACCCATAGTTTGACGGCACGACCACCTCCGTTTATACATCGTTCGTTTCTGTCATCTTTCGTTCGTTTTTGCCATCTTTTTATGATAGGGATCTATTCAATTTCAACGGATACGCAGGATCCCATCGAAAGTTAAAACAGACTAAGAGAAACAGCCCTTTTTGTCAAACATAAATTGTACCACCGTCATAGGTGGACGGGACTATAGATCCGCTGCCCCTGGAACAGGGACAGCGGTCAACTTGACCCCCTGGGGGTATCAGTTGTTTTTTATTCTGGGATCAATGGGCTGACCATCGCAGTCCGGCGTGTAGCAGGAGTTATCGACAAACGAGCATTTCTTTTTGCACGAGGGACACTCTTCCGGTGGAGTTTCAGCCTCAAGCTGATAACCACACTTATCACAAATCCAATTAACCATGATGCCTCCTTTTATTTCTTCTGATTAGTAGATCAATTACACACCTATTAGATATCCAACACCTCAACGGGGAACCTAATATATTTATTCAATATTCATGCCAAAATTTGAAATAACTTCAAATATTCAAATTCAGGTTGAAAAAGATTTATTCATCCCTTATAGTCATTTTTTTATCAAATTTAAACTGACAAGTTTTTCTATGGGTCAAACCTTTTGGTTTACACCCAGACGAAGGACTGCAAGATTTTGAGGAGACATAATGAACGACCATTTTACAAAGTCTGTTTCCCAGGGCGCTGATATCATTGCCAGGGCAGAAAACGTCAAACTTGACCCCAGGGTTCTTTATGAGGCCGTTATCGACCTCTCATCCGAAGGTTTGATTACCGCAAACTGTATAAACATGGCGGCCGGGATACTGCTCAACGATCTGGGACTTCCAAATTATTTTTTTAAAAACACTACCAAGAATTCGTTGAAACAGATTCTCTCCTCCATCGCATCCAGCATCACAATCAAGGATGGCAAGGTGATCCTTGTCGGTCGGGTGGCCCACATCGACTTTGACCTTACCGATGGAAACGATGTTCAACGGGTAAGGATTGCGACCCAGAACACCCGGGACAGTATGGAAAAGGTGTTGGAAAACCTGATAGCCGGCCATAGACGAGAATATTACTTCAGCCCTGGGAAAGGATATTATACCTATATTATCCGCCCTGAAACAGTTCAGGATTATACAAAAAAAGAATTCAAGACATCAAAATTCCTTTTTAATCTTGCCGGCAACTTCGACATTACACCGGAACCTACCCGAAACCGGTACGAAAAGTTCCTTACCCTTACCCAGGCATCGGTAACACCCCTTGTAGAGGTATTCAACCTGCCCGCCACAGGTGAAACAAGATTCATGTTCGACTCAGACTTTGCCTGGCCCCAGCTGCCCGTTTTCAGACGTCTGTTCGAAGATCACGGGCTGACTCTGATCCGGGCCTATTGGGAACCCTACCTAGATAAATCTACCGTACCCGCATCCATCTGCTCTCTTTATGTCCGGGGAGAAATTTCAAGGAAAAAGGAAGCTGAGATACTCAAGGACCTATTGGGTTTTCTATCGCTATCCATCAGTCCCATGACTGAGCTTTATGTGCAGGGAAAGCTCAGCTTTAACGAAATGCTCTTTGCAGAGAATGCAGTTAACTTTACCAACATGTTCATCTTCAGGGAGAATGAAACCCAGACAGACCGGGAGATCATGACGAACATGACGAGCAGGGACCATGTGGATGCGTTTACAACAAGGATACACAAATCCAATAAATCCACCTATAGCCTGAGAACGGTCCAGACTGCGGTCATGGAAAATCCGGATCTTTTAAAGTTTATCTACTCTCTTTTTGAAAGCAAGTTTGATCCGGCTCTTGCGGGTAAAGGCCAGGACATAAACCTCCAAGAAAGGCTCAACGAGTTGAGCAAAATAGTAGAGTCAAGATTTATCGATTACACCGCCGGTCAGGATATCTTCAACTTCATGACAAAACTTGTGACCTGCACTCTCAAAACTAATTTTTACAAACCTGAAAAGAGATCGTTCAGCTTCCGGTTTGATAGCTCAGTTCTTGACCCCCTGGTATACAATCAATTTGTGTTTGGCGTATTTTTTGTAAACGGACACTACTCCTGCGGTACCCATTTAAGAGCAGAAGACATTGCAAGGGGAGGCTTGAGGCTACTGAGGATAACGCCATCCAACCACGCCAACGAAGTTGACAATTCCCTGCTCCTGAACTTTGCCCTTGGTCCAAAGGCCCAGCGCCTGAAGCACAAAGATATTTGCGAAAGCGGAGCCAAGGGGGTAATAGTCCCCCATTCCGACTATGCGGCTTATGGAATGGACTGTCTTTACGACTACACTGAAGGGATTCTTGACCTGATGATTGCGGACGATTCTGTGATTGACTATTATGGCAAACCAGAGATGATTTTTTTCGGCCCGGACGAGGGCAGTGCTCCTTTTATGGACGCCATTTCCCTCCAGGCACGCCACCGGGGTTACCCCCACTGGCGCACTTTTACAACGGGCAAAAGCTTTGGCATTCCCCACGACACCTATGGATTCCTTAAGAATGGAGACACCTTCGGGCTAGTTGAGACACACGACGCTGGTACAAACCTTCAGATCAACGGGGATTCAATCCTCACCACCACGGACATGGACCAAATTCATGATTTGATCGGAGAAGAAATACGAACCAGCGGTATGACAACCACAGGCATCATGAGGGCTTTCAGGACCCTGATATCCCATTATAACGCCAAGGAAGAGGATCTCAACCTCATGATGATCGGCGGACCGGACGGTGATCTTGGAGCAAATCAGATTCAAACCTGGCAAGGCAAAATATGCCTCATTGTTGACGGGGGCTCTATCCTGTTTGACCCCAATGGTCTTGATAAAAAGGCCCTCAAAAAAATAGCCTTTATGCGCCATTCTTCACCCAGGGCCAACTCCATGGAATTTCCGGTTGAAAAGCTCTCCCCCCAGGGATTCAGGGTGCCTCGGATATCGACCAACACCACTCTGCCGGACGGACGGGTCATTGAGAACGGAACCATTTTTCACAAAAACTTTCTATTTGATCCAGCAAACCGGATTTACATGGAAAAAGCGAATATCCAGGCTTTTATACCCTGCGGCGGATTCAAGGACACCGTCAACCGAAGGAATGTGGAAGTCTTTCTTGAAAATTTCAAAGAGCTTAAATTCATTGTGGAAGGGGCAAACGTCTTTTTTTCCGATGGGGCCCGCCGCCACATAGCCGGACAAACCCAAATAAAGCATATCAAAGATACAACGGCAAACAAGGGTGGGGTGTTTTCAAGCTCCATCGGCGAGGTTCTTACTGGTTTCCTCTTGGGCGAAGAGTATGAGGCAAAACTTTTGAACGATACAGCCACCCGTTGGGCTTTTATAAAGGATATGCTGCTGCTGGTGGAAAAATTCGCATGTGACGAGACCAACATGCTTATCAATATTCATAAAAAACACCCTGAAGAGGCCCTGTTTGCCCTGTCCGAAAAAACAAGCGAGCAGATCTTCGCCCTCCAGGCCCTGGTAGAGGAACGACTGGACGATGTTTTAAAGCAGAAAGCATTGGTATGGAAGGTGATGGAGGCCTATATTCCTGCGATTCTGATCAAGACCCTTGGCAAAAAAGAAATAATGGATATATTTAACTCTGATAAATTGAACGCCTATCGGGATGCAATTATCACCAAAAAAATTGCATCCATGGCTTTTTATCGGTTCGGTCTTGAATGGGACCTTTTTCTTGAAAGGGTAAAGGCAGATTTTTCCGGGGCTCTTGCCAGTGTGGTTGAAGGTAGTAGGTAATGGGTACTTGATCATCAAGTATTTAGTTATTCTGAAAAACTGGCCCGGAAAAAGCAAAGAAGGAATACGGCATCAACGAACAATAGAACACAAATCAACACTGAAATTTGTAAATAATCGGGATGTAAATGTTTGACTAAGCTTCACAAAAAAGGAGATAGACCATGAGTAAGTATGAATGTCCCTGCGGTTATGTGTACGATCCGGCTGAGGGTGATCATGAAAACGGAATAGAGCCAGGAACAGCTTTTAAGGATATTCCAGACACCTGGGTCTGCCCCCTGTGCGGAGCTGAAAAAGAATTTTTCGAAGAGATGGATTAAAAACTGCCTGAACCGCTAAGGAGACAGAATGTATAAACCCGTTGAAATTGCTAAAGGCATCTACAATGTGGGTTGCCGGGACTGGGATATTCGGGATTTTCACGGATACTCCACCTACCAGGGAACCACCTACAATGCGTTTCTCATTGTGGATGAAAAAATTGTACTGGTGGACACGGTAAAAAAAGAGTTTACCCAGGAGCTTCTGGACAATATCAGCGCCATTGTCGACCCTGCAAAGATCGACATTGTGGTGAGCAACCATACGGAAATGGACCATACAGGCGCCCTTCCGGCTCTAATGGACAGAATAGGAATAGAAAAACCGGTATTTTGCTCAAAAATGGGCAAAAAAAACCTGAAGGATCACTTTACGGGTAATCTCAACCTCAGAAGTATCACGGACGGGGAGGAGCTGTCCATCGGTCAAAGGACCCTGACCTTTATAGAGACAAAAATGCTACACTGGCCTGACTCCATGTTCACCTATATCAAGGATGAGGGCATCCTCTTCTCAAGTGACGCCTTTGGCCAGCACTATGCCGGGGATGCCATGTTTGACGATGAGGCAGGTCCGGAGATCATGCCCCATGCAGCCAAATATTTTGCCAACATTCTTTTAAACTACGCCCCACGAGTGGAGCAGCTTTTAGCCGCTGTTAAAGATTCAGGAATGAAGATCAGTATGATCTGTCCGGACCACGGGATTCTATGGCGAAAGGACCCGGTTGTTATAATTGACGCCTATGCCCGGTGGAGCAGGCAGGAGTGCAAACCAAAGGCATTGATCATTTTTGACACCATGTGGGACAGCACCGCAGCCATGGCAAGACAGGTTGCCAGGGGCATAGAATCCCAGGGTGTCGGGGTGCGAATCATGAACACTCGAAAGTGCCACAGAAGCGACATCATGACCGAAATGCTCGATTCCAAGGCCCTTGTGGTCGGTTCACCAACCCTGAACAACGGTATTTTCCCTGTTGTGGCTGATGTAATGACCTACATCAAGGGCCTCAAGCCCAAGAACCGAATGGCCGCAGCCTTTGGCTCCTATGGATGGAGCGGTGAAGCTGTCAAGATCCTCGACCGGGAGTTTGAAGCCATGGGGCTTGAAATCGTCACCCCAGGGCTTGCCATCAAGTATGTTCCCGATGCCAGTGCCCTTGCCCGTTCATTTGAGTTGGGTGAGACCATCGGGCAGAAAATAAATGCGGCATTTGCCTAGGGAACCTATAAACTAAAAGTTGCAATCAAAACCAATTCGGAGGAGATATGGCTTATAATTTTAGTGCGGATGAAATCTTTGAGATGGCAAAACAGATCGAGAGAAACGGTGTGATCTTTTACCAAAAGGCGGCGGACAGCGTTGAAGGGGCAAAAGAAAAGAGTTTTCTGATGGGCCTTGCCGCCATGGAGGAAGCCCATGAACGCATCTTTGAAGAGATGCAGAAAGAGCTTGCCGACCAGGAAAAGGATAGCCAGGTCTTTGACCCCATGGAAGAATCGGTTCTCTACCTCAAGGCCCTTGCCGACACCAGAATTTTCTTTAAAAAGGAAACCCCGAAAAACAACATGAAGGAAATTCTCAAGTCCGCCATTGAGGCAGAAAAAGATTCCATCGTCTTTTATGTCGGCATGAAGGAGATGGTTAAAGGGGAACTTGGAAAAAAACGGGTTGATGACATCATCAAAGAGGAGATGTCACATATACGCCTGTTGTCCGGGAAACTCCTGGAACTGAAATAGTAGATAGTAGGTAGTCGTGGAGTACAAATAAAAAAGGAGTCAGGTTTTATTACCTGACTCCTTTTTTGATTTTATGCTGCCCGCACAGTTAAGTTTGCGGACTTGATAATGGGTAGCAGTTAATATGGCAGTCTTGTTTTGACGAGGAGCAGGGACAATTCACGAATTGTTCCCCAACTACCTACTGCCTATGACCGCCAGAAACCGTGAAGGTTGCAGTACTCTTTAGCTGTCACATTTGTGGCGTCGGTGAGAAAGACAGCCTCTGGTTTGTCGCCAGGCTTCAGGAATTTTCTCAGGACCATGTCATCTGTGTTGAGCTCAATCCACTCGATATAATGTTTCTCCTCCATGGGATGGGCAACACTGCCTACCTTAACAAGATAGCCGCCATCAATCTTCTCTACCTCAGGCACATGTTTTTCCTTGGATGCATCTACAGTATTGGCCTTCAACAAGGTCATTTCCTCACCACAGCAGCTCATTGCAGGATCTTCTGCATGGATCATTTGAGCTATATTTCCACACTTATTGCACCGATAAACACCAAGTTGTTCTGACATGTTTTTCTCCTTATAGTTTAAGATTTATATCCTTCGGACTATCTCCAAGCAGACAATCTCCATTGGAGTATTTAAAACTCGGATGGTGCCATGGACAAAGACCTCGCCCATGGCACCAACTGCTAGTAATTCTCGCCTAGAAGTTCAAAATGAGCCTTGGCATGGGCACAGGCGGGACAAACCTCACAGGGCTCTGTACCCTCGTGGAGGTAGCCGCAGTTCCTGCACCGCCAGGTGGTTTTTGCCTCACGTTTGAACACCCGGTTGTTTTCGATATTTGCCTTGAGATCCAGATATCGTTTCTCATGCTGTTTCTCTGCAACTGCAATGGCCTCAAAAACCTTGGCAATCTCTTCAAACCCTTCGGCCCTGGCTGTTACTGCGAACTCGGGATACATGGTTACATGCTCATAGTTCTCGCCTGCGGCAGCGGCTTCAAGGTTGTCCCTGGTAGAGCCGATGACACCGGCGGGAAAGGCTGCTGTGATCTCAAGCTCCTCACCGCTGTTAAGGAACTTGAAGAGGCGTTTGGCATGCTCTTTTTCCTGGTTTGCAGTCTCCTCAAAGATGGCCTGAATCTGTACGAATCCTTCCTTTTTTGCCTTGCTTGCAAAGTAGGTGTACCGGTTTCGTGCCTGGGATTCACCGGCAAAAGCCTTAAGTAGATTCTTTTCAGTTTCTGTTCCCTTTAGATTGCCCATGGATGTCTGTTCTCCTTATTTTTATTTGTTTTTATTGTAAATGTTCCAGCCTATTACCGAAATGCCCTAGCAACTGTTCCAGGATTGAAACGGCCAGGGTTATAGAGAATTCGCTGTTTATCCTATACTATATACCACATCATGGTCATTTGGTCTATGATATTTATTCTTTTAGTTATGCAAGCAGTATACCAGATTTGTTTGATAATTTTATATGCCCACCATGTCCTTACGGACACAACGAAGCATTAAACACGATAGCTGTTAGCTGTTAGCTAAAAGCTGTTTCTAATAAAAAACCCGCCACGGCCGGAGCGAGACACCTTAACTGTATCATGATACAGGTCTGTTTCATACACCCAGACAGAAGATGAAACACAGCAATTCTAATTATAGATATCAGAGTTAGAAGGGCGACAGTCGGTATCCCCCGACTTTTTTGGTTCAGCAAGGGGATACCGACTGTCGCCTCTGATGTAAAACCAAAATTAAAACTGCTGTATGAAACATTGACAGGATAATTTCCCCACGATATTGTGCGTCAATTATCCATGGAGGTTATTAAACAATGCGGATCCATACCCCTTTTATCCTGACGATGCTTGTAACGATGACATTCGTTTGCCAGGCCGTTGCAGCACCGGTGTCGCTGCCCTTTGACCGCCCCCTTAAAGTAGAAGAGGCGATAGAGATGGCCCTTGCAAACAACCATGATATAGCCATGGCAGCAACTGAACTAGAAAAGGCAAGGGCTGCCCTTAAGAAGAGCGAGGCTGCCTTCATGCCAACGTTTACCCTGTTCAGCGAATACACGGCAGGAGATGCACCTTCTGCCTATCTCTTTAAAAAGATTGATCAGAGGGACCTGCCGGACAACCTGGACTTCAATGATCCCGGAAGCTTCACCAACCTTGAAACAGGGGTCATGGCAAGGCTCAATCTCTACAGGGGCGGTCAGGATCAGCTCTTCAAACAAATGGCCGCGTTTGACCTGACCTCGGCCGAGTCCACTGTGGATGGGGTTCAAAACGAAATCGTATCCATGGTGATCATCTCTTTTTTTTCGACATTAAAGGCCGGAGAGTATGTCGTCATTGCCGAAGATTCTCTGGCGACCGTTGAGGAACAGCTTAGAATCATGAGAATCAGGCATAAAGGCGGCAGCGTTCTTCGATCGGACATTCTCTCCCTTGAGGTAAGGGCGGCCGAGGCAAGGCAGGAGCTTGTAAAGAGCAGAAACCGCCATTCAAGCGCAATCAACGCCCTCACCACCCTTGTTGCCCATGAACCCGTGGAAAACCTTGAGCTTGACGGTAATTGTGAATGCCCGGTTGTGCTGCCCTCGACCTATGACAAGGCCATGGAGATCGCCCTTAAGGCGAGACCTGAAATGTTCAATGCGGCAGCCCTGGTGAAAAAAGCCCGCCTTGGCCAGCAAACAGCCATTGCCACCTATCTTCCGTCCCTGGATCTTGCGGCCCGCTATTACATGGACAGCGACAACCTCTCCTACTCAACCAGCAAAGAGAACTACACGGCAGGACTGACCTTTAAATGGGACATCTTCACCGGCGGCACCTCGGGCCAGGAGGTTATCCAGGCAAAGCAGGAGCTCCACCGGGCCATAAGTTTTGAACAGAAAATGAGGCTCATGGTTTTAAACGAGCTTAAAAACGCCTTTCTCAACCTTGAGGATGCCGTAGAACGCATCCGGGTCACCCGAACCAGTGTTGAAATGGCCAAAGAGACCCTGAGCCTGATCAAAATCAGGTATGAGGGAGGGTCAGACTCTGTGACCCGTTACCTTGATAGCGAACTTGCCTGGAACAGGGCAAGAATCAGCATGGCCGCAGCCTTTTACGACAAAAAAATCGCCCAGAGCGAGATTGCACGGGCAATGGGAATCCTCAGAACACTCTGGAATAAGGAGTCTCTATAACCCACATGTCCTTACGGACACAACGAACGAGGAAAACGATATATGTTAGCTGTCAGGTGTTAGCTGTTAGCCGGTAATAGATAGCTAATAGCTAATCGCTAAGGAGGAGGAAAATTCATGGGCCGTTTAAAACAGCTTTTCATAACCATTACCATATGTCTATTTACCCTACCGGTGGCAATTGCCGGAACAGATCCAAAAACCATACAGGCAGAGACAAAAATCATTGTAGATACCTGGCCTGCTGTTGGTACTGTAAGACCCAGGAGTCAAATCCAGATTGACGCACAGATCCAGGCCCAGGTAAAGACCGTTCATGTAAAGGCGGGGGACAGGGTCGCTCCCGGAGATCTCCTGATGACCCTTGACAGCCGCACGCCCCTGTCAAACCTTGACCAGGCACGCCAGGGACTTACGGCGGCAAACGCCGCACGACAAAAGGCCATTCAGGGTGTGAGGGCTGCAAAGGCGGCGCTGAACGAGGCTGAACTCAACTACAGGCGGATAAAAACCTATGTTGAATCAAATGCAGCCACCCCCAGGGAGCTTGAGACATCCGAATCCCGTTTCATCCAGGCAAAGGCCGGTTTTTCCATGGCCAGGGAGGCCTTGAGCCAGGCAGATTCAACCATTGACCAGGCAGAAGAAACGGTCAAACAGGCTCAAGTAGGCCTGGAATTCACCACACTCAGATCCCCTGTCAAGGGCGAGGTGATCCGACAGCTTGTGCAACCAGGCGATCTTGCCCTTCCCGGCAAACCCATGATCCTTTTAAGGACAGAAACCGGCTTTAGAATCGAGGCCCATGTCCGGGAGGGACTGGTGGGAAAGGTGTCTCCCGGTGCCCGGCTCGTCGCTGAAATCCCCACCCTGAACCTCCTGTGCTATGCAGTCGTTGAGGAAATCGTTCCCTATGCAGACCCTGAGACCCGCACCTTTCTGGTCAAGGCGGCCATAGATCAGGCCAAAATCCAGGGCCTCTATCCGGGCATGTATGCAAAACTTTTGATTCCTGAATCTGAACAGACGATCGTTGTCATTCCAGCCTCTTCGGTGATACGCACGGGCCAACTCGATCTGGTAAGGGTCAAGACAGACCAAGGATGGGAACGCCGCTACATCACCACGGGCAAGGTCCACGGGACGAACATCGAGGTGCTCTCCGGAATTTCACCCGGTGAAACAGTGGAGATACAAGAGGAGAGATGATCATGGATGAAAAGGCAAAAAGCACCGGCTTTATTTCCACCATTGTAGAACGTTTTCTGGATGCGAGGATCGCCGTTATCCTCATCGTAATCGCCCTTTGCCTTGGAGCCGCAGCCCTTATGGTCACCCCCAAGGAAGAAGAGCCCCAGATCATCGTTCCCATTGCCGACATCATCGTCAACGCTCCGGGAGCCACTGTAAAGGAGGTCGAACAGCTGGTATCAACCCCCCTTGAACGGCTTTTGTGGCAGATAGACGGGGTGGAGTATGTCTATTCCATATCCCAAAAAGAGATGGCCGTTGTAACTGTTCGCTTCCATGTGGGCGAGGACCGGGAGGAATCCCTGATCAAACTCTACAACCGAATCTCCATGCACATCGACCAGGCATCTTCGATTGTCCAGGGATGGGTGGTAAAACCCGTTGAAATCGATGATGTGTCCATTGTCAACATAACCCTTTATTCGCCGACAAGGAGCGACCACGAGCTAAGGAGAATCGGTCAGGAAGTCCTGGCAAGGCTCAGCCGCATTGAGAATATCTCGAAAACCACCATCCACGGCGGCAGGGACAGGGAGATCCAGGTGGAACTTGTGCCGGAAAAAATGAGCGGCTTCAACATCTCCTTCACCGAGGTGGAGCAGGCCCTTCAGGGGGCCGACGTATCTGTCCTTGCAGGTAATTTTGACAGAAACAATATAAACTTCATGGTTTCAACAAGCTCGTTTCTCACCTCCATGGATGAGGTCAGCGCCCTTGTGGTGGGAGTAAACGAGGACAGGCCCGTGTATCTGAGGGAAATCGCCAGGATCGCAGATCAGCCTGCCAGGGCCAACGCCTACACCCATATAAGTTTTCCCCACAACCAAGACCTGATAAAAACCCCTGAACCTGCACCTGAACCCCCTGGAGGGACCGCAGATAAGAGAAGCCTGAAAGCCATTGATCCCCTCGACGAAAATCAACGGTTTCCTGCCGTCACCCTTGCCGTATCAAAGAAAAGGGGGAGCAACGCCGTTGCCGTTGCCCAGGAGATCGTCCAGGAATTTCAAAACCTTGAACAATCCATCATCCCCCATGACGTCATGACCCAGATCACCAGAAACTACGGGGAAACGGCCCAGGAAAAGGTGGGAGGACTGATCAGTTCCCTCGGGTTTGCCATCCTGTCGGTTGTGATCCTGCTTGCCTTTACCCTGGGCTGGAGGGAGGCCCTGATCGTTGCCATTGCAGTACCCATCAGCTTTTCCCTGGCCCTTTTTGTAAACTATCTTTTCGGCTATACCATAAACCGGGTCACCCTGTTTGCCCTTATCCTCTCCCTGGGGCTCGTGGTGGACGACCCCATCACCAATGTGGAAAACATCCAGCGCCACATAAAACAGGGGGTTCTCGATCCCTTCAGGACAACCCTTGCCGCCGTTGACGAAGTGCTGCCCCCGGTCATCATGTCCACCCTTGCCATCATCGTCTGCTTTGTGCCGTTGTTTTTTATCACGGGCATGATGGGACCCTACATGGCCCCCATGGCGGTGAACGTACCCCTGACCGTTAGCTTTTCGACCTTCTGCGCCCTGGCCATTGTTCCCTGGCTAACCCTTACCCTTTTAAAGAACGACAAGGATACTGCGTCGTCCATAAAAAAAAAGAAAGCTGGATCCGACGGGCCCGGCCGAACCTTTCGCTGGTATCGGAGAATAATCCTGCCCTTTCTCGAATCAAGGCTCAAAAGGAACCTTCTGTTCAGCCTGGTGGCGGTTCTTCTCGTTGCATCCTGCCTGCTTGCCGTGTTCAGGCTGGTCCCCTTGAAGCTGCTCCCCTTTGACAACAAAAACGAGTTCCAGATTATAGTGGACATGGCCGAAGGCACACCGCTTGAGCAAACCGACGCCGTGGTCCAGAAATTTGAGCGCTATCTTAAAACTGTACCCGAGGTAACCATGGTTCTCTCGTTTACCGGCACATCCTCACCCATGGACTTTAACGGAATGGTCCGCCATTATTACATGAGGGATCAGGGGAACCTTGCTGACCTGAGGGTTCTTTTAAAACCCAAAGACCAGCGTAAATTCCAGAGCCATGCCATTGTACTAAGGCTGCGGACAGACCTTGAACAGATAGCCAAAAACAACAACGCCAGAATCAAACTTGTCGAGGTCCCCCCTGGGCCGCCGGTGCTTGCAACCCTTGTGGGTGAAATTTATGGCGAGCCGAGCCTTGACCATGGGGACCTCGTTGCTGCGGCAGATCATTTGACCTCCATCATGGAACAGGAAGAGTTTGTGGTGGACATCGACACCATGCAGGCTGCGCCCCACGACCAGATCGACCTTATAATTGACAAAGAAAAGGCAGCTCTCCACGGCATATCCACAAGAACCATAACAACCACCCTAAAAGGTGCAATGACGGGCCTTACCCCGGCGATGGTACACCTTTCAAGGGAAAGACAGCCGCTGAAGATAAGGGTTACCCTGCCAAGGGAACTCCGCTCGTCCCCAGGCGACCTCATGACCCTGCCCATGCGTACAAGTTCCGGAGCCACGCTCTCCCTTGGAGAACTTGTAACCATTGAAAAAAAACCAAGCAGCCAGCCCATCTTTCACAAAAACCTGGAAAGGGTTGTATATGTCCTTGGTGATACTGCTGGAAGGGCCCCTGCCGAGGCTGTCCTTGACATGCAGTCCCGCCTGGAAAAAGATCCCATGCCCCCCGGCACATGGGTGGTCTGGTCCGGAGAGGGTGAGTGGAAAATCACCCTCAGGGTATTCAGGGACATGGGTATTGCATTTGCCGCAGCCCTTGTGGCCATCTACATCCTGCTTGTAATCCAGTCGGGTTCACTGTCCATGCCGGTTCTGATCATGATGGCCATCCCTCTTACCTTACTGGGCATCCTGCCGGGTTTTTTATTGTTGAACCTGATCGGCACATCCCATGTGGCGGGTTTTGCCAACCCGGTTTTCCTGACGGCCACGAGCATGATCGGAATGATTGCCCTTGGCGGCATAGTGATAAGAAATTCACTTGTTCTAATTGAATTTATCCAGGAGGCCCTGGACCGGGGAACTCAACTGAAAGAGGCTATCCTCACAAGCGGGGCCATCCGCATGCGACCCATTCTATTGACGGCCCTTACAACGGCCATAGGTGCCTTTCCCATCACCTTTGACCCTGTATTTTCCGGCCTTGCCTGGGCATTGATATTTGGTCTGTTTGCCTCGACCCTGTTCACCCTTGTGCTTATTCCTGTGGCCTATTTCAGCCTTGTAAAGCAGTAGGGAGTGGGGGCGTTGGGAGAGAACACAGCCTGGCGATCAGCAATTCTAAGTATAGATATCAGAGTTGGGGGGGGGCGACAGTCGGTATCCTCTTAGCAAGGGAATACCGACTGTTGCCTCTAGTGTAAAACCAAAATTAGAACTACTACCTGGCAATGTTTTAAATGGAACTTATTGTCCGACTATGATACAAATATGTATCTTGCCTGGGGATGAGAATGCCAGGTATTAATTATTAGCAGCCAGCTAATTTAGCTTTTAGCCTTTAGCTATTAGCTTTTAGCTTTTATTTCCACCCCTTTTTAGGCTGACAACTTATAGCTGACAGCTAAAAGCTAAGAGAATTGTTTATGGTTTATATTGACGAGTTCATATCCGACAGAGAGACCCTTGAGCTTGTGCTTGACAATCTCAGGGACGGCATCGTGGCCCATGACCTGGATAGGAAAATTATATTCTTCAACCGGGAGGCGGAAAAGATCACCGGATTTTCAAAGGAAGATGTCATGGGTAAAGATTGCCACAAGGCCTTTGGTGCACCCCTTTGCGGGGATCGCTGTTCCTTTTGCGATGATAATTATCCCGACCTGAAAGCCCGGCTGGATTTCCCCACAACTATTATCGCCAAGTCAGGCAAACTCCGGCACATTGAAATGAGCATCACCGGCATCTTTGAGGGGGAGACCTTCAAGGGTGTCATTGCATCGTTCAGAGACATGACCGAATTCACCGAACTTGCGGCCCGGGCCCACGAACTTTCATCTTTTTCCGGGATAATCGGCAAAACCAGCCCCATGCGCCAGATCTTTCAACAGATAATGGATGTGGCAAAATATGACTATCCCGTGCACATCCATGGAGAGACAGGCACGGGCAAAGAACGGGTGGCCGCCGCCATTCACTCGGAGAGCAAACGAACCCAGGGTCCCTTTGTACCGGTCAACTGCGGTGCCATCCCAGAAGGTCTTGTGGAGAGCGAACTCTTCGGCCATGTCAAGGGGGCGTTTTCCGGGGCAGTAAAGGATAGAAAGGGGCGGTTTGAACTTGCCGACAACGGCACTCTGTTCCTTGATGAGGTGGCGGAACTTCCAAAACAGATGCAGGTCAAGCTGTTGCGCTTCCTCCAGGAGGGTATAGTTGAAAGGGTGGGCAGTGAAACAACCGTTAAGGTGGATGCAAGAATCATCAGCGCCACCAACAAAGACCTCACAGCCGAGGTGCAAAGGGGAAATTTCAGGCAGGACCTGTTTTACCGCCTCAACGTCATTCCCATAAATCTTCCGCCCCTGCGGGCGAGGCGCAATGACATTCCCCTGTTGACTGCCCATTTTCTCAAGCGGGCTGAAAAGGACACCCAGGACCCCATACCCACCTTTTCCAAGGACGCCATCCGGGCCATGATGGATTATGACTGGCCCGGCAATGTAAGAGAACTGCAAAATGCAGTTCAGTTTGCCATTGTGCGGTGTAAATCCAACGAAATCATGCCCATGGATCTGCCCATGGAGCTTAGAAATATTTCTACGAACATGCCTGTTTCCCCTACCCAGGAAAAACAGACAACCTCGGGGAAGCTTGATCTTGACTCTGTAATAACGGTCCTTGAACGCACCGGGGGAAACAAGGCAAAGGCAGCCAGGGAACTCAACGTAGGCAGGGCCACACTCTATCGATTCCTTGAAAAAGAACAAAGGGCGGCAGATTTTGCAGCAACCCTCAAATAAGAAAAAGGACTATAGTCCTTATATCCGCAAGGTCACCTGGATCGGATTCGGGGTTAATGTCCTGCTTACCTGCATTAAATTTGTGGCAGGAATTTTAGGACAGAGTCAGGCCCTGGTGGCAGATGCAGTTCACAGCCTCTCTGACACGGTAACGGATCTTGCCGTAATCCTGGGATCATTTTTCTGGTCAGAACCGCCTGACCAATGCCATCCCTACGGCCACCAGCGCATTGAAACCATGGTCACCCTGGCCATTGGCGCAATACTTTTCATGACTGGAGCCGGGATCGGCTGGCAAGCAATTACAACCATGCGCGGGGAATCCGTGCCCCCTTCACCCACAGTTTTTGCCCTGGCAGCAGCCATGCTCTCCCTTGTCACCAAGGAGATTCTTTTTCAATGGACCGACCGTGCCGGGAAAAAGGTACGGAGCACGGCTATGTCGGCCAATGCCTGGCATCACCGTTTAGACGCCATAAGTTCAATCCCGGTTCTTTTAGCACTTGCCGGCGCCATGCTCTTTCCCAACCTCACCTTTCTTGACAGCGCAGGGGCTTTGATTGTATCTGTATTTATCATCCAGGCGGCGTTCAAGATCATGCTCCCCGGATTTAGTGAACTCCTTGGAAGGGGTGCCCCGGAGGATACCCTTGCCGCAATCAATGATCTTGTCATGACCCATCCCGAAGTAATCGAGATCCACCAGCTCAGAACCCGCTACCTTGGGTCAAACCTCTATATTGATTTTCACCTGGTCCTGAACAGGCAGCTGACCGTTCAGCAGGGTCACAATATTGCTGAAAGGATAAAAACCCACATCCTCTCAACGACCAGCGAAGTTGCAGACATTGTTATCCGCATCGAACCCGGGGATCTTTCCTAAAATCCCCATGGACAGAGTGAGAGAACCATCCGGCCGCAGTGAAGGTTGAAAGCCCCTTGTTTCTTGTTTCAAGTTTCTTGCTCCCCCTTTGATTTTGAATGTTCAGGTCAGGACAACCAAAGGAACTCTAAAGCCGAGACTGCCACAATGTGGGAGCCAAGCGTTGACAACCCTGCCCCTATCATATACCCTGCTCCATGATATAATCAAAAAAAGAGAAAAAGATATCATGGAGCAACAGCAGTTTAAGCAGATAAGAGCGGCACTGGACAAAACCCAAAAACAGATGTCCCAGCTCATTGGAGCATCCATCAAGGCCGTCCACAGCTATGAACAGGGATGGCGAAAAATTCCCCACCATGTGGAGCGTCAGCTTCTTTTTTTGCTGGTAAGGCGGGATAAGAACAACAGGACAAAACTACCTTGCTGGGAGATCCTCAACTGCCCGGACGAGCTCAGGGAAAAATGTCCTGCCTGGGAGTTTAATTCAGGGGATCTATGCTGGTTCATCAACGGAACCATATGCAACGGCAAGGTTCACAGGACCTGGGAAGAAAAGATAGAAGAGTGCCGAACCTGTCCTGTTTTTACAGAGTACATCACCCTTGACCTTTCTCCCTGTCCCCCAGGATAACCTCTGCAAGTGTTACACCCAATATGGCCACACTCTCCATATCAAGGCAAAGGGCAACGGTCCGGTCAAACAGAAGATTCGCAACCCCGGGAAACTCATCGTCCCTGTCGTTAAAGTTTAAAATCACAGTTACATTGGGTAGAACAGGTATGGTAACCGAAAGATCAAAGGTTGAGGCAAAGGGAGAATCTTCTGCCCCGAGTGCCAGACAACCTTGCCTGAGCAGATTGACCCGCCCATCAAAACCCCTCTCCAGAACCTGAATGACATTTGAACCAAAATAAGTGACAAGGGGCCCTGCATCTGGAAAGTCCCTGAAGTTCATCCATTGACCGTTGGGGATGGGCCGTGCTCCAGGGGCCATGAGCACGTACTTTAAAAGAACTACACTCACAGGGAAAGAGGCGGTTTTACCCCGGTCGTCGGTCACCCCGTCAGAACCAACAGTATACTCCCGATCTATATAGGGAATTACAACTCCACCTTCACTTTTTTTCCCACCGATAATCGGGGCAATACGTTCAAGATCTATCTCTGAAATTTTCTTTAAATAATTTTCATAGGTTTTCCGGAATACATCTGCCTTTTTCATATCCATCCTTTTTTACAAGAGACTTGAAACAAGAAACAAAGTTCAGTCCTGATTCAAGTTTCAACCTTTGTTGTATCCGTAAGGACATGGGGGTTATAACTATGTAGAGATAACAAGATTTCGATGAAAGGTGCAAGAAAAAACCTTGCATTTTCTCCACAAACCGTGTTGTTACATATTTAAAAGAAGGAGACCTATCTATGAAACGATGCAGATGGGTGACGGATGACGATATTTACAGGGAGTACCACGACAAGGAGTGGGGAGTTCCCCTTTTTGACAACCAGAAGCTTTTTGAGATGCTCGTCCTTGAAGGAGTCCAGGCAGGGCTGAGCTGGATCACCATTTTAAAGAGGCGCAGGGCTTACCGGCTTGCCTTTGACAATTTTGATCCCGGAGCCATGGCCCGCTGGGACGATGGAAAGATTGAAGCCCTTATGACGGATCATACCATCATCAGAAACCGCCTAAAGATAGAGGCTGCAAGGAACAATGCCGCAGCCTATACGGCAATGATGGATTCCGGCGAAGATTTTGCACGCTTCCTCTGGTCGTTTGTGGGGGAAACCACCATCCATAACAGATGGAAAAATCACCAGGAGATTCCGACTCAAACGGCAGAATCAAAGGCCATGGCAGAGGCGTTAAAGCTCAAGGGGTTTAAATTTATCGGCCCTACCATCTGCTATGCCTTTATGCAGGCCGTGGGCATGGTCAACGACCACCTGGTTGACTGCTTCAGACATCAAGAAATAGAAAGAATAAAAAGGAAAGAAACAATGAACCAATATGAATTTTATCTTGTGGAAAAAAAACCGCCCATTGCCTGGGTTTTCCTAAACCGGCCGGCGAAGAAAAATGCCATGGGACCTTCAGCCTGGCAGGAACCCGAATCTATTTTCAACGACCTTGACAATGACCCTGAAATCCGGGCTATTGTCATTGCAGGCAAGGGATCAAGCTTTAGCGTGGGAATCGACCTCATGGGCATGGTGGGTGAACTTCCAGAACTCATGGACAACGAACAAAAGGGCGGGGTCAAGTGGAAACTTCTGCCAAGAATCAAGCGTCTCCAGGCGGCCATCTCCTCAATTGAACGATGCAGAAAACCCGTGATCGCAGCCATCCATGGTTATTGCATCGGCGCAGGCCTTGACCTTGCAACTGCCTGCGACATAAGAATCTGTTCAAAGGACGCCATCTTTTCCCTGAGGGAGGCTGCCGTGGGATTTGTCGCGGACGTCGGAGTTCTCCAGCGCATACCGGCCATTGTGGGCCAGGGCCATGCCAGGGAACTTGCCTATACGGCACGGGATATCCCGGCCGAGAGAGCAGAACAGATCCAGCTTGTGAACAATGTCTATGACACAAAGGAGAGTCTGATGGAAAACGCCGCAATACTTGCCCGGGAGATTGCGGACAACTCACCCCTTGCCGTCCAGGCATCCAAGGATGTTCTCAACGCATGCGTAGGTAAATCCGTTCAAGATGGACTTGACTACGTTGCCTCAATCAGCGCCAACATCATCCCGTCCAACGACCTGATGGAGGCCCTCACCGCCTTTGGAGAACGGCGAAAGCCCAAATTTTCAGGCACCTAGTTTTTTAAGGAGCTGGTTTGCAGCCGTGAGCAGGGGATCCCACACCGGGCCAAAGGGAGGAGCATAGGCAAAATCGGTCTGGAAGAATCCCTTTACATCCATTCTGTTGTGCAGGGCAACCGCAGGGGCATTGATCCTGTGGGCCACCCCCTGCTGGCCGACCATCTGAACTCCCAGGAGCCGCCCTGTGTTTTTGTCGCCTGTCATGGCAGTATAAATGGCGGTGCTCCCCTTTTGGGCATGGGCCTTGGAACTGTTTTCCACGACCACCTCCACCGGGTCAAACCCGGCGGCCTCAGCCTCCCTGGGTGTGAGACCCGTTCTAGCGATCTCAAGATCAAAGAACTTGAAAACAGCCGTCCCAACAACCCCGTCCAGGCGGGTTTCAACCCCGCAGACATTATCGGCAACGGCCCAGCCGGCCCGGTTGGCCCTGAGGGCAAGGGGAATCCAGCACCGTTCGCCAGTGACCAGGTGGAAGGCATCGGCACAATCGCCTGCCGAATAAATATCCGGATCAGAGGTCCTGAGTTGATCATCCACTGAAATGGAATCGGAAATGCCCGTAGCAAGGCCTGCATCCATGGCAAACTCGCTGTTGGGTCGAACACCCGAAGCCACAATCACCATGTCGGCGTCAAGATCCACGGTGTCGCAACGCACACGCATGGAATCCTTGTGGGTGACGATGGAATTGATGGCTTGTCCAGCATGCATGGCCACACTGTTTTTTGTCGCCGTTAAGCTGATCACCCGGGAGAGTTCAGGGTTCATCCAGGGCAGAAACCTTGTGCCGGGTTTGACCATGGCGACCTCAATCCCCCTGGCCCTCAGGGCTTCACACATTTCAAGCCCCACATAACCCATGCCGATGATCACCGCCCTCTGCACATCTTTCGTACCGATAAATTGTTTTATCCTCCGACCATGGTCAAGGCTCTTGAGGGGAAACACCCCGTTATGATCGAGCCCTGGAATGTCGGGCATTACCGGTGATGCCCCCGTTGCTATGAGAAGCTTGTCATAGGTCAGGGTAAAAGGCTTCTGGTCAGCCTCCATGCCCCTTACCACCTTGGCCCCGGGATCTATTGATTCGACATTGTGATCAAGGCGCAGGTCAATGTGCTGCTTGTTTATAAAGGTATCGGCATCCCTTACAACCAGCTCTTCGATCCCTGTTTCCGGCTCCGCAATATTATAGGGCATGCCGCAGGCGCTGTAGGAGACATCCCTGCTCCTTTCAAGCACCACCACCTCAAGTTCCGGCATCCTTCTTTTTGCCTTGCTTGCAGCACTCATCCCGGCGGCATCCCCGCCTATAATTAAGAATCTCATAGAATCTCCCTATTTAGGAATTACAGTTTTTTGTCCCAGTCAAACTCCCTGGAGGTAACGGCATCTTCGAGCCTGAGAATCTTTCGCTCAAGGGTTTTAAATCGGCTATAGACGCTCCTTACAGAGGCCCTTCTCGACGATACATAGTTCTGGTAAAAATCACCCTCCTCCTCGGAATGGATGGGAGCTACCGGTGCAGGCTTCATAAGAAAGGCCGCCAGAAAATAGAGCCCGACAACCGGCCAGAACCCGCTTATGAACAGCAGGAATATGGCACCGGCCCTGACCAATAGAACCGAGAGATCAAACCTGTCGGCAATCCCCTTACAAACACCCATGAACACACCGCTCCTTGAACGGAAAAAATTCTGGTCAAGACCTGTAAAGCTTCTGCTCCAGCGGGCATGGCGGCCCCTTGTTCCGAACCTGCCGCGCCCCTGACGATTATAATATCCTTTGGCCATGGCGACTACACCTCCTTTTTTCCATGCTCCATGAGAATGGTCTCCAGGGCATCCACCCTCTGTTCCATTCTCGAAAGTCCCTGGTAAATCTCCTGGATCATCCTTGCCTCCTCGTTTTTTTCCTCCTTCTGGTCGGGGGAAAGACCGCCTTTTACCATTCGGATGACAAGTATAATTGCACCGCAGACAATGGCCAGAAACACGAGACCGCCTGCAAACAGAAAGCCCAGGAAATAAAATCCTCCATGCATCATTGTCTCTCCTTTTCCACAGGTATCGGTAAATTAACCCGGGTCAGGGGCTGAGCATCATCCATACTTACACCTCACCTTTCCGGTTGGATCCGGATGATTTCAGCCGTTCAAGTTCCTGCTCGATCTCGTCGTCGGTGGCAAGGGATTCAAACGCCTCGTCAAGGGTGGGTTTCGTGCCGAAATTGACAAGATCGGCCTCGGCCTCCATGCGGTTAATGCGGTTTTCAAAGGCATCAAATCGGGCCAGGGTATCGGAATTGTCCATGCGGCGGATCTCCTCCCGGGCCTGGCGTTTTTTCCTGGCATGGAGATGTCGCTGGACAAGCATCCTCTTTTTTTCCCTTGAACTTGCGAGCTTTTCCTCGAGCTGAACGATATCATCCTGGTATTGGGCGACAAGGCCTGCAAGCTCTTCAATCTCTTCGTTCAAACTGTCCACGACCTTTGCGAACCGCCTGCGTTCAACAAGGGCCTGCCTTGCAAGGTCATCCCTGTTCCTTGAAACGGCAAGTTCCGCCCGCATGCTCCAACTGTCCATCTGTTCTTTTGCCCGGGCAAGATTCTGTTCAACCCGTTTTTTGCCTGCCATGGTGCCGGCACAGGCGGATTTAAGCTCCACAAGGGTGTCCTCAATCTCGCGGATCATGAGCTTGATGAGCTTTTCAGGATCTTCGGCCCTGTCCAGCATCCCGTTGATGTTTGAATTTATGATATCCTTGAATCTTGTAAAAATACCCATGATTTTTCTCCTTTTGTTGGGGGTTTCCCTTAACTGAACGCACGATGCGTGCCAAGTTCCCCAACTCTTACCATGTCAAAGGCCCCCATTGCCTGGAGAGGCCCAATACCAGGGGTATTCAAGTAAAAATCAAACAACCGGCAACGAAAAACCAAGTTGACAAAGCAGCGAGGCAAGTGGTATTGATGACCAATTCAAGGTGTAAAAAAACACAAAAAGGGCAAACAAACCATGACCATCTCCAATTCCCCATTCTCTTCTCTGGGCTCCACCACTCACGAGGCCCTTGGTCATTCAGAGGCGTTCCTCGATTTCCAGGAACGCCTCGCCCGGGTCGCCCCCATTGACCGACCGGTTCTTTTGCTTGGAGAACGGGGAACAGGTAAGGAACTTGCCGCAACAAGGCTTCACTTTCTCTCCCACCGCTGGCAGGGTCCGCTGATCACCTTAAATTGCGCATCCCTTACCCCGGCGCTTGTCGAAGCCGAACTTTTCGGCCACGAACGAGGTGCATTTACAGGGGCGGACAGTCGCCGCACAGGCCGCTTTGAAGCGGCAAACAACGGCACCCTTTTCCTGGATGAGATCGGAGCCATCCCCATGGAGATCCAGGAGAAGATACTGCGGGTGGTTGAATACGGCAGGTTTGAGCGGGTGGGAAGCTCGTCACCCATCGAGGTGAATGCCAGAATTATCAGTGCAACCAACGTTGACCTTGCCGCAAGAAGCGAAACCGGCAAATTCATGCCAGATCTCCTTGACCGCCTGAGCTTTGAAGTGTTGTTTCTCCCGCCCCTGCGCAACAGAAACGGGGACATCCCCCTCCTTGCCGAGCACTTTTCCCGGGAAATGGCCAGGGAACTCGGCATGGCTGAAACTCCCAGGTTTTCCACCGAAGCCGAAGCCCTTCTTGAGGCTCACCCCTGGCGGGGAAATATCAGGGAGCTTAAAAACGTTGTTGAGCGAGCCGTCTACCGTTCCAGCAATCATACCATCAGGGATGTCATTTTCAACCCTTTTTCCTCACCCCACGGCAATTTGCCGGAAAGGCCCGACTCTCGCGAAGAGCAAAAAAAGGCTGCTTCAGCCCCTGGGGATATTTTCCCCGACTTCACGTCCATGCCCCTTAAATCCGCCGTCTCAACCCTGGAAAAAATACTTTTAGAACGGGCACTTGCCAAATCCAGACACAACCAGAAACGGGCAGCAACCCTATTAGGCCTATCCTATGACCAGATAAGGGGGCTTATTCGAAAACATCGACCTTGAAAAAGAGTCCAAACGTGATTAATATGTGAAACGTTTATTTTTAAAACAGATTCATCAACCAATTCACACAGGGGGAGCCTTCACTTGTTCACAGAAACCATTACTTTTCAGGCAGCCTTCATGGCGGGACTGCTCTCATTTTTTTCACCCTGCATCCTCCCCCTTATTCCAGCCTATTTCACCTTTATTACAGGGCTTTCCCTTGATGAATTAAGTCTCGATAATAGGGAAATTCGAAAAAAGGTGATGCTCTCCACCCTGGCCTATGTGTCCGGTTTTTCGTTTGTATTTATTCTGCTGGGGGCGTCCGCCTCGTTTCTGGGCAGCTTCATGGCTGAATACACCTGGCTTATCCGGTATCTTGGCGGGGCTATTGTGATCATTTTCGGCCTTCACCTGCTCGGTGTTATCAATATTAAGGAGCTCAACTTTGAACGAAAGATCCACCTTAACCAAAAGCCCGTCCACCTCATGGGCACCTTTGTCATCGGCATGGCCTTTGGTGCTGGATGGAGCCCCTGCATAGGACCGCTTCTAGGCTCTATCCTGATTGTTGCAGGAAGCCAGGATACCGTTGTCAAGGGCATGGTCCTCCTTGGAATTTATTCGGCTGGGCTTGCCATTCCTTTTATTCTGATCTCCCTGTTTATAAATCGGCTCCTCGATATCATGCGGCGGGCCACCCGGGTTATATCTTACATCAACAAAATATCCGGCATTCTCCTGATCGTCCTTGGCATTCTGCTCATTACGGACAGATTCAGAATCCTTGCCGGATTATAGACAAAAAGGACCTGATCACCATGAAAAAAAAGATTCTCACCACTCTGCTGGCCCTCGTGTTCGCTGCCATCCTCCTGCCCCTTACAGCATCGGCCAAGGAGATCAACTGGCAGAAGTACGACAAGGGTATGGCCATGGCAGGCGAACAGAACAAAAAAATATTTATCTACTTCCACGCAGAGTGGTGTTCCTACTGCTCAAAGATGGAACGAACCACCTTCAATCAATCTTCTATAATAGACTATATAAATAAGAACTTCATTGCGATCAAGGTTGATTCTGACCGGGAGCAGGAAGTCGCAAAAAAATATTACATCAGGGGCCTTCCAGCCCTGTGGTTCCTTAAAGCCGATCATACTAAAATTACCACCCTGCCGGGATATGTCGATGCAAAGACCTTTGACAGCATACTGAGATTCATAAACACCGAAAGCTATGATAAAATGACCTACAAAGATTTCAAAAAAACACTATAGGGAGGAGGTTTCCATGCCAATCTATGAATATCGATGCGAACGCTGCGGCGCAACCTTTGAAAAGCTTCTCTTTAAAGGAGAGGAAAACGGGATAAAATGCCCTGAATGCGGAAGCAAAGCCGTTATAAAGCTAATGAGCGCAGCAAGCTTCATGGGGCCTGGCATTGGCACCTGTGCCGCAGGTACCCCCAGGGAATTTTCCTGAGCCGGCTGACACCCGAGGAGCAGTTTGCTCCCCATGGGATAGCTGTTAGCTTTTAGCCGTTAGCGATTAGCTGTTAGCTAAAAACTAATGGCAAACAGCTAAAAGCTGTTTTTTATAACCCCCCATGTCCTTTTGGACACAACAAAGAATGAAATTTAAGAGCAGTTAGCTAACAGCTAACAGCTAAAAAGGAGAAAGAATGATCCAGTTAGACACAACCATGGGAGAAATCCTGATTGAACTTGACCAGGAAAAGGCACCAAAAACCTGTACCAACTTCCTTGAATACGTCAACTCCGGCCACTACGACGGCACCATCTTCCACAGGGTGATCGACGGCTTCATGGTCCAGGGCGGCGGCATGACCGAAGATATGGTTGAAAAACCCACCAACCCGGCCATCGAGAATGAGGCCGACAACGGGCTGACCAACGCTCCCTACACCATTGCCATGGCAAGAACCATGGCGCCCCACAGCGCAACGGCCCAGTTTTTCATCAACGTAAAGAAAAACGATATGCTTGACTTTAAATCTAAAACGGCCCAGGGATGGGGATATGCCGTTTTCGGCAAGGTGACCAAAGGCCAGGGAGTGGTCAACAAGATAAAGGCAGTTGCCACGGGCAACAAGGCGGGCCATGGTGACGTGCCAAAAGAGCCCATAACCATCCTCAAGGCCCGGGTTGTTGACCAGGAAAAAGATTAGGGACTCGGCAACAAATTAAACCTCTGGAGCCTCCATGGGCATTGTAACAGATATTGTATTCATACTTGTAGCAGGCATGATCGGAGCGGTTGTGGCACGCCTGCTCCGCCAGCCCCTTCTTCTCGGTTATATCCTCGGCGGTGTCCTTGTGGGACCCTATACCCTAGGCCCCAAGGTAACTGACACCCATGTGATAGAGCTTCTTGCCGAAATCGGAGTTGCCCTGCTGCTCTTTGCCCTTGGCCTGGAGTTTTCCCTTAAAAAACTTAAACCGGTCCGCTTGATCGCCCTCGTGGGAACCCCGATTCAGATCGGGCTGGTCATCCTCATGGGGTGGGGTATTGGCCTATGGTTTGGGTGGAACCACACCGAGTCCCTGTGGTTCGGTGCCTTTATCTCCCTTTCGAGCACCATGGTGATCCTCAAGACCCTGGAGAGTCAGGGATATCTCGGCGCCCTGTCCAGCAAGGTGATGATCGGGATGCTCGTTGTTCAGGACCTAGCCGTGGTGCCCATGCTGATCATCATGCCCACGGTTGGCAGCCCTGATGCCGGTCTAATGGTTCTTGGCATGGCTGCCGTCAAGGCGACCCTGTTCCTCCTTGCCATGATCTTTCTGGGCTCCCGGGGAATTCCGGCACTCATGCGCATGGTGGCCCTTGCCGATTCAAGGGAGATGTTCATGCTTGCCAACACGGCAATCGCCCTTGGCGTCGGCTATGCAACCTATATGCTGGGGCTTTCCTTTGCCTTTGGCGCCTTTGTTGCCGGAATGGTGCTCAGCGAATCTGAGTATTCCCACCAGGCCCTTGGGGATATCATTCCCCTGAGGGACCTTTTCGGACTTCTCTTCTTTGCCTCCCTTGGCATGCTCATCGACATCGATTTTCTGAAGGCAAACGTCGGGCTTATAATTCTCCTTACCGTGGTCGTCTCCATTGTCAAGGGAGGTGTATTCTGGTCCCTTGCAAAGATGTTCCGATACGGCAATGTGGTACCCATGGCCCTTGGCCTCGGCATGTTCCAGGTGGGCGAGCTATCGTTTCTCCTAGCCCGAGTAGGAGTTGATGCAGGAAATCTTCCCCGGGACAGGTACGCACTTTTCCTTGCCGTCGGCATCTGCACCATGGTTCTCACCCCGCTTCTTTCCAACCTTACCACCCCCATCTATGCAAGGATTCGCAAACAGGGAAACCAGATCCTGGAAACTATCAACATTCCCCAGGATCCCTTGAAAGACCATGCCGTCATAATTGGTGTCGGAAGAATCGGAAGCCAGATCGCCCTGATTCTGGAAAAACTGGGCCTGGGATTTATCCTTGTCGAACAGGATACCCGACGGATGGAAGTCGCAAGGGCCAACGGGTGGCCCATTGTCTGGGGCGACGCCCAGCAGGAGGCCGTTCTCAGGGCAACGGGCATCAAAAAGGCAAAGTTAGTCATCATCACCACACCCTCCCCTGCGGACAGCCGACAAATTGTGGAACAAATTAAAAATCAGGTCCCGACTCTTGCCATTGCAGCAAGGGCCTCAAGCGAAGATCACCTTAAACAGCTCTACGAAAAAGGGGTGACCCAGGCCATCTATCCCGAACTTGAGGCTGGACTTGAGCTCACCCGCCAGGCACTGCTCTCGTTTAACCTGCCCCTGGCCGACATCCAGCAATTCAGCGATTCTGTCAGACAGGAACAGTATGCAGCCGTGTTTGAGGCCCATCCCGAATACAAGAAGCTTTCGGCAAGGCAGAGTGCAGAGGCCCTGCTGGTTCTCCACTGGATTGAACTGCCCCCCCAGAGCCATATGTGCCGGCAAACCATCGCCCACCTCAACATCAGACTTAAAACAGGGGTCAACATTGCAGGCATCCTAAGAGACGGGCGGCTGATCGCAAATCCCGGGGGAGACCTGGAACTTGCCCCCAACGACAGCCTGGCTGCCCTTGGTTCACCCCTTGAGATCGCAAACTTCAACAGATTGATCGCCCAATCCACACAGGATTACGCCTGACAACTGGCATAAGGACCGCAGATTAAATAACCTGTTTGAAAAAAAATCTTTTTCTGTTAATCTTGTCCATATCCACAAAAAACAGTTTGACCTGACGATATAGAGGGGAAAACATGAAATCTATCCGGGCAGATTACGACAAGGAAACCCAGCAAACAACCGTCAAGGAAGGAGCCAAACCCGAAGACTGGGTAAAGGTATGCACCCGTTACAACGACGATGTCCATCGCATCCTTGACGTTGAATCCATCGAGGGTTTTACCGCACTGTACCGCTGTTTTGACGACGACAATCGAGAAGCTTTTTATCTTGTCAACGAAGATGAAAGCCTGTTCCGACTCAGGAGAAAACACTTTCTGAGGAACATTGGCAAGGGCTAAACCAACCCGTTGTAAAACTCACGCTCGTGCATGCCCATGAGGTACAGGAGCCCGTCAAGCCCCACACTTGAAATTGCGGTATTTGCCCTTTCCCTGACAATGGGTTTGGCATGGAAGGCAACCCCCAACCCTGCGATGCTGATCATAGGAAGATCGTTGGCCCCATCACCAACGGCTATGGTCTGCTCAATGGAGATCTGCTCTTTCCGGGCAAGCTCCTTTAGCAGCAGAGCCTTTTTTTCACCGTCAATGATCTCGCCTGTCACCTCTCCTGTCACAACACCGTCCCGGATCACGAGCTCATTGGCATACACATAATCAAATCCCAGCAGATCCTTTAAATAGTCGCCCACAAAGGTAAATCCACCTGAAAGGATTCCAAGCTTGTACCCAAGCCCCTTGAGGGTGGAAGTCACAAGTCCCACCCCTTCCGACAGGGGAAGGGTTCGTGTAATATTTTCAAGCTCACTCTGCTTGAGCCCCTTGAGCAGGGCCACCCTCTTTCTAAAGCTCTCCTTAAAATCGATCTCACCGGCCATGGCCGAACGGGTAATTTTTGCAACCTCGTCTCCCACCCCTGCAATCTTTGCAAGCTCGTCGATCACCTCGGCCTGGATCAGGGTAGAATCCATGTCAAAAACAACAAGCTTTCTATTCCGGCTGTAGATATTGTCCACATGAAAGGAGATATCTATGCCCATCCTGCTTGTGATCTCCATGAAGCTGCCCCGCATGGCTCTGATATCCAGGGGTTTTCCACTGACTGAGATCTGAATGCACGCCCTTGGATTTACAGGCTCCCTCTCAAGGGAAATTCTGCCGGTCAACCGAGTAATGCAGTCAATGTTCAGATCATTTTCCGCCAGTACCGCCGCCACACTTGAGATCTGGCGAGCCGTGATTTTTTTGCCAAGCAGGGTGATAATGCGCCTTTCCCGTCCCTGGGCTTTGACCCAGTGCTCGTAGGATGCCAGGTCAACGGGCTTTACGTCAATGGCAACCTCCAACTGATGACCTTCAAAGAGAATATCTTTAAAAATCGCTGAAAAATCTTCCCCTTTGGGGATTTCCACAAGAATGCCAAGGGAGATATGCTCGTGGATCACTGCCTGGCCGATATCAAGGACATTGGTGTTATACTCGGCAAGAATAGCCGTGAACTTTGAAACAAGCCCTTTTCTGTCTCGGCCGGAAATATTGATCAATACTGTTTTACCCATTAAGATATGCCCTTTGTTCATTGTTCGTTTTATTTTATAAGAAACAGCTTTTAGCTCTTAGCTCTTAGCTAACAGCTAAAAGCTAACCGCTAACAGCTATCGTGTTTCATTGTTGGTTGTGTCCGCAGGACATGGGGGTTTATATGAAACTCCCTACAAGAAACTTGAAACTTGAAACAAGAAACAAGATCCTGACTCCCTTGTGCTGGCGAGTTTCAATCTTCGTTGTGTCCGCCAGGACATGGGGGTTTATATGAAACTCCCGTCGAAACATCACATAGGAAGTACCGACTTCAGAGCCCACTTTGGTCGCCCTGCCAGGAACATTGTAAACCAAAGGGGGTAGGGTTTTTGCCCTTCCAGGCGTTAAGAAGCGCAGGCTGTTTGAGGACTTTAGCCCGCAGTTCCTGCGCTTTAGCCTGGAAGGGTAAAAAGCCCCCCGACGTTTACCGTTCCGGGCAGGGCGACCAAAGTGGGCGGAATGATACCATTACCCGCCATGCCCCATTGAGTTTCATGCTTCGTTGTGTCCGCAAGGACATGGGTTATATCAAACCATTCACAGGCTTTCCCATTCCGAAAAAACCCTATCCATATAGTATGGGCAGGGACAATACTCAAGG
>JAVEQI010000008.1:41749-95780 GCA_034007745.1 Desulfobacterium sp.
GCCATGCCCCATTGAGTTTCATGCTTCGTTGTGTCCGCAAGGACATGGGTTATATCAAACCATTCACAGGCTTTCCCATTCCGAAAAAACCCTATCCATATAGTATGGGCAGGGACAATACTCAAGGGTTGCATGGCCCGTGACCCCCGGTCCCGGTGCCTCACCACTCCGCCTGCCATGTAAGTTTCAATATCTGGATTCTGGCTGAGGATAGCCGCCACGTTAAGGTTGTTGGTGATCACCCTGAGCCCGTCCTTTTTTAAAAGCTCCTTTGCAACCTCCTCGGTGGTGGTGCCTATGTTGATAAACACCGAAGCCCTTGGGGGAATCCTCCGAGCCACATTTGAGGCGATGATCTGCTTTTCCTTCTGGCAGAGAACCTGGCGGGTGGAGTAACCTATGTTTTCAACGCTCAAGGAAAGGCCTGCCCCCCCCATGGTAACGCCGGACAAGTCCCTCTTTGTTCAGCTGGTTGATGTCCCGCCGTATGGTCTGGGGCATCACCTTGAAATCCGTGGCAAGCTCCTCAATGGATACATACCCCAGGGCCTGGACCCGCTCGACAATTCTGGCCTGTCTTTTCTGCATTTTATTAACCCTAAATCTTGAAGGCCTGACCTGGCTTTGGTACCAGAACCTTGAATCCCTCGTGCCCCAGGGTCTCTGCAAGCTTGAGAGAGGCGTGCTCCTCACCATGGACCAGGGCAATTTTTTTAACCTTGAGGTTGCACCCCTTGAGGAACCGCATCATCTCCTCCTTGTCGGCATGGGCACTGAAGCCATTGAGGGGGACCACATTGGCTTTTAAAGGATACTCCTTGCCGAGAATTCTCACCACGGGTGCCTCACCCTTTCTGCCGTCTTTGCGAAAGGCCCTGCCAAGGTCCAGGATACGCCGGCCCAGGGTGTTTTCAGCCATAAATCCAACTATGAGGATCGTATTTACAGGGTTGTGAATCCGATACCGCAGATGGTGAAGAATCCGCCCTGCCTCGCACATACCCGAAGCTGAAATCACGATGCACGACTCTTTTTTTCGCATCAGATCCATGGACTCGTCCACGGACGAAACAAAATTGACCCCTTCAAAACAAAAGGGATTAAGCCCGTTTTGCAGGAAAGTTTCATGGGTCTCCTGGTCGTAGAGTTCAGGATGCTCGCCAAACACCTTGGTCAGCCCCGATGCAAGGGGACTGTCCACATATACGGGGATCCTGGGAACAGCACCCCGCTCGTAAAGTTCATGGATCACGTAAAGGATCTCCTGGGTCCGGCCCAGGGCAAAAGCCGGGATCACAACCGACCCCTTTCGCTCGATTGCAAGGTTGATTTCCCGGGCCATGCTCAAATCCAGTTCCTGGGTTGTCTCATGGACACGATCCCCATAGGTGCTTTCCATGATCAGCAGGTCAATATCCCTATCCTCCTCGTTAAATTTAAGGCAGGGGTTCTTGATGATGGGCCTGTCAAACCTGCCAAGGTCGCCCGTATAGCACACCGTCCGGCGATCTTTGCCCTTGCCGTAATGGATTATGCTGATGGCCGACCCAAGAATGTGACCCGCCTCGTAAAAGGTGCAGGTCATATCCTTGCCAATGGTAATGGGTGTTCGATAGGGAACCCCTGAAAAATAACTGAGGGAAAGCCTGGCATCCGCCTCCCGGTAAAGGGGCTCCACCTGGGTCAGGGAATGGCGCTCTGCAATTTCAGCAATAGCCGCCCGGTTGAGCTTGTTTCGTCCTGATTTTAAAAGATTTCTGACCTCCTGGGCCTCCCGATTTGAAAGGTCATCGGCCACCCCTTTCTTCCCCGGGGTAACAAGGGCGGACCGGGCGTTCTTGTAGTTGAGATAGTCGGCATCGGATTCCTGGATATGGGCCGAATCGGGCAGGAGATAGCCGCAGATATCCTGGGTGCCCCGGGTGGTCATAATATGCCCGTTAAAATTTTCCTTCACAAGGAGGGGTATTCTGCCTGAATGGTCAATATGGGCATGGGAAAGCACCACATTGGTAATGGTAGCAGGGTCGATGGGCATGTTGGTGTTTTTTTCCCACACCTCCCTTCGTCTGCCCTGGAACAAACCGCAGTCCAGCAGTATGCGATCATGACCCGTGTCGATCATGTGCATGGAACCTGTTACCTCTCGTACAGCGCCTAAAAAAGTTACCTCCATCTACACCCTCCATCGCAATGTTAAAAATCGAAAATTCATGTTAGAAAACGAACAAACATCGGTTGAAAAAAAAGCCATTCAAATGGTATCCTTACTATATGTCAACTTTTCTATGGAGGCAAGCGTGGAAGCAGAGGTTCTAATAATAGGCGGGGGTGCCACGGGCAGGGGAATCGCAAGGGATCTTGCCCTGCGTGGTATTCCTTCACTGCTGGTGGAAAAGGAAGATATCAATTCAGGGGCCTCCGGAAGAAACCACGGGCTTGCTCCACAGCGGAGCACGCTATGTGGCCAATGACCCCGGCAGTGCCAGGGAGTGAACACATGATTAAACGGGTATGGCTTGAACGGGGGACAAAGATGATCCCAGCGCTGGAAACGACCCGTTACATCCGCGCATATTCAGGGGTTCGCCCCCTGGTCAGCCAGAACTCTAAAACGGGGGATGACAAAAAGCACCATTGATACCATTGCCCAGGCCCTGGTACAGAACAACGAGACGCCGGATCTTCTTACCATCGGACGAAGAAGCAGACTGGGCAAAAGCCCCTGCCAGAGTGCCTTCTGCAGCACAAGGGTTCTTGCCCACATGTACAACCAAAAAGCCCTGTCCGGTCCCGGCGGGATTGACGACATAAAGGCATTCCTCGACGAACGGTGGAAGGGTCAGCAGGCTATCTTCTGGGGGGACCAGCTGGTCCAGGCTGAACTCACCGAAGCCATGCACTGCGGCCTGTTTGACCTTGAACTTGCAAAATCCGAGAGACCACGGCCATGACAATCTCTGCCCCTAACGCATCTAAAGCTGTCCAGGCAAAAACGATGGAAACTGACCTTACCATCATCGGCGCCGGCATGACCGGGATAGCAGCGGCCCTGTTTGCCAGGAATCGAAAGATGTCAACCGTTCTTGTGGGTCAGAAGCAGTTCTATTTTGGTTTTAATGTATAGACGGCAACCAGCATCCCCATTGCTGAACAAAGAAAGTCGGGGGGGGTCGGTACGGGGATACTGGTTGCCGTCCCGCCACGCTGACATTTAAAATTAGAACTGCTGGAGTAAAAAATGAAGTCTTGCTTTATATTGATAGAATAGGTAAACATAGGGAGTTACAGACAATATAAAAAGGAAACCAACAGTATTGATACGATTTTTTTCTTCTCCCATAAAGAGCCTGATAAAAAAACTGTCTCCCAAAAAATCCAGTCAGAATTTAACCCCAGAATCAAAAATAGAATCCAGTGAACCCTTGGTACTTGGGGAAAAAACAGGACAGCCCCCTCGGCAGCAGCCTCCTGAAACAAAACAGACCGCCTCCCCGGAGCCAGGCCTTCGAAAACAATCGCCTGGAAAGCCCCGGCTACAACCCGAATCCAGACTAGACAAACCTGAACCATGGACACTTGACAGCTTCCAGGTTCCAGCCCAGGAGGGCAAGACCAGGTTCCATGACCTTGATCTCCCTCTGGGTCTGATGCACGCCATCGCAGATGAAAATTTCCAATACTGCATGCCGGTTCAGGCAGAGGTGCTGCCCCACACCCTCGAGGGAAAAGATGCAACGGCAAGAGCCCAGACAGGTACTGGCAAAAGTGCGGCCTTTCTCGTGACCATAATTGCAAGGCTCATGAAGAGCCCCGTCAAGGGAAAAAGACAGCCAGGAACGCCCAGGGCGCTGATCATTGCCCCCACACGGGAGCTTGTTCTGCAGATCGAAAAAGACGCAAGGGCACTGACGCCCTACACCCCCCTCCGGACAGTGTCAGTGTTCGGCGGCATGGACTATAAGCGCCAGCAGGAGCAGCTATCATCGGGACATGTGGACATAATCGCCGCAACCCCTGGGCGACTCATGGACTTCATGCGTCAAAAGCTTGTCAAGCTCGGCAGCATCGAGATCCTTGTCATTGACGAGGCAGACCGGCTCCTGGACATGGGATTCATCCCCGACATGCGAAACATCATCTACCACACACCCCATAAAAACGAACGCCAGACCCTGTTTTTTTCGGCGACCCTTGCCCCTGAAATCTTAAGAATGGCCAACCAGTGGACCGTCGATCCAGCGATTGTGGAGATCGATCCCGGCAAAACAGCGGCCGATTCCATCAATCAGAAGGTCTTTCTTGTCACAGAAGATGAAAAATTTCCCCTGCTGTACAACCTGATTAACGGTGAGAAGCTCGAACGGGTGATCCTCTTTGTCAACATGAGGAGCACCACCCGGAGAATTGCCGAACGGCTGGTGCGTTATGGGATATCAAGCGAGATTCTGTCAGGCGAAGTTTCCCAGAAACAGCGAATCCGAACCCTTGACAATTTCAGAAATGGAAAGATTCGGGTGCTTGTTGCGACGGATGTGGCGGCCCGGGGGCTCCATATAGAAGGAGTCAGCCATGTGGTCAACTATGATCTTCCCCAGGACCCAGAACACTATATCCATCGCATCGGCCGCACGGGAAGGGCCGGGGCAGAAGGAATTTCGGTAAGCTTTGCTGACGAGATGAGCTCATTTCAGATTCCCGACATAGAAGCGGTGCTCGGCAACAAGCTTGAATGCGAGTATCCTGAAGAGGCCATGCTTAAGGCCCTTCCAAAACCAAAGTATAGACCCAAAGCCGCACCAAAATCAAATCACCGGAAAAAAACCCCACAAAACCGGCGATCCAGACAAAACCCCAGATCAGGTGCAGGGGGGAATGCAAAACCCAGAAGCGGCACCAGAAGGCCACGGCCCAAAAGCTCCGGACCAAAGAACCCTTCTTAGAAATGCCGACAACGCAAATTATTTCCCAGGGCAATAGTTTCATTCCGCCCCCTTTGGTTATCCTACCCGAAAACCCACCGACTTTTTTGGTTCAGCAAGGGGATACCGACTGTTGTCTCTAGCGTAAAACCAAAATTAGAATTGCTGTTAGGGTCATTCAGGTTGACACAATTGGGGTTGATACTGTACAAGGTTTATTTAAATCTGCTAAATCTGCAACACTACTTTATATAAGGAGCAAGATTCGAATGTTTGGTTTGGGAATGCCTGAAGTTCTACTCTTAATGGCCATAGCCCTGATGGTGATAGGCCCGAAAAAATTGCCAGAACTCGCAAAGACCCTAGGCCGAGCCATGGGTGAGTTCAAGAAAGCAGCCCAGGATTTTAAACGAAGCATTGATCTGGAAGATGCGGTCAAAAAATTTGAAGAACCAACAAAGAGTGTCCGGGAAACCATCAACGAAATCACCGACCCCCTTGGAACGAAAAAAAAGAGTGCTGACCCTGAAAAAAAATCCACCACCGACCCAAAGGACACTTTAGACAAGGACCAGCCAGCCAGGGACCAAGATAAAAACAAAGACGATACCAAAGACAGGGAAGAGCTTCAAACCCAAGACAACCAGGGGGTTGAAGAGACCTCCAGGCCTCAAACAGGCACCAGCGATGGAGCAGACAAATGAGTGAGGAGGAAAAAACCCCGTTCACCGAACACCTTGGCGAACTAAGGGATCGACTCGTCCGTTCCTTTATTGCCGTAGGTATAGGTTTTGTCCTGGCCTACTGCTTTAAGGAACGGCTCTTTGAAATCCTGACTGCACCCCTTATAACAGCCATGGGTGAAGGCCAGAAGATGATATTCACAGGTCTTCCCGAGGCTTTTTTCACCTATCTTAAGGTATCGCTTTTAACGGGAATAGCCCTTGCATCCCCGGTCCTTTTTTATCAATTCTGGATGTTTGTAAGCCCCGGCCTTTATCGAAAGGAAAAGGGTTTTCTTCTGCCCCTGGTCATC
Organism: Desulfobacterium sp.; assembly: GCA_034007745.1. Lineage (GTDB taxonomy): Bacteria > Desulfobacterota > Desulfobacteria > Desulfobacterales > Desulfobacteraceae > Desulforapulum. The sequence continues at coordinate 47,708 of JAVEQI010000008.1, forward strand.
CTGTCGGTCTTCTTCTTCTGCATAGGGGCCTCTTTTGGCTACTTTATAGTATTTCCCTACGGATTCCAGTTTTTCCTGGGCTTTGCCTCCGACACCATCCAGGCATTGCCCTCCATGAAAGAATATCTGGGATTTGCCTCTAAAATGCTCCTCGCCTTTGGGTTTGTTTTTGAACTGCCCCTGGTTATAACCTTCATGGCACGTATGGGGCTTGTATCTATTCCCTTTCTGAAAAAAAACCGCAAATATGCCATTCTCCTGTTTTTTACCGTTGCGGCCTTGATCACCCCTCCAGATGTGGTTACTCAGATCCTGATGGCCATTCCCCTAATGATCCTGTATGAAATAAGCATTGTCGGTGCCAGGGTGTTCGGAAAGAAAAAAAAATCGGAAGATGAGGAAGAAAATGGAAACGATGATAAAGACACAGATAAAGAGGCTGATCCAAGTTCAGGAGACTCCGCAAATCAAGAGCTAAAATGACCTTTTATCATTGACAGATGAGGACTCTCTATTATACAATTTCCCCATTATCGGCAAGGATGAATCGAACAAACATCATCGAATTTAACAGCCAAAGGGCTGTAAAGGCATAATACAAACATATAACGATTAAAGGAGTGTATTGAACTATGGGAAAAAAAATGTTGACCTTACTCATGGCCGCATGTGTGGGACTTCTCTTTGCCTCTCCAGCACTTTACGCTGGAACCGAGGTTGATGATGTCATTAAGATGGAAACAAAAGAATATGCAGCGCATACAAAGGGTATTGTGGAATTTACCCACAAAAAGCACGCTGAAGATTACGATATCAGCTGCGGTGAATGCCATCACGATGCTCAAGGCAAACCCCTGACCCTGAAGATGGGTGACAATGTCCAGCGCTGTGTGGAATGCCACAAGGAGACTGAAAAAGTCAAGGGCGAAAAGATCAGCAAAGAAGAAAAAATTAAGAAATATCACGAAGAGGCTATCCACGCAAACTGCATCACCTGCCACAAGGAGCACAACATCTCCTTAAATAACCCTGAAGATCCCAGGGGCACCAAGGGTCCTGCTCCGGCGTCCTGCGCCAAGTGTCATCCCAGGAATTAATATAATCCAGATATAAAGAATACAGGGGGAGTGACCTTAAAGTCTCTCCCCATCATTTAAGGGCCTTTCCGTGAACCGGAAAGGCCTTTTTTTGTTACAGGACGGGCATTAGTGTCATTCTAATAAAAAAGCCTGTCCCAGTAATTTTAATTATGGATTTCAGAGTGGGGGGCGACAGTCGGTATCCCCTTGCTGAACATTAAAAACAAAGGGGATCAGATTTTCGGCCAGGGCAAACCCACTTAACCGAAAATTGTCTGAGGGAGGAACGACCGAGTTTTTGCGGTTTGGGTTTGCCCTGGCCGAAAATCCCCCGACTTTTTTGGTTCAGCAAGGGGATAACCAACTGTTGCCTCTATTACAAATCCAAAATAAGAAATGCTGACTTGTCCAGCAATTTATAAGGTTCTGGAAGCTTGATAGATTCGGGCCTGCCTTAGAATAGCTTCGGCCCAGGAAGGGGTGCCGGTTGCAATAATGTGGGTGTAAGTGGCAAACACCCTGGAAAAAAAGAATCCATCCTGACCATTTACAATCCCCTTTCCCCGTTCCATGGAAAAGGCCATGGAACCCCGTGCCTGATCGATCTCGACAACGGTGGAATATCTAAACTCATGACCGCATATGATTTCTCCCACCTTGAAATATGGATTTTCTTTGACCACCCTCGCCCGGGTATAACCATGGCCCACAGGCCGCTTGGACAGGCCGAACTTAACGGGAAGAACCCCTGCCATGGGATAGGTAACACCGTCAAGCTCAAGGCTGTGACCGAGAAAGATAAAGCCGCCGCACTCGGCATAAATGGGAAGTCCTCCGGCTGCAAGCTGCCTCAGATTTTCGGCAAATTCTCTGTTGCCCGCAAGCTGGGGGGCATGGGTCTCGGGAAAGCCACCTCCCATGTAGATGGCGTCCACCTGGGGGATCCGCGTCTCCCTGAGGGGGCTGATGTAACAAAGCTCAGCTCCACAGGCTTCCAGAGCTTCGAGATTATCGGGGTAATAAAACTGGAACGCTGAGTCCCTGATGATTCCGATCCTTGGTTTTCCAATGCCGGGGGGGGTAACCGATCCCTGACCTTGACCTGTTCCGGGCAATGAATCGTACTCAAGGGACGATTTCGGGACAGGGAGAAGGAGAACCGGCATCTTGGCCGTAGCTTCCGCACAGGCCCTGTACAGCCCTTCAAGATCAATGGAATCCCGGACAATTTTTGCAGCAGCAGCCACGGAATCCCTGGAAAGCAAATGCTCCTCTGTGGGGACAAGTCCCATGTGCCGCTCTGGAAAATCGGTTGAATTAAGCTTTGGTATGGCTCCGAACACGGGGACATTGCAGAAATGTTGAATGTTATCCCTAACCTTGTTGTGGTGACGTTTGCCGGCAACCCGGTTGAGAATAACACCCACAATATTCAGGTTGGGATCAAAATGCATGCAGCCCAGCACAAGTGCCGCCATTGTGCGGGTGCTTTTGGTGCAATCCAGCACCAGAACAAGGGGAAGATGCAGAAGTTTGGCAAGTTCGGCCGTGCTTGTTCGGCCCTCAAGGTCAATTCCGTCAAACAACCCTCGATTGCCTTCGATTACCGCAATATCACAATTTTCAGAATGGGAGAGATAGCTCTCCTGAACCCGGGAGGAGGTGCAAAGGTAGGTGTCGAGATTGTAGCAGGCACGACCGGCTGCAAGGGATAACCAGCCAGCATCAATGTAGTCAGGCCCCTTTTTGAAAGGGGCCACTTTCAAATCATTTTCACGCCATGCAGCTGCAAGCCCCAGAGAAATAACCGTCTTACCGGACCCGCCGCTTAAACCGGCAACCACAAGGCCCGGAACGTTTTGATTGGCTTGCTGCATGGATTTATCGGAAGAAACGATTAATCCTCACCCTCTGAATGGGCCTGTTTACCAGCACCCTTGATGCCGTACATGGTAGTACTTCCACTTGACCAGTACTCAAGAATACCCTCGGTAACCATTTTGTTCACAACATTTTTGATGGCCCGGGGTTTATCATCCGGAAAGATTGAGTAGAAATCCTTGATGTAAAATTTGGATTTGGACTTGGTCTTTTTGGTAAGCCAATCCAGTATCGCTTTTTGGGCTTCTTCCTTATTGTCAAGAAGTGTACTCATGGTGTTACTCCTGTATTAATTTTAAAACGTGACAGCCGGAGCACCAGCGGCGCTCCGGCCTTAAATCACTATATCAGCACCAATTCAATCCCAAGTTCTATTAGAACTTGAAGTTGGTGGTCTGACGCCAGGACATGTATGCCTGCTGGCGGAAATCATCAATGAGATGATGTGTAAAGTCAAGCTCACATACCTCAAAGAACTTCTCCCATCCGATTCTCTCAGCCCAGTCACCAAGACGCTCGTACTTGTTGGCGCCGTTTGAGTAGGCATTTACCATCCTTGTGATGGCATCTGTCATTGAAGGCCAGCGAGGCATCTCATTGGGGAGAAATGCAACGACAACCTTGGAGAACTTGGGATCGCTGATTCGGTTGGAAACCTTTCCACCGGCCATGAGAACAATACCGTCACCTTCTGTATCGGCAAGGGGCATTGAGGGGCACATGGTGTAGCAGTTACCGCAGAACATGCAACGCTCATTATTTACTGCAACAGACTTGACCTCGGTTCCGTCTGCAAGCGTAACCTTAGCCGGTTTGATGGCTGCCGTGGGGCAGGAAGCAATGGCAAGGGGAATCTCGCAAATCTTGCTAAGGTACTCATGGTCAATCATGGGCGGTTTTCTGTGGTAGCCGAGGATGGCGATATCAGAACAGTGAACCGCACCGCACATGTTGAGGCAGCAGGCCATGGATACCCTCAGGGGGGCCGGAAGCCTCATCTGCTGGAAATCATCGAACAAGACGTCCATGGTAGCCTTAACCGTACCTGAGGCATCCGTTGCTGGTGTATGGCAGTGGATCCAGCCCTGGGTATGAACGATGTTGGTGATTCCGGCGCCGGTTCCGCCGATGGGAAACTTAAAGCTTCCACCGGCGAACTTCCGATTCTTGAGCTCGTTCTTCAAAGGCTCGACCTTGTCCTTGGAATCCACCATGAACTCAATGTTGTTACGGGTTGTAAAACGAACATGCCCGTCACAGTGCTTATCTGCAATGTCGCAGATCTCGTTGATGAGGGATGTACTCATCAGTCGGGCACCACCGCAGCGAACGGTGTAAACCTCGTCGCCTGTTTCAGAGACATGAACCAGAACGCCGGGCTCAAGGATCTCGTGGTGTGCCCATTTTCCCTTGTTCTTCTTGATGACTTCAGGATAAAATTCTTCGTAATGTCTCGGACCGATGTCAGTGATCCTGTTTTCCATCGGTTTAGCTGGATTGTATCCAGATGATATAAAAGCCATGGTTATTCTCCCTCCCTTTATCTCAGGTGATGTTTTCTGTATTCAACAACGTCGCGCTCAAAACCACCAGGTACTTCTTCTTCTTTCCAGAAGATGTAGGGGTTGGTTCTGGGGTATTGGACGTGCTGGGGCTGGGGCTCAATGCCTGTTACTTCAAGAAGCTTCTGGAATCCCTGGCGCATCATGAGCTCACCAAGACGCTCACGGTTCTTGCCCTCTTCCATCCACCAGTCCCAGATATTCTCGATGATCTCTGTGATGGCTTCGTAGTCGTTGTCAGGGTTGACTTCGACAAAGGGTACAAGGAGTGATCCCATCTGTGCACCGTCAAGGATAGGTGCCTTGGCACCGCAGAGGATAGAACAACCTCTGACATCACCAATCTTGAGGGCCCTTGGCATGACGTTGATGCAATGCATGCAACGGTTGCAGTTGGGGTTGTCGATCTTGAGTTCTTTGCCATCCATCTTCATGCAACCGGTAGGACAGAGGTTGATCACCTCTTTCTGAATATCAAAGGGGCCCCAGTCACGGCCCTTGTGGGCACCTGCGTTTGCAGGATAGGCAGCGTCGTTCTCAATGTACTTGTTAACCGCATCCTGATCTATCTTGATATTGTCCTTCCATGTACCGATAAAGGACATATCGGAACGGGCGATGGAAGCTACACAACCGTTGGGACAGCCGTCAAGTTTAAATTTAAACTTGTAGGGGAATGCCGGGCGATGGAGCTCATCCTGGTATTCGTTGGTCAGGAAATGACACAATGCATTGGTGTCGTAGCAGGCATACTCGCAACGGGAGGAACCAAGGCAGTCGGCCGGGGTTCGCAGGTTGGAACCTGAACCGCCGAGATCCTGATCCAAATTATGGGTCAACTCCCAGAAAACTTCCTCGAGCTGGGGAGTTGTGGTACCAAGCAGAATGATATCGCCTGTGGCACCATGCATGTTGGTCATGCCGGAACCCCTCATGTCCCAGAGTTTGGTGAGTTGACGAAGATAATCTGTGGTGTAGTACTTACCGGCAGGCTGGTTAACCCGCATGGTGTGAAAGTGCTCGACACCCGGGAACATTCCGGGCTGATCGCAGTAACGACCGATAACACCGCCGCCGTAACCGAACACACCTACGATTCCACCGTGCTTCCAGTGAGTTCTACCGTGCTTGTAGGAGAGCTCCAGGACGCCGAGGAGATCATCCACACAATCCGTGGGAATTTGAAATTGCACACCTGCCTCATTCTTTGCTCTCACCTCAGCCTGGTGCTTCATGTCAGAGACAAAACTCGGCCATGGACCAGACTCAAGCTGATCCAACATAGGAGTTTCATGTTTTGCCATTTACTTACCTCCGTTAATTGTTAAATTACATTTCCTTGATGAACGATGCCTTCCTGCCAGATGATTAGGACCAGACAGGCTTGACGTTATTCGATCAACATTCTTACGTACAGCTATCTAATTGAGGATGCCCCTCAGGGTCATCACATTTCTAAATTCCCCAGCTATGCTTCTACAGAGTATCAGTATGCATATAAAATTTCTATTGTGCATTGTCAATAGAAAAGCTCTTTTTCCCAAATTTTCCCCAGATGCGAGACCAGGAGAGTTGCGTGGGCTGCAAGATTTTTTTTAAGCAAATCCATTTCCGGGGCTCCTTGATTGCTTGCAGCCAGAGTCAAATATAAAACTTCGGCGAGTTCTGAGCTGTCAAATCCTGCTGCAAAGTCAAGGAAACTCCGACACAGACCCGAACCGATCATACCACATATTCCCTTAGATTCAAGCCCCCTGAAAAAACCTGTTATAATATGGGGCACTACCCGTTCATCCACGAGGCAAAATTCCCCGATACCGTCCATGCGGTCAAGACGAACCCTGAGGGAGAGGTTGACAAAAAAAAACAGCAGAGCCCTGTATACCTCTTCGATTTCAAGTTCAGCCCCCCGATCCCTGCCACCGACCATGGAATCATAATTTCTAACAGTGATAAGCCTGACATCAAAGCCCTGATCAAGGGGCTTAACCACAAAATCTCCGGCTGCATGGTGCCAAGGAAACACCTGCTCAAAGGTTTCAAGGTTGTAGAGGCGGGTGAGAATTTCCGCTGCCTGCCCATAAATATCAAAATAGTCCGGGGACCTGAGGGGGATCACACCACCGTCTCTTTCCCAGAGAACCAGATGCTGCCCCTCACCCTCTGGAGACCAGGAGATATGAAATTCAAGGTATTCATCAAACCACTGGGCAAGAAAAAACGCAAAAACACCGGAATCTGATTGAACCTTACCTGCGGCAAACACCCTTGGCAGATCCACATCAGGGAACTCCCGTGCAAGCCTCGTAAGTGCGGCAGTCTCGTTGTCCATAACCCGAATGCCGTGCAGGGAAACTGCCGTATTCAGGACTAGGGGAAAAGTCTCACCGGAACAAAGCCCCACATCCACCCTTGCCGGATGATAAAAAGCACCGTGTTTTTCAATTGATATTATGATGGACGACAGATTTGCCTCACCCTGATTTATCCCATAAAAATGAAGACCCTGCCTTACCCCCATGTATTCTTCCCGGGCGATAAAAGCTGAGGCAGATTCAAAAAACTGACCGATACTCGGACTGGAACTGCCCCTGTCCTTGCCCTCCAGGGGATGACTCCAGAGGGAATACTTCGGATCAAAATCCTTGTCCACCCCTGCCATGCGATAGATAAAAGTCGACCCTGAAACTTCCATTTAACTCCTGTGGAGAGCCAATTCCTGCTTTAACCCCTCGGGGACATCATACCCCAGGGCAATCGCCCTGTCACAGTGTTCAATGGCCTTAGCATACTCTTTCCGCTCAAGGTAACCCACCGCAAGGTTGTTGTGGGCAACGGGAAATTCAGGTTGAATCTTGACAGCCTCAAGATTAGCCTCGATCCCCTCGTCTATCAACCCTTTCATATAGTAGGCACTGCCAAGGGTGGCAAAGGCCTGGACAAAATTGGCATTGTGAATGATCGCCTTTCTGAGATTCTTGATGGCCTGATCAAGCATCTCTTCGTCTTCCTTTTCATTCTCCCCCTTAATAGCCTGGAGCAGCACATAACCTATGTTGGCATACCCCTCGGCAAAACCTGCCCTTGCCTTGACGGCATAGCGGTTAAATCTAAGGCAGCCCTCAAGGTCATTTCTCTGGAGGCAGAGACCGCCCAGCAGCACATAGGCCTCGGCAAGGTTGGGGCTGCAGTCGATGGCATCGTGGAGGGACTTTTCAGCGGCATCATACTCCTGCTGGCCCATGTAGGCAACGGCCAGGTTGTAGTGGGATGTCCCGCATTCGGTGTTTTCAGTGATCATGCTTCGTAATTTTGCTATATATTCTTCTGCATTTTCTGGTAGCTGTCTAGTTCTCATTCAAATTCCTTATATCCATAATTTTATCATGTGATACCGCTTATTACAGCAACTCTAAATTTTGTTTTATATTAGAGGCGACAGTCGGTATCCCCCAACTACGAGCTTCAAAATTAAAATTACTGCACTTAATTCTTTATTGCTTGTAAATTTTCTATATTATTTTCAAAGGGTCCCGGTGTCAAGGGAAAAGGGATTGAGGTGAATGGTGGGTAGTAAATAGTGGGGAGTAAAAAAATCGACACCTTGGCCCAGGTCTGGGTAAGAAACCAAGCCGGAGAATCCCAGGACACTTTAATCCAGGACACTTTAATAATGAATACAGGATCAAGGGAAAATAAGTTGAACTGAAACCCCACATATGATAATTTTCAGACAAAATACAGAAGCGATAGGGCCGTAGCACAAAACAGGTTACGGCCACAACGAAGCATGAAACTCGATAAAAGAAGCCGGGGTATAGGGGCTACCCTGTTTAAAGCGAGTTTCTTATAAAAAATCCCATGGGGAGTTTAGTATGAAAACAGGATGTTACACGGCATTGATAACGCCATTTACAAATCAAGGAGAGCTTGATGCGGAAGGGCTTGACCAACTGATCAACTTTCAAATCAAAAACAACATCACCGGCATCCTCGCAGCCGGAACCACGGGGGAAAGCCCCACTCTTAGATGGGAAGAACACAACCGGGTCGTAGCCCATGTGGCAAAGGCTTCCAAGGGCAACTGCCTCTGCATCGCAGGTACGGGAAGCAACAATACCAGCGAGTCCCTGGATGCAATCCGCCATGCAGCAAGAGCAGGGGTTGACGCGGTTCTTCTTGTGGACCCCTACTACAACGGTCCAAGTTCCCTGGAGATCCGCAGGGAGTACATCGAACCTGCTGCACGCTCATTTCCCGAAATGGAGGTCATCCCCTACATCATCCCTGGAAGAACCGGAACCCAGCTTCTACCCGAAGATCTGGCCCTTGCGGCAAAAAGCTACTCGAATATTTCCACAGTAAAAGAGGCCACGGGCGATCTTGACAACATGCGGCGAACCCGTGAATGCTGCGGCCGGGACTTCACCATCATGTCCGGTGACGATTCCCTGGTATTTCAGATGATGACCGACCCTGACATCAAGGCTTCCGGTGTCTTTTCCGTGATGTCAAACATTGCACCAAAGGCCATGACTGAACTTGTGGTGCTCCTGGACCAGGGCAGAGGGGAAGAGGCTGAAAAACTTCAAAAGGCCCTCACCCCACTTCTCGATCTTGTCACGGTAACCACCTTTGAAGAGACATCCCTTGGACGGGTAAAGTGCAGGGCCAGAAACCCCCTTGCCCTCAAGACACTAATGCAGATAATCGGCATGCCGTCGGGGGGCTGCCGGCCGCCCATGGGTAAGATGACATGGCAGGGTCTGAGAACCGTTGTCAAAACCGCCCAGAATATCCAGGATCAAAACCCCGGAATATTCGCCCCTGCGGCTGATTTCTTTGGAGTTGATATTGATGAGCGCTTGAACGACCCCAGATACACCCGGGACCTGTGGTACAATTACGAAGACGTATAGCGACTAAATTATCATTAGGAGCAGGCATCAAGCCTGCTCCCGATTTTTGTACCGGTTATTTTCCAGCTTCGGCATTGCATTTCTGGGCAGCCTGTCTGGGTTTAATATCACCCTCGCCGAACAGAATGGTCTTCATCCAGTCAAATCCGAATTGAAGCAGTTCGATATCATCCTGCCTCATCCTTTCAACCCTTTGTTCGTCCAGGTCATACCTCTTAAGAAAGGTGCTTTCAAACACAAATTTTCTGAATTTATCTATATTGTAACAGGCAAGAAAAAACATTTGCTTGCTCTGCTCTGAAAGCTTGATGCTTGCAGGAACCGATTTTTTTCTTACGATCAGATCGGTCCACCCGGCATTAATCTTGTCCCTTAAATCAACGCCCTGGTCTTCACGCCACTCGGCAACAGTCCACTCCCTGTCCTCGTCAAATCCCAGGCAATGCTCCTCCTTGACGGTGAAGAAGAACTCATCTGCAACATTCTGCTCGCTTGCGTAGCTGAGGGATCCGACGCCCAGGGGATAATAGCGGCAGGTGGAGGGCCTGTCCTCGTAGATTACACAACCTTCCTCATCCCTGACAAAGGGGCAGGATCGACTGTCATCATCCAGAAGCTTCATGGTAACTATGGGAAGATCTCCCTTTTCAAGGAGTTTAAGGTCTGTAAAAATGGCCAGGAACTCCTCGGAAGAAAGCTCAAGACGTTTTCTCATGGTCAGAATATCATAGGGGGTAAGCATTATATCAATACCCCGGCAACAGCGTGTAAAACACTTTACACCCTTATGACAGTCAAACTTAAACCGGGATTCATAGCCCATCTGAACCGGCATTATTGCCGAAGCAGGCTCGTTCTCTTTGTTACCTTTATCCATTCTACACTCCTTCTCCTTGGGGGTTCAAATTGTTTCATGTTCTCATATAAAAATTTGGTTAAGAAGTCAATTTAAGACTTGACACTGGCAGGGCAAGGCTATACTTTTGAGCATATGCTTACCACGCTCTTAGGAACCATAAAGGATACCATAATGATTATTACCATAGCCAGTGGAAAAGGAGGAACCGGTAAAACAACCATAACCGTAAACCTTGCGGCATCGGCCCCGGCCGGTGAGGTAGAGGTTTTTGACTGTGACGTTGAAGAACCCAACTCCCACATTTTTTTAAAGCCGGGAAATCTTGTAAAAAGCCCAGTATCAACCATGATACCCAAAGTAGACATGGAAAAGTGCACCCTTTGCAAGGAGTGCGAAAAGATATGCCAGTTCTCGGCCATCACCATTATCGGCAAAAAAGTTCTGACCTTTCCAGAGATGTGCCATTCCTGCCTGGGATGTGAAATGGTCTGCCCTGAAGGCGCAATAACATCCTCTTCAAGGGAACTTGGAACACTTATCCAGGGAACCAACCCTGCCGGCATAGCCCTTACCTGGGGAGAGCTGAGGGTGGGTGAGGCCATGTCTCCTCCCCTGATCGAACAGGTCAAGAAAAAGATCAACAGTCACAAGACTGCCTTGGTGGACGCCCCTCCAGGCACCTCATGCCCGGCCATAGCGGCCCTGAGGAACTCGGATTTTGCCCTTCTGGCAGCAGAGCCCTCCCCATTCGGGCTTAACGATCTTGCCATTACCGTGGAGGCCCTTAGAATCCTCAAGGTTCCCATGGGTATTGTGATCAGCAGGGATGACGGAGAATCCAGGATCGTTGACGAGTATGCAGCCAGGGAGAACATCGAAATCCTGGGAAGGATACCATTCACCAGGGAGGCTGCGGCCGTCTGCTCCAAGGGGCTGCTCCTCAGGGATGAGATCCCTGAAATGAAATCCCTTTTTGCACAACTATACTCCACCGTGATGGAAAAGGCAGAAAAGGAAAAGGGGGGAGCAAAAAAATGAAAGAACTAACCATAATCAGCGGCAAGGGCGGAACCGGAAAAACCAGCGTTACTGCATCCTTTGCAACCCTTGCACCCAACCGGGTTGTGGTTGATGCCGATGTGGATGCGGCCAACCTGTACCTGACCCTTGCCCACAAAACCATTCACAGTGAAAACTTTATCGGCGGCAGCCTTGCCGAAATAGATCCAGCCCTTTGCACCCTATGCGGAGATTGCCTGGAACGCTGCCAGTTTGGAGCTATTTCAGAAGACTTTGTGGTCGATCCAATTGCCTGCGAAGGATGCAAGGTTTGCGTCCATTTCTGCCCGGAGGATGCCATCTCGTTTGAACGCCAGGTCTGCGGAGAAAAATTCCTGTCTGAAACCGACAACGGCCCCATGATCCACGCACGCCTTGGAATTGCCCAGGAAAATTCAGGACTTCTGGTGAGTGCCCTTCGCCAGCAGGCACGAGAGATAGCCAGGGAAAAAGATATCCCCCTGATCATAGTTGACGGTCCTCCGGGAATCGGATGTCCGGTGATTGCATCCATCACCAATGCCGATGCCCTTTTAATCGTAACAGAACCATCCATGTCTGGCATGCACGACATGGAAAGGGTAAAGAGTCTTGCAGACCAGATGAGGGTTCCGACCTATCTATGCATCAACAAGTCGGACCTGAACCAGGAAAAAACCGACGAAATGAAGGCGTTTGCCCTTGAGCGCAACATACGTTTTGCAGGGGAAATCCCCTTTGACACGGAGGTCACTGCCTCCATGAATGCAAACAAGAGCCTCGTGGAATTTTCCCAGGGCCCTGCGGCCCAGGCCATGAAAAAAGTGTGGCAAAACGTTTCAAAATATGTAAATGAAACCATGGATGTCTTAAAATAATCTCCATGGCCGGAGCAAGAGATGTCTTGCGGCAGCAACGAACCATGAAACTCGGTAGCTGTTAGCGGTTAGCTAAAAGCTGATAGAGATGGCTCTAAAATCGAGACTCGCACAATGATGTTTCGACGGGAGTTTCATATACAGGAGAAAGGACTATGAAAATAGCAGTTTCATCATCAGGAACAACCCTGGAATCAGACATCGACCCAAGATTCGGCAGGGCGCAGAACTTCCTAGTTATTGACACGGAAACCATGGCGTTTGAGGTAAAGGAAAACACCCAGAACCTGGATCTTCCCCAGGGAGCGGGCATTCAAGCTGGAAAAACCGTGGCCGATCTTGGAGTTAAAGCCGTCATAACCGGAAATTGCGGACCAAAGGCATTTAACATACTTGAGGCTGCTGAAGTCAAGGTAGTCACCGGCATCAGCGGCACGGTCAAGGATGCCGTTGAAAAGTTTAAATCCGGCGATCTGGCCTATGCCGGAGGTCCCAACGTAGAAGGCCACTGGGTGTAGAGAAAAACAATCAAAATAACGAAAGGATTTTTAAAAATGAAATTTGCAATCCCCATGGCAATGGGAAAATTAACAGCTCACTTTGGTCACTGCAAGGAATTCAGCTTTGTCACAGTTGAAAACAACGAGATAACAAAAACCGAGGTTCTTGAGCCACCGCCCCACGAGCCGGGAGTTCTGCCCAAGTGGCTCCACGACCACGGAATCAACGTTGTGATTGCAGGCGGCATGGGCCACAAGGCCCAGGAGCTTTTTACTGCAGCAGACATCAAGGTGATCACCGGAGCACCCTCTGAAACACCCGAGGTGCTTGTAAAGCAGTATCTTGATAAAAGTTTGGTCACGGGTGAAAATGTGTGCGGACATGATCCCGGATCTCCCTGCAACCATTAGAAATAACCGTCATGGCCGGTGCCTGGAACCCATCGCACCGGCCACAACCCAAAAAACACCCGCTACAATCTAACTATTTACGTCCCACCCTGGCCAGCACCTGCTCAGCCGCAATTGTGATTGGCTCTAAACTTGGCTCAGACGAACAATCCGGGTTTCCCGCACACATCAGATACACCAGATCTGAAGCTGTCTTTTTGCCTGTAATAAGGGCGTTAACAGTGTCGATCTCCTTAACTGCAGAACCACTGTCACTTACGATCTGACCGCCGATCAGCCTCTGGTCTTTACTTTCAAAAACAAGCTTGAGCCGCCAGGGTTTAACCCCGGGTATCATACCGTGCTTGCTCCTGGAATCCACAGTGGCGCACACGGTCTCAATCTTATTGGCTGCGGCATCTGCCTCGGTCAGTCCCGTTGCGGCAACATACTTGTCACCGAGGCGTGTGGCGCTGTTGCCAAGAAGGCCGGGAAAGGGAATGTTAAAGCCGGCAAGACGTTTTGCTATGGCCCTGCCCTGGATCACGGCAGGTCCCCTCAGCTGAATCGGAGTTGGGTTGCCTGTTATGAAGTGGTGATTTTCAATGCAGTCACCCCCTGCAAACACATGGGGATCTGAAGTTTCAAACAGCGGATTGACCTTGATGCCAAACTTACCCATCTCAAGATCCATGGCTTTTGCCAGGCTTAAATCCGGGGTGGAACCAACGTTCATGAATACCATATCTGCACCAAGGCTCTCCCCTGTGGCGAGCTTGACTCCGGTCACCTTGCCCCCCTCACCTAGAATGGAGGCCACCTGCTTACCAAGGAGCATGGATATCCCCCGCCCTTCAAGATATTCTGTAACGGGTTTTGCCATATCAGAATCAAGCATCACCCCCAGGGGCTGCTCTAAAAGCTCGACCACCGTTACCTCATAGGCGTCTGGTGCAGATTCAACAAGCAAGGTGGCAATCTCGAGGTTGATGAAGCCTGCCCCGACAAAAACTATTTTCTTTGGTTTTTCTTCGGCAATATACTCCCGGATATCTTCGGCATCGACCAGGGTTCTAAGGGTAAATAGCCCTTTTAGATCGTTGCCGGGAATTGGCAGGACAAAGGGTTTTGAGCCGGTGGACACCACGAGTTTGTCGTAGGAAATCTCTCTTCCCCCAGCTGTCTTTAACATTTTTGACTGTCGATCAACCGACTTCACCCTGTCAACAACCAAATCGATGTTGTTGTTCGAAAACATGGTGTCTGGATTTACAATGGATTCGCCCGTGGCCAGACCGGCCACAACGTGGGGAAGTGCTCACCGGACAATGAAACGATCTTCTTCCCTGATCACCGTAATATCAATTTCAGGCATCAACTTTCTTGAAAGCATAGCCGCAGGCCCACCTACGCCCCCGCAGCCAATAATGACAAGCCGTTCTCCCTTTTCCATTCCAAACCTCCCTGTAATTTTTATTTCTGACGTCAATAAGCAAACCAGCCTCTTCATAAATAAGAGATACAGATACTTTTTTGTATTGACTCCTGCCCACTTCGTCAAGAAGAAGTTATGAGATATTGCAAATAACTCCCCCACAGATTGACAGTCAAAGTGAAAAGGGTTAGATATAATCTATATCAATACTTAAACGAAATGATCAAATTTTCGATTTAAAACACCCATAAAACCAGCATCCAGGAGATATTATGAAGATCAAAAAAGCTGTATTCCCCGTTGCAGGACTTGGCACACGATTTTTGCCCGCCACCAAGGCCATGGCCAAGGAAATGCTCCCGGTTGTGGACAAACCCATCATTCAGTATGCAGTGGAAGAGGCCCTGAGTGCGGGTATTGAACAGATCATATTTGTCACAGGCCGGGGGAAAAGAGCTCTGGAAGACCACTTTGACCACTCCTACGAACTTGAGAGAGCGCTCAAGCACAAGGAAAAAAATGAACTTCTCAAACAGGTCGAAGCCCTGGTGCCTGAGACGGGAACCATCATCTACACCCGCCAGCACGAGGCCCTGGGGCTCGGCCACGCCATCTGGTGCGCAAGGGACATCGTGGGAGACGAGCCCTTTGCAGTGCTCCTTGCCGACGACATGATTCAGTCAAAACAACCGGTGCTTTCCCAGATGATCGAACGGTTTGACAGGCTCAGGGCATCTGTTGTTGCGGTGATGGAGGTGGAAAAGGATCAGACCGATAAATACGGGATCCTGGATGCCGAGGCCATTGAGGACAATCTCTTTAGAATAAGGGCGATGGTCGAAAAACCGGCCCCGGAAGAGGCCCCTTCAAACCTTGCAATCATCGGGCGTTACATCCTCACCCCTAAGATTTTTCATTTTCTAGGCAAGAAACAGACAGGGGCAGGCGGTGAGATCCAACTCACCGATGCCATGGCGAGCCTTCTTAAAACCCAGCCCATCTTTGGCTACAAGTTTGAGGGAACCAGGTTTGACTGCGGAGACAAGGCAGGCTTTCAGATGGCCAACATCGCCTTTGCCATGGAGCGCCCTGAAATCCGGTCGAAACTTCTCGCCTTTATCGAAAAGATATGCCTGAATCAGGAAGAGAGATAAAAACAGCTGCTATTGTCTGTAAAGATCGTAAAGATTCATCACCTTGTTCACATAGCGCCGGGTCTCGTTGAACGGGGGCACATTGTTGTACCGGTCAACGGCATTGGGCCCGGCATTATAGGCGGCAAGAACCAGGGGGAGTTTTCCATCGTACCTTGCCATGAGAAGCTTTAAGTAGCGGGTGCCGCCCATGATGTTCTGTCCAGGATCAAAGGGATCATTCACCTTGAGGTCTTTGTAGTTGGCCGGCATGATCTGCATGAGGCCGGCGGCTCCTTTCTTGGAAACAGCATCCGGGTCAAAATCAGACTCTGCCTTGATCACAGCCCTTACAAGGGAGGGGTCCACCTTAAAGAGGGTTGCAGCCTGCTGGATCTCCGGATGAAACCTATCGGATTTTTTGACCTTCGCCCTCGGACGCTCACGAATGTAAAGCTTGTAATCCGAGGAGGTTGGAACATTTGTAAAATGAGCAATGCCATCCTGGCCAACGTACATGTAGATGTCTGCCACGGCAGCGGTTGCAGTTAAAAGGAGAGCCAACATCACAAGGGTCTTGAATCCCATCTTCCCCACCAATATGCAGTTCCACCCTAAGTATTTACTAATATTTAATCTGAGGTCCTTATTCCCTGAACTTTTTCATCACAAGCTTTGCCGGAAAATCAGGCTTTGAAAGATAGGGTACAAGATTTCTTCTGAGGGTGTCCACAAATTTTTCAAACACGCTGTCCTTATCAACTGCCATGATGAAATTTCTTTCCGCCCGGTGTTTATAAATCACACTGTCTCCCACCTTTTTATGAACAGTTTCAAACGTAAGATCCCCGAGGATCTGGGGTGAAAAAAGATCCGGTTTCACAATAACCTCCACCGTTGCCTCCATGATCACCTGAAAGGCATCCGCACCTATCCTCCGGGACAGCTCCCTGATAAAAAGCGTGTGGCCATTTTCGAGTTTGATCTCCTGAACGGGTGCCTGGTCTTCGGCCTGATCTTTTATCGGGTCGTTTGTGCTGTCAATTGTCTTGTCTTCTGTCTCGTCCATTGTCCACATCTCTCCTGAAGCTGGTTAAACCATTGAAAATTATTGAAAGAGATCCAGCTGTCTGTCGCAGTTTTTTTTGCTTCTGCCCTGGAATTGATTCTGGTTATGTTCTTTGAGTGCCGCTTCAATGTCCTGAAGAAACACAGAAGGTCCGGTCTCTTTTGTAGTGCCGAATATCCTTCTTTTTCTGGAGTATGTCAAACAAAGAATATCCCTGGCCGGGCCGAACATTTCCATCTCCCCCCCTGAGCCTTTGCTTTTCTTCGGGCTCAAAGATCTTGACCCGGCCATACTCGCCATCAAAGCCGGGTGAGATGGAGACCTGACCCTCCCTCATCCTGACAACAGCCTCCCTGAGGAGCGGAATACCCGCAGTCTCGATTTCGGACACCGGCATGGTTAACAGGATATCAAGCTCAGGCCCCAGGCGTTCCAAGGCAAGGTCATAGTGAGTGCCCACCTTTTTGGTTTTGGGTCCCACCTCAAAAATCTCTGAAAGGATATCGGCAAGGGGGATGATGCTTTCAAAGGGACGGCGATTGCCTGGATTGTATCCCGGGGGCCTTTGGGCAAGCTCATGGACACGGTAGAGAACCCCCAGGGTCAGGGGTTTCTTGCATTCGGGACAGATCCCCCCCAGGGCTGCGGTCTGGCCTGGTTCCAGGCAGACATTGCACTTCCTGTGGCCGTCATGGTGATATTTGCCCTCTTCCGGAAACATGTCAATGGTGCCGACAAAGGTATCATCCTGTTGAGCGAGGGCTCTTCTCACCCCGACGAACGAAAGATCCGAGTTAAACCTGGAGGCGTTCCTGCCAAGATACATTGGGGAATGGGCGTCGGAATTTGAAATCAGGGTGATGGAATCAAGATCCTTGATCCTCCAGTTCATGGGAGGATCGGAAGAGAGGCCTGTTTCAGCGGCAAATATATGGCTTGAAAGATCGCCGAAACACTCCTCGATGGAGTCAAATCCCGACTTTGACCCGAACATGGAAAACCAGGGGGTCCATATGTGGGCCGGGATCAGAAACGACTCATCCGAGGTGTCGAGGACAATCTCTAAAAGCCGTCGGGCATCAAGGCCAAGAATCGGCCGGCCGTCCGATTTCAGGTTGCCGATTTTATCAAGGGTTGCATTGAAGGCCTTAACCGTTTCAAGATCCGGCATGTAAATAAGGTTGTGGTTTTTCCTCACCCTTCCATCACGCTTGTATATGCTGCTGATCTCACACTGGAGAATAAATCTGACCTCGTTCCTGCACGATTCCGGAACGGATTGGTCAAGCTGTTTTGCAATGCTCGGTTTAAGACGATAGAGTCCGGGCTCACAAGGTTCAAGCTTTTCCCCAAGCTCGGTAAACCACCCGGGATGGGTAAAATCCCCCGTCCCCACAAGGGTCACCCCCTTGAGCTGGGCCGCCTGGTAGAGGTGTTCAAGATCAAGGTTTTTGGCGGTTGCCCTTGAAAAATGGGAATGAAGGTGAAGATCTGCTATAAATTTCATGGAAACCAACGGTAAAATAGGTTAAGGTTAATACTTAAATATCAAATTAGGCGTCAAATTAAATATCAAAGGGGTATACGATACACCAATTTTCATCCTTTTTAAAGGAGGTTGCACAAAGGCCATGGAAAAGAACGAACTTAAGGCAGGGGTTGCACGCATGGGCGAACGTCTGAACGGAAAGCTCGAAATAACCCTTGCCCTTACGGGCAGACAGGATGACCGAATGTTCATCGATTTCTGCCTTGGCCTGGAATCACTGCTGCCCGATATAACCGTGGTCCGAAAGATGGATGGAGACAGGGCACTGCCCGCTATCCTACCCAGGTCCAACATCATCTACTCGGCCATCCCCCAGGCAGGAGCCATTGCCCCCTTTCTTGAAATTCTGGCCCTGGTTAACGAACCTGCCCCCCCTCTGGCCCAGGCCCTCCACGAAAACTTAGCCCGGATAGACATCCCCGCCAGGCTGACCCTCTACACTGCGGTTCACTGCCCCCACTGCCCCGGCATGATAAGGGCCATGGCACCGATTGCTGCAAGTTGTGAAAACATCATCCTCACCATCATCGACGGCACCCTTTTTCCTGAAGCAGCCGCAGAGGACCAGGTGATGTCGGCCCCCTGCCTCATCCTCGGCAAAGAGATGCGATGGACGGGCAATGTGGCACCCTCCGAGGTTGTTGACATGATCGTCAATCAGGATCCTTCGATGTTGAGCGTCTCTTCGCTTAAAACCATTCTTGAGGATGGGAAGGCCTCGTGGATAGCGTCAAAAATGATCGAGTCCCAGACTATCTTTCCGGCATTTGTCGAACTTCTCATCCACCCCACCTGGTCTGTCCGCCTCGGTGCCATGGTGGTTCTGGAGGAAATGGTTGAAACTGTTCCGAACCTTGCAGCCCGGATCACCGCCCCCCTGTGGGATACCTTTGAAGGGGCAGACACCACGGTAAAGGGAGATATCCTCTACGCCCTTGGACAGGCGGGTGACCGAAAAATAGAAGAAAAGATCCGAGAGATTATACCCTCCCTAGAAGATGGGGATCTCAAAGAGGCAGCCATTGACGCCCTCGAAGAATTGACAACACGTTCCTATACTCGCCACACTTTAACCAGCAGAAACAAAAAGGACAAGGACAATCCTCTATTTCCAAAGGAGCTACGGAGCTATAAAAAATGAACGTAAGAAGCTGTGTGGACAATGAAGGTCGTTTTATCGTGGGAATCCATGATCCAGGATTCAAGGTCGTAAACCTGAGGGAAAACGACCTTGTTAGGCCAATTGGAGCTCTGCCCGACGACACCCCCGTGGACAACCGCGTCAACTTCCCCCCGGGGGACGTTGAAACCCAAGCCGCCGACCGGATCTATGAGATCATGAACGCCTTTCCCTTCAGGGGTGTCTCCTACATAAACACAAGGTGGGCCGATGCTGCGGCAGCAGCCCCTGAAAGCATCGGCCTTGACCAAAAAAAAGAGGTATCTTTTCTCTCCACCCTCCATCGCTGGCTTGCCGATAACGGCATCAGGGACAGGGACCCCGGGAGCCTGCTCACTGCCATGCCCGAACCCATGCTCATGGCCCTTGCCGATGTTTCAACTGATCCAGACGAACTTGTCTGCCTTGCCCGTCAATGCTGCTCGTTTCTCTACAGCCCCGACGGAACCACCCCGATGGGTCTTGAATTCAGGCAAACCCCTTCAGGACGGCCAAGACCCTGGATCAAAAAACCTGCCCTGTTTGACATCATTGCCAACAACCCCTGCCTGCCCGACGACTATAAACGGGCCATGGTGCTGACCCCGGGAATCCAGGGCACCAGTGAAATCATGGGGGAATGGAAAAAACAAATTCAATCCAAAAAGCAGGATCTGGGCCAGAATCAGGAGGACAATCAGGAGAGTCACATATTCGAGTACCTTAGAGCCAACTCCTACATTCCCTGGGGCCACTTTGCAGCCAACATGGCCGACGACACCGTTCGGTATAGAATAAAAGACCTGACCCCGGCCGACATGGAGGGTATGCGCCATCTCTACTACCGGCGGATCTATACCATGGTGGCCCAACAGCTTGACATTGAAATTCCAGGCCCGAAACGGCAAATTTCAAAGCAGGAGCTTGAGGCCCTTCGCATCGCCATTGTGGACCACCTTAAAGGCCGGGGGCAGAAGACCAGACTCGAGTTTAACGGCTGTCTGTGGGGCTGGAACTTCGGGTTCGGGTTTGCCCAGTCAGGATACAGGCTCCACGCCTCCCACCAGCAGATTCACCATCAGTACGCCATGATCCCTGGATCGGTTCCTGCATCCTGCATGGACGGCACGGGAGGCTCCTTTGCCTCGTTTGCCTGCGGAGATATGGTGGGCGAATTCATCCGTCGCTACAGACAGGAGACGGGAAAAAATTTTTTTCACAATTACCTCAAGGCCATCCAATCCAACACCAGGACCGATGGAAACAGCTCTGGCCCTTCATCCCTGATCGTTCATGAGGATGAGAATGTCATAGTCTTTGTGCCCAAGGCCCAGACCTCCCAATGGGAACTCCAACTGATCTCCAAACGGCCCTGCGGCAACATCCTCGAGGCGGACACGGCCCTGCGCACCTCCTTAGACCGAGGCATGCTGACGGCTCTCTGGGTTCTGGAGGCTCTTGGAGCAAGAATGGTCACCAACATTGAATATTCAAAGCGGTTTGACGATCAAAATCGGGACCAGCGCCTTATCTATTCGTTTCTGCCACGGCTTCCCCATTCCCCAGGCGCTTTCAGCGAAGCCCAGCAACGCTGGATCATCGGCCATTTCCCAGAAGATTTTGCCATGGCCTGCCGCTCGCAACTTGCAACTGGAGTCTCTCCTTAAATTAATCGAGCCAGGATTATTCCAGCCCCAAGCGCACCAAAACCAAGGCCGTTCTGAAGAAAGAGGTTGAGCATGGCATAGGCCCATTCGGATGAGCGGATCAGCATGCCCGTCTCAAGGATAAATGTGGAGAATGTTGTAAAGGCCCCCATGAAACCCACAAGCACACAGGTTCTCACCTCGCCGGATACGGCCCAGCGGCTTTCAAACAGGGTCCAGAGAAATCCTGCGACAAAACAGCCGATAATATTTACAGCCAACGTGCCAAACGGAAAAAATGACGAATTAGACTGCTGAACCAACCCTGCAAGACCATACCGGGCAAGGGTTCCCAGGGCACCTGCCAGGACGATAAAAACAAGTTTATACTCCATACTTATACACCATGGAAAAATCTCCTTTCCATGTTTTTTTAAGTGTTTACAATGGGTAAGTCAAGGCAATTTCCCGGTGTCCGGTTTGACATCCGCCTTTTTTAATGGAATAATATTTTTTATATTCCCCCCTAATCAGCCCTTCCGGGCAAGGAGGTTTCCATGGAAAAGCAAAGTCGATCCATCAACAAAATGATTGAAGAACAGGTAAAAAAGTGGCAGTATGACATGGTTATCAACACGGGCAAGATTACAATAGACCACGCAGTTACGGCCATGAAGGCGATAGCGCACAAAAGGATGACAAGTGATATTACATGACACCATCTATGAATGGGACGGTAAAAGCAGTGACGGTGAAAAGCCAGTAGCCTGGTGGCCGGGGGCCTATCGCATACGAATCGTTGATCTGACGGCAGGAAGCCCCGGGATGATACATCTCAAATCCCGGGCCGTGATCTGCCGGAACCGGGACAAGGGGACTTCGATCCGAAACTGTATTGAAAACTTTGCCGGAAAGGTCTCCCAGAAGTATGACCTGGAGATCGATCGGGTGCTATGGGTCGAAGTCGGCCAAAAGGATCCGAGGGACGTCCAGATCGCAACCCTGAAAAAGGTCTCACCCATGGGAGGAAAGGACCTTTACTCGGCATCCTGGCGTTCAGCCCGGCCCAATGAACTAAAAATGCTCGATCCTTTTCTGGTTGACTTCACCGACAAATTACCCCTCGATCCCGCTAAAGATTGAGGGTATTTACCAGTCTGAGCCAACCGATCCTAATTCAACAATAAAAAAGGGAATATCCATGAAAACTTACGGCAGATTTATCGTCTTTATAACCACTCTTTGTTTCATCTTCCCCCTGACCCCTGCAGACGCTGACCTTAAAGGCCTGCTAAAAAATCTTGAGCCGCCCGTCAAATCCAACACCCAGGTGCCGTCTGAAGATCCATCGGATCTATCCGATGACACCATTATCAAAGGGTTGAAGGAGGCACTTGCCGTTGGAGCTGAAAAAGCGGTGGACCTGGTTTCACAATCCGACGGGTACTACAAAAACCCGGCGATAAAGATCCCCTTACCCCCGGCGGTTCAGAAGATAGAAACCGTACTTAGATCCATGGGACTTGCGGAACAGGTCGACCAGTTTGAAATGAGCATGAACCGGGCCGCAGAACAGGCCGCCCCCCAGGCAACAGCCCTGTTTGTGGACGCCGTAAAGGAGATGTCGTTCAGCGATGCCCGAAAGATCCTCAACGGACGACAAAACGAGGCAACACTCTACTTTAAAGAACGAACCCAGGATAAGCTGTCCGAACTCTTTAAGCCGGTTGTCCATAAGAGTATGGCCGAGGTTGGCGTCACCCGGAACTTTCAGGAACTCTCGGCAAAGGCATCAACCATCCCCTTTGCCGGCACGTTAGATCTTGACCCTGACACCTATGTCACGGCAAAAGCCCTGGACGGGCTGTTTCTCATGGTTGAAAAGGAAGAGGAAAAGATCCGTCAGAATCCAACAGCCCGTGTGACAGACCTGTTAAAGACAGTATTTAAATAGAAAAAAACAGGAATAAGAAGGAATTTTTACCATGAGTAAAATTTTAAAATGGCTCTTAATAACGGCAGGAACCTTTGCAGGCCTTATCATTCTTGCAGTCCTTATCGTTCCTAGGTTTGTGGATGTAAACAGCTACAAACCGCAAATAGAACAGCAGGTTACCAAAGCCACAGGAAGATCTTTTGTCCTAGGCGGAGAAATTGACCTTTCCATTTTTCCCTGGGTGGGGGTCTCCCTTTCTGACCTTACCCTGGGAAGTCCAGAGGGATTTGACCAGCGAAACTTTATAACAGTCAAAGAGTTTGAAGTAAGGGTAAAGGTGCTGCCCCTTCTTTCAAAAAACGTCCAGGTAAAAAAATTCGTGGTGGACAGCCCTGAAATATTCCTTGTAAAGGACAAAACCGGAGCAACGAACTGGGACATGGGCGGGACACAGGCTTCTACCCCGCCAAAGCAATGGGGAGACACGAACGCTTCTGCAGGAGAGCAGACCATTGGCGAATTCCCCATCAAGGCGCTGTTGGTGGACGAATTTACCATCCACAAGGGTCTTGTCCACTACAGCGACCTTGGCCTCAAGGTTAAAAAAGAGGTGTCGGACATCACCTTGACCCTTGGCAACCTTAGCCTTAAAGACCGGGTAAGTGTTGCCTTTTCCGCCGTGGCAGACGGTCAGCCCATCGCCCTTGAAGGATTTGTGGGACCCGTTGGGCCTAAACCCGGCACGGGCAAGATTCCCCTTGATCTTACCCTTAAGGCCTTGAACGAGATCACCATGAAACTCACAGGTGAGGTTATAGACCCAGTAACTACCCCTGAATTTAATCTGGACATTGCCCTCGCCTCTTTTTCCCCGAAAAAAATCCTGACGGCCCTTGGGGTTGCCCAGCCCATGGCAACGGCCGATCCCCGGGCCATGGAAAGCCTAAGCCTCAACCTGACCCTCAAGGGTACCCAAAAAAAGGTTGCCATTTCAAACGGCACCTTGATCCTGGACGACTCGACCATGACATTCACGGCCAGGGCAGAAGATTTTTCAAAGCCGGACATCGGCTTTGACATGGCCATTGACAGCATCGATATAGATCGATACCTTCCGCCGAACCAGGAGCCGGTAAAACCCTCTGAAAAGACTCAACTCCCTTCCCAGCCGACACAACCAACGGAAAAGGCTTCTTCCAAAACCGACTACGCTCCATTGCGGACCCTGGCCATTGACGGAACGCTCAAAATCGCTTCCCTTGTGGCAAAAAGGACAAAGCTCCAGGATATTGAGGTAAAGGTAACCGGCAGAAACGGACGCTTCAGCCTTGACCCCCTATCCCTTGATCTCTACGGGGGCACCCTTGTCTCCAAAGCGGACCTTAATGTCACAACTGACACACCAAGAATAAATTTTGCCGTTGACGCAGAAAAAATCGCATCCGGCCCCCTGCTGGCAGATCTGCTTCAAAAAAAGATTGTTCAGGGTCAGCTTAACTCAAGCGTCAGACTGGCCTTTGCCGGAGATACACCAGCTGGGATCAAAAAAAGCTTAAACGGCGGGGGAAACCTCACATTCACCGATGGTGCAATTATCGGGATCGACATCCCCGGGATGGTTAGGAACGTCAAGGCAAGCTTTGGGGTCGGGGAGAGACCTGCCACCCCGCCCAGCACTGACTTTGCAGAGTTAAAGGTTCCCTTTACCATCACCGACGGCCTTGTGAACACCACAAACACTACCCTTTATTCACCGCTTCTCCGAATCATGGCAAAGGGAACCGCCGATCTTGTGGCAGAGAGTATTGACATGCGGGTGGAACCCAAGTTTGTCTCCACCCTCAAGGGTCAGGGAGACACAGAAGAACGTTCAGGCCTCATGGTCCCGATCCTTGTCACGGGAACCTTTGATCAGCCGAAATTCCGCCCGGATCTTACATCCATGGCCAAAGAAATTATTCCGGACAGAGAAGCCCTTGAATCCATGATTAAGGATGGAAAAATCGACAAAGATGCCGTTAAAAAGAAAGGAGAGGAGATCAAGGAGCTCTTTAAGGGGTTTACGCGTTAAGTTAAATAAGCCCGGCACAGAGTAAAAAAGTCCCTCAATATTCAGGAATTGCGCCAGATCAGAAGGCTCTCACGCAGGGGAAACGGACCAAAGCAGAATCGGCCCGTTTCCGTCTGTTCAAGCCATTTACGTTTAATCTTCAAGTTGGGGCTGCGGCCGTCAAAGGAATCAAGCACCTTTACGTTCCCCCCCATCCTGCGCACGGAAAACCTCCGGTAGGAGTCAAAGCAGTACACCCACTCATCATCAACGGCCATGACCATGATATAGTGCTCCTCCCGGGGGTTGAGCAGCATATTGCACAGAACCACCCCTCCCTCGTCGAGGCAGGCCATGATCCGGTCGTCCTCTCCCAGGGAAACCTCTTCTCTTTCAAGAAACTGCGTCTGAACCGAAAACTTCTTCATTTTGTAGGAACTCAGCCAGTGGCCCAGAAGCCGAACCGCATGCCTGCTGGTTCCACCGATACCAAAACGGGCGTCCCTGCTAACGGTATCCAAACAGTAGAGATAAATGTGCTGAATGACCATGGGGGGAATCTCTTTTCGCTGGAACAGATAGCTCACGCCATTAATGAGGGCTGTAGGAACACAGTCATACTCTGACACCTGATAGTGGAACGGTATAAACATCGGTAATTTCCAAGGGTTGATCTGGGGAACTTATTTTTACATTGCCTATTTTACTGTATTCTTACTCTCCAAGCAAGTTTGAATAGAAGCTGTGGTCTGTGATGGTTCAAGATCGACTGAATCCGATTGCTCCAGGGTGCAATCACCCCTTTGTGAACACCCTCCGCAACCTGCACAACCTCCACAACCGTCGGAGCCCTTTTTCCCCAATGAAGCAACAACACTTTTAACAGTATAGGCAACGGCTATTGCAACTATAACCCAAACAATGATCTCATCCATTTGCCCCTCCCTTTTAAACAGCATTAAATTCCATTGCTGCACAATGTTATATAAGCACGACTTTTAACTGTGTCAACGACACGACAAGACCGACTGGGCGTCACTCCAGCCCTGTGAATTCTCCATTCCTTCAGATCTTTCCGGATAGATTTGGACAATCAGGTTACATTGGCCAGCTCCATATATACTGGCAAACCTGCCAGTGGGGTCATGCCGGCTTGAGTTTATTCTTCTTCGTACTTGAATGAAAGCATGCCTTGTGGCATAATTTGTTTCACCTCGTTGATGATAAGTTTCTACTTGTCCAGACAACGAGGTTTTTGTTTTTCAGGCGATGGATCCGGATAAACCAATGGAGATCCGGGATGTCAAAAACTCAGAAAACAATAGTTTTCTGGCAAACAACAGATAAGAGTTTCTACACATGAACTGGTTAAATGAATTGGTTTTTGGATTGGGAATAGCCCATTCCATGTTTGTTTTTGCACTGGTAATTTCACTAGGAATTGTTTTGGGCAGAATCAAAATTTTTGGTGTCTCTTTGGGAATCACCTGGATACTTTTTGTAGGTATCGTTTTTGGGCATTTTGGATTGCTCATTGATCAGGACATTCTTCATTTTATGAAAGAATTTGGCCTTGTTATATTTATATATTCCATCGGGATGCAAGTAGGTCCGAGCTTTTTTTCGTCTTTCAAAAAGGGGGGGCTCACGCTTAACCTGCTTGCAACCTCCATAATAGTTTTGGGCGCTGCTACAGCATACGTAATTCATTTAATTACCAACTTGCCTATTTCTACTATGGTGGGCATTCTATCCGGTGCCGTAACAAATACTCCCGGACTTGGCGCTGCGCAACAAACCTTTCAGGATATTTCCGGGACGACGGATCCGACCATGTCCATGGGATATGCAGTAGCATACCCATTGGGTGTTGTAGGCGTTATAACGTCCTTGATTTTGCTTCGATATATCTTTAAGATTAATCTTGACAAAGAGACTGGGGAGCTGGAGAGTCAAAATGAATCCGAACTAACAAAAGCTCAGATGTTTTCGCTGGAAATAAACAACCCGGCGATTTTTGGGAAAACCCTTTCCGCCACTAAACCGCTTATCAACAAAGAATTTGTAATTTCACGGATCCAGTATGCTGCTGATAACAAATTAGAAGTTGCAAATCCTGAAACGATTTTAAATAAAGGAGACAAAGTACTGGTTGTCTCAAATCTTCAAAACATTGGTACCGTATCCGCCCTGCTGGGTAAAAATATTGATATGGACCAGAAAGAATGGGCAAAATTGGGTTCTGAACTCATTTCTCGACGCATAATTATTACTAAGCCCGATATTAACGGACGGACGATTGACAATCTCAACCTTAGAAAGATATACGACATTAACGTAACACGTGTAAACCGGGCCGGGTTAGACCTAATTGCCGACCCCCAACTCCAGCTGCAGTTAGGTGATCGTTTGACAGTGGTTGGTTCGAAAAACTCTGTATCAAACATTGAAAAGTTACTTGGCAACTCATTAAAACGACTGCACGAACCCAACCTTGTTTCAATTTTCATTGGAATAGCCCTGGGCGTGTTATTGGGCAGCATCCCATTTATGATTCCCGGAATGCCGCAGCCTGTAAAACTTGGTTTAGCCGGCGGACCATTAATCGTCTCTATTTTGATGAGCAAATTCGGACCACGCTACAAACTGGTAACATACACCACAATGAGTGCCAATCTTATGTTACGGGAAATAGGTATTTCACTTTTCCTAGCATGTGTTGGTTTAGAAGCTGGAGAAGGGTTTGTACGAACCATCATGAATGGAGGTTATTTATGGGTTGGGTACGGTGCCGTAATCACAATTTTACCGGTGCTGATAGTTGGAGCAATAGGACGATACGTCTTTAAAATTAATTATTTTACTTTAATGGGACTTATTTCGGGAAGTATGACAGACCCACCAGCATTGGCATTTGCCAATACTACAGCCGGTAACGACACCCCTGCTGCAAGTTATGCAACAGTATATCCGTTAACAATGTTTTTGCGGGTGGTAACGGCTCAAATTCTTATTCTCCTATACATTTAAATGGCGGAGCTCCAGGATGAAGAAAACAGACTAATGACTTTGATAAAGCCATGACACCTGACCAATCAAATCCAAGCATTGTGCAGCACCTGGGCAGGACCCACAGCCTGACAATTTTAACCCTGTCCGACTTTGTTGACAAGGACCTGACCCACAGGGTGGAAAAAAAGCAGCTGCCCCCCATTGACCTGATCATCTCCTGCGGGGATATGGCCCCGGAATACCTTACATTTCTGCGCAACCGCCTCGAATGTCCGCTCTTTTATGTAAAGGGCAACCACGACATAAGGTATACTCAATCAAACCTCCTGGGGTGTGAAGATATCCATGCCAGGGTGGTTTCAGTGGGTTCCCTCAACATTCTGGGACTGGAAGGCTCCATGTGGTATAATGGCGGCCCTAACCAGTACACGGACAAGATGATGAAAAAAATCATATTCTGGATGGGATTTCAAATTCGCCGGAAAAGGCCGATCCACATGGTTGTCACCCACGCACCTCCCCGTAACATCCATGACGGAAAAGACCTCTGCCACATGGGATTTGAAAGCTTTGGCCGCTTAATGGAAAAACAGCGGCCGGACTATTTAATCCACGGCCATATCCACCGGTCGTTTAACACCTTTGACAAACGGGTGACCCGGGTTCTTGACACAAGGGTAATCAACACCTGCGGATATACAATTATAGGGGTATGAGAATGATAAATTCGTTCAAACGTCTGCTGGGCATCCGGTCAAAGGATGAATCCAACGACCATGTATCCTCCTTTCATGAGCAGATAGCCCAGGAAGAGGATGTGGAGATAATAGAGCACGGAGTTAAAACCATAGATATTGAAAACATCATCGGCAGTGTGGGAAAGTACCATGACTTTGACTCCAAGTTCCGTCCCAAAAGCCATGTATCAGAAGAACGGTTCAGCGATATCAAGCGGATCATGCGCAGGGGAGACCCATTGCCCCCGATAACCCTCTATCAGATCCGGAACGATTATTATGTAATCGACGGGAATCACCGGGTGGCTGCGGCCAAGGAACTTGGATGGTCAGAGATCCGGGCACAGGTAGTGGAACTTTTGTCCGCCAGTAACACCATGGAAAATCTTCTCTATATCGAGAGGAGGATTTTTTACAGAATGACAGGCCTGACCGGTAAAATAGATCTCACCGAAGTGGGGAAATACAAATTCCTGGAAAAACAGATCAAGAAACACCAGGCATACCTGGAAGAAGTTTCGGGCAGGGGATGCGACTTTAAAAAGGCTGCCGGGGACTGGTACAACACTATTTTCATCCCCATGACCGCCATCATTGCAAGCGGCGGCCTGGACAAATATTTCCCCGAAAGAACCGTTTCAGACCTCTATGCCTATATCTCGTTCAATCGCTGGGAAAGAACATCCAACTACAGATACGGCATCGGGATAGATGATCTCATTCCTAAGACCATGGAAGAATTCCGAAGAAAAATGCTGGAGAAAAATACCCCTGACTACCCCGAGATGAAGCGCAGCATTACGGCCTTTGTTCTGATCAATATCAACACATCTACCCAGAGCCAGGTCGAGGAGAAGCTGTTTGCAAAAGAAGGCATCCAGGAGGTTCACTCGGTCCACGGCAGCTACGACATACTGGTCAAGATGGTTCTAAAGCGAGACTTTCTTGCCTCGGATGCAGAGACCATCTCAGAATATGTGGACCATAACATCCGGAACATTGAAGGAATCAACAGAACCCAGACCATCATCCCGGGCATGTCCAAGGTAAAGGATGTTTTCATGTCTTGACATGCAATACTTTGGCTTTTACACTTTTCAATCTCCCGGTATTGTGATTTAATCTCCCGAAATATCAACCCAAACAGGAGGAAAGATATTGAACCCCACCGACATCAATGATCCTGAATATTTTCACAAGGTGATCGACTGCCAGTATGCCTGCCCGTCCCACACCCCTGTGCCGGAATACATAAGGCTGATTGCCGAAAAAAGATACACCGATGCGTATATGATCAACTGGGAGTCAAATGTCTTTCCCGGAATTCTCGGCAGGGTGTGCGATCGACCCTGCGAACCTGCATGCCGGCGAATCCGGGTGGAAAACAAGGCCGTAGCCATCTGCCGCTTGAAAAGGGTATGCGCGGACAACAGGGACGAGATACGAGAGAGGCTGCCCAAAATCCCCTCCCAAAAAAACGGCAAAAAAATAGCCCTGATAGGAGGCGGCCCTGCCTCACTTACCGTGGCCCGGGACCTCTTGCCCCTGGGATATTCAATTGATCTCTACGACGACCAGGAGGCGGGCGGCGGGTTTATAAGAAGCCAGGTACCCTCGTTCCGGCTGCCCAAAAAAGTTCTGGATGAAGAGGTCGGTTATATCCTAGATCTGGGGGTAAACACCCATTTCAACACCTATATCTCAAGCATGAAGGATTTTCTCAAAAAGGATTATGATGCCATCTTCATCGGCACGGGGGCCCCAAGAGGCAAGGATCTTGATCTTCCGGGCAGAAAAGAGGGTGATTCATCCATCCACATCGGCATTCTATGGCTGGCAGGCGTTCAGTACGGTCACAACAAAAAGACAGGCCGCACCACTCTGGTCATTGGCGGCGGCAACACAGCCATGGACTGCTGCAGAACGGCCCGCAGGCTGGGTGGGGAAAACGTCAAGGTGATCATCCGTGGAAGCCGTGACAGGATGAAGGCATCGGAATGGGAAGTAGAAGATGCGCTAAGGGAAGATATCCCCATTATCGAGCACCTCTCACCCGTTGGTTTTGTGGTGGAGAACGGCAGGTTGACGGGTATGAACTTCCAGGATCTCTCCAGAGAGGAGAAGCCCGAGGTTTTCATGGCCTGCGATGAGGTTCTGCTGGCCATCGGCCAGGAAAACGCCTTCCCCTGGATTGAGCCCGAAGTGGGTCTGATCTTTGACACCAGGGGCCGTCCCCAGGTGGACAAGACAACCTTCCAGTCAAACATCGACAGGATCTTCTTTGGCGGCGACGCAGCCTTTGGCCCTAAAAACGTCATCACGGCCGTGGCCCACGGCCATGGGGCTGCCATATCCATCGATCTCTTCTGCCGGGGGAAAAACCTCAACGACCGCCCCGGGCCCAAGATCTTCCTTGACGGCCAGAGAATGGGTTACAAAGACTGGATCTATAACAGCTCCGTATCCTCCGACCAGCGCCAGGATGTGCCCATGGTTTCAACGGTGAAATCCATCAAGGACCGCCTCATGGAGGTGGAGCTTGGTTTTGATCAAAAGCTTGGCAAAAAAGAAGCCCTGCGCTGCCTTAACTGCGACGTTCAGACAGTCTTCACCGTTGCTGAGTGCATCGAGTGTGACGCCTGTGTTGATGTCTGCCCCACCACCTGCATCAACTTTCTTACAAACATGGACGAGGCAAATCTGCGCCAGGCCCTTTCTATTCCGGCTAAGAATCAGTCCCAGGCCCTCTATGTGTCAGCCCCGCTTCCCACGGGCAGAGTCATGGCCAAGGACGAAAACCTCTGCCTCCACTGCGGCCTTTGCGCCGAAAGATGTCCAACAACGGCCTGGGATATGCTCAAGTTTTCCTACAACTCTGCCAGGGCAGGTGAAAAATGATCAAGATCAAAAGCGTGAACGACTTTGTTATCCGTTTTGCCAATGTTAACGGTTCAGGTTCTGCAAGCGCCAACAACCTCTTTGCCAAGGCGGTTTTCCGCCTGGGGGTTCCGGTGTCTCCAAAGAACATCTTCCCGTCCAACATCCAGGGGCTTCCAACCTGGTACGAGGTCAGGGTCAACGACCAGGGCCACCTCGGCCGCCGGGGCGGTTACGACTTTATTGTAGCCATCAACAATCGGACCCTGAAAAAAGACTACGACGCCCTTGAGCCAGGCGGGTATTTTCTTTACGACTCCACAAGGGCCCTTGACGACAACTTTGACCGCAATGATATAATCCTCGTCCCCATCCCATTGACCGAGATATGCAACAGGGAGATCGAAAGCCCGAAACTCAGGCAGCTCCTCAAAAACATCGTCTATGTGGGGGCCGTTGCCTATCTTCTGGACATGGATCTTTCCGTTCTAAAGGATTCCATCACCCGTCAGTTCAGCAAAAAGCCAAAACTTGCAGAACCCAACATCAATGCCCTGGACCTCGGATTTGACTACGCAGCCCAGCATTTTAAGGGCCTGTGCGAGCTTTCCATCGAGCCCTGTGACAGACTCACCAACCACATCATGATCGACGGCAACACGGCCACCGGCCTCGGGGCCCTGTATGGAGGGGCCACGGTTGCAGGCTGGTATCCCATCACCCCCTCCACCTCTGTGGTCGATGCCTTTGACAAGTTCACCCGGCGGTACCGTCTGGATGAAGAGGGCAAGTGCCGGGCCGCGATCATCCAGGCCGAGGACGAGCTTGCGGCTCTTGGAATCGCCATTGGTGCCGGGTGGAACGGTGCCAGGGCCTTTACCGCAACCTCGGGGCCGGGGCTCTCCCTGATGAGCGAGTTTCTGGGGCTTGCCTACTTTGCCGAGATACCCGTGGTGCTCGTCGATGTCCAACGCACCGGACCGAGCACTGGCATGCCCACAAGGAGCCAGCAGTCCGACATTCTTGCCGCAGCCTATGCATCCCACGGTGATACCCGCCATGTCCTTCTCTTTCCCGGCAATCCCAACGAGTGCTTTGAAATGACGGCCCAGAGCTTTGATCTTGCCGAAAGGCTCCAGACCCCTGTGATCATTATGAGCGACCTCGACCTTGGCATGAACGACCATGTGTGCACACCCATGCAGTGGGACGACGGCCGCACCTTTGACCGGGGAAAAGTGCTCGACCATGATCAACTGGAAGCCATGACCGAAAAATTCGGCCGTTATCTTGACAAAGACGGGGACGGCATCTGCTACAGGACCTATCCTGCCGCCCACCCTACAAAGGGTTCCTACTTTACCAGGGGATCGTCCCACGACGAATATGCCGCCTATACTGAGGATGAACAGGCCTATAAGCGATGCATGCTGCGCCTTACCCGGAAATGGGAGACTGCAAAATCCCTGGTGCCGAAACCCCACACCGAGATAAACGACGACACCACCGCCTGGGGAGCTGTTTTTTTCGGCACAACAACCCAGTCCGCCCAGGAGGCGTTTGAACGCCTTGCCGACCGGGGCATTGTCATCAACACCCTCAGGATCAGAAGCTTTCCCTTCCAGGACGAGGTGGCTGACTTTATCAACCGCCACCAGACTACCTTTGTCATCGAGCAGAACCGGGACGGTCAGATGCGGTCGCTCATAATCAACGAGTGCGGTATCAACCCGGACCGCCTGGTGCCCATAACCAACATTGACAGCATGCCTGTCACTGCCGGACATATCATCCAGGCCATGGAACAGACGATCGATTCGTCCAAAGCCCCTGCAACCAAGCCCGCTAGAGGAGAAGAGCGATGAGTACACGCCGCCCAATTTTCCGTCATCCAGATCTTCCCAAGAATGATCTCGGTCACACCCGGAAAGATTACGAAGGTGCCGATTCAACCCTGTGCGCAGGGTGCGGTCACGATTCAATCACCAACGCCATCATCCAGGCCTGCTTTGAGCTCTCCATCCCGCCCCACGGGGTGGTCAAGATGTCGGGCATTGGATGCTCGTCCAAGACCCCGGCCTATTTCCTCGGCAAATCCCATGGATTCAACTCGGTCCACGGCCGCATGCCCTCCATTGCAACCGGTGCCAACATGGCCAACAGGGATCTTGTCTATATCGGCGTGTCAGGAGACGGGGATACGGCCTCCATCGGCATGGGGCAGTTTGCCCACGTGGTCAGGCGCAACCTCAACATGACCTATATCGTCATGAACAACGGCTGCTACGGGCTGACCAAGGGCCAGGATTCGGCAACGGCTGACAGGGGATCATCCAGCAGAAAAGGGCACCCAAACCCCTTTGAGGCCATTGATCTTTGTGCCCTTGCCATCCAGCTTGGTGCAGGATATGTCGCCCGGGGATTTTCAGGAGACAAGGAGCAACTGATACCCCTTTTAAAGGGGGCGCTTCAGCACAATGGATTTGCCCTTGTGGATGTGATCTCACCCTGCGTCACATTCAACAACACAGCAACTTCGACCAAAAGCTACCAATGGGTGCGGGATCATATGGAGGCCACGGGCACTATTGACTTCATACCGCCCAGGCATGAAATCACCGCCTGCTATGAGCCGGGAATCACCCAGAATGTGACCATGCACGACGGCGGAATCATCCAGCTCTGCAAGGATGATGACACCGTTGACATCACCAGCCGGAGATCGGCCCTTGACGCCCTGGAGCACCACCGGGAAAAGGGGCACCTTCTCACCGGCCTCTTCCATGCCAGCGACCAGGAAGAGGAGGAGACCCACACGATTCTCAAGACAACAGTAAAACCGCTCAATTCGCTGGGAGAAGAACAGCTCTGCCCGGGAAGCGGCATCCTTGAAAAGATCCTTGATGGTTACAGGTGATGGCTAATTTTTAATAAAATCCAGACTGTTCTTTGCCTGGGGGATCAAACAAGCAGCCATCGAACCTATCGGCATGACCGCCCTGATGCAGATATATTTCAAGGTAATCGAAGGGCAGACCGCCAACCCTGAATGGGAAGAAAAACCGGCACGCATATCTTCCAAGTTCAATGAACTCAAAGACAAGGCTCCTGCCTGGCCGGGTACAAAAAGGTAAATAGCTCCGCTTTAGAAGCCGGCAATGTTAAGCAAGGGAAAAGAAGAAAATAGAATCAGGAGTTTTAAATGAAAACCATTCGCAGTGCATGCAAACTACAACCCAAGGCCCTTGAAATAAGTGTTGGTGATCAGATCGAACAGCTGGATCAGATTATTCATGACACCGATGGTCAGGAGTACTTTAAGAAAACGTTTATTACAGATGGAATGAAGACCCTTCTTTCTAAAGGTATGGCACGCCTTGCGGGAAAATCAAACGATTCAGTGTTCCATCTCAAACAGGCCATGGGTGGTGGTAAGACACACTTGATGGTTGGATTTGGACTCCTGGCAAAAGAGCCGTCACTCCGAGAGACACAAATAGGCTCAATGGCATATCAGTCAGATTTTGATTCGGCAAAGATAGCTGCTTTTAACGGACGGAACAATCCCCATACTTACTTCTGGGGAGAAATTGCCCGTCAGTTGGGCAAAGAGGGAATCTTCAGGGAATATTGGGAGTCCGGTGCAAAGGCTCCGGATGAACAATCCTGGGTCGATCTGTTCGATGGTGAAGAGCCCGTTCTGATCCTCCTGGATGAGATGCCTCCATATTTCCATTATTACAACACCCAGGCTTTAGGACATGGAACTATTGCCGACGTCGTCACCAGGGCGTTTTCCAATATGTTGACAGCAGCTCAGAAAAAGAAAAATGTCTGCATTGTAGTGTCGGATCTTGCGGCCGCCTATGATACCGGCGGAAAGTTAATTCAACGTGCCCTTGATGATGCTGCCCAGGAGCTGGGACGGGGTGAAGTTTCCATTACTCCTGTTAATCTGGAATCCAATGAAATCTATGAGATCCTTCGTAAACGTCTCTTTCTTTCGTTGCCGGATAAGGGCGAAATAGCAGAAATTGCCTCGGTATATGCGTCAAGGCTGGCAGAAGCGGCAAAGGCTAAAACGGTTGAGAGAAGCGCCGAAGCTCTGGCCAACGACATCGAATCAACCTATCCCTTCCATCCGAGCTTCAAGAGTATTGTGGCCCTGTTCAAGGAAAACGAAAAGTTCAAGCAGACCCGGGGGCTGATGGAGCTGGTTTCTCGTCTTCTAAAATCCGTGTGGGCGAGCAGTGATGACGTGTATCTTATTGGTGCCCAGCATTTTGATCTTTCCATCCACGATGTTCGTGAGAAGCTGGCCGAAATTTCTGAAATGCGGGATGTAATCGCAAGGGACCTCTGGGATTCCACTGACAGCGCCCATGCCCAGGTCATAGATATTAACAGCGGGAGTCATTATGCAAAACAGGTTGGCACTCTTTTACTCACGGCCAGCCTTTCAACTGCCGTAAATTCCGTAAGAGGGCTTACAGAGGGTGAAATTCTCGAATGCCTGATCGACCCTAATCGCCAGGCGAGCGATTATAGGACAGCATTAAATGAGCTGCAAAAATCAGCGTGGTATCTCCATCAGACCCAGGAGGGTCGTATCTATTTCAGCCATCAGGAAAATCTAACCAAAAAACTTCAGGGCTATGCGGATAAAGCCCCTCAAAACAAGGTGGATGAACTGATACGCCATCGCCTTGAAGAGATGTATAAGCCCACAACCAGAGAGGCGTATGAAAAGGTGCTGCCCCTGCCTGAAATGGATGATGCAGAGGCCGTTCTTAAAACAGGACGGGCACTTTTGATTATAAGTCCGGATGGAAAAACCCCTCCGGGCGTTGTTGTCAATTTTTTCAAGGGCCTGGTGAACAAGAATAATGTACTGATCTTGACAGGCGACAAATCATCCATTGCCAGCATCGAAAGGGCTGCCCGTCATTTTTATGCGGTAATTAAAGCGGACAATGAAATTTCTGATTCACACCCCCAGCGAAAAGAGCTGGATGAAAAGAAGGCCCAATATGGGCAGGATTTTCAAACCACCGTTCTTTCCGTATTTGACAAACTCCTCTTCCCGGGTAACAGCAAAGGAGAGGATGTTCTTCGACCAAAGGCGCTGGATAGTACCTATCCATCCAATGAACCCTACAATGGTGAACGCCAGGTTGTAAAAACACTGACCTCTGATCCCATAAAACTCTATACACAGATAACTCAAAACTTTGACGCCCTACGTGCAAGGGCTGAATCCTTGCTTTTCGGGTCCCAGGATGAGGTACGCAAGACTGACCTGCTGGACAAGATGAAGCAGAAGACTCAAATGCCGTGGCTTCCAAGCCGCGGCTTTGATCAGCTATCCATAGAAGCCTACCAGCGCGGCATCTGGGAAGATCTGGGAAATGGCTACATAACGAAAAAACCAAAGGCTAAAACAACAGAGGTCATTATCGGTGAAGAGTCATCCCCGGATGACTCAGGTACGGTTATTTTGAGAATTGATGCTGCCAATGCAGGCAATACTCCTCGAATCCATTATGAGGAAGACGGTGATGTTTCTGAAAAAAGCCAGGTACTCAGAGATAAAACCCTCGCAACTAAGGCGCTTCGTGTTCAGTTCCTTGCCATAGATCCCACGGGAAAAAATTTGATTGGATCTCCAAAAACATGGAAGAACAGATTGACGCTGCGCAATAGATTTGACGAAGTCTCCCGAACTGTAGAGCTGTTTGTAGCCCCAAAAGGGGCTATTAAATATACCCTGGACGGTTCAGAAGCTAGAAACGGAACAGACTATACGGGTCCCGTCCAATTGGGAGACGAAGAAACCATAGTTTATGTCTTTGCCGAGTGTGATGGCCTTGAGGAAAGGCGGAACTTTACCTTTCCCAAATCCGGTTCCAATGAAGTCCCCATTGTTAAAGAAACACCTGCCATCTGGTTCAGCTCGTCTCCCAAACGCCTTGACAGCTCCTCGAAAACCTATGAGGGGCTGAAGATAGCCAAAGAAAAAAATATCGAATTTGAACAGGTAATGCTGATGGTGGGGTCTGCACCAAAGGTCATCCATCTAACCCTTGGTGAAATGAGGATCAGTGCTGAGTTCATTGAAACCGAACTTGCACATCTTCAAACCCTCCTCAGCCCGGATGCACCCCTGATTATGACATTTAAAAAAGTCTATACGCCTACGGGTTACGATCTGGAGGAATTTGCAAAACAGCTCGGTATCGAGATAGGCAACGGTGAGGTAGAGCAGAATTGAGTAAAACCATAGATTTTGGAGCTCCATGTGAGTTTGGGATGCACCATTTCTACGTGGAAATTCCGGTTGCGCCCCGGGATGCGGTCTTGATTTATGAAGATTTCGGCTTTGACGGTGATGAAGCTCGCCGTGAAACCGTTGAGTGCAGACTGGTTCTGGCCCGGGAGCTTTGGACAAAAATCCGGGATGATGCCCGCCGGGATTTTAATGCCCGCTTGAAAACGAAGAAACAGAGCACCGGGAGTTGGAAAACAGGAAGGGTAAAGTTAGACCGATTCCTGGGCCGGGAACTTTGCGTCCTTGGCTGGGCCGCCGAACATGCTTCACCATCCGAATGTCTTGTGATCTGTCAAAAATGGATGGCTCTCCGCCCGGAGGAACGATGGTGGCTTTACAGTAAAACCTCCTCAGAGGCAGGCCGTGACGATCAGACCCAAAGGGGCTGGCGCAAAGCACTCTACTGTGCCCTGTCCGACGGGACCAGCGTCAGGCTGGAACCCAAAAAAAAGCCAAAAACAAAGAAACCAGAACAACTAGAGACTCCGTCTCTTTTTGATTTTATTGAAAAGGGAGACATCTAATGGCTCTGGAACCATTTGAATGGAAAGATAAACCTGCCTTGATTGAACATCTTTTTCCGGTGCATAAAATTTCTGCTGAGAGTTATAAAGAGCAGATGGCAGTTCATGGAAAAACTTTGACAGCACTTGGCAGTTATTGGAAAGGACGAAAACCGCTTATTCTGAATAAGGCATGTATATTGGGCACACTGCTTCCTGTCACCGAAGATTTGCTCAAAGATCTTGAAGTCTTTGAGCTGTTGATGGGAATAGATGGTAGATCCATAGCCATTCGTCATGGACGCATTAAACCGGCCGATGTTGCCCGCCGTTTAAAAGGGTTGCAAACAAGAGATTGGTTTATTACCAGTGAACCTGTTGATTTGCCAGACCAAACACCCTTTGACATTGAAGATTATCCGGTCGAAGTTATACGCTCGGGTATCAAAAGGATGGTTGTTCCTCGTTTAAGCTGGGCTGATACCGTTTCGGATCAAGAACAATTGAGCATGGAGGCAAGGGCGCTGCCTTTTTCAAATTACAAGGATAATGTATCCAAGGCTAAACGTCCTGAAGAATTGGGCGATGAAGTACACGCACATATCTGGAAAAGGGTGAACAGACATCTGGGAACCGAAGCCAACTCCTTTCCAGAACTCATCGAACAAATGGGAATTGCCCGCTTTGGGCGACGTCCAAAGGTTGCCGATGTATTCTGCGGTTCGGGGCAAATCCCCTTTGAAGCTGCTCGATTAGGTTGTGATGTTTATGCATCTGATCTTAATCCAATTGCCTGTATGCTCACCTGGGGTGGGTTTAACATCGTGGGTGCTTCCAGGGAAAAGGGAGTTGAAATTGATAAGGCTCAGAAAAAACTCGCACAGCAGGTGCAAAAAGAGATTGATGCTCTTAAAATCGAAACCGACGGCAACGGCTGGCGGGCAAAGGTCTATCTATACTGTGTCGAAGTGATATGTCCGGAGTCCGGCTGGAGAGTGCCGCTTATCCCAAGCCTGATTATCAGCAAAGGGTACCAGGTTGTCGCGGACCTGATTCCTATCCTTTCTGAAAAACGTTACGGCATTGAGATTCGCTATGTTGATTTTTACGAAGAGGTCAAGGCTGCTGAAAAAGGAACGGTTCAAGGTGGTGATCTCGTTCATTCACCGGATGGCATCACCCAACATCGTGTGAATATCAAAACAATTCGTGGTGACTATAAGGACGGCAAGGAGAATAAGAACCATTTAAGATTGTGGGAAAAAACTGATTTCATACCTCATTCAGATGACATTTTTCAGGAGCGTCTTTATTGCGTCCAATGGATGAAGAGGAAGCCGAAAGGAAAAAGATTTGATTATGAATTTCGCTCAGTCACAGATGAGGATATAGCTCGAGAGCAAAAGGTTGTTGATTATGTCCGGGAGCACCTTGAGGATTGGCAGGAAAAGGGCTATATCCCCGATATGATCATTGAAGCTGGAGATAAAACTGACGAGCCTATCAGAACTCGTGGTTGGACCCACTGGCACCATTTGTTTAATCCGAGACAGTTGCTTAGACATTCTTATGCAAATAAATACTCTGGTGCTTTTCAGAAACTGTCTTTACAGCAAATATTAAATTCAAATTCACGATTGTGTCGATGGAGTAATGCAGATGGCGGTGGAGGAGCAGTAAAGCAAGTTTTTGATAATCAAGCACTTAACACCATGTATAACTATGGTTGCAGAGGCTCTGATTACTATAATTCTTTATTAATACAAAATTATTCAAAGTATCCATTTAACGGCAACGAAAATTTAACTATCAATTCTCATCCTGCACAGGAAATAAATATAGAAAATGACATTTACATCACCGACCCACCCTACGGCGATGCGGTAAAATACGAAGAGATAACCGAATTCTTCATAGCCTGGCTTCGCAAAAACCCTCCAAAAGAATTCGCCCACTGGACCTGGGACAGCCGTCGTTCCATAGCCATCAAAGGCGAGGACGAAGGTTTCCGTCAGGGCATGGTGGCTGCCTACCGGAAAATGGCTCAAAAGATGCCGGATAACGGCATTCAGGTGCTGATGTTCACCCACCAGAGCGGCAGCATCTGGGCAGATATGGCAAACATCATCTGGGCGAGCGGCTTGCAGGTTACGGCGGCCTGGTATGTGGTTACAGAAACCGATTCTGCTTTGCGTCAGGGGGCAAATGTCAAGGGAACCATTATTCTGATCCTCCGAAAGCGCTATAAGGAACTCGAAAGTTTCCGAGATGATCTGGGCTGGGAAATTGAAGAGGCGGTCAAAGAGCAGGTGGAGTCGCTGATTGGACTGGATAAAGAGGTTCGCTCTCAAGGTTCAGAAGGGCTCTACACCGATGCCGACCTGCAGATGGCAGGCTATGCCGCTGCCCTGAAAGTCCTTACCGCCTACTCCCGTATCGACGGCAAGGACATGGTTACTGAAGCTGAGGCTCCCCGGCAAAAAGGCAAAAAGACCTTTGTGGATGATTTGATAGAATTTGCAGTTCAGACAGCCGTTCAATTCCTTGTCCCTGTGGGTTTTGAAAAGGGCGAATGGCAGAAATTGCAGGCTGTGGAACGGTTCTATCTAAAAATGGCCGAGATGGAACATCAAGGAATAAGGACTCTTGACAACTACCAGAATTTTGCCAAGGCCTTTAAGGTACGACACTTTGACCAGATGATGAGCGACAGATCAAAGGCCAACAATGCCAGGCTGAAATTATCCATTGAATTCAAAGGCTCCATGATGTCCGGGGATGCAGAAATTGCTGGAACCCCCCTACGAGCCTTACTCTATGCGCTCTTTGAACTTGCCAAAGGGATAGAGGTGGATGACGTGCTGCTGCATCTTATGGACAACTTCCCGAACTATCTGCCCAACAAAACTTTAATGGTGAAAATGGCGGACTACCTGGCAGAAAAACGTGAAGGCCTTAAAACCCTAAAAACCTTCAAACCCGACGTGGAGGCAAGCTGCGCACGCATCCTCGCCGAAGCGATCAGAAATCAGAGGCTCTAACATGGGTGAATTTAAAGAAAAAGCTCTAAGGGTAATTGCGGATAACGATATTGAGATTGAAAATACTGACACAGCTGCAGAAGAGGTTGACGGGGAGATAGAGCCCCTTATGCAGGAGCCGTTTAATCCTGCAGAAATTAATATTATTTCCAAACCTGATATCTTGCGGAACATTATTGAACGTCTTAACCATGATGAGATCGATATGAATACCGATTTTCAGCGCCATGCTGAGCTTTGGAACAATCAAAAAATGTCCAGGCTGATCGAGTCAATTTTAATACGTTTTCCTCTT
Organism: Desulfobacterium sp.; assembly: GCA_034007745.1. Taxonomy (GTDB): domain Bacteria; phylum Desulfobacterota; class Desulfobacteria; order Desulfobacterales; family Desulfobacteraceae; genus Desulforapulum. The sequence goes on from JAVEQI010000008.1 coordinate 89,584, forward strand.
CCAGCATTTTACTTTGATGCCTCAGACGATGATAGGTGGTTGATCGTAGATGGGCTTCAACGCCTGTCTGCTATAAAAAAATTTGTTATTGATCAAAAACTTCGTCTACATGGACTGGAATACCTCAAAGAGTTCGTCGGAAAGAAATATGATGATCTACCCAGAACTTATAAGCGGCGAATCGATGAATGTGCAGTCACGCTGTTTTTGATTCAACCAGGGACACCTGAAGCAGTTAAATATTCCATATTCAGGCGCATCAACACCGGTGGCTTAGTGCTGAATGACCAAGAAATCCGAAATGCCATGGCAAAACCTGCTGTTCGGAAATACCTGGGAGCTTTGGTAGCCGATGACTTCCTGATAAAAACCATAGGTGATCAGAGCAGACGTATGGTTGATCAGGAGATGGTCCTTCGCTATCTGGCGTTCAGATTTATGAAATACGAGGACAGCAAAAAGAACATTGCATCGTTTTTGGATGGGATGATAGATAAGTTGGAGAAATCTTCTGAATCGGAGTTGAACGAATATAGTGAATCGTTTCGCCTTGCCATTAGACGTTGCTGGGAGATCTTCAAAGATCGCGCTTTTGAAAAAAGCGCAGATGGGAACCACGCTGAACGGCGTAGGAAAAACTCAACACTCTTTGAAGTATGGATGAATGCACTCGGTAGAATTTCCAAAGAAGAGATGAAAACATTGTATGATAATCGAGAACGCTTGATACAAGCACATCTTGATATGATGGCCACGGACAATGATTACTTCCGTTCGATAACCTATTCGACACAGAAAAAAGACCATTACCGAACCCGCAGGGACAAGGTTCAAAAGCTTATTGAGGAGATTCTCAATGATTAACTTTATTCGGATACAGAGGTTCAAGTCTCTCAGCGATGCTCAATTCCCTTTGGCAGCACTTAATTTGTTCAGCGGCCTTAACGGAATGGGGAAATCAACTTTGATTCAGTCCCTGCTTCTTCTGCGGCAATCCCACGAAAAGAACACTCTGCTTAATAAAGGGCTCCTTCTCAAAGGAGATTATGTCTCTTTGGGAACAGGCAAGGATGTTCTGGCTGAAAATGCTGAAAAAGAAACAATTGAATTTACTCTGACGTGGACGGGTGAGGAGCCAACCCACTTCACATTTTGTTATGAGAGTAAGTCTGATTTACAGCCTGTAGACTCCGCCAGCACAAAAAGAGTTGGAAAGATAATTGAAAAGAATCTTTTTACCCGACAGTTCCAGTATCTATCGGCGGATAGAATCAGCCCCAAATCAGCCTATGAAGTTTCGGATTATTACATCAGGGATCTTAATTCGCTGGGCAACCATGGCGAATACACGGCGCATTACATTGCAGAGTATGGACTGACCCAGCTGTCGGTTGAAGCTCTGAAACATCCAGATTCTCCTTCACTGTCCCTTTTAGATAATTTGGATAAATGGATGTCAGAGATTTCTCCGGGAATACGAATTCATGCTGAATTACAGCCTGCCATGAATGTGGCATCGTTAAATTATGCTTTTCAGCAGGGAACTGAGATGACGGCGGATTTTAAACCACAGAACGTAGGATTCGGCTTAACATTTGTATTGCCGGTTTTGACTGCGATCCTAAGAGCGAATCCCGGTGATTTGATCATCATTGAAAACCCCGAGGCACATCTACACCCTGCGGGACAATCAATTATCGGCAGACTTTGTTCAATTGCTGCCAGAAATGGAGTGCAGTTTTTTATAGAGACCCATTCCGACCATTTTTTGAATGGTGTTCGTGTTGCGATCCGTGAAAAGGTTATTCAGGCCCATGAGGTAAAGGTCTACTATTTAGAACGAAGCGCCACTTCAGCCCATGAATCTCTGGTTGTAAATCCTGAGATTGATGAAAATGGTCGTATCGATATTTGGCCCCAAGGTTTTTTCGATGAAGGTGACCGTCTATTGGAGAAACTGCTATGACGGATTGTCTGGTCTTCAATCATCATTCTTTGCCGTTTGAACATCGCAATGCTGCAGAAGAGGCTGTCCCAGGCTTCCTGAAAATCTGTATTGAAGCTAAAAATACGGGGCTGAAAACCGTTCTTGTCGATCAAACGATAGACGCATCATGGTTTAGGCTGGAATTGGCACCGGGGTATTTTTGGAAAAACTGGCACGATCAACACCAAAATGGAGAAACCCGGGATTTGATACGGGCATTTCGTTCGATTGCCACTCAATCCCCGTTCTTTAATTCAGACGATATTATGGAAGGTGCTGACCTGTACGAGGTTATGTTTGATGGTTGTAAGGATTATGGTGCGCTTTGCGCTGCCGCATGGCATGGCTCCCCTTTGACCAGTTTTGAAACAAGACCACCGTGGAATGATTCTCCGTTACAGGTAAACATCACCCGGATGAATCCGGAAACCACAAAAATTGAAAATCAAAATGCAGAGATTCAAAACTTTTACAGTTATTCTGTGTTCAGCCAACATTTACCAGAACTGCTTGAACAGCGAAACGTCTCCATTTCTTCAGGGAAAGAAATTGTTAATCGATTTGAAGACCTTTATCCGGGTGTGTTCCTTTGTGGCAAAGCAACACAGCAATTAAATAATTGGTCAGCATCAATTTCGATTTTAAACCAGGTCAAACGGTCGCTTCTGGCAATAAGTCAGTTCGCACAAAAATGGCAAACTCAAGGATTTGTCACCTACAGCCTATATTTTTTAAGGGAGTGTGGTCTGGCGTTTCAGGTTAGCGGAGAATCGAAAACTGTAGGAAACAATTCTGCATTGCGAAGAGAGCGAGAGTTCTGGTTACCAAGTGGACGGAAAGAATATTTTGAACAGCACGTTAAAATGTCTGCCGGATATCGGCTCCACTTCTATCCTGATAATGAAAAACGCCAAATATATGTCGGTTATATCGGACCGCATTTAAGATTAAAATGAGGTGCCCGAAATGACCATCAGACGTTTTTCATCTCGAACGGAAAGGTTGGATACGGAATTCCTTGCAGAAACCCTGAAGGGGGCATCCAAGTATTTCCGTATCGCAGGTTATTTCAGAAGTTCGATTTTTGAGCTTGTTGGTGAGGAAATCTCTCAAATCTCAGAGGTGAAGATCGTCTGTAACTCTGAACTTGACATGGCTGATTTTCAGGTGGCGACAGGACGGGGTACAGCTCTTAAAGAACGCTGGAATGAGGTTGATGTGGAGGCCGAAGCTCTCTTGAAAAAAGAGCGTTATCAGCTCCTTGACAAGCTTTTGCAGGCCGGTAATGTAGAGATCCGGGTTGTGCCTAGGGAACTTCTGTTTCTCCATGGCAAAGCCGGGGCCATACACTATCCTGATGGCAGTCGTCGATCGTTCATTGGTTCTGTAAATGAATCCAAAAGTGCATTTGTCCATAATTATGAGCTGGTATGGCAGGATGACGATGGGGAAAGTGCCGACTGGGTAGAGCGAGAGTTCTGGGCCTTGTGGAATGACGGTGTGCCTCTGCCGGAGGCCATTTTTGCAGAGATAAATCGAGTGGCCAATCGCCGGGAGGTCACTATTGAAGCGTTGCGGCCCCATGAGGTCCCGGCCGCTGCCATGGCCGAAGCTCCAATATATCGGGGTGGCGAGCAATTGCAACCATGGCAGCGTTCGTTTGTAACCATGTTTCTTGAACACAGGAAAATCTATGGTAAGGCCCGCCTGCTTCTGGCAGATGAGGTCGGGGTGGGTAAAACATTGTCAATGGCAACCAGTGCCTTGGTTAGCGCCCTTCTGGAAGATGGTCCGGTCCTTATTCTTGCACCGTCCACGTTAATGATTCAGTGGCAGATTGAAATGATGGACAGGCTGGGCATCCCCGCAGCCGTATGGTCTTCACAAAAAAAGGTGTGGCTGGGTGTTGAAGGTCAGATTTTATCCCCCAGGGGAGATGCCTCGTCCATAAAAAAATGTCCGTATACAATTGCCATTATTTCTACTGGGTTGATCATGCACCAGCGTGAAAACAATGAATTTATCAAAGAGGCGGGGATTTTACTTAAAAATCGATTCGGCACGGTTATTCTTGATGAAGCGCACAAGGCCAGGACGAGGGGCGGGCTTGGCGACAGGGCATCTGAACCTAACAACCTCCTTGCCTTTATGCAGAATATAGGAAAACGAACCCTGCATTTGATCCTGGGTACCGCAACTCCCATCCAGACCAACGTCCGGGAAGTCTGGGATCTTTTGGGAATCCTTAATAGCGGTGCTGAGTTTGTTCTTGGTGATTCATTGTCCGGTTGGCAGGACCATGAACGGGCTATTCCTATTGTGACCGGTAAGAGCCAGGTTACCAACGAACAAGAGGTTTGGCAGCTGTTAAGAAATCCGCTGCCGCCTGCTGATGAACATCACATTGTCCGGCAGATACGTGATTATCTTGGAATTGATCCCCAGTCTTTTTTTTGTGCACACAGGTTTAAAGATCTGGATTACATGATTCAGAATATGTGGCTTTCTGAGTGCCTTGGCTCCGTTTTTTTTAAAGAAAACAATCCATTATTGCGTCACACAGTTTTAAGAAAACGAAAACACCTTGAAGATGACGGACTGTTAGAAAAAGTCGGGGTCAATACTCATCCAATAACCCGAAACCTCGCCCAGTACCAGTCTCGCTTTGTTGGTCTTGCAATTCCAACCAACACCCCTTTTCAGGTTGCCTATGAAAAAGCCGAAGAATTCAGCAAGTTGCTTCAATCCCGGACAAAGGCCGGCGGTTTCATGAAATCGTTGATGCTGCAGCGTATCTGTTCAAGTTTTGCATCCGGCCTGAAAACTGCCCAGAAAATGCTCAGACATTCTATTTCCAATGAGAATGAGGACCAGATGGAAGAGGTGGAGCACATTCTTTCCGGGATGACTCCGGCAGAAATTGCCTGCCTCAAAGAAATAGAGACCCAGCTTTCACGGAAGGAAGCTGTCGATTCTAAGCTCAATACGGTGAGGTGGTTTTTAACTGAATTCAGAACGGATGGAAAAACATGGCTGGAGCATGGCTGTATCATCTTCAGTCAGTACTATGACACAGCGGAATGGATTGCAAAAGAGCTTGCAAAATCCTTTCAAGGTGAAGTTGTAGCTGTGTATGCCGGTGTTGGGAAAAGCGGCCTCGTCCGAGATGAACAGTTTAACAGGGTAGAACGTGAAGTCATAAAGGCCGCCGTCAGAACCCGCGAAATCCGACTGGTAGTGGCAACCGATGCTGCCTGCGAAGGGTTGAACCTCCAGACATTGGGCACTTTGATCAACATCGATCTTCCCTGGAATCCGTCCCGGCTTGAGCAGCGACTCGGACGAATCAAGCGGTTTGGTCAGACACGTAAGTTCGTCGATATGCTGAACCTTGTGTACAGCGAAACCCAGGACGAGAAGGTTTATAACGTTTTATCCGAACGTCTGCGCGATACCTATGATATTTTTGGTAGCCTCCCTGACACAATCGATGACGAATGGATTGAAGATGAACAAGAGCTTAAAGGCCGAATGAACGAATACATGCATGAAAGGAAAAAGGCTCAGGATGCTTTTACTGTGAAGTATCGTGGAACCATAGATCCTGATGCACATTTATGGGAACGATGTGCGTCTGTTCTATCCCGTCGTGATATTGTGAGCAAACTCAGCGAACCTTGGTAAAGTGTGTCCTGCTGAAGATCCGAAGATGATCTTTCAGCTTCCATTGGCATAATCTGAAATCAGTTTTTCAGCCAGATCCAATACATCCGTCGACCAGGGTGAGGAGGAGACCCACACGATTCTCAAGACAACGGCCAAATCGCTCAATTCATTAGCAGAAGAACAGCTCTGCCCGGGAAGCGGCATCCTAGAAAAGATCCTTGATGGTTACAGGTGATCTCACTATAAGGTTTTTATGGTCTGTTAATGGGGGGAGGGGAAAAGTGCCGGCATTCTTTATAATACCGGCATCCTTTCTACTGATTTTTTTATACCTGGTCAGCAACAATATGTGGTTTTATAAAACGCCATAAAATAAAAGATATAAGTCCGCACAAGGATGCAAGGGAGCCGATATAAACTATTTTGTCCTGCCATTCCAGTGACACTACTGCCATTGAAATGGCTCCAAGAATAAAGTATGAAAAAATCATTAAAGATGAGGCAGTTCCTGTGTCTTCATTTACCTGCTCAAGAATAAGATTGT
>JAVEQI010000038.1:0-24226 GCA_034007745.1 Desulfobacterium sp.
TGTCCAGGAGTCGACCTCTCAGTTCCAACGGGATATAATATGAATTGTTTGTTAAAAATAGAAAATTGTAACTCCCCTGCTGCAGCTTGTTTATAAATTCTTTTGCCCCGGGAATCAATTTTGAACCGGTATACACAACCCCGTCCATATCCAATATAAATGATTTTTGGTAACTTCTGGTCTCTTCACGCATAATTACAACCCCTGGCCTTTGGCCGAACTTTAAAAATCTGCGGTTTATCCGTCAGCATTTTCGTTGTTAGATCTCCTTAATCTATTATCATATCTCTCTGCTTACTCATAGCCATTCTGTCAGACGGGACAACAGTGGTCATATATAGCCCAAAGATGGAATAAGACCTTTTTAATCTTTCCAGTCTCCCATAGATATAAACTTTTCCAGGTTCCTTTCACAATATTGAGGATTGGCTTAAAACCATTTCTTTTGTGCCAGTTGCTGATCGTCTTCATACTGCACACAAGTTATGGAGCATGTCTGGTTGAGGGACAAAGACCTGGCACGGAACTTGATTGTAAACAAAACAAAGAGTGCATTAGGCGCAAAGCAGGCAACGGGTAGATTCCTACCTCAATTTTAAGGAGAAAACTTATGAGATCGAAAAGGTTAGCAGTAACGTATAAGCTCTTGGCCGTCTTTATTTTTATTGCGGTCTTTCTTGGTGGATGTGCATCAAAAGGTGTTCCGCCAGTAAAAAACCTATCTGACGCAGACATGGCAATCAAGGTGGCAAAAGATACCAATGCCACCATTAATGCCCCCCTTGAGATCAGGATGGCAGAAGAAAAACTTCAAAAGGCACGGGAAAGTTTTAAAGATGAAGACTATGTTGCAGCCCAGCGATTGGCGGATGAGGCATTAATAGATGCCAAACTGGCCCTGGAAAGATCCCAGACCAAAAAAACAAAAGAGATGGAGAGTAACTTGCGGGAAAGTATTGAAACCCTTCAAGATGAAATTAATCGGAAACAGAAAAATTAAACTTGAATATGGAGAAAAAATGAATCCTTACAATAAAAAACCTTATTTAGCGTACGGCCCCATGCTTCTAAGCATTGCTGCGCTTTTCCTTGTCAGTGCCTGTGCTTCTGTTCCCTTGCAAAACAAAGCCCTTGATAGGGCCAGAAGCGCCTACCAAACCACCAAAAATACTACTGACATTGAAACCCTTGCACCGGTTGCTCTTTATGATGCCGAAATTGCCCTTGAAAAAGCAGAAAAAGTAACCGGAGATATCCAAAAACTCGAACACCTCGCCTATATTGCTGAAAAAAAAGCCCAGATTGCTGTGCTGATAGCTGAAGGAAAATCCGCTGAAGCAGAAATGGCCAAGCTCAACAAAAGTAAAGACAAAATTGTGCTCTTGTCCCGGGAAAAGGAAACAACAGCAGCCCTTGCAGAGGCTGAAAAAAAGGCCCTGGAAGCAGAGCTTGCAAAAAAACATTCTGAAGTCATGATGGAGGAAGCTAAAGAAGCCAGATTCCAGGCTGATGAAGCAAGAATGAAGACAGAGGAGACCCTTGCCCAGAAACAGCAAATAGAGAAGGAATTAGCTGAACTACAGGCAAAACAAACCGATCGGGGGGCAGTTATAACCCTTGGAAATATCCTGTTTGAGTTAGACAAAACTGCCCTTCTTCCGGGTGGTTTTATGGTAATTGATAAGCTGTCGGAATTTTTGAAAAAATACCCCAGCAAAGAATTGTCCATTGAAGGCCATACAGACAGTACAGGAAGTGATATATACAACCTGGGGCTTTCTCAACAGCGGGCAAATTCAGTTTTCAGCGCATTGGTGCAAAGGGGTATTGAGAGTCAGCGAATGACCCAAAAAGGACATGGGGAACAATATCCGGTTGCAAGCAATGAAACAAAAGCAGGCAGGCAACAAAACCGCCGTGTTGAGATTATCATCCTGAACGAGGTTGCCGCAATCCAATAGGTCGTTCCCGTTTCCCCTGGAAACACCATAAAAATATCTGAACGGAACCTGTAAAATTCTTATAATTGAAAGATGTTCTCCGAAGCCCGCATGGCTGATCTATTTCGTTCTGCTGCTCCACCACTTGAGATGAAAAGGACCTGTATATGGTTAATTAATTGAGATGGAGCTTGCATATCGATCCTTTTGGCTTAGATTAAACTTAAGGGCTAATTGAAAAATACCCGAAAAACAAGGGAAAACAAACATGAGCCTACAATAGCAAGCTTTGACGACGACATCCGCCGGGAAGAATTCAAGTGTCATTGAGGCAACCCAACGTATGGAAGGAGGCGATCATGATTAAAATTAAACGTGCGTATGATCCACCCTCCCAGGCAGACGGGATGCGCATTCTTGTGGAACGGCTTTGGCCCCGGGGGATGAAGAAAGAGGCATTAAAGCTGGACGACTGGCTGAAAGACGCCGCACCCAGCACCGAACTGCGGAAGTGGTTCAACCACGATACAGCCAAGTGGTCCGAGTTTCAACGGCGCTACCGGGCCGAGCTGGACGAACATCCAGACGCATGGCAGCCGATCCTTGAAGCGGCGAACACAGGCAGGGTGACGCTGCTGTTCAGCTCCCACGATGGTGAGCATAACAACGTCGTCGCCCTGAAGAGATATTTGGAAGAACGGTTGGACTTAAAAAAATGATTATTGCGGAGGTGACATTATGTTTATAGCGCTAATCTCTTTCCCACCTATAAAAGCAGGCAAAGATGCTGAATTTCGAGAATGGTTTGCCACGACAAACGAACTGTTTTCCAAATCTAAGGGTTTTATCGGGAGGCGGCTTTTGAAGCCTATCCAAGAGGGCAATTATGCCGCTATCGTTGAGTTTGAGAGTCAGGAAACTTTCAAGGCAATGCATAGCACTCCTGCCCATGACGAAGCGGCAGAACGTGTCATGCCTTTATTTGACGGTACTCCCAAACCCCTTTTCTATCAATTAGTCACAGGGTAGGTCCAAAACAGGGAATAAAACATAGAGAGCCCATAATTACGGGGCTCTCTATAGAGCTCTTCGTCCACTTGTCACAATCCATGGTTTCAGAATTTGCTGATCTCAGGATCTTTTATAAAATTTAAAAACCTTCCCCAAAATCAATTACAGTCAGAAAATTTGAATTGCATATAAATCATCGACACTGTAAAAGAGGTAATCATGACCAGATATTGAAAATCATTAGTTTATGCGAAACAGCTCTGTAAACTCAAGAGCAAGGGCAAAAAATAAAAAAACAACGCCATGAAAAGAGAAGAGATAGAAAACAGGGATAAAGAACTGATAGAAAAGTTCAGAACAATTATCCACAACAAAAAAGAAATAAAGGAAGAAACGACTCCCAAGGGCTTTCCATTCGGGCTGATTTTTTTGCTCACAATCTCCACCGTGATTATATCCAGCTGGTTATTTTTCAAAGAACAACCGCTATCCCTTTTCTCAGAGGAGCCTCAAATATCATCCCCTGGGGAACCTGTTCCGACTCCTGCTCCTGAAAAACAACCAGTGCCAAAGGCCTGCACAGAGGCAATAAAAGCCTCACCCGATACGCAGAAAGTGCCGCCCACCATCCAGCAAGAAGAAAACACAGAGCCCCTGGCAAAATCATCCGATTCTGTTTTGGACAATCCGGTTCTTAAACAAAATCCTCCTGAAGAATTATCCGATCAGAAAGTACAAGGTGATGTGCCTTCCGGAATTCGAATTGAAGAGATCATATCCTGCAGCAGCGTGAACAATAAGCAGTACAACAGACCCAAAATTAAATTTTCCCTTGCACAGGATACTACACCAACGATTTGGATGAATGTTACTTCAGAAGGCCCACCGTTTACCCTGACCCATGTGTATTATTGCAACGAACAAAAATATTATGAAGTCCCCCTTGCAATAAAACATCATCGAATGCGCACCTGGAGCACGGTCACCTTGAAGTCTCGAAAACATATCGGCAAATGGCGGGTTGAAGTGATTGATGAGAATGGAGCAAAACTTGATCAGATTGAGTTTACTGTTGTGGAATAATTCCCTTTGTTTCCGAATACCGGTACAAAAAAACAACAAGAGTGTTTTTGTCATGCAGCAGGTAAAATATCTTCTGTGGTCTACCCAGGACATGCGTTATGAATGATGTTGGATAAAAATCATAGAAGATTGAAACTTTACAGGAAATTCCTGTCGAAACATCTCTGTCAAATCTCGATTATATAGCTCTCTTTCCCTCTTTGGTTCTCCTGACTGGAACGTTCAAAACCAAAGGGAGAAATGAAAATAGTGCCACCCTGTACCATTCAAGAAACTTGAAACAAGAAACAAAGTTCAGTCCTAATTCAAGTTTCATGCTTCGTTGTGACAGAATAACCTGTCATCCGGCTTATACAAAAAATGGCGTAATTATAATAAATTACGCCATTTTGTTTACATTTTTACAATAGGCCATTTTTAAAAGGGAATATCATCCTTGGGAGGCGTACCCCCGCCCGAACCGCCGCCTTGATATCCGCCGTTACTCTGGGGAGCCCCACCCTGCTGATAACCCGCATTTCCCTGATAACCGCCGCCCTGGGCACCACCAGCCTGGGGAGCCCCGCCACCCTGATATCCGCCACCCTGGGGGGCTCCGCTGCCCTGGTAACCGCCCTGATGGCCGCCGCCGCCACTGCCACTGATAAAGTTGAATTCTCTTACAATTATGTCGGTGGTGTAACGGGTGACACCGTCTTTTTCATACTGGCCGTAGGTTATCTCCCCTTCGACGTAGAGCTGGTTGCCCTTGTTCACATACTGGGAGATCAGCTCACCCGTCTTGCCAAAAGCTGTGCAACGATGCCACTGGGTGATATCCTGCCCATCTTTCCCCTTTCTTGAGGTTGCAATGGAAAATTTGCACACCGCAAGTCCTGCCGGGGTGTATGTCATTTCCGGATCCCTTCCAAGATGACCTAAAATAATCGCTTTGTTTACGCCAGCCATGATAAACTCCTGTTTGTTTTTAGTTTAATTATGTGGATGCCTGCTTAGAACCGCATATTAAAGGCATTGATTCTTGAATAGGCTAGAATTTATTAATTATGGTTTGTCCATAAAAACTTTTACCGGAATTATGCTCTACTGTCAAACTCGACGTTTACTCGAGGGCTTAAAAAGGATATATGTACAGAATGAAACCAACACCATTTGAAAAACGAATAAAGAGACGGGTGACGGCAAGGAAGCAGACATTTTTTGCATCCACATCCCCGGGGCTTAAACAGATACTGGCGGCTGAATTTGGAAAGCTTCCCCTGGAAACAGAACATTTTACCATTGCAGAGGGCGGGGTTGTATTTTCAGGTTCCATGAAAACGTGCTACCTTGCCAACCTCTACCTTGGGACCGCCTCCAGGATCACCATGGAAATCGGGCAGTTCAAGGCTGAAAACTTCAGAACCCTTGAGAAAAAGCTGGCCCAGATCCAATGGGAACTCTTTATCAAAAAGAAAAGTCACGTCCATGTGGAGGCCGTTACCCGCCACTCGAGGCTCTACCATACAAAGGCCATTGAGGAGAGGACCCTCCAGATCATCCAGGACTATTTTAACCAGGATCACCTTGACACGGGATTGCCAGATGCTGCCGGAACGCCCGGAAATTACAGGATACTGATCAGGGTCAGGGACGACCAGTTCAGCATCTCCCTTGACACAAGCGGAGAGTTGCTCCACAAGCGGGGAATTACAAGCTCGGTTGGTGTGGCACCGCTCCGCTCCACCCTTGCCCGCTCGGTCCTTGTCAGGTCTGGATTCACAGGCAAGGAGCCCCTGATCGACCCCATGTGCGGGTCGGGCAATTTTGCCCTTGAGGGGGCGATGATGGCGTCAAAAATTCCCCCTGGATTTTATCGAAGCTTTGCCTTTGAACACTTTCCCTGTTTCAGCAACCCCCAGTGGAACCATCTTAAAAAAACGGCGCAAAAGAACTTTCTAAAAATCGACCAGCCACTTATTTTTGCCTTTGACCGGGCAGACAAATTGATCGATGACCTTGAACAGACCGTTGCAGACCATGGGTTTTCAGAATTTGTAAGGGTGGGGAGACAAGACTTCTTTGATATCTTACCAGGGAATCTCACAGGCCGAACCGGGGTGGTAGTCCTGAACCCGCCCTATGGAAAAAGGCTGGGGGAAAAGGGCGAGACAGCACAGCTATACCGAAGGATAGGCGAGAAGCTTACCCGGGATTTTAAAGGTTGGACCGCAGGCATTATTCTGCCCGAACCCGAGCTTGCAGGTGAACTTCCCTTTCATGTGGAACTTCACCCCCTGTTCCATGGCGGGCTTGAGATCCACGTGGCCACGGGCAAAATAACGGTTTCATGAAAAGAATAACCCAAAGACAAAAAAGCCCGGGCCAAACGACCCGGGCAGATATTCTTTAGTTTTCAGGCGGGACTAACCGGCAAAAGATGCCTCGTCAATCTCCATGGCAGCACCGCTGACGGCCTTAAGGGCTTCAAGGTTGCCCATGGTGATGGGAAGAAGGGTTTCCACAAAGAATTGAAGGGATTTAACCTGGCCGTCGTAAAAGGGCTTGTCCTTTGCCTTGGCCTTCTCAAGCTTTGTGGCTGAGATGGAGGCTCTCCAGAGAAGCATCCAGGCAACTGCAACGTCACCTGTGGCATCCTGGAAGGGGTGGGCGTTTGCAAAGGCGTTAAGGACCTTGGCCGACATGGCGGCCTGGCCCATTGCCATGGCGATCTCGCCGAGCTTGTTCAGGGCCGCTTCGACCTTTAAGGCATAATCCTTAATGGCTGGAATCTCCTTGGCCGCAGTAACAGTTTTCTGCATCTCTACAAAGAGATCCATCATGGGCTTACCCTTGTTCATGCCAAGCTTTCTGCCAAGAAGATCCATGGCCTGGATGCCGTTGGTTCCCTCGTAGATCATGGTGATGCGGCAGTCTCTTAAAAGCTGGGCCATGGGATACTCTTCGATGAACCCGTAACCGCCATAGACCTGCATGCCCTGGCTGCACACCTCAAAGGCACGATCCGTTACATACCCCTTGGCAATGGGGGTTAAAACCTCCACAAGGCCCTGGTATTTGGCACGTTCCTCCTCATCCTTGCCAATGGAGGCCATGTCCGCACAATAGTTCACATAGTAGAGAATGCTCCTCATGCCCTCCACAAGCACCTTCATCTTGAGCAGCTGGCGACGGACATCCGGGTGCTGGATGATGGGAACCGCCTTTGCGTCGGGGTTCATCATATCCATGAGGTTCTTGCCCTGGATTCTCTGCTTTGCGTAGTTTACGGCATACATGTAGGATGCTGTTGCGCAGGCAAAGCCCTGGAAACCCACCAGGAGCCGGGCCTCGTTCATCATGACAAACATGGCCCGCATGCCCTTGTTCTCTTCGCCAAGGAGGGTCCCCACACAGTTGCCGTTGCTGCCAAGGGCAAGGGAACAGGTGCTGTTTCCGTGGATGCCGAGCTTGTGCTCTATACCTGTGCAGACCACATCATTGAACTCGCCAAGGGATCCATCCTCGTTTACGAGAAACTTGGGTACCAGAAAGAGAGAGATTCCCTTGGTGCCCTCGGGGGCCCCTTCGATGCGGGCAAGGACGGGATGGATGATGTTTTCGGTAAGGTCATGCTCACCGCCAGAGATGAAGATCTTCTCGCCCGTGATGGAAAAGGTGCCGTCGTCATTCCGCTTTGCGGTTGTGGTCAAGGCCCCGACATCCGACCCTGCTCCGGGCTCGGTCAAGAGCATGGTGCCGGCCCATTCGCCGGTGTACATCTTTTTGAGAAAGATCCGTTTCTGCTCGTCCGTGCCAAACTCTTCCACAAGCTTGCCTGCGCCATGGGTCAAACCGGGGTACATCATAAAGGGATAGTTGGCACCGTTAAAGTATTCCATGGTTGCCGATGCAATGGATCTCGGCATTCCCTGACCGCCCCACTCGGGGTCTTCAGTCATGGCGAGCCATTCACCCTCGTTAAAAATATCATAGAGCCGCTTGAACGAGGCAGGGGTAGTTACCTTGCCGTTTTCCAGGACACAACCCTGCTCGTCACCCTCTTTCTGGGTGGGCAGAATCTCCTTGACCGCAAGGTTTCTGGCCTCGGAGACAATGAGATCGATTGTTTTTTTGTTGAACTCTGCAAATTTTTCACTTTTCTTTGCAAGGGCTGCCGTGTCAAGCACCTCATGCAGTAAAAAATCAATATCCCTTCGGTCGGAAATAAACTGTGCCATTGCTGAACTCTCCCCATCATTTAAATATTAATATATTATTAAAGCTCCTGGATCAATCACCCGCTCTTGGCTGTATATGAATCCTCCCTCATATTCTCAACCCCATTTCTCCAGGTAAATGTTCAAGGAACAACCATTTTAAAAGAATAAACTTTTAAAAGATAAACAATGTATAAACAGGTAGTTTTATCAACATATGGTCGCTGTCAATTACTTTACTACCCGTTTTACGACCCTTCAATATGAAATGAATAATTATTCATTACATTTGAACGCCAGATAGTCAACAGGTTTTTGATTTTTCAGGCTGTTTTGCCCGTGTCTGGACACACAACATGCTTTAAAACCGGATTTCACAACAAATCAAAGATTAAAAACAGGGGGTTATTTTCTTGACCCGCAACCCGTGGTCTGGTATTTTTGCAGGAATATACTCGGCACAGGCAGGCGAACACCCCTTAAGTGGTGCCAATCATCTGATAAAGGCATAATGGTTGCGTGCCATAGCACCCGGGTGGGCCAGGCAAGACCCAACAACATAAAGCTCAAGGACGAGGTGCCGACTCCGATCAACCTTCCACCCGGAGAATCACCGGAATCTCCATCGTGAGGGAGGCAGGTTACAACGACTATTCTGTGGATTTAACACCTGAACTCCAGGAGGAGATAATGGCAAAAACAGCCCACCAGGGCATGGGTTAACCAATATGCAAAAGGCTTCAGTAAAATCCGGGGCAACAGTATCCATGAGTCCTGATAAGGCCTCTGGTAAGCACTCGGGTAAAAACCAGGGCAAAGATAAAGAAGGTGCTACAGCCACGATAACCCTTTCGGGCAGCCTGAACGCCACCGGGGTCGCCGAGGTGTGGCAAAAGGTCGAGAAGAAGCTCAAAGGATTAACCGGGACAGCACACCTGGTGATAGACCTTCAACGGGTTGACTACCTGGACAGTGCCGGTGCGGCCCTGGTCGAATTTATCCGGACAACTTGGAAGCAAAAAACCGATCAGGAAGTCTCCCTCCTGGGCCTTGAGCCTTCGTTTAAGCGGGTGCTGGACCTGACAGAACGAAGCAGGGACTCAGACGGCGAGGGGAAAGATCCTGAACCCAAGTATTCTTTTGTGGAAACCCGGGGGAAAAATTTTGCGGTTCGAATGGAAAACACGGCCACCTTCATAGCTCATGTGGGAAAAATTACCAGTGCTATGGTCTACGCCTTTTTCCACCCCTCGTCCATCAGATGGAAGGATGCCCTGCTCACCGCAGAACGGGCCGGGGTAAACGCACTGCCCATCGTGGCTTTGATCAGCTTTATCGTAGGTCTTGTCATGGCCTTTCAATCGGCCATGCCCATGAAGATGTTCGGAGCTGAGATCTACGTGGCCAACCTCATCGGCATTGCCATGGTCAGGGAGCTTGGACCGCTGATGACGGCAATCATCCTGGCCGGAAGATCAGGTTCGGCCTTTGCCGCCGAGATCGGCACCATGAAGATCAACGAGGAGATCGATGCCCTTGCCACCATGGGGATAGACCCCGTGCGTTTTCTCATGGTCCCGAGAATTTTAGCGGCCGTATTCATCACCCCGCTTTTGACCATATTCGCAAATTTTGTCGGTATCATGGGCGGCTCCATCGTTCTTCTGTCCATGGGCTACCCTGCCGTGACCTACTACAGCCAGGTGGTATCGTTTGTCACCTGGGGGGACTTCATGGGAGGTCTGATCAAGTGCTTTGTGTTCGGTATTCTCATCGCAGCTTCAGGATGCATCCGTGGAATAGAAACCAAAAGCGGCCCCGGAGCCGTTGGAACGAGCACCACAAGTGCGGTTGTGACGGGTATTACCCTCATTGCCGTTTTTGATGGGATATTTTCGGTTCTTTATTATTGCCTGGGAGTTTAAATAAGTGGGAAACAGGATAAAGGATGACCCGATTATTGAGGTGAAGAATTTAACAGCCGGATATGGAGATTTCATCCTGTTCGACAACATCAGCCTTCATGTCAACCGGGGCGAGATCTTTGCCATCCTTGGAACCTCAGGATGCGGAAAGAGCACCCTGATGAAACTGATGACAGGGCTTATAAAACCCAAAAAAGGAAGCATTCAGATCCAGGGAAAAGAGCTTGCAGGAGCCAGATTAGATCAGAGGATAGAGATTCTCAGACAAATCGGCGTGGCCTTCCAGAGCGGGGCGCTTTTCGGGTCCATGACCATCCTTGAAAACGTAAAGCTGCCATTGGAAGAATTTTCAAACCTGCCTGAAAAGGCCATGGATGCCATTGCCAGGACAAAGCTATCCCTCGTGGGGCTTGGGGAAAACGAAGATTTCATGCCCGACGCCCTGAGCGGCGGCATGAAGAAAAGGGCTGCCCTTGCCAGGGCCATGGCCCTCGATCCGGCCATTGTGTTTCTGGACGAACCTTCTGCGGGCCTCGACCCTGTGACGTCTGCCGAACTTGACAACCTCATCAAGGCCCTTGCCCAGGCCCTTGACATTACGTTTGTCATTGTCACCCACGAGCTTGCAAGCATATTTTCCATTGCAGACCGTGTGGTCATGCTGGATAAATCCACCAGGGGAATCATTGCAACCGGAGCGCCCATGGAGCTCAAGCATGACCGAACAAATCCCCTGGTATATAATTTTTTCAACCGAATAGCCTGAAACCATAATTACAATTTTTAGGTGAAAAAGAGAGAGATATGAGCGAAAAAGCAAATCATTTTAAACTGGGAATCTTTGTTATAATATCCTTTGCCCTGCTCGTCATTGCACTTTCCCTGCTCGGGGCCGGGGATTTTCTAAAGCAGGAGACCCTTGCTGAAACCTATTTTAACGAGAGCGTCCAGGGCCTTGACGTTGGTTCCCCTGTAAAATACCGGGGCATAGAGATTGGCAAGGTGAAGCAGATCACCGGTGCAAGCAGGGTCTACGGGGTGAGATCCGACTATGTTCTTGTGATCATATCTCTGTTTAACGATATCTCCATTGGCCAGCCCGGCGGTACGGTAGAAGAGAAGATAAACCAGGCTGTGGACGACGGATTGACAGTTCAAATGACATTTAAGGGGGTGACCGGGGGTGCCTATCTTGAAACCGGCTATGGAGCCGAGGCGGAAAGTTCTCCCCTTAAAGTACCCTGGGCCCCCAAGCATCCCTACATACCATCCAAACCCAATAAAATAAGCCAGATGGGTGAGTCCCTGGACAAAATCATGAAAAACCTTGAAAATATCAAGATTGTCGGAATTATAACTCAGCTGGAAGAACTTTTGAAATTAACCTCCACCAAGCTCGACCAGACCAACATGGCGGAAATTTCCTTCCAAACCAAGACGCTCTTAAAGGAGATAAGAACCACAAACGCCCGGCTTGGTGAACTTTTTGACTCCAACCAGGCAAAGGAGTTGATGATTGATGCAAGGACCGCAATAAGGGGGGCAAAAGAGATCGTTGAACAGTCAAAGGATCCCATTGTCGATACCCTTGCCGAGTTTAAAGGTGCGGCCGTAACGGCAGGATCCCTTGCCGCCTCCCTTGAAAAAACCTCCCGGCTTTTAGGGGACATGGTGTGGGTCAACACGGACAGCATCGGGGAAGTTGTGGAAAACTTGAAAATAACCTCGGAAAACCTGCGGCATATGAGCCAGGATATCAAACGCTATCCAGCAAGGCTTTTATTTGAGACCCCCCCGGAAAAGGAGAAAATCCTTGAACGATAATTCTTTCTATGCTCGACAACGCCCGTGGTTAAAAAACAGTCTGCCGGTCATGGTGGTAATAACCTGGGCCATGGTGCTGTTACCGGGCTGCTTTTCCCTCGAGAGAAACATCGGCGAAAAAAAGCTCTACAGCCTGGAGGCAACAACCTTTCCAGAAGTAACCTCCACGTCCTCCCCCCTGCCGACTCTCCTGGTAAAAGAGTTTGACAGCGCCCCCCTGTATTCCTCCAACTCGTTTGTCTATCGCAGGGATGAATTCCAATTTAAAACAGATTACTACAACGAATTCATCATCTCACCCCAGCGGATGATCACGGCAGCGGTCAAACAGGCTCTTTTTGATACACGACGATTTTCTGCGCCCCTGGCCGGTCAACCGGCAGACCACAGGCTCCAGGGCAGTGTTGTTCGCCTCTACGGCGATTTCAGGCAGGAGAACCGGCCCCTGGCGGTGATGGAGATCTCCCTCACACTTGATGCAATGGAGAAAAAGATTTTTTCAAAGGAGATGGAAATCAACACCCGAACACCCGGGGCACTTATCGCTGGATGGAACATCCTGCTCGAAGAAATCATCAGGGAATTTATCAATAGCCTTGACACCTGAAAGCGGCCTTGATCATCCTTACCACCAAGGGCCAGGGACTATACCATGGGTTCGTTCCAGGCGTGTTTTTCAGCCACCTGTGCTCCGGTATCTCCCTGGGACAAATCGGCATTTGGCGGAAATGCCAGTACTGAGATTTCCGCCAAATGGTCACGAATCACCTTCCTGGTTTGTCCCAGTCTCAACTGCGAATCATGAGCAGCACGGCGGCAAGGATGAGCACGCTTCCAAAATAGCCATAAACGGTGAAACTCTCCCCCCACCAGCACCAGGCAACCAGAGCTGCCACAACCGGCTCAGCCGTGGCAATGATCGAGGCCCGGCCAGCCTCGATTCTTCGGAGGCCTGCGTAGTAAAAATGATAGGAGGCAAAGGTGGAAAAAACAGCTATGGCCCCCAGGGCCAGCCATGCAGTAACACTCTTTTGTGCAAACGAGAACCAGGGCAGAAGACAGACGGCACCAAAGGGAAGAATGTATAGAAAAAGAACTGATGCCGAGTATTTGTCTGAAAAATGCTTGCCGAATATGTAGTAAAGAGAATAGCAGAAACCCGCCAGAAGACCGAATAGAACGGCCGAAATTCCACCCTCCCCGGCAATGCCCATGGCCTGAACCTGTTGATTCCTGGAGATCAGAATCACCCCTGCAAGGGTGAGACCCAGGGCCGTTATTTTTTTAAGGTTCACCCCCTCGTTTAGAAAAAAACGGGAAAGCAGAAAAACCCAGGCCGGTGCAGTATAGAGAAGCACCGATGCCATGGCTGCCCCTCCCTTTTCCACGGCGATCTGATAGGACCCAAAAAACATGGTGACACAAAGAAAACCGAACAGGGCAAGGCCGGGAAGATCCCGGAGATTAACCCGGACCCGCCTCTGATAAAAAGCCTGGGCAGCAAACAACAGCCATGCGAGCATAGCCCGCCAAAAGGCAACCTCAAGAGGCGAAACCCCTTCCTGAAAGGCCATCTTCCCAAAGGGTCCGAGGAACCCCCACAGGGTTGCTGCCGCAAGGATATAGATGTATCCGAGTTTATCCATGGGATTTATTCAATAGCCATTTCAAGGAGCGTTGTCAAAATAAAACTTTTTGATTTTAACCATAAGGTTGTCACTCCCGTACACAACAGGTTGAGTAGAGCGCAGCCAGTTAACCTAACCTGCAAAGGTCGAGTCGGGGCATTGAGTTTTCCAGCGCTTCAATGGTTATGGGTTCGACAACGGCGTTACCGATTCCCCTGAGGAGGACAAAATTAATCGATTCACCCTTGCGCTTCTTGTCCCGTCGCATGGCGTCAATTACCCTGCCCCTGTCAACGTCAAACCGGGTGGGAAGGTCCAGCGTTTCAAGGAGAGTCTCGATACGATGGACCTCCCGGTCGGTTAAAAGTCCCCGGTCTTTTGAAAGGACCGCAGCCGCAACCATGCCCCCGGCAACAGCCTCGCCATGGGGGATTTTGAGTATCCTTTCAAAGGCATGGCCGAACGTATGGCCGAAATTAAGCTTCCGTCGTTCGCCCTGTTCGTGTTCATCCCGGTTGACAACGGCGGACTTGATCAACACCGAATCATGCACCATACGCTCCACAGCATGGGGCTCAAGGGCCAGCACAGAATCCTGTGACTCTTCAAGGAACTCAAACAGACCCGTGTCTCCGATACAGGCATGCTTGACCACCTCGGCCAACCCGGAGACTATCTCCCGCCGGGGCAGGGTTTTGAGCATCTCCATGTCGCAGATGACAAATTCAGGCTGGTTAAACACGCCGACCATGTTTTTATACCCTGAAAAATTGACCCCGTTTTTACCGCCCACGCTGGCATCCACCTGGGCGAGAAGCGTGGTTGAGACAAACCCGAACCCGATTCCCCTCAAGTAGGTTGAGGCGACAAATCCCGTGATGTCACAGACGATCCCCCCGCCAATGCCGACAATAAATCCTGAGCGATCCACCTCAAGCTCCACCAGCCGTTCAAAGATCTTGGCGACGGTTTCAAGGGTTTTTACACCCTCACCGCACCCGATCTCTACCACCTGGCAGGGGGGGAATTGATCCCCGTAAAGGGAACGAACAACGGAGTCGGTGATGATGACCGTCTGCCCGTGCATATACTTTTCAAGATTTTTAAGACGCTCGCCAACGGCAAGGCAGGAACTGCCGTTTCGACCGGTAATATCAAGTTTTATCATTAAGGGTCTCCAAAAAAATTTAAAGCCTGCTCAACTATCAAGCCTGGACCTGGAACTCGACGATCAAGCTTGAAGCTGGCATCAGCCGTTTTTCTGTTCAAGCTGGTTATGGGCAAACAGGATAAGCTCCTCTGTAGTTTCCCATGAAACGCACTCGTCGGTCACAGACACCCCGTATTCAAGCTCAGCAGGGTCAGGCACACAGCTCTGGCTGCCCTCCTTGAGATTGCTCTCAAGCATCATTCCCACCAGGGCGTTGTTTCCGGCCAATCGCTGGTGCAGCACATCCTTCCACACAACGGCCTGGCCTTCAAATTTTTTCCGTGAGTTGGCATGGGAGCAGTCCACCACTATGGCCTGGGAAAGGTTTCTTGCCTTGAGCTGGTCCACTGCTTCACCAATGCTCACAGAGTCATAGTTGGGCCTTTCCCCTCCCCTTAAAACAACATGAACTCCAGGATTACCCTTGGTTTTAATGATGCTGGCACGGCCCTCAGGATCAATGCCGAGAAAACTCTGGGGAGATCTTGCCGCCACCATGGCATTAAAGGCGTTGACAAGGCCGCCGTCCGTGCAGTTTTTAAATCCAACAGGCATGGAAAGGCCGGAGGCCATCTCCCTGTGGGTCTGGGATTCAGTGGTTCTTGCGCCGATGGCGGCCCAGCTGACCAGCCCCGCAATATACTGGGGTGTGATGTGATCGAGCATCTCGGTCCCTGCGGGCAGCCCCATTTTTGTTATATCCAGGAGCAGCTTTCGAGCCCTTCTAAGACCGGTTGCCATGTCGCAGGATCCATCCATACCCGGATCATTGATCAGCCCCTTCCAGCCCACCGTTGTTCTTGGTTTTTCAAAGTAAACCCGCATGACGATATAGATCTGATCTGCGACCTTCCGACTCAGGCGGTTGAGTTTTTCTGCATAATCCAGGGCTGCAGTCTCATCGTGGATCGAGCAGGGCCCCGTGATCACCAGAAGGCGGTGATCCTCCCCGTTGAGGATCCTGGCAATGGTTGCACGGCTTTCAATGACCGTGGCAATGGATGCTTCGGTCATGGGAAGTTCATTCTTGAGGGTGTCCGGGGAAATAAGAGTTTCAAACGCTCTAACGTTTACATCATAGGTCTGTATCATGGCACGGTCTCCTGTTAAAGATTAAGATAAAAGGACCGCAGGGCAGGTACTTCTCCACGACCAGAAACAAAAAAGCCGTGGGAGTTCTGCCCACGGCTTTGATCGCTTTGTTCATTTTATAGAGTTCAGCGCACCCCGGGCAGGTCTGAGCTATAAAAATAAAACCAATAATAGTCTACACGATGATTGTCTGCAAAGGATAGGTCCACGAAATTGCATCCTGTAACTTAAAGGTTAATATCTGCGCTCGGGGTTAGTTACTTTAATTACCTGGATCATCCCTACACGGTCAATTGAAAGCTGTCAAGATCTTTTTTTGTGTCAGGCACCAGACAAGGACACCCCATGGGATTTTTAGACCCAAAAAGAAACCATTGAGATTACAGATAATTTTATGATATGTTTATCGATTAAGGATCGAAGAGCACAGGAACTATACTGATAGTCCCTTACTTAGGATAGGAAACTCTATGAAAAATCAAGATTTCAAAAACGATGTCCCTGAAAACCTGGTGGAAATTCTGAACAACACCCTTGGAGGATTCAACCGGGCCATAGGATTGTACTTTACCGAGGCTACTCTTTCCAGGATTGTGGCAAAAGTTCCGGTCACCGAGACCATTTTTCAGCCCTATGGCCTTGTCCACGGTGGAGTTTACTCCTCAATCATCGAATCATTGTGCAGTGCCGGGGCTGCCATGAATGTTTTTGCAGAAGGCAAGAGTGCCGTTGGCATAGAAAACTCGACATCCTTTCTAAGGGCAGTACGCTCGGGGGTGCTGACAGGCACGGCAGCCCCCTTGACCATGGGACGCCGTTCCCATGTGTGGGAGGCAGGGGTGTACGATGACCAGGGAAGGCTTGCGGCAACGGGGCGGGTTCGCCTCTTGATCCTTGAAGAGGACTCCAAGGCCGCAGGGTCAAAGGTGGAGCTTCCCCGTCAATGGGCCAGGGATCTTGGGAGAAAGAGACATTGAAGAAAGAAATCCCGGGGTAAATTTATAAACGCGGACTACCAGGGAGAAATAATGACCTCCATGAACGACGGGATAGAGCAATCCATAACCAGAACCAACTTTGACATTTATGGTGGCCAGGAAAGGCTTAAGGCACAACACCTTGCCACGGAACCGGGCATCAACAATGGGCCCACCCTAGTTTTTCTCCACGAGGGCCTTGGCAGCATTGCCCAGTGGAAAACGTTTCCTGTTGCCCTTTGCCGGACAACAGGGAGTCCTGGTTTTTTGTACGAACGGTTTGGATATGGAATGCCCGAAGCCCCTTCAAGTTCAGATTCAGACCCCGCTTCCACCCATGACTTAAGCCCCTGGCCCCTGGATTACCTTGAAAAGGAAGCCAGGATACTCGATGAGATCCTGGAGATCTGCAAGGTAAAAAATCCTGTTCTCATCGGCCACAGCGACGGAGGCACCATTGCCCTTATCCATGCTGCAATGCATTCGCAAAAATTGGTGGGTGTCATAACAGAGGCGGCCCATATATTTGTTGAAGAGGTCACAATAAAGGGAATATCCAGAGTTGTATCGGCCTATGAAAGGGGCGGTTTAAAAGAAAAGCTTGCCAGATACCATGGAGGGAGGACCGACTCTGTATTCAGGCGATGGTCCGACAGATGGCTCGATCCCCGATTCAGATCCTGGAATATGAAAAATCTGCTTGGATCAATCACCTGTCCCGTTCTCGTGATCCAGGGAGGGGAGGATGAATTTGCGACCCTTGCCCAGGTGGAGGAAATTAAAAACGGAGTGTCAGGACCGGTGAAAACAGCTGTCATTGATCGAACAAGGCACGTTCCCCATCTCCAGGCAGAGAAAAAGGTGCTCAGGGTGATGGGCGAATTCATCGCATCCCTGGACGTTTAGGAAGCTTAGCTATTTTTTCTTACCCCGACTTCTCCAGCCGCCCATGGGACTGCTGAGGGGTTTCAATACATGGCTCATGTCCCGGGCCTGCTCTATGATATAAAAGACCTTGGGATCTATTTTTTTGACCTCGGGCAGAATCCACCTTAATTTCCTCCGGCTGCATGCAAGATAAAGCTCACTGATAGGCCCCTGCATTCCCTCACCCACATACACCGTGACAGGCAGTCCCTTTGCCCTTAAGAATTCTGCCATTTCATGGCCTGCACTCCTTGTCAGCAGCTTCAAAATAATAATACCAAAGGCCAGCCTGCGCTCAACAAGAATGCCAACTACGTTCCCTGTCGCATATCCAAAGGAATAAAAAGCAATGAGAATCGGCTGTTCATTGATCTGGTTGAGGACTGTGTTCACCACAAGAAGCCAGATGGTTATTTCAAACAGGGCCAGCACAAATGCGATAACGGTTTTTCCCTGAACGGTCATGATTGTTCGCATGGTCCCTAGGGAGACATCGCACATCCTTGCAAAAAAAACGAACAGCCCGGTTAAGAGTATATTAAATTCCATAGTGCACCTTAGGTACCAAGTTAAATCAAGCGATAAAAATACAACCCTGGACTGAGCGACAAAAGCAGGGCATAGAATAGTAGCTTGTCCCTCAAAACACAAGAGTCAACCAAATTTGGTAAACTGTTTTCGTCAGTCAGACAGGGTAAGATGTTTAGATACCCAGATCCCGCTGGAGATCAATGCCATGTTTTTTAATGCGTTTCCACACAGTGACCCGGCTGATCCCAAGTATATGCGCCGCCCGGGTTTGGTTCCTGCCAGAGGATTTGAGTGCCTGGATCAGCTCGGTGCGTTCATTTTCTGATGATGGTATCACAGCGTTGTCGGTACAGATCGATTTTTTTTTATTTTCAGGATCGGTACAGGCAATAACTCTCTCCGGAAGATGCTCCGGGCCGATACTCCTGCCATTACAGAGAACAAAAGCGTATTCCACTGCATTTCTCACCTCCCGCACGTTTCCCGGCCAATAATAGGCCATCATTCGCCGCATGGCTTCTGGGGTGAATCCCAGAATATTTTTCTTTGTTCTCCGGGCATTGACAGTGACAAAGTGCTGGGCAATGAGGGGAATGTCCTCCAGGCGACGACCCAGTGAAGGGCATCTAATGGGAAAAACATTGATCCGGAAGAACAGATCTTCCCTGAAGGTGTTCTCCTGGATCAGCTGTTCCAGGTCCCTGTTGGTGGCAGTTATGATGCGGACATCCACATCAATGGGGACGTTGTCTCCCACCTTTTCAATTTTTTTTTCTTCCAGTACCCGCAGTAATTTGACCTGGATGGACAAAGGAATATCTCCGATCTCATCAAGAAATATGGAGCCGCCGTGGGCCGCCTCAAACCGGCCGATCCGATCCCGATTGGCACCGGTATAGGCCCCTTTGACATGGCCGAAGAGCTCACTTTCCAGGAGGCTTTCGTTGAGGGCTGCGCAATTGACCTTTATAAAGGGTTTGTCCTTTCTCACCCCTATATCGTGTATTGCCCGGGCTACAAGTTCTTTTCCTGTACCGCTTTGGCCCAGTATCATCACCGGGGTTTCAGTGGCGGCCACATTTTCGATCAGCTCAAATAGGGATTCCATCACCGGGCTCCTGCCGACGATACCGTGGAATCCATCATCTAAAAGATAGGTTTTTTTTAATGAGATCAATTCGTTTTCAAATTTAATGTTGTCTGAAATATCCTTCAGGGTCTCCACTGCACCAACAATCTTTCCATCATCATCGTAGAAAACCGTTGCGCTTTTGAGGATCTGGACCGACCGGTTGTCCTTGTGGGTAATCAGACATTTTTTATCCCGGATCAATCCGCTGGAAAAGAGGGTACACCATTCTTTGCCCCTGCCTGCTCCAAGGATCCGGCAACCGGTACAGTTGAGTATCCGGCATGATGTGCCAATGAGTTCTTCGCTTTTATAGCCGGTCATGAGAAGAGCGGTGCTGTTGGCGGCCATGATATTTCCCCCGGGGTCCACGATGATGACCCCATCCTGAACGGATTCGATGATGGTTTGCCAATGTTTTCCGATATCCATTGTTCTCCTCCCATATGTTAACGTGTTAACGTATTAACAATGGCATTAACACATTCGTATACGATTAACAATTCCGTTTTCTCTTTCGCGATAGCCTCTATTTTCAAAATGCATAAAAATCCTTGTACGACAGTGCTTTTAACGCTTAATGATCCCTCAGAACTGTTCTGGCATGCACCTTGCATTTCAGGAGAGTAAACTATAAGGAGATAAAAACAATGAAAAAACCATTGAGAACACCCTGTATGGCTGTCATTGTCCTTCTGGCAGTCATCATCTCTGGATACGCCTTCCAGGGAAATGCAGCAGATACCACCAGCCAGGAAGCGCCTTCATGGTACTATCACTCCATTGTTGATGTGAAGTTTGTCAAGGATCATACCGGCATGCCAATGCCTGACCATGTCATGCTCATTGATGCAAGACCCTATAAACCAAAGTATGTAAAAGGCCATATCCCGGGGGCAGTGAATATTCCTGACAGCGAGTTTGACAAGCATATTGATCTGCTTCCAGCAGACAAAAGTGCTCTGCTGATTTACTACTGTGAAGGAATAGAGTGCAAACTAAGCCACAAATCCGCCCAAAAAGCTGAAAAGCTTGGATACACCAATGTAAAGGTGTTTGCCAAAGGATATCCAGAATGGAAAAAGGCCTTTGGGGCGTCAACAACCTTAACGGTAAAAGCCGGTGAGGTAGAAGGCAGCATGGACATTGCCATGTTTGAGGACCTGCTGGCCAATTCACCCGAAGCCATGATGATCATAGATGTTCGGGATAAAGATGAGTTTGATAAAGGCGCCTTTACGGGCTCAGTGCACATTCCAGTGGATGATCTGGAAAATAAGATCAAAGATCTGCCCACAGATAAGCTCATCGTATATGTCTGCTCCACCGGAGCCAGAAGCGGGGAAGGATACTACATGACCAAGGATGTGCGGCCCTCTTTAAAAGATGTCTACTACCTTGAAGCTGGTTGCTCATTTAACGAAGACGGCTCCTATGAAATCAAAAAGACCGAAGGGTAAGCCCCTTTAAGATTTTGATCTGGAGTGAAGAGTGAAGATTCTGCATATACTGAAAACCCGTCCCGATGAAGCAATGCGGGAGCTGTTTGAGGAGATTTCCAGGAACAGTGTGGTTTCGGTAGTGGAACTCTACGATCCAAACATTGACTGGCAGAGCCTGGTCAATGACATTTTAAATCATGACCAGGTTATCTACTGGGAATAACAAGGAGAAAAAACGATGTGTAAAAAGATAGGTGTTTCCATGCTGGCCATTTTGTTCATATTAGGCTTTATTACCGTTTCCTTTGCAGCGGACGATGGTCCCGGCGGCAACAAGAGAAAGGGGAAATATACCTACAGAAAAGTGTACACGGCATGTTTTGAGAGGAGTGAGAGTGAGGTGAGCGAGGCAAAGCCCCCCATCAATCCCAGCGATAAGACCATGGCCCAGTGGAAGCAGGTATTTGAAACCAAAGATTTTTCTGAGTTCAAGTGCGCTCCGGAGTGGGATGCTTTGAGTGATGAAGATCTCCTTGATATCTATTCGTATCTCTACGGGTATGCCGCAGATTCTTCCTCCCCTGCGACCTGTAAATAATCCTGTTGCTCTCTCGCCTGCTACCTTTGAGTGCCAGGCTTTTTTGAACATACGAATTGGAGGTCTGAATGGCAAGAATGATAATTCCCAGAGTATTGTTGCCCCTATTGGTGGCAGCTTTTTTATCGCTGGCCAGTCCGCCGTTTTTCACCGGAGCTGCCTCGGATCCGAGGGATGACGAGGCCCCTGGGCGAAAACTTGCAAAACAGGCGGTCAAGCGCGACAAAAGATGGAGTACCACGGACCACACCACCCACGAGGCATTGAAAAAGCCTTTCATGTCCGGTGAAGAGGTGACCCAGGCGTGCCTTTCCTGTCATTCTGAGGCAGCAGAGCAGTTTCACCAAACCATCCACTGGACCTGGCTTGCATCGGGCAGCAAAGACGATATTACTTACGGAAAAGCCGGGTATTCGGTGAACAACTTCTGTATCTCCGCCAATGCCATGGAGGACAAGGCCTGCCTTAAATGCCATACCGGCTGGAACGGGGTGGAGGAGGGGATCAACTGCCTGAAGTGCCACGGCATGGAAAAATTCAACTATTCCGAAGCATTTACCGACATCCAGGCATTTGTCCGGGATGATGATCCCGAGACCCTGAAGATTATGGCGGAGATTCAAAAAGAAGTCTCTTCAGCAGTGGGTAAAATCGGTCTTCCCGGTCGCAGTAACTGCGGCGAGTGTCATTTCAAGGGCGGTGGTGGTGATGGGGTAAAGCACGGTGATCTGGACACCTCCCTCATGAAGCCCAACAAGGCTCTGGACGTGCACATGGGAATTGATGGCGAAAATTTCACCTGTACCCGGTGCCATACCACCACCAACCATAACATTGCCGGCCGGATTTATACTAATCCTGCAGTGGAGAAAACCCAGAGCCTCCTGGAGGATGATCTGGCACCCAAAATCACCTGTGTCTCCTGCCACAGTGATGCCCCCCATACCAACGATTCCAAGATGAATGATCACACAGATGAAGTCTCCTGCCAGGCTTGTCACATTCCCGAATACGCAAGGGTTAATCCCACCAAGATGAGCTGGGACTGGAGCAGGGCCGGTGACTTGAAAGATGGAAAGCCCTACAATGTCACGGGAGACCTGGGAAAGGACATCTACCAATCCATCAAGGGGGAGATGGTCTGGGATAAAAACGTAGTCCCTGAATACTTCTGGTCCAACGGCACACAGACCAGTGCCACGGCAAAGGATGTCATTGATCCGGCCACGGTCGTGAAAGTCAGCCATCCAGTGGGTGATGGATCTGATCCAGACTCGCGCATCTATCCCTTTAAGATCCATCGCGGCAGACAACCTTACGACAAGGTGCATAAAACCCTGCTGACACCACTTCTGTCCGGAGATAAAGGATATTGGACCACCTTTGACTGGAACGAGGCCATTTCCTTAGGCAATGCAAGCCTCAATCTGCCCTTTTCGGGTGAGTTCGATTTTGTGGAAACCACCTACGCCTTTCCCATCACCCATATGGTGGCCCCGAAAACCCAGGCCCTGGCCTGCATTAAATGCCACACACGTGACACAGGTCGTCTGGCCAATCTGACCGGATTTTACATGCCCGGAAGGGACAGGGTCAGGCTTGTGGACTCACTTGGATGGCTCATTGTCCTGGGTTCCCTGGGGGGTGTCGGACTCCATGGGCTGGGCCGATTTTTTACCAGGAACGGAAGGAGAGACAGCAATGAATGAAAAAAAAATCATTAAAATATATCTCTATACTCGGTTTGAAAGATTCTGGCACTGGCTCCAGGCGCTGATGATAATTGCCCTTATCATTACCGGGCTGGAGGTCCACGGCACCTATTCCCTGCTGGGATTTCAACGGGCCGTCAACATCCACAACTTCATCGGGCTCTCCTGGCTGGTACTGTTTGCCTTTTTCGTCTTCTGGCTCTTTACCACCGGGGAGTGGAGACAGTATATCCCCACCACCAAAAAGCTGTTTGCCGTGATGATGTATTATGCCCGGGGTATCTTCCAGGGAAAGCCCCATCCGGTTGAAAAGTCCCCCGGTGCCAAACACAACCCCCTGCAGCGCTTGACCTATCTGGGACTGTCGGCACTGCTGCTACCCCTGCAGATGGTGACCGGGCTCCTGTACTACACCTGGAACAGCTGGGCTTGGATGAACATACCTCTGGCGCCGGTGGCCTTGCTCCATACGCTGCTTGCGTTCATGCTGGTCTCTTTTCTCCTGGTTCATGTGTATATGACCACCACGGGCCACTCCCTTTTCAGCCACATCTCCGGCATGATCACAGGTTGGGAGGAGATTTATGATACCACCCGGGTGGAAGAGTGGGAGCTGCCTGGGAAACGAAAATAATACTTTGGTTCACCCTGGAGCTAAAAGCTCCAGGGTGTCTTTACATAATCCACATGTCCTTACGGACACAACGAACGCTGAAACACGATAGTACAGGGCGGGACCAGTGTTATTCCGCCCCTTTGGTTATCCTGTCACAACGAACAATGAAAAAACAATTGCTGTTAACCACCGGTACCCAGCACCTTATTTTTCATATGAAAAACGCAAAAAAGCCCCGACCATCATTAAAGATGGTCGGGGCTTTGTATAAAGATAATCCGGCGGCGTCCTACTCTCCCACAGAGACTCCCCTGCAGTACCATCGGCGCTGGAGATCTTAACTTCCGTGTTCGGGATGGGAACGGGTGTGGCATCTCCGCCA
>JAVEQI010000056.1:0-4965 GCA_034007745.1 Desulfobacterium sp.
GGAGATGCCACACCCGTTCCCATCCCGAACACGGAAGTTAAGATCTCCA
Organism: Desulfobacterium sp.; assembly: GCA_034007745.1. Classification (GTDB taxonomy): domain Bacteria; phylum Desulfobacterota; class Desulfobacteria; order Desulfobacterales; family Desulfobacteraceae; genus Desulforapulum. The sequence goes on from JAVEQI010000056.1 coordinate 50, forward strand.
GCGCCGATGGTACTGCAGGGGAGTCTCTGTGGGAGAGTAGGACGCCGCCGGATTATCTTTATACAAAGCCCCGATCATCAATGATGGTCGGGGCTTTTTTTTAGATAGTTGATACTCTAACCTGAGTTTGCTATGATATCATTAACGTGTGTCATACCTGGACCTTGCGGGCAAATCTCAATCCTCTGTTCAGATCGCCGGAGAATACGGAGCTGGAGAGACTAAATTCAGTGCCATTGGCAAGCTCCAGGGCGTGGTGTTCGTCCCGGGCTTTCTGGATGCCACCTATCGGTCCGAAGATTTCATCGGTGCTGAACTGCATATCGGGCGTTACGTCATCAAAGACATAGGGCGGCACCATCTGCTCGTGAATCTCGCCCTCCAGAAGTACTTTTGCTCCCTGCTCTTTGGCTTTGGCAATTTTTTGCTGCACACCTTTAAGCTGGGATTTATTGATTGTAGGGCCAATAACCACATTCAGCATACCCGCTGGTAAGCCCGCTTCTTCAAAAATGCGGCCCAGCACCAAGCCTCCGGTGATCGGCGTATCGCTCGCCGGCTTGATCACCACAGCATTATCCAAGGCAAGAGCCAGTGCCACAGAACGTTGAGAGAGATGCAGTGGGAAGTTCCAAGGACTGATAACGCCCACAAAGCCTAAAGGCCGGCGATAGACAAGGTTTTCTTTCCTCTTTTCTCCCGTCGAAAATCGATACCAGACGCAGCATCGGTGCCGACCGCTCCGCCGGCGGCGTGTCTGCCCAGGCTTCCTGCGCCTTTACTGCTTTTTGATAGGCTGTATCCAGATCAGCGGAGGTGGCTGATCTGATTGAAGTCAAAGTCTTTCCAGAGTATGGGTTTACGACAGGGTGGGATTCTTCGCTGCGGCCTTCACGCCATTCTCCCGCCAGCAGTTGCAAATGAAACTTTCGATAGCTCTCAATCATGGGTTTGACTTCATCAAATGTTTATTGTGTAAGTTTGTTACCAGTGTAATCATTTAAGCGCGACTCTTTTTCGATAGCACTCAAAGACATCAACAGTATATTGATTTTTGTGTACATTTTTTAAGTCGTGTTTGGCGGTTGAAGGTTGGGGACCAATGGATCGGTTCGTAAATATACTACCCGGGAGCTTACCAAAATAAGAAATTTTTTTTCTCTCGGGATTGCTGGTCGTTTTCCCCATTCATACGTGCAATAAAAAAGAGCTCTCAAGGGAATCTTGTATTTATAGTAATTCTGCTTTACAACTTGGATTTAAGACGATACTGATAATTCGCATATTTTAATCAATGGCGAAGTTATATATGCACAAAGTTAATAAAAGAGTAATTGAGAGGTTGATTGAGTGAAATTTTGGTTGAAACCGGCATTGTTGTTTTTCACGTTGGTTATTTTGAATGGATTGATAAATTTTCCAGTCCGGGCTGCCGAAAATAAAGATTTTGCACAATGGCTTGCCGCGTTCTACCCCGAAGCGCATGAACAGGGGATCAGCCGCGTGACCTGGGATACTGCTTTTACCGGGGTGGTGGAACCTTACCCGGAAGTCCTTGCCAAGGCGAATTATCAACCCGAATTTACCACTGAGATCTGGGATTATCTGGATACCCGGGTGAATCCACTGGCCGTTGCCAAGGGCGAAAAAATGGAAAGATATTACGCCCGAACCCTTGCTGATGTGGAAAAAAAATTTGGGGTTGAAAAGTCGGTTCTGCTGGCCATCTGGTCCATGGAATCAAATTACGGCGCCATCTTTAATAGGCCCGACCGCCTGTTTTATGTTCCCCGGGCCCTTGCTACCCTTGCCTATGGTGACCCTAAAAGACAAAAATTTGCCCGGACTCAGCTGATTGCAGCCCTCCAGATTCTGCAGGCCGGGGATGTTAAAAAAGAACAGTTGACTGGTTCCTGGGCCGGTGCTATGGGTCACACCCAGTTTATTCCCACCAGCTATCTGGCCTATGGCGTTGATATGGATGGGGATGGCCGTCGGGATATCTGGACCTCCATCCCCGATGCTCTAGCCACCGCCGCTAACTTGCTGCATAAAAATGGATGGAGAACCGGTAACACCTGGGGTTATGAAGCAGTTATGCCGGCATCCGGCGAACAATTTAACGGGCAGACGAAAACCTTATCTGAGTGGCAAAAATTAGGTTTTAAGCGGCCTGAAGGGCAGGATTATGACTCTGTCGATCACAATGCGGAGCTGAAACTTCTTGCCGGACCACAAGGGCCGGCCTTTCTTATGATGAAGAATTTTTTCGTTCTGAAACGCTATAACAATTCTGATTTCTACGCCCTTGCCGTGGGGCTTCTTGCCGACCGGCTGGCGGGAGCGGACCGTCTAATAGGTTCCTGGCCGAGACCTCCCGGTTCCCTCGGTATCGAGGAGAAGATTGAACTGCAGATAAAATTGCAGGAAAAAGGTTTTTATGCTGGAGAAATCGATGGGATTCTGGGGGAAGGCACCAAATCTGCGATCAGACAGTTTCAGATCCAGGCCGGACTGGCCGAAGATGGTACCCCATCCTACGATCTTCTTCAGGCCTTACGTAAGTGACGGCGTCATAAAAACAACCACGGGGTAGAATTCTGACCCAGGCGGAATTCCTGGATTTTATATAGGAAGATAATTTTAGTCAAGAAAAGTATGAAACCAATTAAAGAGTTGAAATGTGCTTATACTGCTTTGATTTAATTGAGGAAAAAAAATGTCAGATTTTTTGTTGCTGTTGTTATTAATTTGTTTAATTACCCTATCCCTTTCAGGTTGTTCCTCATCGGACCAAGAAGCAATGACGACCTGGGAAAAGATAGAGGCAGCTTATATATACAGCTATCCCCTTGTAATGGTAGAAGCTCTCAAGAAAACAACTACCAATACGGAAGAGGTAACGAATAATCGTGCCCCCATTAATCAGATGATACATGGTAAGAATTTGGTTGATGCGAGCTTTGTCGATGTAGTTACGCCCAACACGGATACCATTTATTCCCAAGCCTTTTTGGATCTCACAGACACAGCACTAGTGCTTGTGAAGCCAAAGGTAGATCGATTTGCGGCAGTTCAGATGATGGATGCCTATACCAACACCATTAAGGTTTTAGGCAGTGGCGAGACTCAAGACGAACAGACCTATCTGCTGACTGGCCCTGATTTTGACGGAAGTGTTCCTGATAATATGGAACAGGTTGCCTTTCCTCAGAATATGGGATGGTTCCTTATTCGTGTTTTATGCAAGGGCATAGATGACCTGGAAAATATCTATGCAATCCAGAATCAACTTAAAATAATGCCATTAGATGCTTACCAGGACGGAGGAGATTATACAGCACCGAAAGGTGTGTACAATCCGGACAATGATTTTGTTGCGGGTGAAAACGTGGTGAAAATGTCTCCTCAAGCATTTTTTGATGCAGCCAATCGACTGTTGACTGAGAATCCGCCGCCAGAGATGGATAATGGGATTTTGAAAACCATCAGCAGTATCAATGTGGGCCCGGGGAAAACTTTTGATCCAGCCATATTAGGCGAAGAAAGGGAAGCAAAATGGAAAGACGTGCTCACTAATCTCCCAGATACCCTTGGGAAGGAAAGTAAATTTTTTGCTGTTGAAATGGGTCAATGGAGTTATTGGGGCGAGCCCATCGCAGATTTCGGCACTGAATATGAGTATCGTGCCCTGGTGGCCCTGGCCGGCCTCGGCGCAAATCCGGTGGTAACTGCTATTTATCCCAAAGTGGAAAAAGACAGTGATGGTAATTCCCTTAATGGCAATAGCAGCTATACCATTCATTTTGGCAAAGATGGACTGCCGCAAACAAGAAAATACGGGTTCTGGTCCATCACTGCCTATAACAGCAAGCATTTTCTAATCGATAATATATTAAACCGCTACAGCATCAATGATCGCAGTGATTTGAAATTTAATGAAGATGGTTCCCTGGACATTCTTCTCCAGATTGATCCCCCGGAAGACCTAACCATGGAAAACAATTGGCTACCAATATCTATGGATAATTTCCACCTACACATGCGGATTTACCTGCCCGCTGAAAGCGTGTTAGACGGAGACTGGACTGCACCTCGTATTGGAAAAACCAGCTCGGCATATCAAGCAGCCTATCCACCGCACCTTGTCAGCCCATGCCCTTTATAAATTTGGTGAGACTAGGGCGATTAATACGAAAGATTTTGAGATCCATATTCATCTGAGTCTCACCAATGAACAAAATAAGACTGCGCACACTGCATTCTTAGATCTTATTGCTTTGCCTTTCATAAATTTCCTGCCTATACAACCGTCTGGAATCAGATTTTAAGTGTTCAGTATTCCTAGTCCCAGGCTAACATGCAATAATCTATGTTATATGAATTGTACTCATTGTTTCAGTACACAATAGTAGAACTTTTGTAATTATAGTATTTGCAAATGGGGCGATGAAATTTGTTACTGTTCATATTCCCATGGTATTGTACCGAACCGACACGTTGTTTGGCGTTTTTTTGTATTTGTTTTCGTCTCAGCAGCGTAGGACACAGATTTTTTCACGAGTCTATTGATAGTTTTTGTAAAAATTATTATAGAATAATAAAAATTTAACAGACGTCGTTAGGAGGCAACATGTTTCATTCTTTTGCGTCCGCACGGAGAGTTTTCTCTCTGGGCATGCTCGTGTGCTTGACAGCTTTTGTTGGACTTGGATATGCAGCCCTTACGGATATAGAAGGAACACAGGGGCACACACCAATAGACGGTCTCCCCCTGTGGCAGGATAGTTGTCGCCTCGAATGAACATTCACAATTGGGGGTGTTGAGGTGATGCAAATGGGATATTCTATCAAAACGAAACAAGCTGTGATAAAAAAGGCTTTGCTGGGTGAAAAAACCCATACAGAAATAGCAA
>JAVEQI010000057.1:0-4839 GCA_034007745.1 Desulfobacterium sp.
ATGTTTTCAGTGTCACAAATAGCCCGAGGCCTTACTTGGAACCCTATAAATTTATTGAGGTGTAACCTATGAAAGTAGATAGACGAAGCTTCCTGGGCCTGGGATTGGGCGCTGTCGCCGGTGTGACAGTATCACCTGCGACCTGGAAGTTGATGGACGATTCGTCCATCTGGACCCAGAACTGGCCATGGACCCCCGTGCCCAAATCCGGTGAGGCAACCTATGACAATACGGTGTGCAGCCTTTGTCCTGGAAATTGCGGACTCACTGTGCGCAAAATTAATGGCAGGCCCGTCAAGATTGAGGGGCGAAGCGATTACCCGATAAACACGGGCGGAGTCTGTCTCCACGGTATTTCCGCCCTTCAGTATCTCTATGATCCCTCTAGGATCAAGACGCCGCTCAAACGGGAAAAAGACACCTTTGTTGCGATTTCCTGGGACGAGGCCTTGACCCTAGTGGCTGACAAGCTTAAAGAGATCAGGGCGGCGGGCAATGCCGACGCAATTGCCTGTGTCACTGACCGGGCAGAGGGAACAGTTTCGGGTTTGTTTGCACGTTTGTTAAAGGCCCTTGGCTCAAACAATGTTTACGCCATGGACACCATGGAAAAAACTTGGGAAACAACTCTTGAGAAGATTCACGGAACTCCTTCTTCACCAGGGTTTGATCTTGAAAATTCAGATTATGTCCTGAGTTTTGGTGCGGGATTGGTCGAAGGCTGGGGTTCTCCTGTCAAAAATTTTAAATCAAACAGTGCGAGGAGGGACCGGGGGGCAATCCTGGTTCAGGTGGAGCCAAGACTTTCAAATACTGCCGCCAACGCAGATGTCTGGATTGCGGCAAAGCCCGGCACTGAGGCCGATCTTGCCCTTGGCATTGCAGGTGTGATCGTCAAAGAGAGCCTTTTCAACAGTTCGTTTGTTGCGGCCGCCGGACCTGGGTTCCAGGAGCTTGCAGCCGTTCTTGGTCAACATTATTCCCCCGATGCTGTCTCTGCAGCAACCGGCATTGCTGCCGGAAAAATTGTTGAAATAGCCCGGGGCTTTGCCCGGTCAAGCGCACCCATTGCCATAGCAGGACGGGGCAGGGGGATGTCCGCTGGAAGCGTCAGGGAATTCAGCGCAGTTCATCTTTTGAACTGTATCATGGGCAGCATCAATACAAATGGCGGGGTCTGGACCCTTGCTGTTCGGGATTACGACCAGTGGCCAGCCGTTGAAATGGACGAAATAGCAACCGCAGGTCTTGCAAAGAGTGCCCTTGGCCCCACAGGGTCGGCAGCGGCTTTTTTTGCGAATGCAGGCAACAATAAAAATATCCAGGCCCTTCTTATTCATCAGGCCAATCCCTGCTTTGCACTCAATGATGCGCAATCGGTTGCCAAAACCGTGGGTGAGATTCCCTTTGTCGTGAGCTTTTCTTCCTACATGGATGAAACAACCCAGAGGGCGGATGTTGTTCTACCGAGCCACATGTTTCTTGAGAGTCTTGAAGATAGACCCTCAGGGGCGGGTGTGACCCAGAGGATAACAGGGTTGTCGCGTCCCATGGTTAAACCCTTGTTTGATACCAGGAATCCCGGAGATGCAGTTCTTGATCTTGCCAGGAAGATGGAGGGCAGCATCAAAAAAAGTTTCCCCTGGAGATCCTTTGAGGATTGCCTTGAGGCGGTCACAGGTGATCTGTGGGCCGATCTTTCAGACCAGGGATATGCGGTTGAATCGGACAAAATGCCTGATGCTGCCGTTAATGTGGACTTTTCGTTTATTGTAAAAAGCCTTGCCCCGGTTGAAATTCTAGGAGATGTGCAAGAGTTTCCCCTGGTCCTGGTTCCCGTTGACAACATGAGGATAGCGGCCGGATCTTTGATCTCATCACCCTTTGCCATTAAAACAGTTTCCGATACCGTTTTAAAGGGCAAGGATGTTTTGGTGGAGATTAATCCTGAAACTGCTAAGGCAAACAGGCTGTCCCATGGAGACCTTGTCGTAATTGAAACCCCAAAGGGCAAGGCAAAGGTTCGTGTCAATCTGTTTGACGGCATCATGCCTGGGGTTGTTGCCATGGCAAGGGGACTTGGTCATGTGCTGGACAGCAACGGGTATGTGGGCGGCAAGGGTGTGAACATAAATGAGCTCATGGGGTCGGTTATGGATCCTGTTTCAGGACCTGATCCTGCCTGGGGAATCAGGGCACGGATTTCCAGGGCCTGATGTATGATGTATCCCGATGCAGCCTTATATGTTCAGGGGTATTTAATAACCGGCACGGCCGGAGCGAGGTATGGCTCTTGACCACAATGAACGATGAAACTCAGCCGATTGCAACGCACCAGCCGGAGTTTCACATAAAGAGGTTCTGATGACACAAGACAATCATATGGAAAATCATAAATACGGGATGGTTATCGATCTGGACAAGTGTACCGGATGCGGTTCATGCATGGTGGCATGCATGTCTGAAAATAACGTTCCGTTCAAGGAAGATGAAACCAGGAAAAAGGACAGCATCACCTGGATGCGGGTGTATAAACTCACCAACCACCAACCTTTTCCAGATACTGATATCTGCTACATGCCTCGGCCCTGCATGCAATGCTCGGGTATAGGCGAACACGGTCACGCACCATGCGTTTCTGTGTGTCCTGCCGTTGCAACCGATTACGGTTTTGACACGGGCATTGTAAGCCAGATCTACACCCGATGCTTTGGCTGCCGTTACTGCATGGCTGCCTGTCCTTATCATGCGCGTTATTTTAACTGGTGGGATCCAAAGTGGCCCGAGGGCATGGAAAACTACCTCAGCCCCGATGTTTCTCCCAGAATGCGGGGGGTCGTTGAAAAGTGCAGCTTTTGTTACCACCGGTACCAGCTGGCAAGGGAACGCGCCTATGTTGAGGAAAGAGATGAAGAGGCTATAGAGGAGCAGGACTACCAGACTGCCTGTACCCAGGCATGTCCTGCCGGTGCCATAACCTTTGGTGACTTGAACAATCCTGACCATGCCGTCAACCAGATGGTAAAACCCGATCCCAACGCATTTGGTAAGCCGAGGAACCCTAAGGCGTTTCGTCTGCTTGAACGTCTCCAGACCAATCCCAAGGTGTATTACATCTCTGAACGGGAGTGGGTCAGAAAGGCCGGGGATAACTACCTTGATGGCGAGTGGGAAAACCTCAAGAACAATCATGACAAAGGCCATGAGTAATAAATCAACAGTTAGGAGTGAAAAGATATGGATTCTGTATTAATACCTAAAGGCGCAAAACGATGCCCGTTTCCGGTTTTTGCAATCGGGATTGCCATTGTCAGTGTTGTGCTTCTCTGGGGTGTATACGCCATGGGACTTTGTTGGCTAAAAGGCCTTAACCAGACCAACATGAACGACTACTATGGATTTGCCCTCTGGATCTGGGCTGATCTCGCCGTTATTGCCATTGGCGGCGGTGCCTTTTTTACCGGGCTGTTACGGTATGTCTTTGGCATTGATGAGCTTAAAAATATTATCAACCTTGCCGTTGTAATCGGGTTCATCTGCTACACCTCGGCGCTTTTGATCCTTGCCATTGACATTGGTCAACCCCTGCGGGGATGGTTTATCTTTTGGCATGCCAATATCCACTCGATGCTCACAGAGGTGGCTTTTTGTCTTTCCCTTTATCTCGGCGTTCTGACCATCGAGTTTATCCCTTTGATTCTGGAGAACCGAAAGCTTGACAAGGTTCCCTTTTTTCACAACCTCGGCCACAACATGCACGGAACAATGGCAATCTTTGCCGCAACCGGAGCTTTTTTATCCTTTTTTCACCAGGGTTCCCTTGGAGGTGTTGCAGGCGTGATGTTCGGACGTCCCTTTGCCTTTCGAGAAGCTCTGCTTATATGGCCCTGGACTTTTTTTCTTTTTACCTGGTCCGCTGCAGCCTATGGACCTTGCTTTACCCTGGTAGTCCTCAAGATATTCGAAGGAATTACCAAAAAGAAACTAGTCAAGGACAATGTGGTCCATCTTCTGGCCAAAATTTCCGGCTGGATGATCCTTACCTATATCATTGCTAAGATCATCGATACAATCTACTGGGCAACGGTGACGGCTCCCTCCCAAGGATTCAATTTAATGGATTTTTATTCAAACAACTCCTTTTACGGTATATGGATTCTCATCGCCGAGATCGTTGTGGGAGGCATTGTCCCAGCCATTCTTTTGACCAAAAAGAGCTACAGGGAGAACTCCCGGCTTTTGCTCGTGGCCATTGTGCTCGGCACCCTGGGGGTTTGCCTCAACCGCTGGGTCATGGTTCTTCAGATTATGGCCGTTCCAGTCATGAGCTTTGACACCTGGGCCCTTTATTACCCAAGCTGGCAGGAGGTTGCAACTACGGTTCTTCCCGTTGCTTACGGGGTGATTCTCCTCGCACTTGCCTACCGGTATCTGCCGGTATTTCCCCAGGAAAAAGAGCTCAATGCGGATTGATGACCGGCACGAATATACTGGCAGGAGGCGGTTGCGAACCGTCCCTGCTCGTTGGCGTATGTCGGATCAAAGAAGGGAGTTTTATTTAAACCGGACAAAATCAATATCTAACTTGAAGCAAACAGGTTGGATAAGGGAGGATAATTATGTTTCCATTTAGTTTTGAATGGGCATGGGATGCAGGACATCTGCTCTTTTTTGGTGGTATGTGGTACGCAGTCGCCATCCTTGGCGCAGGCCTCACCTTTTGCCTTGTAAAAACCATAGCCGATACCCTGGCAGGTAAGGGTAAGGGACATGATAGTAGAGATTAGTAAGTAGGTAGTAGGTAGTTGAAACAGCTGAATTAAACAGGCGTACTCCTTC
>JAVEQI010000039.1:0-23095 GCA_034007745.1 Desulfobacterium sp.
AAAATGATTGAATATACGCTGATCGAAACTGAAGAAGATCTTGCGGCCCGGTGCGAACTCCTGAAAACAGAAAAACGGCTGGCCTTTGATCTCGAAGCCGACTCCATGCACCACTTCAAGGAAAAGGTCTGCCTTGTCCAGATAGCGGATTCCAGGGACTCGTTTGTGGTTGACCCCCTGCCCATGGAGAATCTGTCTGCGCTTAAACCCGTATTTGAAGACCCCTCCATCACCAAGGTGTTCCACGGATCAGATTTTGACATCCGCAGCCTTGACAGGGATTTTGACATCCAAGTTAACAACCTGTTTGACACGGAAATTGCCTGCAGGTTCCTCGGCATACACAAGAGAAGCCTTGCCGCACTTCTTGAGAAACACTTTGACCTTACCCTGGACAAGCGTTTCCAAAAAACCGACTGGTCGAGACGCCCCCTGTCAAAGGAGATGATCACCTACAGCGTGAACGATGTTGCCTATCTTCTGGAGCTTAGTGAAATCCTCAAGCGACGCCTTGAGGATGAGGGCAGGCTTGCCTGGGCAGAGGAGGAGTTTGAACTTCAGACCATGGTGCGCCATGACAACAACGGAGACGAGCCCCTGTTTATGCGCTACAAGGGTGCCGGCAAGATGGGTCGACGCACCCTTGCAGTACTTGAAAGCCTTCTGCAGCTTAGAAAAACCATGGCCGAAGAAAAAGACCGCCCCCTGTTCAAGATTATCAGCTCCGAAGCCATTGCCAAAATGGCGGCCAACCAGCCCGAAACCCTGGGACAACTGAAAGAGCTTCGGGCCCTGAGCCCGAGGCAAGCCGATATGTACGGAACCCAATGTGTTGCAGCCATCATGGAAGGGCTCAAAACCCCTGAAAAAAAACTTCCCATATACCCGAAAAAAAGACTCCCGGAAATGCCGCCCCAGGTCCCGGAACGGATACGATCCCTCAAGGAGATGAGAATTACTGCCAGCAATCGGACCCATATCGAGCCTGGATTTTTGCTCAATAACACCCTGATCACAGCCATTGCCCTTGCATCACCAGAAACCCCCGAAGAACTTGCAAAATTAGACGGCATGAGAAACTGGCAGATGGAGGCTCTGGCGGACGATATTTTATCCACTCTCAGGATCTGTGCCTGAATAGTAGGTAGTGGGTAGTGGTCTACATTATTATCAAGGCCTGAAAACGAAAGTTGATAGTGTGCGAAAGGAGATAAGAATGCAGCTCAGTTTTACCAAAATGGAGGGCCTAGGAAATGATTTTATCATGCTCGACGACAGGGACGGGGTCGTTCTAAAAAAAATTTCCTACCCTATGTTAGCACAACGTCTCTGCTCCCGCCGCTTCGGCATCGGTGGAGACGGCATCATCATCATCCTGAATTCGAAAACGGCGGACATCGGTTTTAAAATTTTCAACCCGGACGGCTCAGAGCCCGAAATGTGCGGCAACGGCATGCGCTGCTTTGCCCAACTTGTGTTTGAAAGAAAAATCGTCACCGAACAACGGTTCACAGTTGAGACCCTTGCAGGCGAGATCGTTCCTGAGATCCAGCTGTCGGATGCAAACCAGGTTGAAGCCGTTTGCGTGGACATGGGCGAACCGATTCTCAGACCAGACCTGATTCCCTTTAAATGCAAAGGCAAAAGGGCCGTGAATGAAAAGATCCAGGTAAACGGCCGGGAGGTGTCGCTCACGGCAGTCTCCATGGGCAATCCCCACGCCGTTATCTTTGTGGATGATGTTGAGGTAATAGACCTTGAGGGTCTGGGCAGGGCCATCGAGATTCACCCTAGTTTTCCCGCAAAGACCAACGTAGAGTTTGTCCAGGTCATCAACGACCAGGAACTCAAGATGAGGGTGTGGGAACGGGGAGCCGGCGAAACCCTGGCCTGCGGAACTGGGGCCTCTGCTGCCCTTGTGGCGGCAGCGCTCAACGGACTCACAGGGAGGTCGGCCCTTGTTCACCTGGCCGGCGGGGATCTGTCCATCCATTGGGATCAAACGAACAACCACATCTTTAAGACGGGCCCAGCAACCTTAGTTTTTACCGGCACAATCGAAATTTAATGCAAAATTTTTTAATTCGCTCCGAACCGGCAAGCGGAAACGGGTGTTCCCCTTCTCTCATTCTCACAAGCCGTCCATGGCCCGCTCCGAGGGAAATGGCAACTCCTTGGACCTCGTGTCCACCGTTGCCATTTAATCCGTTCAGGGCAACACCCGTTCCCGCCTGCCTAATGCTATCGAATATCATGCTTCGTTGTCTCCGTCAGAAAAAACTTGATCATCGAGTTAAATATTCATCCTTTCAGTAAGGCCTTTGTCAACTTAAAGAGCGCCACCACAGCGCCCAGCACAAGGCCTGCGCCAAATCCCGTCAAATGGGCCAGCACGTCGGTATTCTCACCTCCGCTGAGAACGCCCACAAGGGCAATGCCCGCCCCAAAGGGGAAAAGTATTTTAGGGTGAAACCCCTCTCCTGCCCGAATCCTTTTAACAGTCTGAAAGGCCGTAAGAATACCGGCCGCCCCCATCACCGAGGTGGAGGCACCGATTGAAAGGTGGGCCGTTCGGTAGCAAAGGGCCGCAGCGAAATTACCTGCGGCCCCTGCAAAAAAAATCATCGAAAGGCCGGGCAAAGTCCCCATAAGAGTACAGACGGGAGCGCCAAAGACGATGATTCCAACGGCGTTGCCCAGAAGATGTCCAAGATCCGCATGGAGGAAGAGGGCCGTGACCGTCCTATAAAGCTCGCCTTGGAGAATATACAGGGCTGAAGAACCAAAACCGTGAACCAGGCTTGATTTTACCCCATAAAAATCAGCACCCCAGTGAACCGCCCCAAGCAGCAGAACCACCCACACAGGTCCCCATATCTTCTGCTGGGCAGCGACTGCCTCTGGTACTCTTGCCCCTGTCCTGAGATTCTCCCCATAAAAAAGATCGAGAAGCTCAAGAGCCTCATCCCCACGATCATCACCCACATTTAGCTGAAAAAGATCGTCCTGACGTTGAATAAACACCTCAAACCCCTGGGAGAGGAGAACAAGGGTAAAGGTTCGGGCAGATTCGAGGTCAAGGTCGGTGAGAGCGGGTTTCATGGGTGAAGTCTAGATGAAGTTCAATTGCAATGCAAGCCTAAATTCTAAAACAATATCCCATGACATTTGAGATAAAATCGGGTATTCCTAGAACGAAGCAGACAAGGTTAACCTCTATCAAGGAAGTCCAGATGCACACTTCTCCCCATTGGCCAAAACAGCACCTCTTTTTAAACGTTGTCTTTTCTTTTGCCCTAGCAGTATGTGCATCGTCAGCCCTAGCAGAATTCACTCCCGGTGTCGAGTTTTACAACCAGCCTGCCCTATCCACCGTCAACATTCTTCCCGCCTACAATGCGGGCCTGAGCGGGGCCGGAGTCCGGCTTGGGTTGGTCGATAGCGGCATCAACCCAAATCATATCGAATTTAGAAATGCCATCGTGGCCGGTTATGACTCCATTTCCGAGCGTTCCTGCACCAGTGATTTTTCGAGTTTTTTGCAAGATTACGTCAATCATGGCACCATGGTAGCAAGCGTTGCGGCCGGACGTCTAGATGGTGCCACACATAGCGACAACTTGCAGGGCGTCGCCTACAATGCCAGCCTGGTAATTGGCGCAATGAATTTTGAACCAGGCTATCTTAGTCGCATCGCCTCAGCAATGAATTACGTCAGCAGTCAATCGGTCAAGGTCATCAATAACAGTTGGGAGACGAACGAAGCTATTGGTGATCCTTTATCAGATTATCAAATTCTTGTTCGTGAAGGCCCGATGCTCATCTCTGCCATCAAGACCGCATTGGACCGGGGCAGCGTTCTTGTTTTTACTACCGGCAATGATGCGGCACTCAATCCCGGTACACCGGCGACTCTGCCAGTCTATGCCCCAGAGATAGCCGCCAAAGGCGGATTTATCGTCGTGGCAGCCACAACGAACGACGGCAAATCATTAGCCTCTTACTCTACCCGCTGCGGCATTGCCAATGAATACTGCATTGCAGCGCCGGGAGGCGACGGTCTTACTGACAAACCACTTTCTGATATTCTCGGCGCAGATAGAGACTCTGATACCGGATATTTTTATCAGGCTGGCACCTCCCTTTCAGCGCCTATTGTTTCAGGCGCTGTTGCCCTCGTTGCAGAACAGTTCCCGTGGATGACCAACAAGAACCTAAGCGTGACCATTCTGACCACCGGCAACAACGCTTTTACACCCGACCCTGAATGGGGACGCGGCCTCTTGGATATCGGAAAGGCGATCAACGGCCCGGCGCTCTTTGAGGATACTTTCGAGGCTAATATCCCAGGTGGGTCTGCGTCAATCTTCAGCAATGATATTGGTTATCGAGCAGGCCTCAATGGCGGCTTAACTAAACTGGGTGCGGGCACATTGACGCTTACCGGTGTCGATTCCTATACCGGGCTCACTCTGATAGACGCTGGCACCCTGGTAGTCAACGGCAGTCTTATCAGCCCCGTCACGGTTGGTGCAGGCGGAACGCTCTGCGGCACAGGCAACCTTAGCGGCAGGCTCACGGTAAAAGGTACTCTTAAGCCAGGAGATTCCCCTGGGACACTCACCGTGACCAACAATGTGACCATAAATGCGGGCAGTGTATTTAAGGTTGATATTGATGGAACTGCGACTGGCAGCGGCGCTGGGAATTACTCTCACCTCCTTGTAAACGGCGTTGATAACCAGTTCTCTGCCAACGGAACGCTGCGGCCCATCGTGCGTGGAATATCCGGTTCAGCCACCAACAACTTTACCCCTGCCCTGGGCGACGGTTTCCGCATCGTCCATGCTGAAGGAGGGATCACCGGGCGATTCTCGACAATCACCCAGCCAGGCGAATTGGCGAGCGGCACCCGCTTTGCTGCATTCTATGACGTATTCGACAACCACAGTATTGACTTGAAGGTACTCCCCTCTTCCTACTCGGAGTGGCTGTATGGAAACAACCGCAATGTTCGGTCATCAGCCAACACACTCGACCAGATTCTTCTATCAGACCAAGAGGGCTGCGGAACCAGTGACCAGACCCAGCTGCTCTATGCTGCGGCCGATAAGACAGCGCTTGAATTACCAGAATTTGCCAAAAGCCTGGCCGGGGAAATTCATGGAGCGCTGGCTACGGCAACACCCCAGGCAGGCCAATGGTTAGAGGGAGCGGTGGCTCGCCACTTGGGTGGCGGAGTTCCAAACCTGCGTCAGAATGCCAATGGAGCAGGGGCAAATAAGGCGGGAAATGCAGTGGAAAAGAAGGGTCTTTGGATGGACATTGGAGCGAACAAGAGCAGATGGAGCTCAGACAGCAATGCTTCAGGCTTCACGAGCGACCAGACCCAGCTTGTCATTGGTGCTGACCTGCTGTCCCATGGCCAGATGCTCTTTGGTGCGGGGATCTCATATGCGGAAACAACCGTGTCGGCCGATATAGGCGAAGGCACACTCAAAGGAACCATGGGCTTTGTCTTTGCGCAGTATCCAGCAGCTGGCGTACTGTTGGATGGTCTTGTCAGCTATGGCGTTACCCCTACCAAGTCCGAGCGTCCGGACCCGACAGGATTAACCGGCGGGCTCAAGAGTTCGACAACAAGTCACAATACCCTGTTGAGCGTGGGAATCCGAAAACCTGTGGAGGCGGGCAGTTTCATTATCGAACCATTTTCCCGCATGACGTGGCAAACAACACGCAGGCAAGCATTTGACGAGGGCAATGCAGTCTCGTCGCTTGATTTTTCCCGGCATTCAGAAAATGGCCTTCGCACGGTTGTTGGAGTTTCAGGAGGCTCGGTGAAGCAAAACCCATTGGCCAACGCTAACACCTATCGTTTGAGCATCGGGGTGGGCTATGACGCTGGTGGCCTGACAAGGCCGGAGCAGAGGGCTTCGCTGGCTGGCATAGATACGACCATTGCTGCACCAATGGCTGGACGGGCCTTCACGCAGACAGGCGTGTCTGGCACTGCCCGTTTTAACAACCGCGCCTACAGCTATCTCAACATCAACGGCGAAATAGGAGAGGGGCGGTCGGATGTGGGCATCAATGCTGGCGTAGCCGTAACTTTTTAGGAGAATTTCCATGCAGATCATCAGGTTTAAGGACTACCGGGGTGAGACCCATACGGGCTGTAATTTTGACGGACAAACAGCATCCATAATTAACGGCGACATCTTTGATGGCCCCCTTGTCACAGACAGACGGATGGAGGTTGTGGAGATTCTCGCCCCCATCGACCCCAGGGCCATCCTGTGCATCGGCCTGAACTATAAGAGCCATGCTGCCGAGACAGGTATGGAAACGCCGGAATACCCGGTTCTATTCATGAAAAACCCGGCCTCGGTCACGGGGCCTGATTCTTCGATTGTCATTCCAGGCTGCTGCACCCGTGGACCCGAAGTTGACTACGAGGCTGAACTCGCAGTTGTCATCGGCAGGACCACCAAAAACGTAACTCCGGACGAGGCCCTGGACCATGTATTCGGCTACACCTGCGCAAACGATGTATCGGCAAGAAGGTGGCAAAAGCATGGCGGAGGAGGCCAGTTTGTAAGGGGCAAGAGCTTTGACACCTTCTGCCCCCTGGGCCCTGCCCTGTTCACAAAAGACGAGATTCCCTCACCCCAGGACCTTGATGTAACCCTCGAACTTAACGGTCAGATCATGCAGCAGAGCAACACCAGGGACATGATATTTTCCGTGGCTCAGATTATATCATTTCTGTCCCAGGGAACCACCCTGCTGCCGGGCACCGTAATCCTGACAGGCACCCCCGGCGGAGTGGGTTTCACCCGCAAGCCTCCGGTCTTTTTAAAGCCAGGCGACATTGTAAGGACAACCATTGGTTCCATGGGCACCCTTGTCAACCCGGTTCAGGCAGAAAAATAGACAGGTTCGAGCCTGCACTTTTTTATAACCCACATGTCCTTACGGACACGACGAACGATGTAACACGATAGCCGTTAGCCGATAGCGATTAGCTGTTAGCTAAAAGCTAATCGCTAACAGCTAAAAGCTGTTTCATATAAACCCACATGACAGGCTATCCTGTCACAACGAACGCTGAAACATTATGGTAAAGGGTGGGCACTACCCACTACCTACTGACTACTGTCTCTGATGAGTCGGCCCGAATTACCACCGTTCGAGGTCACAGCCTTGGATACCACAAGGCCACGCCCCTTTGAAAGACCGGAACTATAGGCGTCCCGGCTCGTGCTGCCGTGATAAATGCCGCTGCGCCTCAAACTTGGATATCGACATCCCACATAGGCGTCAAGCTGGTGATCCCTTGGCACAACAAGAGCATTACCCGAATCGGAATCCCCACGTTTTCCAGCCGATGATTTCTTTGCATCCAAGGTTTCCCTGAACCCGTTGACAACCCCGGTCATGTAACCCGATCGTGACCGGCAGGAAGGATTTATGGACTTATATTCAAGCCAGCTCCTCCGGGCGTAGCTCAGCAAAAAATCAAACACATAGTCGGCAATTTTCAGATTCGCTCGAGTGCCGCTGATCTCAAGGGCCATCCCCATTTTCTTTTTTTCGGAGACATACACGGGAATCCAGACCGATTCAACAAAGTAATGCTGATCAACGATCAAGGCTGCAAGGGTTTGAGCCTGAGAACGTTTCAGGGTGGCAGGGGTGATAATAATGCTCTCAAACTGCCTTGATTGTTTGGATTCAATAGCCTCGATATTGTATCTGGCAATGAGCTCACCGGCCTTTGCTGCAGCAAGGGCAGCCTCATGGGGATTTTGAGATGCTGCAAGGGCCATGAGCTTTTTCACCTTCACCATGATCCGGTCGTCGTCTCCCCCATCCTCTGACCATACTCTCTCTTCAAGGGTCTGGTAACTGCCCGACGCTTTGGGATTTGCGTTGAGCAGGATGCAGCAATCGGCAAACAGGGGGCCATGGGCTGTTTCAAGAACGGCCTCTGGAAAGGTTGATGCAAGCTGGTGGGCCATTTCATGGCGCAGCACCTCCACAACCGAATCCCAGCGCCCCTCCCGCACAAGGTGCCTTGCCATGCGGATCTCCTTTAAGTTGGGATCCCACAGACCAAGGGTTTTCTCCATGTCGACGATAACGATCCCCGGCCGTTCCATCCGGGACACAAGGGAAGGTTCTCTTTTACCAAGGCTGAGCACCGAAATCCTCCACTCCTGAAAAAGCTTTTCCAGTATGGCCTGTTCCAGAGCCTGATTGATATGTCCGGATCCCTTATTCAATAAACTGCTCCTGATTTTTATAAGAAACAGCTTTTAGCGATTAGCTTTTAGCTCTTAGCTAACAGCTAAAAACTAACCGCTAATATCTATCGTGTTTCATTGTTCGTTGTGTCCCTGGGGACGTGTCGGTTATAAAAAACTCCCGTCGAAACATCCTATCAGGAGTCTCGACGTGTTCTATGCTTCACTGCGGCCGGATGCCTCTCTCGCTCCGGCCGTGCCGATTTTTGAATTTGTTTCCCCTGGGTTTTACCCCTTTTCAAATTAAAAGACAAAATATTTTTTTTGCAAAAAAAATGTTGACAAACGACTCCATAAGGATAAAGATAGTTAACAATTACTATCTTATACGGAGACCCACATGGTTAAATCAAGCAAAAAAATGCCGGCAGAACAACGAAGGGAGGTGACCGTGCAAACGGTTATTGAACTTGCCGGCGAACAGAACCCGAGTGAAATTACGACAGCAGCCATTGCAAAACGTATGGGGTTGACCCAGGGGGCAATTTTCCGCCACTTCCCGAACAAGGATGCCATTTTACTAGCAGTTATGGAATGGGTAACCCAACGGCTGATGCTGCGCCTAGAAAAGGCGATACAGGGCAAATCATCCCCCCTTGCCGCCATTGAAGCGATGTTCATGACCCATGTGGATTTTATAACCCGTCATCCGGGAATTCCCCGCATGCTGTTTGGTGAGCTTCAGCGCTCTGAAGAAAGCACCCCCAAACAGATGGTACAAACCCTGATCCAGAATTATGGGAAACGCCTTCAAGGGTTGTTTGAACAGGGAAAGATCTGTGGGGAACTGGATGAGACCCTTGACAACCGTGCTGCGTCCACTTTATTTATCGGAACCATCCAGGGGCTGGTCATGCAATCCCTGCTGGTTGGGGATATAAACCGCATTCGCCGGAATGCCCCGGAAGTCTTTGCAATTTATCGGCGGGGAATTAGAAAAACACAATGAAATACCTACACGTCCAGGGACGAAGCCAACGATTTCCCGTACAGGCAGGTGAGAGTATCGAAGAAGTGCTCACAAGAGCATTAACCATAATATTTACAATACACTCCCTTTAGGAGGCCGGACAATGCCCAAGAAAAAAAGAGTAATGATTTTTCTGACGGTGGCGGTAGTGGTCACCGCTGTCATCCTGACCGTGCAATACCTGGGAAACTGGTCTAAAAGTGATCCCGATCTTATCACCATTTCAGGCAACATTGAGGTTACCGACGCCGAGGTGAGTTTTAAAATTCCCGGACGGGTCGAAAAACGTCTGGTTTCCGAGGGCGAACAGATAGAATCCGGACAGCTGGTGGCCGTGCTGGACAGCCTGGATCTATTCCAGGAGGTGGCCCTGCGCGAGGCAGAGCTGCAGGCAGTCCAGGCGATGCTGGACGAACTCGAAGCAGGTTCCCGGTCGGAAGAGATTGATGAGGCAAAAGCTGTGCAGCACCAGGCGCAATCGAGACTCGACGAACTGCTGGCCGGCTCCAGACCCCAGGAGATAGATGGTGCAAGGGCGGCAGAAAAACAGGCCCAGGGGGAATTTGTACGATGGCAGGCCGAATTTGCCAGGCAGAAAAAGTTATTCGAGGATGAGGTCATTTCCAGTCGTGAATTTGAGGAAACCAAAGCCGCTTATACAACCGCAAAGGAGCGGTTACGGGAAGTCGGGGAAACTCTGAAGCTGGTGGTCGAAGGTCCCCGAAAAGAGGAAATCGACCAGGCCCGGGCCAGGCTGAGTGAAAGCAGGGCCCGTTATGAACTGGCTCAGAAAGGGCCGCGTGTAGAAAAGATCAACCGGGCCCGTGCGGATGTTCAGCGCGCAAAACAGGCGTTGGCACTGGCGGAAACCAGGCTGGGCTATACCGCTTTGCACTCCCCCCTGACCGGCATGGTCCTATCGGAAAACGTGGAGCCGGGTGAATATGTTGTGGCCGGTACACCGGTGGTGACCGTGGGCGACCTGGTCAATGTCTGGCTGAGAGGCTATATCAACGAGACCGATCTGGGACGAGTCAAGGTGGGTCAGATCGTTCACATCACGACGGACACCTATCCGGATAAACGGTACGAGGGCCGTATCTCCTTTATCTCCCCAGAGGCGGAATTCACCCCAAAAAACGTCCAGACTACCAAGGAACGGGTGAAATTAGTCTACCGCATAAAGGTGAAGATCACGAACCCTGAGATGGAACTCAAACCCGGCATGCCGGCCGACGCAGACATCTCGTTACGATAGAGCCCCTAAATTAATATCACCTAAAAGGTCAGAGCATGAGTGCAATACGAACTGAAAAATTGACCAAATCCTTCGATGACCTGGTTGCCGTGGACAGGCTGGACCTGGAGGTGGCCACAGGCGAAATTTTCGGGCTGGTGGGCCCGGACGGAGCCGGCAAGACCACGACCATGAGGCTCTTGACAGCAATTATGGACCCCACCGCAGGCGATGCCTGGGTGGCGGGTCACCATACTGTCAAAGAGGCCGAACCGCTGAAGGAGAAAATAGGCTATATGAGCCAGCGTTTTGGGTTGTATCCGGACCTCACCGTGATGGAGAACATCGACTTTTATGCGGACATCTACGAAATGCCGCGCAGGGGAAGAAAGGAAAAAATCGAAGAGCTGCTGGATTTCAGCGATCTGACCCCGTTCAAAAAACGTCTGGCAGGCAATCTTTCGGGCGGGATGAAGCAAAAACTCGGCCTGTGCTGCGCCCTGATTCATACACCAACCGTACTTTTTTTAGATGAGCCCACCAACGGCGTGGACCCGGTCTCCCGGCGGGACTTCTGGCGCATCCTGTACCAGCTGCTGCGGGAAAAGGTGACGATCTTCGTCTCCACCGCCTACTTGGACGAGGCAGAACGTTGCAACCGCCTGGCCTTCATCGACCAGGGGAAACTTCTGGCCCTTGGTACACCGGAGGAGGTGAAGAGGTTGATGCGCGGAACCATCCTGCAGGTGAGATCGGAAAATCCGCGCAGGGCAACCGCCGTGCTGCGGGAACGGTTTTCGGCGGATTCGGTCGGCCTGTTCGGAGACAAGACCCATGTGGTGACCAAAGACCCAAGCAAAACTGAGGCGGCCATTAAAAAGACCCTGGAGCAGGCTGGTATCACACTTGTGGGCATACGACCGGTTGAGCCGACCCTGGAGGATGTGTTCATTTCGGTGATGGCCGAAGGGGATGGAGCCCAAAACCATGGGAGCGAAGAGCATGAGCAATAATAACAATGAAATAGCGGTTGTGGTAAAGGATCTGGAAAGACGCTTTGGAGATTTTATTGCGGTGAACAAGGTCAGCTTCGAGGTCCCTACCGGGGAAATTTTCGGCTTTCTGGGGCCCAACGGCGCCGGCAAGTCCACCACCATCCGCATGCTTTGCGGCATTCTCACCCCCAGTGGAGGAGCGGGAACCGTGGCCGGCTATGATGTTCTGACTGAAGCGGAAAAAATCAAATCCCACATAGGGTATATGAGTCAGAAGTTTTCCCTCTACGAGGACCTGACTGTTGAGGAGAATATCGATTTTTACAGCGGCATTTACCGCATTGCACCCGAAAAAAAGGAAGAGCGCAAGGAGTGGGTCTTAGAAATGGCCGGGCTTAAAGAGCATCGCAGCTCCCGTACGGCGATCCTGTCCGGCGGATGGAAGCAGCGCCTGGCCCTGGGATGTGCCATACTCCATGAGCCGCCCATCATTTTTCTCGATGAGCCGACCTCGGGCGTTGACCCTATCAGCCGGCGCAAGTTCTGGGATTTGATCTACGAGCTTTCCGGGAAAGGAGTTACGGTGTTTGTCACCACCCACTACATGGATGAAGCCGAATATTGTGACAGGATCGGCCTGATTTACCACGGGGAACTGATCGCCATCGGCACACCCGAGGCCCTCAAGACCGAACAGATGCCGGAAGATATCCTGGAAGTGCTGTGCGCCCGTCCCCAGGATGCCATGGGTGAGTTGGAGAAAGTTGACGGCGTGGGGAGCGTGGCCCTGTTCGGTCGGGGCCTGCACGTGGTTGTGGAAGATGGCGAAGCCATGGCGCCAAAGCTGAGCGAATTTTTATCGAAACAAGGCTACGAGGTGGAGCGGGTAGAAAAGATTGTTCCCTCAATGGAGGATCTTTTCGTTTCCCTCATTGAGGCCCATGACCGGACCGCCCAAACTCAGCAGGAGGTACGGGGATGAAAACCATTCGCGTCTGGGCGGTTGCACGCAAGGAGTTCATTCATATTTTTCGTGATCCCAGGAGCCTGGGGATGGCAATTGCCATACCAATGCTGCTGCTGGTGCTGTTCGGCTATGCCCTGAAACTGGATGTGGACAATGTGCCGATAGTGGTCTGGGACCGCAGCGAATCCCATGCCAGTGGCGAGTTTATCAGCCGGTTTGACGGTTCGGCGTATTTCTCCATAAAGGAGTATGTGCACACCTACCCGGAGGTGGAACATGCCATTGATTCTGCCCAGGCACTGGTCGCCCTGGTGATCCCGGAAGATTTTGCCCGGCGGATCGATTCCGGACGTACGGCTGCGGTACAGCTGATCGTTGACGGCAGCGACTCCAACACGGCGACCATTGCCATGGGTTATGCCGATGCCATCGCCTCTGCCTTTTCCCAGGACGTTGCTCTTCGCGAGGTGCGGCGCAGCGGGGCGCGTGACCTCCAGCTGCCGACGGACCTGCGGCCGCGGACCTGGTACAACCAGGACATGGAATCTAAAAACTACATCATCCCCGGGCTCATCGCCGTTATCATGATGGTGATTGCCGCACTTTTGACCTCCCTGACCGTGGCCCGGGAATGGGAGCGCGGCACCATGGAACAGCTGATTTCAACCCCGGTAAAGGGATCTGAGCTGATCCTGGGTAAATTCATCCCCTACTTTGTCATCGGGATGTTCGATGTGCTCATATCGGTTCTGACGGGAGAATTTATTTTCAATGTACCATTGCGGGGAAGTGTGTTCCTGCTGTTCGCAATGACTGCGGTTTTTCTCACAGGGGCCCTGTCAATGGGCATGGTGATCAGCATTATGACCCGGGGGCAGCTGCTGGCCAGCCAGCTTGCCATGGTGCTTACCTTTCTACCCTCCTTTCTGCTGTCGGATTTCATGTATGCCATCACCAACATGCCCAAGGCCATCCAGGTGATAACCTACCTTATCCCGGCCCGCTACTTCGTCGTGCTGCTCAAAGGCATTTACCTGAAAGGGGTCGGATTATCGGTCCTCTGGGCGGAAGGCCTGCTGTTGGTAGTTTTCACTGTATTGATGGTAGTCGTGGCTAACCTCAAATTCAAGAAAAAGTTGGTGTAACCATGTGGGAACGTGTAAAGCATATGCTTATAAAGGAATTTATTCAGATCTTCCGGGACACAAAGATGAAAGGGATCATTTTCATGATGCCGATCATTCAGGTGCTGGTTTTCGGCTATGCCGTCACCACGGATGTCGAGCACGTGGCAACTGCGGTCTACGATCTGGACAACAGCGTTGCCAGCCGGGAACTTATAGCCCGCTTCGTCAACTCTGGATACTTCGAGATCCTGGAATATGTCACCGAGGAAGACCGCGCCCGCAATCTGATGGACCGAGGCAAGGTGCGCACCATTATCCGGATGAACAGCGGCTTTGGGGACGATCTGCGCGCCGGGCGCACGGCCGGACTCCAGGTCATCGTTGATGGGACAGATTCAAACACAGCCGGCATCGTGCTCGACTACAGCGCGAAAATCGTCGGTGAATTTTCAAGAAAAATCCTGGTGACTCGCTCGATGCGTCTTACAGGGTCTGCCCAGGAGCCCGGCAGGGTGGAAATGCAGACCCGGGCCTGGTTCAATGAAAATCTCGAGAGCCGTAATTTTTACGTGCCGGGCGTAATCGCCATCATCGTCATGCTCATCACCCTGATGCTCACCAGCATGGCCGTGGTGCGTGAAAAAGAGATCGGCACCATGGAACAGATCATGGTCACCCCCATCACCTCGGCGGAGTTCATCCTCGGCAAAACAGTTCCATTTGCCTTGATCGGCTTTGCCGATGTGGTTCTGATCACCCTGATCGGGGTGTTCTGGTTCGAGGTGCCCATCCGCGGTAATCTGGGATTGCTCTTTCTGGCCACAAGCCTCTATCTGATGACGACGCTGGCCATAGGACTGCTCATTTCCACGGTCAGCCAGACCCAGCAGCAGGCCATGATGAGCACATTTTTCTTTTACTTTCCAGCGGTGCTGCTCTCTGGATTCATGTTTCCCATCGCCAACATGCCGACGGTGATTCAGTGGTTGACCTACTTAAATCCGCTGCGTTATTTTCTGGTGATCATACGCGGTATTTTCCTGAAGGGAGTCGGACCGGAAATCCTCTGGCCCCAGATGCTTGCCCTGCTGATAATGGGCCTGGCGACCCTGTGGCTGGCCTCCAGCAGGTTCAAGAAAACCCTGGCTTAAAAAAACAATACAAATTTCATCAAGAACCTCATCAAGACCCAAGGGGGATTAATATGCGACGGTTGACACCTTTGACCATGAAACAGATTGAGATTGTTTTATTGCTTTTCCTCTTTCTAATGGCAGCGGGATGCTCTGGATATCATAAACCGGATGTCCCGCAGATTGATAACTTTATGCCTCTCTCCCCAGGGGCATCAGGTTCAAAAACACCTGAAAAGGCAACTGCAAAAGACGACATGCCCCCCTCTCTGGTGCGGTCCGGGGAGCATTGGTTGACGCTTGAGGGTTGCGTCCTGATCGCACTGGACAAGAACCCCTTGAACCGGGCGGCAAAAGAAGGTGTCGTGGCGGTTGAGGAGGCGGTTGGGGAGGCACGCGCACCCTACTATCCAACACTGGGACTCAGGTCCGGCTACAGCCGCTGGCAGAGGCATGCCTTCCTGCCGAGCGGGGTTCCCGCGACGGCGGACGAGATCGGCCCCACCGATGACTGGAGTGCAGGACTTGAAACCCGTCTGACCTTATTTGACTCGGGTGAGCGTCGGGCGAAACTACGGGCGGCCATTGCCCAGAAAGGCATGGCAGAGGAGGATGCCGCCAGAATCCGCCAGGACATCGCCCTGAATGTTCACCGCTCTTTTTACAGCCTGGTAGCGGCCAGGGAGAACCTGTCGGTTGCTGAAAAAAACCTGGCCAGGACCGAGGACCACCTTGGTTTGACAAAAAAGCGCCACAAGGCAGGGGCGGTTCCAATAGCCGATGTGTACCGGGCCCGGGTGGAAGTGGCTGACTCCCGGCTGGAGCTGGTGCGGGCCAGAAATCTGGTCCGGCTCACCAGCGGTGATCTGAACACCGCCATGGGGCTGCCGGTTGAGCTGTCCATTGAGGTAGATGCCCGTGGCGAAAAAATCGGATCACCCGATGATATTGCCCTTGACCAGGCCTTTGATCAGGCCGTCCATATGCGGCCGGAGCTCAAGTCTGCCCTCCAGGGAATCGCAGCCCGCCGCCACCGGGTGGATGAGGCCAGAAGCGCCTTTGGACCGACTATGGAGGCACAGGGTAGCTATGGTTGGCGGGATGATGAGTTTACTCCCGAGGACGAAGACTGGCTGGTAGGCTTGAGTGTCGATCTCCCTCTGTTTACCGGTTTTTCTCGAAAACATAAACTGTCCAGGACAAAGGCGGAACTGAGGCAGACAGAGGCGGAAACACTCCGCCTCATCCAGCAGGTGCGCCAGGAGGTGTGGACCGCCCACTCCAAATGGACAGAGAGCTTCGAGGCGATCCAGGCGGCCGGAGTTTTAGTCAAAGATGCCCAGGAGAGTATGCGCACGACCCGCAAGCGCTATGAGGTCGGCGCCGGAACCATCACCGATCTCCTGGACGCCCAAACAGCCCTTGCCCGGGCTGAAGCCATGGATGTGGCGGCACGATGGGACTATCACATCGCCAAAGCACAATTAAACAGATCCACCGGTGCTCTTCTCGGCGGGAAATAATAGAATCATAGTATGGGCTATTCCAACATGAAAAACAATTTTGAGGTTATCATGGCGCCAAACACTATCAGACCAGATTATGCAGGTTACGTTGCCGACATTCACTTTGATCCTTTAGGAAGGAAAGCAGCAGAACTGCTTAACGACCTGCTCCCCCTGGCCCATGTGGATTTGCGCTACAAGACCGATCGTTCTCAAGATAGCCCTATAACTTTAAAAAGGATTCTACATACATCTGTCATGCGGGTTCCTGGTGAAGATCACCTGTGGCGGGAGATCACCGTAAAAATAGACAAAAAAGGCCGTCAATTTCTTGGGGCTGCCAACACCTCGGCAATGGGTGATGGAAATTCTTCCTCAACTCCTTTAACAGCTCCTTCAACCGGAGATAGCCCTAGATCCGAAGACATTTCGTTATTATTGAATCTGCCGAGGGAGGCTAGATACATAGCTGCGGTTTGTGACGAGGTTTTGGAAACCTGGGCTGGCAGTTTTGATGCAAGGTTGTTCGAAGAGATAGAATTATCTGCGGTGGTTCAATTTCCTCTGTGGGTTGTTTCCCATATCGTGGCGGGAATTCATTGTTCTTTTGCGGCCGACACCTGCATGGAAAGGAAAAAACTGACACGAACCATCACCAACGTTCTAGAATACTTTATAGACTTGGCAAGCACCAGGGTGGAGCACGTAGAGCTCAATCATGGTGTGGTTATCGCTCCAGCAGCCAAGGGGAAAAGATCCCCTCTTAAGGGAATCTATCCTGCTGATTTTAAAGGGTTGAAGCGAACCCCTCTTTTGTCCGATGGTATCCGTGCGGCATTATGGCTCTCACCTTCCGGGGAAGCCATTGAATGGCTATCCCACCAGTCTTTTAAAGGGCAGAGAAAAAAAAGTAATCCAGTGCGGTATGCCTATGGTGATCTGGATCTTCTTGAGACAGCATCGGAAAATCTCCAGGGAATCTCTTTGGCCTTAAGTAAAAGAGGTTCAATAATCATAATCGAAAACGGAAGGGCTCTTTTTGTCCGTCGCGGCGGAAGATGGAGAGGAATAATCTGGCGTTCCGTAAGAGACGTCATCGGCAGAAAACACGGGGAAATAGCGATGTTACTGTTTAATGCAGCGTTGGTATTATCAACGGGTGGACAGGGTGGTATTCTAGGAATTGTATCCCATCCTCCAAATAAAATTCACGATAAGGATCGTGTGGATCTTGCCCGCAGGCAGATTATGGGAAAAAATCCAACGAAAGATTATCAGGAATGGTTGTTTCATACACTTCTGCCCTACGACAATGCGTTGGAGCTGGGCGTGGAAAAAATAGCTATGCTTGCCGCTATTGACGGTGCCACTCTTTTTAACGAAGCCGGAAAATTAATTGCCTATGGGGCAGTATTACCAATGCATCCAAGCGGATCTGAAGGATCACGTTCGGCAGCTGCGCGAGAGTTATCAGAGCATGGCTTTGTCATTAAGGTGAGTGAAGACGGTCCCATCACTCTCTATGAAAGAGGAGAAGAAATCCTAGAGGTTTAAAGTCGACTATTGGGAAAGGAACTGGCTGACGACAATGCCTTTCGCTTTGGTATTAGATTGAGATATCTTATGTAAGTAACGAGGTTTGAAAAAAACATCATGAAAAAAAATGTTAAATTCAAAAAATCAGTTTACAGCTTTTTGCCGTCGGAACAAAAAGAGGTCAATGCCCTTTTCGAACTAGCACTCGATTTAAGGTGGTCGTGGGACCACTCCGTCGATGAGGTTTGGCGACAGTTCGATCCCGAACTTTGGGATATTACACACAACCCATGGGCCGTGCTGCAAACCGTTTCAAGGGTTCGTTTTCAGGAAATAACAGGCGATCCGCAGTTTCGCAAAAACATTGATCGCCTCATGAAGTCCAGCAAGGAAAACAGGGCATCGCCTACCTGGTTTCAGAAGCACCATCCCAACGCTTCGTTGACAGGGGTAGCCTATTTTTGCATGGAGTTTATGTTGACCGAAGCGCTCCCTATTTATTCGGGAGGCCTGGGAAACGTGGCGGGCGATCAATTAAAGGCGGCAAGCGAGTTGGGTGTTCCCGTGGTGGGCATAGGGCTCCTTTATCAACAGGGCTATTTCCGCCAGAAGATTGATTTCAATGGCGATCAACAAGCCCTGTATCCGTTTAACGACCCGGGGCAGCTGCCCATTTCACCTTTGCGTCAATCCAACGGTGAATGGCTGCGGTTAAAGATGAACATGCACGGATATCCCCAATGGCTTCGTGTCTGGCAGGCCAGGGTGGGCCGGATAAAACTGTACCTGTTAGACAGCAACGACCCGGCAAACTTTCCTGTCCATCGCGGAACAACGAGCGAACTTTACGGAGGCGGGACCGAGCTAAGGTTTAAACAGGAGATGATATTGGGAATTGGTGGATGGCGTTTGCTCGAAGAGCTTGGTATCGAGCCCCAGGTGTGCCATCTCAACGAGGGCCATGCGGCCTTGGCTATCCTGGAGCGTGCCCGCAGTTTTATGGGAAAAACCGGGCAATCTTTTGAAGTTGCCCTGGCCGTTACCAGGGCCGGAAATCTCTTTACGACCCATACGGCGGTGCCTGCCGGGTTCGATCTCTTCCCACCCGCCGTTGTTGACCAGTACCTGGGCAGATATGCAGAAAAAATGCTCGGCATTACACCCCGGCAATTGTTGGGGTTAGGCCGAAAAGACCCAAACGACGATTCAGAACCTTTTAACATGGCGTACCTCGCCATCCGCGGGAGCGGCGCTATAAATGGGGTAAGCCGTCTTCATGGAGAGGTCAGCCGTAACATCTTTGGGTCCCTGTTCCCCAAATGGCCCGCAACCGAAGTGCCCGTCAGCCATGTAACCAATGGTGTGCACATGCCCACCTGGGAATCCAAAGAAGCAGACGAAATATGGACAGATGCCTGTGGCAAGGACCGGTGGCTGGGCATGGATAAAAACCTGGAAAAGAACATCCGCAAGGTGTCAGATGAACGGCTGTGGGAGATGCGAACCAACGCCAACAAGGCGCTCATCAAATTTGCCCATAAACATTTTGCGAGGCAATTGCTGGGTTCCGGTCATCCGTCCTATTCGGTCGAACAGGCAGAACACCTGTTTAACCCCAATGCTTTGACCCTGGGCTTTGCCCGGCGCTTTGCCACTTATAAACGACCCAACTTATTGCTGCACGATCCCCATCGCCTGCTCCGCCTGTTAACCAATCCCACCTTTCCCGTGCAACTCATCATTGCGGGCAAGGCTCACCCTGCCGACGGGCCGGGCCGGAATCTAATTAAAGAGTGGATGATGTTTATCCGTCGAAATGACATTCATACACCTGTTATCTTCCTGAGCGACTACGATATGCATGTATCGGAGAATCTCGTTCAGGGTGTTGATGTTTGGATCAATACACCACGCCGGCCCTGGGAGGCCTGTGGAACCAGTGGTATGAAGGTGCTTGTAAACGGTGGCATTAATCTTTCCGAACTGGATGGCTGGTGGGCCGAAGCCTATACGCCCGAAGTGGGCTGGGCCATTGGCGATGGCAACGAACATGGTGATGACCCGGCATGGGACGCCAAAGAAGCGGAACAACTTTTTAAATTACTGGAAAACGAAGTAGTGCCAGAGTTCTACAACCGCAACGAAAAGGGAATTCCTACTGCCTGGATAGCACGGATGCGCGAAAGCATGGCACAATTAACACCCCGATTCTCTGCCGACAGAACAGTGAAAGAGTACACAGAAAAGCACTATCTGCCAGCTGCAAAAGCCTTTATAGAGCGAGCAGCCCAAAAGGGCAAAAAGGGAGAACAAATAGCAAACCTGCTACATACGCTCAGGCAACATTGGGATGGAATGCATTTCGGGGAGATAAACATAGGGACCACTGAAAAAAGTCATGAATTTGAAGTTCCGGTTTATTTTAATGCCATCAACCCGGACACGGTGCAGGTTGAACTCTACGCAAACGGAACGAACGGAGAAGCTCCACCCATTCACAAGATGGTTCGCGGCAAAAATACAGGAATTACGGATAACGGGTACATCTTTAAAGCATCGGTCGCCTCAACACGTCCTTCGTCCGATTATACGCCACGGATAATACCCAATTTTCCAGATATTTCAGTTCCCCTGGAGACTAATCTTATTCTCTGGCAAAGCTAACGCCGACCTTCCTAAAACCAAAAGAAAAGGAGTTATCCCAATGAAAAAAAAAATGCATATGTACTGTATCGTTGCTATTATTCCGGCAATTACATTGTTTTTCATCTCCTGTCCGGTTATGGCAGAGGTTAGAACCGCCGACGCCATATCCATGGTTGACTACATCGATACCGTCCCACCGATTATTATGAAAGAACCACTGCTTGAGCTTCTGGGACAAACCGGTCAACCGATACCCTATACGTTTAAAGAGACCGTTAAAATCTCGGGGCACGCCTGCGGTGCGGTCGCCGGAGCATGGATTATCACCCGCAAAGCCTTGGAAGCCCTCTATCCATCTACATTGCCTGTCAGAGGCCAAATAAAGGTTACAATGCCCGGCGCTGAGGACGAGTGGTTGATCGGTGTTTTTGGCCAGGTGATCGCCAATATAACCGGAGCAGCCCCGAAAACCGGGTTTCCCGGAGGTGAGCTGGGATCGGCATTCAACAGGCGAAACTTAATGATGTACACAGATGAGCCCAAGGGTACTCCACCCACAAAGATGCTGTGGATATTCGAGAGAACCGATACCGGGGCCAAGGTGACGATTCGGTATGATTTAAGCATGATAAAGCCACCTGCCACACCGGAACGGGGTGAGCTTGGAGCAAGGGCAGCCCGGAGCCTGGCAGATGCGGAAGAGATGAAGGATTGGCAGGAGTACTGGAATGCCAGAGTAAAGTTTTTGTTCGACAATGCAGACACATTACCCGGCTTTTTCACAGTCAAAAAACTGAGGTGACACTTCCCGTCAAAGCTGCTTTGGTTGAGACCTGAAAATTACAAGCGTTAATTAGCCGGGCATGCAGCCGCAGTGGCCTATCGCAAATGCCCGGCAGTAAAGCAGATGCCAGAGCTTTTTCTGCCGTTAATATTGATACCGGTTTCATCCCCATGGCATAAGTTTACGCCTGCCTTCCTTCCCTGCTCTCTACAGCGTCATATTGGCATAATAGGGTGACGGCACCGTTGGGTACGCTCGAAACACATGCACAAAAACTTCTTCTGCTTTGTCTTGAACGTCTTGCTCTGAATAGGTTTCCGGCAACCCGGTTTCGTCGTCCCATAGAAAATCCTGAATTGTCAGCCGAACGGCATCCCGCGTTGCTTCCTTGTCACGCCAATGATCAATCCGAAGTTTTTCCGCCTTAAGTGTTTCGAGCAAATCCACGGCGACAGCTTTAATGCGCCTGACCTCTTCCTTTGACAGCTCTGCCTTTTTTAACAGGTCAAACAGGGCAAGACTCTCCTCATCAAGGCCCTCCCGCATGGCGCGACTCTCTTCCTCGTCCATCCCTTCGATGATCTGAAAAAGCGCTTCAAAGGTCTTCTCAATGGTCACCCCATCCTTCTCCCGGTTGTATTCGGCCACGATTTCCTCGTAATGTTTCTGGAAGTCGGTCCGCAGGGGGTTTTGCCGGAGCAGCCGCTGTAGTCGCCTTTCGATGGCTGTTTTCAGGTTCTGCACGGTGGTGCGTTTTGTCGGACTGCGCTCGAACTCCCGGCGCAGCCGGTCAAAATTGATCTTGCTGATGTCGAATGGCACAAGCTCTTCTGCGGCAGTCAGCTGGGGCCGTGTCTCGATCGCCCCATCCACGACCCGATTGAGCTGACGGATAATATCGGTTATATCCGCCTGTTCACGGTCCTGCTGCAGGCTTTTGTAGACAATGTTGATTGCCTGGTAGTCGCCCCGGAAACTATTGACACCTTCGATGGTGATGCAGGCCTTGAATTTTGAGAACACCGCCCGGCACATCACTTCAAACCGTTTTCGTGTCTCGTCGTTTTTGTTCACCGCCTCCTTGGCAGCAAGAATTGCCGCATTCCTGGCAAATCCAGTCTGCCCGATAATCCCGTCAAGGGATGCGCTTTGCTCCGAAAGAAAAGCCCGGACAAAGGCAATTGCTTCACGCAGATCGGCCAGCAGTTCCTTATCCGGCCTGGCCGGTTCGATCTCTCCATCTCCTTCACGACCATCATCGCCCGTTCCGGCAAAGGTCGCCAGTGCCTTTCGAAGATTTTTGAGAATACCGCAGTAATCGACGATCATGCCGTTGTTCTTGCCCTGGTTGACCCGGTTCGCCCTGGCAATGGCCTGCATCAGCGTGTGGGCCTTGAGAGGCTTGTCCAGGTACAGGGTAGAAAGACAGGGAACATCAAAGCCGGTCAGCCACATGGCACAGACAATGGCAACACGAAAGGGGTGCTCTTCAGCCTTAAATGCATCGTCCAGGGCCAGCCGCTGCATATTCTGAAACTGCGGCTGTTTCCCCATGGCCTCGGGCATGGCAATACCCTCCTTGATCAGCCTCCTGTGGGGAATGATATAGTGGACCCTAATGTCAAGACAGTTTTTTCCTCAATTTAAGCTTCAAACCCGGTTGAATTTTTCGAAAAAGACAATTCGGATCTTACAACAATTTTTGATTTGCCACTCACGCCAGCGGAGGTAGAAGTCAGCTCCGAGAATGGGCCCCCAGACAGCCACGTCGGAGGAGTTGACTTCTGCCGGAGCGGGTTTAAAGATATTTTTATCATCCCACCAGCCTCAATTGATTTTCGCCATAATATACTTCAGCTGGAGTTTGCCCATTAAAACTCTGGTGA
>JAVEQI010000009.1:0-89291 GCA_034007745.1 Desulfobacterium sp.
GATTACAGGTACTTATGGGCAACTATGCCCCTATTTTGCTTGATTATCTCTGTTTTATAGACAATTACGATGATTTACTCCGTTTTTTAAATATTAAAACTTGTCTCTTGAACAAGCGAAACCTAAGCTGAAACGATTTAGAAAAGATGATAATCCAGTCATAAAAGTAACAACCGCCAATAGCATCGTTGTGATATGCCGAATCGTTGGATCGGATGGAAAAACTTACACAGCAGCAGGGCGCCAGGGGCGAACGAGAAAATTTTCCATTTTTCCTCGTGACTTTAGAATGAGAATCACCATCTCTATTCTTATGCTCACCCTTCTCAGCTTTCTGCTTGCACGCCACATTACAGACCCCATTACCAAACTTCGCAAAGCCACCCGGGAATTTGCCACAGGGAACCTGGGGGCAAGGGTTAGTGAAACCCTTGGGAAACGACAGGATGAGATTGCCCAATTGGGTTTGGATTTTGACCAAATGACATCTCAGATTCAGAATCTGATCAAAGACCGTCAGCAGCTTTTGAGAGACGTTTCCCATGAGCTCCGTTCCCCTCTTGCAAGACTATTCGTTGCACTTGAAATATCAAAAAACAAGGCATCGGAAGACGTCATGCCGAACCTGCAACGTATTGCCCTTGAAGCAGAAAGACTCAATACGCTTATCGGGGAAATTCTACTGTTGAACAAGCTCGAAACAGGACCCAATTTAAGGAGTTGCAAATTGGTTAATTTGTCCGAGTTGATCCATCGCATAGGAGAAGATGCAAACTTCGAAGCACACAGTAGAAACGTTTCTGTGATCATTGCCCCTTTCCCTGTTATTCATGTTAACGGTTATCCAGAGATGATCCATCGGGCCATTGAAAATGTCGTTCGAAATGCAATTCGATATACGGATAAAGGTACAACCGTGAACATCAGTATTGAAGCCAAACGCTCAGAAAAAGATCCTGTTCTCCTGACCATTGAAGACAACGGCCCAGGAGTTCCTTCGATAAATTTGCCCCATCTTTTCAAGCCATTTTACAGGGTAGAAGGAGACAGGGGAAGAAAAACAGGTGGAACTGGTGTGGGCCTTACCATTGCTTACAGAGCCATTAAACTTCATGATGGAGAAATTTGGGCTGAAAACTCAAAAGATGGCGGCCTGAAAATCATCATCACTATTCCCAAAAAAATGATTGCAACCTAAATTCCAGGGTATAGATATTCTGATTTTTTATTAAATAATCGCTCATGGATTCAAGGAGTATCTCTTTTTTCACTTTGTTCGTAGTCAAATAGAAAGTCAAATGACAGTGGTGACTGCAATTAAAACCAGACAGGTGAGCACTTGTATCCAAAGTATCTGTCCGATATTTCTTATTTTAATGAATTTTTGAATTAGGAATTGAGCGACACATGTGTCTATTATCAACCGCTATGAGCGATTATTAAAAGAGCGTTGACTTCATCTCCCAGTAGTGGCGACAACTATCCTGCCACAGGGGGTTTATCAACATTCCTGGCAGGATAATTAAACGATCCAGGACTCTTTTCTTGCGTTTATCTAAAGGCCATCCATCATACAATCTACTGGTTGAGGCACGCAGAAAAATTGCAATGCTTTTTGCTGCCAGGGCACCATCTGGATAACAATATGGTAAAATCACGTAAAAAAAATTTATTTTTTATGGTCGACCAAGGGATCTCTACGGTCAAAAACACTCCAAACCGGAGGGGCGACGACAAAAAAGGACGGCCTCATGCTCAACTAGGCTCTACAATCGAAAAAAAGCTCCAAAAAAAGTCTTTGGAGGAGTGCGCCAAAAGTAGGTGGTGGATTTGGGTTATAGCTCCATGCTTGACGCTTTAAGGCCAATATAATATTCTCCACCTATAGCTTACAAATGATGGAACGAAGAATCTGGCCTGGTATTGAGCGACCAATTATTCGAATAAAAAATTTATAGATAATACCTATGGTAAATTTAACGACTAACCGAAAACCCGACGTAAAGGCCATACTGCTCTCTTCCGTCTAAAACATCTTTAGGATTTTTAAAAGCGATGACCACTATATTTGACGATTTGAAAAGCCCCAGCATTTGGCGAGAGTGCTGGGATCTATTCAGAGGACGAGAGCTGGGATGTCTTCAAGTGGAGATATCCTCCTACTGCACAGGGAAATGCGTATATTGTCCACATACTGTTTACTCTGACAACTGGAATTCCAGACATATGCAGCCAGGTACATTTGCCAATCTCTGGCCTATCTTGTGCCGGGCATCCCGAGTACACCTTCAGGGTTGGGGCGAGCCTTTCCTACATCCCAACTTCATGGATTTTGCCAAGTTAGCACTACGTGGCGGATGCCAAGTTTCTACAACCACCTCCGGGCTGTATATGGACGAGACATTAGCCCTGGAACTTGTGGATAGTGGCATCGATATCATAGCCTTTTCTCTTGCCGGTACAAGTGCGGCCTCCAACGACAAAAATAGAGATGGGGTTCCCTTTGACCAAGTGGCACATGCGGTGCAACTGCTCCAAGCTACTCGCAAAACCAGAAAAGCTGTCCATCTGGAAATACATCTTGCATACTTATTGTTAGCCTCAGATCTTGACGCATTATGGAGACTTCCTGAA
The DNA here is from genome assembly GCA_034007745.1 of Desulfobacterium sp. GTDB lineage: Bacteria > Desulfobacterota > Desulfobacteria > Desulfobacterales > Desulfobacteraceae > Desulforapulum. The sequence continues at coordinate 2,635 of JAVEQI010000009.1, forward strand.
CTTATGGATGAATGGGGGGTTCATGAAACTATCATCAGCACTCTAGACTACATCCCTTCTCACCAATTACTCTCCCAAGCTTTTTTGCCCCATGAGCGTGATAAGATTAAAGCTGCCCAGGCTGTTATTGATGAGATCACCTTGAAAGCACGAACAGCAGGCAGGGAAATTTATGCGTCTTTGCCAGAGCATAAACCTGCTCCCCAATGCAGGGAGGAGGCCCAGAAAAATCTTTATGTAGATGCGGATGGTGTAATTTCACCTTGCGTGTTGTTGAACGTTCCAGCATGCGGTGAAAACTCCAGCAAAAAGACCTTTGGCTCAGTCAATAGGGAAGATCCTCTTTCAATCTGGGGCAAGGATGAATATCGAACATTCAGAAATGCTCTTGACACACCAGTTCCTGACCGAGTATGCGAGGGTTGCATTAAACGTTTTGAAAAACCATTTTCATAGATAAATTGCAAGCAGATACTTAGCATTTTGCACACATAGAATCTGCAAGCCGAGAGTTTCCTCAAAAAACTAACTTAACAGGCGGTGAATTTGAGGCCTACTTGTCTTAGTCTATAAAGTTACATAGAAAAAGGCAGAGCAGTCTGGAATCTCTGCCTCTGAATTTATTGAGGTACTTCATGCTTAACAAGAGGAACAATGGAAAATAAATCAGAGTGGAATTTTGATGAAATAATTGACAGGAGCAACACAGGTTCCATGAAGTGGGAGCCTGCCGTGTTGAGGGCAAAATTTGGGCCGGGAGGAGAAAATCTCTTGCCCCTGTGGGTTGCTGACATGGATTTTAAATGCCCTCCGGCCGTGGTTGCTGCCATGGAAAAACGTCTGGCACATCATGTGTACGGATATACAATACAGGACCCTGATTACAATAAGGCGCTAATTGCCTGGTATCAGCGACGGCACGGGTGGGAGATTAAAAATAGTTGGATACTGACCTGTCCCGGCATTGTTCCTGCGACCAACTATATTATCCAGCGATTTTCCAACCCTGGTGACAAAGTCCTGATCCAGACACCGGTTTACTATCCATTTACCCGGTCCATAACCTTGAATGGACGAAGTGTTGCAGACAATCCCCTGAAAATTGTGAACAACAGATATGAGATGGATTTTGATGATCTTGAAAAAAAGGTAAAGAATCCCAGGGTCAAGATTGCCATCCTGTGCAGCCCCCACAACCCGGTGGGCCGGGTCTGGACCCAAGAGGAACTTGAACTCTTTGGAAAAATCTGTATCGACAATAATGTCCTTGTGTTTTCCGATGAAATCCACTGCGATCTTTTAATGCCCGGTTTCAGACATATCGCTTTTCAGTCAATATCTGAAGATTTTGCACAAAATTCCATTGTGGCTAATTCCGGCAGCAAGACCTTTAATTTAGCAGGGCTCAATCAGTCCAACCTCATCATTCCCAATGACAGGATCCGAAATGAGCTTTCAATCTATTTTGAAACTTTGGGAATGGGTTCCCGGGGCGGCGGCAGTCTGTTTGGTGAGGTTGCCACCCTTGCTGCCTACGCAGGTGCAGAACGCTGGCTGGACGATCTTCTCGTATATCTGCATGAAAACTTTATCTATCTTAAAAAACAACTGGAAGAGCAATTGCCCGGAGTCAGGGTATTTGACCTTGAGGGGACATATCTGGCCTGGGTGGATTTAAGGCCCTTTGGATTGTCACATGAAACGATCATCCAGAAAATTGAACATACCGCCGGGGTGGCCCTTGACCATGGTGACTGGTTTGGTGAAAACGGGGAAGGGTTTGAGCGGGTAAACCTTGCCTGTCCCAGATCAATTCTTGAAAAAGCGGTTGAGGCTATGGTCGCCGCCCTTAAAAGTGATTCCTGAGTTTGCTTTATAATTTAAAGACACCATGACAATAAAACCACCCCAAAAAAATTGCGACCGCAGTTCATCAAACCCATCGATATTAAGCTATTCCACCCGTGAACTCACGGGAATCCTGATGATATTCGGGTCTGCCATCTGCTTTTACCTGGCCACATTCGTGATCAGGATAGCTAAAACAGACACGGTAATCACACCTGAAGAGTTCCTCTTTGGAAGACTGTTGCTGGGCTTTATAATCGTTGTGACCATCATGGGTGTGAAGAAAAAAAAACCACGCCCCAAAAACCTGCACTTTATTTTCGGGAGGGTCCTGGCTAACCTGTTTGCCGTGCTCTGCTTTTACACAGCCGTTGAAAAAACCGGTGCTTCAACAGCCAATGTCCTGAACATGACCTACCCCATTTTCATCGCCATCATCTCATGGTTTATGATCAAGGACCAGCGGGATCCCGTGGCTGTTCTCATCTCAGTAATCTCATTTGTCGGGGTATGGATGATCCTGTCCGGCAACGGTTTCACCATTGATATACAGAACCTGTGGGGACTTATGTCCGGCCTTTGGGCATCCGTGGCCATTATCTATCTTAACCTTCTCAGACGGGACCACGATTCTGACACCATCCTTTTTTTCGTATTCGGAGCAGGTGCATTATTTACCTACATCCTCTTCCATGGGAAAATCGCCATACCCGATTCAACCCAGTTTTATTACCTCTTTATCTGTTCTGTGCTGGGGGTCGCCGGACAATACCTTCTCACCATCGGGAACAAATACGTAACCGCATTGGAGAGCGGCATTATCTCGTCCACAAGAATTTTGATGGCCGCAGTTCTGGGGATTTTTCTTCCCTATGATCTGCCGCTCTCTTTGCTGGGATGGATGGGGGCATTTCTGATATTTGGCGCCAACGTTTATCTGACCATCCGAAAGGTAAAAAATCCCCAGGGATTATAGTCGACAATGAAAAACGATATCCTTCCCACAGATAAAGAGCAAAGGCCGTTCCGGCACCATCTTGGAGCCCTCATCTTTTTGGTGGCTATTTTTTTCTTGAATTTTATTGCCAGGGTGATTCCTGCACCATTACTACCTTCCATTGAAAAGGATATGCAGCTCAGCCACAGCGCTGCTGGTTCTTTTTTCCTCTTTATTTCATTAGGATACTTTATCGCGCTTGCCGGATCCGGGTTTGTCAGTTCCCGTTTGACACACCGGAGGGCCATTATTTTGTCTTGCGAGGCCATGGGCCTGGCCCTGCTTTGTATCTGTGTGAGCCAGAACTTATGGACAATCCGCCCGGCCCTGGTACTTCTGGGGCTTGCAGCCGGCCTTTACCTGCCTTCGGCTATTGCCTCAATTACCCATATGGTCGATTCCAGGCATTGGGGAAAGGCCCTGGCAATTCATGAACTGGCACCCAATTCAGGCTTTATGCTGGCCCCTATACTTGCCGAAGCAATGTTGATATGGCTTTCCTGGCGCGGTATCCTGGCGGTTCTGGGCATAAGTATTCTCTGCCTGGGTATTGCCTATGCACGCTGGGGCCGCGGCGGACGATTTGCAGGCCAGGCCCCTGATCTAAACTCCATGAGACGGCTTGGGGCGGAGCCGGGTTTCTGGATCATTATGCTTTTATTCGGTCTGGCGATCAGTAGCACCATGGGCATCTATACCATGCTGCCCCTTTATCTGGTTGTCGAAAGGGGCATCGATCATGCCTGGGCAAACACCCTCATTGGGCTTTCCCGAATTTCCAGTGTGGGGATGGCTTTCTTAAGCGGGTTTGTAACGGATCGATTCGGCTCCCGGGCGACCATGATAGGGGTGTTTCTTTTAACCGGGACGGCAACCCTGGGATTGGGAATGGCAAACGATGACTGGGTGATCGTGTTTCTCTTTTTGCAGCCCATGGTGGCGGTGTGCTTTTTCCCGGCCGGTTTTGCGGCCCTGTCAGCCATTGGACCGCCTGAAACCCGAAACGTTGCCGTGTCCATGACAATCCCTTTTGCCTTTCTCATGGGCGCCGGTATCGTTCCTGCAGTAATCGGATTTTTAGGTGATATGGGAAAATTTTCCCTGGGCATAGAGCTTACAGGCGGGCTTATCCTTTGTGGAACAGGTGTGGCCTATTTTCTCAAACTGCCGAGCAAGTGATTCTTTTAATCTTATTGGGAAATGCTGAAGAATTTTCCTCCGTAAAATGGTGGCTGCAGTACATAATTATCCAGCGCATGAATGATCGGCGAGGATACATTTCCCGCTTTCATCCGCTTATGAAGATCGATTAAGCCCTCCATTAGGCTTGGCAAGTCATCTGATTTTGAACAAATGAACTGTATGATCTCCTTGTGATAGGCAACCGTCTGGCCGACATAATTCTGGCTAACCAGATAGTCGCTGTCTTTGAAGCGCGGATCGACAATGCGTTTCTGTAATTCTATCAGCCTTTTTTTTCACAGAAGTCTTCCTTTTCAGCAAGCTCCAGCGATGTGATGAGTTTTTCAGTTTGTGAGGCATTGGGCTTGATGTGCTCAATTTCAAAGGATGACTTTGTTTTCTTTGAGGGATATTCTTTAAGGCGGTGGAGGCAGTCTCCATGAAGCAGATTTCCTTTTTTCATATTTTTAAAAATCATTTTTTTCTCCTGTATGTTTTTATAAGAAACAGCTTTTAGCTGTTAGCCATTAGCTCTTAGATCTTAGGTAACGGCTAAACGCTATCGTGTTTCATCGCTCGTTGTGTCTGCCAGGACATGGGGGTTATATAAATTGAGTTGAGCTGAATTTGGTGGGCCAGCCAAGAAAATAAATGACTGGCACACCATTTGGTTAAAATTGTCTAAAAGGCAGCATACTCTCCTTAATTCTGCCTGAAGATTGCCGGACATTTTTGATGAGGCTTGAATAGAAACATACCCTGTGCTATGCTATTAAGCATCTTGAAAAGTAGAAATCTTAGTTCCAGAAACTCTTTATCTACTTGCGTCTTCTGCCACAGCAGATTTTTTCTTTTTCAAGTGGTAACAAACTCCTGCCAAAACATGTAAGAGGTCAAAACTCATTAAAAACCCAAATCGTTGCTGGCCCGATGCCTGGCATATCTGGACAGCCAACGCTTTTAAAATTTAGGTTGTATTCGGCCAATTAACGTTTTCAACCATAACTATTAAGTATAAGGAGAAGTAAGAAAATGGACAAAATGAAAATAAGTGAATTGATGCGCCCCATTGATGAGTTTCCACTTATTTCTACGGAAGCTAGCTTTATGGACGGGGTGGTTGCATTGGAAAAAGCCAACCAGGAATTCAAATTGGGAAATGCTCCTGAAAGAATTTTACTGGTCCATGATGTGAACAAAAAGATCATTGGAAAACTATCCCCCATGGACATTGTGCAAGGCTTGGAACCAAAATATGACGACATGGATCACCTTAAAACCAATCAGTATTATCACATGATTCGGAGTTCACTCATATCCATGAAGGACGAATTCCGATTGTGGCACAGACCCCTCGGAGAACTCTGCGAAAAGGCCCATACCGTCAAAATTCAAAATTTTATCAAGATGCCAACCCCTGACCATATGGTAATGATTGACGATAACCTGGACGTCGCTTTTCATCTTTTTGTTGTGAAACGACATGGTTCGCTTTTCGTCAAGGATGGGCAAAACATCGTTGGTCTGATTCTCTTCTCGGATGTATACAAAAAGATTCGAGAAATTATGAAAAGTTGCCCAGTCCCTGCATAAACTTACGATGTGGAACCCTAGGAATGCAGATTAAAAAGCGACAATCAATACCTTATAAGAATGTTCTTAAATAACTTGGGTCAGGCTTCAACAATGCAGGCCTGGCCCAGTCTCGACAAATAATGCCTCAAGCCAGGCATCAAGATGAAGTGCTTCCCCTGACGGCAAGAAGATCTGCCCGCTCGTTTAAAGGATGACCGCTGTGACCTTTTACATGGATTAATTTTAACCGCTTAAACGGCTTCATCAGCTGGCGTATGGACCCAACCAGTTCTACATTGGCCTTGGCCTTCCAGTTTTTGGTGAGAATACCGATGGAATAGGTTGAATCTGTATAAATTGTAACTGGTGTGCTGTGATGATCCTTGACTAACTCAAGTCCAAGTTTAATGGCCGTAAGTTCGGCAATGTTGTTTGTGGCAACTCCCAGGGATATAGATATCTCATGGACTACTTTGTTATTCTGGACTACCACCACCCCGGAACCTGCCGGGCCGGGATTGCCGGAACAGGCCCCATCAGTATAGATGAAAATTGGAGAATCCCTGGATATTTCTACCCCGCCCTCCAAGGAGGTTTCTTCGAAAGAGGATTCCTCACCTATGATATCAAAGATAGATCCCTCTACTCCAGGGACTGGAACAGGATAAGAAGGCGAGCCAGTTAGTGACTCTGACTGCTGGTCCGCCAGGTCCTCTGACGGCTGATCAGTGAGGTGATCTGAGGGTGGTTCTGATATCGGACCTGAGACCTGGTCTGTCAGCTGGTCAAGCAACATGGCTGAACGTCTGTTCAACTCTTCGATTTCTCTTTGTATCTGTTTCAGTTCTTCCAGAACGCCCATTCATCACTCCTGATAGGTTGTATTTCTGCCCCTTAAACCACTTCCCACTTTTTGCCCCTTCAGATACCACAACAGATCAGCTCTATCAACGGAAAGTTAAATCAGTCACCTATCCACGTTCCACTATATCCCTCCCCTGTAGACCACCATGTCATTAAGGTTCACCCCGGCCGATCCTGCAACAACCTGGCACTTGGCTTTAAACAGAAAAACAATCCGATCATCATCATGGGGCAGGGTCTCATAGTTACCCTGGCCCTTAGCAATAATCAGATCTGCCCGGTTAAAGGCATCTAGGAAAACTGTTGAACATTCCTCAAGAACTGTGCCGGGGATTGCCACTCCGGAATCTATTGTCGTCACAAGTTCCGTCAACCCTGTTTCCGCTGCATCTTCAAGTGTTGCGTCGTTCAAGGCAGGCCCACCCCGGACCACAAAAATGACCCGATCCCTGTTAATTTTCTCCAGCACCAGACGATCAAAAACAATTTCACCGGCATTGTCGGCAATCCACAGAATGGAATCGGCCGAGACAAGACGTTCAACAAGAGCCTCCATGTCGCCTTTAACCGTGTTTTCCATGGCATGGTCAACAGTGGCAAAAACTGTCTTTTGATCAAGGGTTGAAATGGCACCAAAGTCAATGATGTTTCCGGCAATGGAAAGCCTGACCGCTGTTTCGAGGGGGAATTTTGAACTTTCAACCATTGCCCTTAACTCTCCAATCAGGTCAAGGCAAAATGCGTTGAATTTCTTCTTAACTTTTTTATAGGGATCTTCGTTGCCGGTCACCTCATAAATAATCCTCTGGATGAGACGGGCCATGATGGGAGGAGATTGATCCATATCCATTACCGCCATGGCTGCCAGACAACGTTTAAGTACCGTTTCCTGAATTTTTTCATCTTCTGTCACAAACCTTGCCGCACCAAGTGCCTGGCGAACAAGGCAGGGTATACAATCATTATAAGTCTTCATACGTCACCTCTCTGTCGATGATCCTGGGATCATCGCTCCATAAGTTCCATCCTACTTCATTCTTTTGATCATTTGACCATAATTTCCCTTGACAATTGATAGTATCACATATATCATTATAGTCAAATGATCAAATCTTAACCCTTAATTTATCAGGAGCCCAATGGCAAGACCCAAACGACCTAGAGTCATCGAATCCCGACCTGACGTACAGGGACTTATCCCGGACGGCATGAACCATACGGGTGACACAACCCTGCCCATGGAAGAGTTTGAAGCCATACGGCTCAGCGACTATCTTGGCCTTGACCAGTCCCAGGCCGCAGAGCAGATGAACGTTTCAAGGCAGACCTTCGGGCGAATATTAAAACAGGCACGATTCACACTTTCCCAGGCCCTTGTAACGGGTAAACGCCTCCGGGTCACCGGAGGCTGCTACGAAATGCAGACCCCCCACAGGGGACGAAGAAGACGGGGCAGAAACCCCATGGAACAAAAGGAGGAAACAATGAACCAGGAACTGACAGAAAACAACCAGGACAATGAACCTACAACAGCCCAAAAAATGGGCCAAGGTATGGGCAGGGGCCAGGGAGTCGGTCAAGGCCAGGGTAAAGGACAAAGAACGGGCCAGGGCCGGGGTAAAGGCCAGGGCCGCGGAAAAGGCGACGGAAGTTGCCGACGGGGCAATTGACAGCCCGACCAACAATCAATCAAGGAGGTATATCATGCCAGGATTTAATCAACAGGGACCAAGAAATCAGGGACCCATGACAGGACGAGGTATGGGAATGTGCGCAAAGAGCCCCATGGCAGACTCACCCAATTTTTCAAACCCTGCAGGCAGGGGATTGGGACTTGGATTCAGGAGAGGCAGAGGGTTCAGCCAGGGAAGAGGAAGAGGAATGGGGCCTTGCTGGGGCCAGGGTTATGGTCAGGCTGCCACGGCTGCCGGTGAACCCGGCACCATGCCAGCGAACACCATGGAGGATCTGAAACTCAGAGCCGAGAGGCTTGAATCAGAACTCAATGCCATCAGGCAAGGCATTTCAGCCCTTTCCGGATCATCCGATACCCAATAACCGTACGGCCGCAACCATCTCTGGTTGCGGCCGCAATCAACACCCAAACTACCTCAGACCCGATTCGCCTGCCGACCCGGCAGACTCTTTTATTTCTTCCCTCATCTGGTGCAGAAATTGCCCTCCTTAGCCGCCTGTTCCGCTCCCCTGGCAATCCAGGAAAGAAACCTGGCAATCAATCCTCCCTTTTTTTTTTCAATTTCCATTCCTTTATCTGTGGATCCATCAGATCCATTTTTCTCGAATTGGGAATTATTTTTGTTATCCATGGGTGTTTTCCCTTGTTTTACAGTGTTAAACATCTCTACCTGTAATTTTACAGCTTACAACTTTTTCTTCTCAAACCAGAAAAACAGGGCTATTACCCCAGCCCAGAAGATCGAAACGATAACCCATTGGGAGACACCCAGTGTTTCTGGCAATCCGATTTTTCCAAAATCTTTCCAGGCAAGCACCGTTGTTTTAAATACGGGGTAAAGCTCAGCATAGAATGCAGCCCCGATCACCATCCCCGCTATTGCAAACAGCGCATGCCAACGGCCTTCACCCAAGGCACCCAGAGAAGTGCCGGGACAAAAACCCATGATGGCCCACCCAGCTCCAAACAACCCTCCTCCAATTACAACGGCACCGACATTCATGGACTTGTGGCCTAAGGTGATTATCCCCAGGTTGGAAAGCAGAAGAATTCCGACCATTCCCACCAGAATTGCAGACAGCATGAACTTGAATATCGTCATATCTTTTAACAGCATGGCCCCGACCTGCTTTTCAAAGCGAAGAACACGAGCTTTCTGCATCAGGAATCCAAACACTACACCTGTAAAGAGCCCCAGCCATTGACCGGTATTCATGATTTCCTCCTTGTATAAACAACATGGGCAACCCAGACACCCACACCAAAAAACATGGGCAACGCCACAAAAGAACTAACCGACAGCTGCATCATTCCGCTGAGACCGTGGCCGCTTGGGCAGCCACTGGCCATGCGGGCCCCGATCATGGCGACAATTCCACCAACAAAGGCCCAGACGGCACGCTTGCCCCAGGATGATCCGAATCGTTCCTTCCAGATGGGGGGAACCGATTCCAGACGGAAGCTTCGGTCCATAGTTGAAGAGAGAAAAGCCCCCAGGGCAATCCCTATGACCAGCATAAACTGCCAGTCTATACGAATCTTTGTTTTTGTGTAATACTCGTTTATAAGCCCATTGTCCCCGGCTATTGTCTCCTGGAGCAGCCCGGCAGCGCGAACAAAGGTGGTGGAGGCACCTAAATAGCTGCTCTTACCCATAAGCTGTGTGGTTGCAACAACTGAAATAATGGCCAGTACCCCTACCAGAGCACCGGCAAGGTAAGGGCTCCATCCGCCATCATCTGTTTTCCATTTCATCCTTAATCTCCTTTATTAGTTTTGAATTCTTTAAGGCCGACTATAGATACCCACACCCCACTTATAATGTCTACAAAAAACCGGGACAGGGGTCAAGCTCCTGTCCCGGTAAATTTAAATAGGCTAAAAGTTACAACAGGTCGCTGTAAAAGTCGTTTCCCTTGTCGTCAACGATGATAAAGGCGGGAAAATCTTCGACCGTAATCATGAAAACCGCCTCCATACCGAGTTCCTCATACTCCACAACCTCGACCTTTTTAATAAAATCACGACCAAGCCTTGCGGCGGGACCGCCCGGCGAACCAAGATAAAATCCGCCAAAGCGCTTGCAGGCGTCGGTCACCTGCCGGGAACGGTTGCCCTTTGCAAGCATGATCATGGAACCACCCTCAGCCTGGAACACGGGTACATAGGGGTCCATTCTTCCGGCCGTGGTGGGTCCAAACGAACCGGAGGCCTGACCCTCGGGGGTTTTGGCTGGTCCTGCATAGTAGATGATGTGGTTCTTTGTATAGTCGGGAAGTCCCTCTCCACGGTCCAGGCGCTCCTGGAACTTTGAGTGGGCAATGTCCCTTGCAACTATGATCTTGCCGGAAAGCACAAGCCTTGTGGCAACCGGGTATTTGGAGAGCTGGGCCCTGATCTCGTCCATGGGCCGATTAAGATCCACCCGCACTGGATCTGTCATTTCAGGCTCTTTCACCGGCAGGTACCGGGCCGGATCGGTCTCGAGTCGTTCAAGAAAGACACCGTCCCGGTTGATCTTTGCCTTGATCTGGCGATCGGCCGAACAGCTCACCCCTATTCCCACAGGGCAGGATGCACCGTGGCGGGGAAGGCGGATCACCCTCACATCAATGGCAAAGTGCTTGCCGCCGAACTGCGCCCCAAGCCCGAGCTTTTGGGCTCTTTCCAGAACCTTTTTCTCGATATCCACATCCCGGAAGGCGTGGCCTGAATCGTCACCTTTGGTAGGCATGTTGTCGAGGTACCGGGCTGACGCCAACTTCACCGTCTTGAGATTTGCCTCGGCAGAGGTGCCGCCGATGACAAAGGACAGATAATAGGGAGGACAGGCCGCAGTGCCAAGGCTCTTCATCTTTTCGGTCATGAAATCCAGCAGAATCTCCTCGGAGTTGAGCACGGCCTTGGTCATCTGAAAGAGAAAGGTCTTGTTGGCAGATCCGCCGCCCTTTGCCATGAATAAAAACTCGTATTCTCCACCCTGGGTGGCGTAAATATCGATCTGGGCCGGCAGATTGCACCGGGTGTTTTTCTCCTCGTACATGGTGATGGGCGCATTCTGGGAATACCTGAGATAGTTCTCGGTATAGGCGGTGAACACCCCCTTTGAAAGGGCCTCTTCATCGTCGAATCCGGTCCAGATCCCCTGCCCTTTTTTTCCCATCACAATGGCCGTGCCCGTATCCTGGCACATGGGATAGACCATGTCAGCTGAGATCACTGCATTTTTCAAGAGCTCAAGGGCAATGTAGCGATCGTTGTCACTGCTTTCAGGATCATCAATGATCCCTTTAAGTTTCTCAAGATGGCTTGACCTGTAAAGGTGGGCCACATCCTTGAACGCCTTTTCTGAGACAAGCTCAAGGGCCGCCTGATCGACCACAAGAACATCCCTGCCGTTAAAGCTCTCAACCTTGACAAAATCTTTGGATAAGAGCCTGTACTCTGTATCATCCTCGCCCAGGGGAAACATGGGCGTATAATCAAACTGTGTCATTCTGTCTCCCTCCCTACTTAACCAGGGCCATCTTACGCCTTAAATAGGCGATCTGGGTCTGATGGGGCAGATCCTTGGGACAATAGTCCTGGCAGCCTAGGAGTGTCATGCAGCCGAAAACCCCGTCATCGTCGCCAATGATCTCGTAAAAGTCACTGTCAGAGCGCTTGTCCCTTGGATCCAGGGAATAACGGGCAATGCGCATGAAACCAACTGCACTTAAGAAACCGTCTCTCATTCGTTTGGTTGCGCAGGCAGAGATGCAGCAGCCGCACTCAACACAGCGTTCAAGCTCATAAATCTCGTCGGCAGTATCCGGGTCCATGCGCTCTTCAAGCCTGCACAGATCTACGTTGTCGGCATACTTGTCATGGATCCAGCTCTCCACCCGTTCGCTCATCTGACGCATGAATTTTCCCGTATTAACGGAAAGATCGCCGATGAGTTCAAAACCGGGCAGGGGCAGAAGGGTGATCTCGCCATCGGGAAACTTGGAGGTAAGGGTCCTGCAGGCAAGGTCAGGGGCTCCGTTGATCACCATGCCGCAGCTTCCGCAGATGCCCGCCCGGCAGATAAAATCAAACTGAAGGGAGGGGTCCTGATTCTCCCTTATTTCGTTCAGGGCGATGAAGATGGTCATGCCCGGGGCCTCAACAACCTCGTAGGTCTTCATTTCTGGTGTGTCCCCGTTGAGCTGGGGGTTGTAGCGTAGAATATGAAATTTTAAAGTTCTTTCCTGGTCACTCATTATTTAAATCCCCTCCCTAGGCGCTCGTTCTTTCCTTTAAATTTTTCCGGTATCTCAATGGGATTGAGGAGTTCCTGAATCTCAAAGCGGTCTGCATCTGGATTGGCACTTCTAATTTCATTGATCTGGGCAACTCTTTTTTCCGTATCCGGGTGGTGAATTGTGTTGTCAACCCCATAGCCCCTGGAACCTGGAGGCATCTCCATTTTCATTATATCAAGTTCCTCGTAGGAGACCTCGGGCAGATCCATATCCTCTGACGGCCAGGATGTAAGGGTTCTCTTGAGCCAGTCCCGGTCGTTTCTTTCGGGGAAATCTTCCCTTGCGTGGGCGCCCCGGCTTTCGGTTCTTAACATGGCTCCGTAGGCAACGCACTGGGCAAGCTTGATCATCTTTGGAACCCTGTAGGCCTCGACGAGCTCCGGGTTGGACGAGGAGATGCGGTTCCTGATGGCGATGTTCTTTGCCCGCTGGTTGAGCACCTTTAGTTCCTCCACGGCCGTTTCAAGATCCGCCTGGTTCCTGAAGATTCCCACCTTGTCCATCATTATCTCCTGCATCTCTTTCTTGAGCTTAAATGGATTCTCTCCAGTATCCCGGTTCAGGAGGTTGATAAGCTTACTCTCTTCACGTTTCACGAACTTTTCAATGAGTTTCGTGTTGATATTCAGGGAAGTAGCGGCACAGTGGTCCGCAACATACTCACCCACGATCATTCCAGCAACAACGGTCTCTGCAACGGAATTTCCCCCGAGTCGGTTAAACCCGTGCATATCCCAGCAGGCACCCTCACCCACCGAGAAAAGTCCCTTGAGATTAGGACTCTCTCCCGTGGGCTTAGTTTTTATGCCGCCCATGGAGTAGTGCTGGGTGGGTCGAACCGGAATGTACTCCTTGACAGGGTCGATGCCGAGGAAGTACTCGCAGATCTCCTTAACCTCCCTCAGGTTCTTGTTGATATGATCTTTTCCAAGGAGGGTGATGTCGAGCCAAAGATGATCCCCATATCTTGAGGGAACGCCCTTGCCCTTTCTCATGTGCTCGGTCATACGCCGGGCAACAACATCCCTGGAGGCAAGCTCTTTCTTACCCGGCTCATAGTCGGGCATGAAACGGTGACCGTCCTTGTCAAGCAGCAGGCCTCCGTCGCCCCGGCAGCCCTCGGTGGTGAGGATACCCACGGGCACAATAGCCGTCGGGTGGAACTGGACCGCCTCCATGTTTCCAAGGGTGGCAACCCCGGTCTCAAGGGCGATGGCAGAACCGATTCCCTCTGAAATAACCGCATTGGTGGTCACCGCATAAAGGCGGCCGTAACCGCCGGTTGCGACCGTGGTGGCCTTGGCGACATAGGCCATGAGCTCGCCCGTGACAAGATCCCTGACAACTGCCCCGCAGCAGACCCCGTCCTCGTGGATAAGGGCGATGGCCTCTTTTCTTTCATGGACAGGAATGCCAAGTTCGATGGCCTTGTTATCCATGGCGTAGAGCATTGTGTGGCCGGTTCCGTCACTGGTAAAGCAGGTGCGCCATTTTTTTGTACCTCCGAAATCCCTCGAGGTGATAAGGCCGTGGGCATCGCTCTTTTCAGTGATGGTGACTTTTTTACCGTTGATAACCACCTGACGGTCACCCTTTTTCACCCGGCTCCAGGGAACTCCCCAGGCTGTCAGTTGACGAATGGCCTTGGGGGCGGTATTGACGAACATCCTTGCCACGTCCTGGTCGCATCCCCAGTCGCTGCCCTTGACCGTATCTTCAAAGTGTACCTCTTCGTTGTCCCCCTCGCCCTTGATGCTGGCGCCAAGACTTGCCTGCATGCCGCCCTGGGCAGCTGCAGAATGGGAACGCTTTGCAGGCATGAGGGAAAGGACAATGGTATCATAGCCCCTCTGCATGGATGCGATGGCGACCCTGAGTCCGGCAAGACCGCCACCAATGACCAGTGAATCCGTATATATGACTTTCATCTATTACTCCTTGGTTGGTGTCGTATGTTCGTTAATTATTCGCTTCGTCTGTCTTACCCTGGGCCGGCTCTTCAGCCTCGACCTGTACAGCTTTAGCCGGGGCTGCTGTCTCTGAAACTGCACCATGGCTTTTTTTGGTATAGCGTTCGCCTGCACGGTCGCTGTGGCCCCATCCAATGATGAAGAAAACCAGAAGGGAAAGCCCCCCAAGAGTGAGGAAAAAGATTGTAGCCCGCTTCTTGAAAGTCTGGAGTTTTTCCCTTACCCTGGCTGTATCCTTTCCGCCAAACCACCCCCACTTCATGCACAAACGGTAAAGACCTATGGCAGCATGGAGCTCAACAGACACGAGCAGCACGAGATAAAGGGGCCACATGAACGAAGTAAAAACCCGGTCGGCGGACAGATAGGGATCAATCTGACCTGGATTGGTGAGCATGATAAAAAGATGGACAGAGCCGAGGAAAAACATGACAAAACCGGTCACAACCTGCCAGTACCAGAGGTTGGTGTCGCCGTGGTTCATCATGTTCATCTGGGAACGAAAGATGGCGTGCTGCTTCCAGGAGATGGGAAATTTTCTTACCCCCAGGGCCGCATGGAGGATAAAAAGGGCAAATACAATAAGCACGGCAAAAAACACAGCTGCCGGATAACCGTGGCCGGAGCTAGACAGGAACGACAACTCCATGGTTCTTGCCACAAAGTTAAACGAACCTTTGCCCAGCAGAATGCTTGCCACCAGGATCATGTGAATCCACATGAAGAGCCCGAGAACAAGACCTGTGCCGCTCTGGAGCAGGTCGAGCCTTGCCGGAACTCGGCTCTTTTTAATTCGATCATTGATAATCAACTGTTTCATCTATCCTCCTTGATGACAGACTCGCCTTCCCTTAGGGATATCTGCCATCAAACGTTAAAGATTTATTAAAAAACCGATTTGCAAACCTCACCAAGAATCCCAAGATTTTTGCACACGTGTATGCCGTTTTTCTCCATAGCTTCGATCTTGGCCTGGCCTGTGCCGCTGCCGCCACTGATGATGGCTCCTGCATGGCCCATTCGTCTGCCCGGAGGGGCTGTAAGGCCTGCAATAAATCCGACCACGGGTTTTGTCACATGGGCCTTGATAAAGGCTGCGGCCTCTTCTTCGGCGTTACCGCCGATCTCACCGACCATGACAATGCCCCTGGTGTCAGGATCATTTTCAAAGGCCTCTAACACATCGATAAAGTTGGTGCCTATGATGGGGTCTCCGCCAATACCGAGACAGGTAGTCTGGCCGATGCCCAGCTTTGTGAGCTGGTCCACCACCTCGTAGGTCAGGGTCCCGGACCGGGAGACCACCCCTGCTGGACCGCCGGGCATGTGGATCTTGCCTGGCATGATGCCGATCTTGCACTCACCGGGGGTGATTATGCCTGGGCAGTTTGGCCCGATCAATCGGCAGGTCTTGGTGGCAAGGAAATTCTTAACCCTGACCATGTCCATCACAGGAATTCCTTCTGTAATGACAACGATAAGGTCTATCCCACTGTCTGCGGCCTCCATTATGGCGTCCGCACAAAAGGGAGGCGGAACAAAGATCATACTTGCATTGGCCCCTGTCCCTTTAACCGCTTCAGCTACGGTGTTGAAAACCGGCACTCCGTCCATCTTCTGTCCGCCCTTACCTGGGGTCACCCCGGCAACTACACGGGTGCCGTATTCAATACACTGGCGAGTGTGGAACTGGCCCTCCTTGCCGGTGATTCCCTGGACAAGGAGCCTTGTCTCTTTATTTACAAATATACTCACGACCCTCTCCTTTAGATGGCTGCTGCGACCTTTTCGGCTGCATCCTTCAAGTTCATGGCATTGATCAGGTTAAGACCTGATTCGGCAAGGATCTCCTTGCCCCTCTCCACATTCGTTCCCTCCATGCGAACCACGACCGGAATGGTGATACCGCTTTTTTTCGCAGCAGAGACAATACCCTCGGCAAATACGTCACAACGCAGAATCCCGCCAAAGATGTTGATCAAAACAGCCTTCACCTTTTTGTCCCTCAGAATTATGCTCAGGGCGTTTTCCACCATCTCAGCAGTTGCTCCGCCTCCCACATCCATGAAGTTGGCGGGTTCGGCCCCTGCATTTTTGATGATGTCCATGGTGGCCATGGCAAGACCCGCACCGTTAACGATGTTACCAACGTTACCGTCAAGGTTGATGTAGTTGAGGTTGAACTTTGAGGCCTCGACCTCCAGGGGATCTTCCTCGTCAAGGTCTCGCAACTCCAGAAGATCCTTGTGACGGAAGAGCGCATTGGAGTCTATATCAAGCTTTGCATCGATGGCCATGACCCTGTCGTCCTCGGTCAAAATCAAGGGATTGATCTCCAGGAGCGAGCAGTCGTTCTTGACAAACAGAGTATAAAGATTTTTCAACAGGGTTGAAAATTCCTTGAGCGCAGCCTTGGGAAGCCCGAGTTCAAATCCCACCTGGCGGAGATGATACCCCTGTATTCCGACCAGGGGATTGATCCTGACCTTGATAATCTTTTCAGGTGTTCGAGCGGCGACCTCTTCGATGTCCATGCCACCCTCCTGGCTTGCCATGATCATTATGCCAGCCGTTGCCCGGTCAACGAGAATGCTCAGGTAAAATTCCTTTGCGATCTTCTGACCCGCCTCGACCAGTAGTCTTTTCACCACACGCCCCTGGGGGCCGGTCTGGTGGGTCACAAGGGTCATGCCGAGAATTTCACCGGCATATTGCTCTGCCTCAACCTCGGATGCGGCAAGCTTGACCCCTCCGCCCTTGCCCCGGCCGCCCGCATGAATCTGGGCTTTAACCACCACGGGATAGCCGCCAAGCCCTTTGGCGACATCCACCGCCTCCTGTACGGAAAAGGCCACGCCGCCGTCCGGAACCGGAACACCAAAGGTTCTGAACAGCGCCTTTGCCTGGTATTCATGAATTTTCATATTCGATCCTTTGTTTAGGCAGGGCCGGGAAAGGTCCGACCCTTATTTGTTATAAATACGATAACAACGCCTCGGCCGCGGCCGAAGGCGAGATCAACTCCTGCTTCACCTTTGCCGATATCTCAGGAATCTTTTCGGCAATGGTGGTGTTCTGATGAAATCTTGCCTTGAGCCCCTCATCGATGAGTGTCCACATCCAGGAGAGGGCCTGGCCACGTCTTCTAACGGTGAACTCCCCGGTCTCAGTCATGATCTTTCGATGTTCAAGAATGGTATCCCACACATTTCGGGTGCCGTTTTCGAGTATTGAACTGCAGGTAAGAACCGGAGGCCTCCAGGATGGGGATTCCGGGGTTACGATGTGCATGGCTATTTCGAGTTCAAGCCTTGCCTTTTCAGCCCTTTCCACATTATCACCGTCGCACTTGTTGATGGCAATGGCATCGGCCACCTCAAGTACCCCTTTCTTAATACCCTGGAGTTCGTCACCGGCCCCCGTTATCATGAGGGGCAAAAAAAAATCCACCATGGTTGCGACGCTTGTCTCAGACTGACCGACCCCCACGGTCTCCACAAGCACAACGTCATAGCCTGCGGCCTCGCATACCAGAAGGCTCTCCCTCGTCTTTGCCGCCACCCCGCCAAGGGTTCGGCCCGAAGGAGAAGGTCGGATAAAGGTTGCGGGATGGGCCGCAAGATGCTCCATGCGGGTCTTGTCCCCGAGAATGCTGCCGCCACTACGGCTGCTCGAAGGATCCACGGCAAGAACGGCCACCCTGAACCCCTCTTTAACCAGGAACAGACCGAAGTTTTCCACAAAGGTGGATTTGCCCACCCCTGGAACCCCTGTGATCCCGAGCCGCACGGATTTTCCCGTGTGGGGCAGGAGCCCCTCCATCATTTCGGCGGCAATCTTTCTGTGTGCGGCAAGGGAACTCTCCACCAGGGTAATGGCCTTGGCTATGCTTCTTCTTTCTCCCCTGAGCACCCCTTTTACAAGATGTTGCGAATCAAGCTCGTTTGTATCACCCATGGGTCCCATCACCCGCCAATTACATTGAGGGTCCGGTTGGCCGAATCTGTAACCACGGTTCCAGGGCCAAATATCTCCACGGCTCCAGCTTTTTTTAACGATTCATAGTCCCCCGGAGGGATAATGCCTCCCACAACCACCTTGACATCCCCGGCCCCTTCTTTTTCAAGTGCTGCAATAAGGGCCGGCACCAGGGTCTTATGGCCTGCGGCAAGGCTTGAAACCCCCACCACATGGACATCGTTTTCAACGGCCATACGGGCCGCCTCTTCAGGGGTCTGAAACATGGGGCTTATATCAACGTCAAAACCGAAATCGGCATAGGCCGTGGCAATCACCTTGACGCCCCGGTCATGGCCGTCCTGGCCCATCTTGGTTACGAGGATTCGGGGCCTGCGCCCTGTTTTCTTTTCAAAGTCCTGGGTTCGCTTTCTAAGGGAAGCCAGAATCTCGGAATCCCCACACTCTGAGGCATAAATGCCCGATATGCACTGGGTGGTTGCCACAAAACGGCCAAACACCTCTTCAAGGGCGTCGGACACTTCGCCGACCGTAGCCCTGGCCCTGACAGCCTCGATGGTTGCGGCCAGAAGGTTCCCATCCTCCCGAGCAGCTTTGGTCAAATTTTCAAGGGTTGCTTTAATCTTAGCTCCATCCCGTTTTGCCCTTATCTCATCCAATCGTTCAACCTGTTCTAGGCGAACATCGTCGGAAATTTCAAGCACCTCCATGGGGGCTTCCTCGTCAAGCTTATACTTGTTCACACCAACGATCACATCCTTGCCCTGGTCGATCCTGGCCTGGCGGCGGGCCGCCACCTCTTCGATGCGCATCTTTGGCATACCCGTCTCGATGGCCTTTGCCATACCGCCAAGATCTTCGATCTCCTTGAGTATTTTTCTAACCTCATCAACGATATTCTGGGTCAGGGACTCCACATAGTATGAACCGCCAAGGGGGTCCACCACGCTTGTCACCTTGGACTCCTCCTGGACGATGATCTGGGTATTCCTTGCGATCCTGGCCGAGGTCTCGGTGGGAAGTCCCACAGCCTCATCAAAGCTGTTGGTGTGAAGACTCTGGGTGCCGCCCAGAACGGCAGACATACACTCAAGGGTAGTTCGAATAATATTATTGTAGGGGTCCTGCTGGGTAAGACTCCATCCCGAGGTCTGACAGTGGGTCCTCAACATCGTTGACTTGGGGTTTTTCGGGTTGAACTGACCCATGATCTCGGCCCATAGAAACCTTGCAGCCCTGAGCATGGCGATGTCCATGAAAAAGTTCATGCCAATTCCAAAGAAAAAAGAGAGTCTCGGAGCAAAGGCGTCAATGTCAAGGCCTGCGGCAAGAGCTGCTTTGGTGTACTCAAGGCCATCTGCCAGAGTAAAGGCGGTCTGGAGAACGCTGTCTGCCCCTGCCTCCATCATATGGTAGCCGCTGATGCTGACCGTGTTGAACTTTGGCATGTTTTCCGAACAATAGGCGATAATGTCAGAAACAATGCGCATGGACGGAGTCGGTGGATAAATATAGGTGTTACGGGTTAAGTACTCCTTCAGGATATCGTTCTGGATGGTTCCCATGAGCTGTTCGGGTTTTACCCCCTGCTCTTCTGCCGCAACAATGTAACCTGCAAGAATAGGCAGAACCGCCCCGTTCATGGTCATGGAAACCGACATTTTGTCAAGGGGTATCTGATCGAACAGGATCTTCATGTCCTCAACAGAATCAACAGCCACCCCTGCCTTACCCACATCTCCAGTGACCCTTGGATGGTCTGAATCATACCCCCTGTGGGTGGCAAGATCAAAGGCCACGGAAAGGCCCTTTTGACCGGCTGCGAGATTCTTACGATAAAAGGCGTTGGACGCCTTTGCAGTTGAAAAACCCGCATACTGGCGAATAGTCCAGGGTCTTCCCGCATACATGGTGGCCTTGGGCCCCCGGACATAGGGTGCAAAACCCGGCAGGTTACCAATAAACTCAACCCCTTCCAGGTCTTGGGCAGTATAAAGCGGTTTAACCTTGATCCCCTCGGTCGTCGGAACTGTCAGCGACTCCAGGGGCTTACCCCTTAACTCTTTTTCGGCAAGCGCTTTCCAGGCGTTTAGATCTGGTTTCTGTGACATTGAAATTTCCTTAGATTAATGGTTTTAATCTCTCTGGCAGAGTTCGACAAGTACTCCAGAGGTGGCCTTGGGATGAAGAAAGGCTATCTTTGCTCCACCTGCGCCGATTCTAGGTTTTTCGTCGATCAGACGAATGCCTTTGGCTTTAAGTTCGGCAAGGGCCTCTTCAATATTTTCCACCCTGAACGCCACATGCTGAATGCCCTCACCTTTTTTCTCGATATAACGCGCCACCGGGCCGTCGTCGGCGGTTGACTCAAGTAACTCTATCTCACTTTCCCCAACAGGAAAAAATGCCGTTGTCACCTTCTGAGCCTCAACAGTCTCACTGCCAGCAAACTCCAGGCCAAGGACATCCGACCAGAAGTTTTTACCATTGTCTATGCTTTTTACCGCAACTCCCAGGTGATCAATTTTTAATATCTTCATCTCTCCTCCTGTTAGATTGTATGTAAATTTTCAATCTTATAGATGATCCAAAGAATATACAAAGTCAACCTAAAACACCGTTCACGGGCCATTTTATGCCCCTGTTACAGCGTCCAGACCATCCCGGGATATTTAAAACCTGTTCAAATTATATCCTGAGCCTCAAAGGCGTCGATCTCCTCCGGGGTATAGCCAAGTTCACAAAGGATCTCCCGACCCTTTGCACCAAAATCATCCGGGGGTGTCCTTACACTGCCGGGGGATACGGCTGAGCTTGATGGGGATGACCTCGGCACCATGATCGGCAAGAATCATGGAGCAATAGGGTCCCGGAAGAAGCCGTGAAAGATCCAGAACTTTTATCCCTGAAAGTGCACCTTTACTGCCCATGGTTGCCATCCCTCCTGATAAATCTGATAACTGCATTTGAATTATATTTCATAGCACCCTCCCCGGTAATTGGGCAACTAAAAACAAATGAGAATTAATGCCGGTTGAAAATTAAGGTTGCGTTTTAGCGGCTGAAACGATATATAAAGGGTTTAATTTTAAAGGATATTTAACACCATATGAAATTTGAAAAGTACCATATTTCAGAAGACCTGAAAAAAAATCTTGCGGCATTGGGGTTTGTAAGACCCACGGACATCCAGTTCAAGGCGATCCCTTCAATCCTCAAGGGTGAGGATGTACTGGCCATTGCCCAGACCGGTACAGGCAAGACAGCGGCCTTTGCCATTCCTGTTATCGACCGCATACACTCGGCTAAAACGAGCAAAAGGACCATGGGTATCCGCTGTCTTGTGATGGTTCCCACAAGAGAGCTTGCCGAACAGATCGGCGAAGTATTTGACACCCTCTGCCGCCACACCAAGGTCAAGAGTTTTTCCCTTTTCGGCGGAGTAGAGCAGGAGCGCCAGATCAAACGCCTCCAGGACGGCATCGACATTCTCATAGCAACCCCTGGGAGGATGTTCGACCTGATCAGTCAGGGTTTTCTCAACCTTGACAACGTCAACACCCTGGTGCTGGACGAGGCAGATCACATGCTTGACCTTGGATTCATAACCGACATCCACCATGTAAAGCAGAAACTTGTACGACGCCACCAGACCCTGTTCTTCTCGGCCACCATCAACCAGAAGATCAAAAAACTTGCCTTCTCCCAGGTTAAGAGCACGGCCATCCGCATCCAGATTTCCCCGGACGACCCAGTATCAAAGAACGTCTCCCACTTTGTCATGTTTGTTGAGATGGACGACAAGCGATTCTTCCTTGAGAACTTCATCAAGGAAAACCCCGACGCCAAAATCATCATATTTGTCAGAACCAGGGTCAGGGCCGAGCGGGTGTCAAAGGCTATGGCAAGGGCGGGAATCGACACATCCACCATCCACGGAGAGAAAGACCAGAAGCTGAGATCCCAGGTCATGCGACGATTTAAAAACAACGAGATCAACATCCTCATTGCAACGGATGTGAGTGCCAGGGGAATTGACATCCCCAACGTTGACTTTGTCATCAACTACGACCTTCCGGACCAGGCGGAAAACTATGTCCACAGGGTCGGAAGAACCGGCCGGGGGGTAAACAAGGGAAGCGCCCTCTCCTATTGCAGCAAACAGGAAATGGAGCGCCTCGAAGAAATCCAGACCTTTATCAACAAAAAGATAGAAACAATCAAGGTCAGCAAAAATGACTATGCCATGGTGATTGAACCTGAACCCGAGTTTACCGATGTCAAGGATCTCATTGCCGACAATGAACGATGGTTAAAAACCAAAAAGAAAAAGCGCTCAAAATGAGCCAGGTAAAAGACAGTCAGTGGGATATGCGGCCAAATCGGGCAAAGGCGATGATGCTTGCCAAGAGGCAGCTTTCTGAATTTGTCTATGATGCTGTAAACCTGGAGGGCATTCATTTTACCCTGCCGGAAATCCAGACATTGCTTGATGGGATAACCATTGGCGGCCACAAGGTGACAGATCAGCAGATAGCCCTGAATCAGGCGGACGCATGGCGTGCCTTATTTGAGTTAATTGAAAAAGATCAATTTGATCCAACCCAGGAAAAGGTGTGCGCCCTCCATGAAATTGCTGCCAGGGAAGAAGCTTTAGACTGGGGCAAGTTCAGATCCGGAGGAGTTACGATCGCAGGAACCGATTATATGCCGCCCAGGGCAGATCTGCTGCCGGATTTATTTCAAAAAATGAGGAATGAGGCGGAAGAGATATCAGACATCTATGACCGGGCAATTCATTATTTTCTCACAATGGCGAGAACTCAATTTTTTTACGACGTCAACAAACGCATGGGACGTTTTGTCATGAACGGAATTTTGTTGAGTTCCGGATATCCTGCTATCAACCTTCCGGTAAGGCGAAGACTGGAATTCAATCAATTGATGCTGCCCTTTTACGAAACAGGATGTCAGGCGTCGATGAACGCCTTTCTTCGTTCCTGCATGGATCAAAGAGCCATAGCCATCATGAAGGAATGACACATATACCCCACACGTCCTCACGGACACAACGAACGATGCAACTCGATAGAACAAGCCTAAGGCAGCCAGTGCAGGGGCGATCCCTTGCGGTCGTCCTTTGTGCCTTGATCATTGAATATCAGGTGTCGATCAATCGTTTGAAAAGACGGACAAAGCTACGCTGATCAAGACGAGTCAAGCCATAGGCCTCTGCCCTTTGCATGGCGTTTCGATACTCTGGGGCAGAAATTACGGCATCGAGCTCAGGAAACTTACGGGCCTTACCTGATACTCTATACTGGTCCATGATGTTAACGTAACAATTAA
Source organism: Desulfobacterium sp. (assembly GCA_034007745.1). Lineage (GTDB taxonomy): Bacteria > Desulfobacterota > Desulfobacteria > Desulfobacterales > Desulfobacteraceae > Desulforapulum. The sequence goes on from JAVEQI010000009.1 coordinate 26,380, forward strand.
CCGATATTTCTTGGGCCAGGAATTTTAGGATAGCGTCGGTCTCTGCGGCACCGCCGGGCATCAGCAGGTGCCGGACCATGAGTCCTTGTTCTGCCTCTCCTTTTTCATTTATCCTGAGATCCCCCACCTGCCGCTGCATCTCTTTCATGGCCCTTCGAGCTATTTTAGGATAATCCTCAGCCCCGGCATATCGCCCGGCTGAATCAACAGACCAGAACTTAAAATCCGGCATATAGATATCGACTATACCGTCCAGCAATTGCAGAGTGGAGACACTGTCATATCCACTGCTGTTATAAACAAGCGGCACGGTAAGACCATTTTTTACTGCGTGGGGGAGTGCGGCAAGGATTTGCGGTACAACATGACCGGGAGTGACCAGATTAATGTTAGCACAACCCTGTTCCTGCAAATCCACCATCACCCCTGCAAGCTGTACCGCATCGACCGGAGAACATTCTGACTCTTCAGGATGGCTGATCTCATAATTCTGGCAAAAGACACAGAGAAGACTGCACCCACAGAAAAAGATGGTCCCAGAACCCTGCTTTCCAACCAGAACAGCCTCTTCCCCAAAATGGGGTCCATGACTGGAAATTAATGCGTCCTTTCCTGTGCGGCACAGACCAAGCTCGCCGGCCAGACGGTCCACGTTACATCTGCGTGGACATAAATTACATTTTTTCAGCAGCTTCCGGCTCTCAACGATCCTTTGTGCCAGAAGGCCGGATTTTGAAGCTGTCAGATAGAAACTTGCCATCATCCCACCCATGAGTATTTGTCGATCACAATCGTTTGTTTAGGACCGCAGATCATCCCTGTCAGGCCATGACCGCTAGAGATGAATGATCTCTATTTGAGAATTCGCAATCTCCGCCAGGCCAAGCTCTTCTGCAAAGTTTAACACCTTATCAACCATTGAATTCACTACTCTTGAATCGTTGCCAATTATTGCAAATCCGATTTCAGCCCACAAATAGCTGTCATTAAAGTCGGTTTCCGCAATGGATATGTTGAACTTGTTTCTAATCCGGCTGATAATGGATTTGATTATACTGCGTTTTCCCTTCAGGGAATCGATGCCATAGAGTTTAAATTTTATTTTGCCTGTTCCTATCACCATTTGGTCACCATGAATATTTACTTGAGTAACATTAAACTTCATCAACTCTACACATACAGTGATTCCGAATAAAGGAGTAAGGGAACTTCCAAAAAATAAAAACGAACAAAAGTCCTGCACGATATGCGTATATTATTTCCTGGGAGCTCCCTAATGCACAGGCCCTTGATGAAAAACTGTCCGTCATTGATCAGGCAGATTTTTCAGGTTTGTTCAAATATTTGACCAGGGTCAGAATGTTTTGTCCTCCTAGGGTTTCATAATGAACCTCGTCCATCAGGGAGTTCATGATATAAACCCCCATCCCTCGTTCAGGAAGAGTTTCAACCTTCGAGGGATCGAAGCCGAAGGGCCTGACCTTAGCCGGATTCATCCTTTCTCCGGTGTCACAGATCCTAAAGGTCAGCCGGTCCGGATAAAGCAGGACATCTACTTCCACTGAATGCCCTGCCTGTAAATGATAGGCATGCTTTATATCGTTGGTCACCGCTTCCACGACACATAGCTCTAATTGGTAGCTGGTCGTGCTGTCCATGGACAGGGTTTCTGCGATGCCGCGCACGGCCCCTCCTACCAGGGAAACATTCTCAAGCCTACTGTCAATTATCAGCCGGATCATACCCGCCACCTTCATTTTTTTATGCCTTTACGGAAAGTGCATCAAGGGCTTCTGTCTCTGATGCATAGATATCAAACACCCGATTCATGCGGGTCAGACGAAAAAGGCTCATGACACTTTCCTTCACGGTGCAAATCACGAGGTTGCCGTCATTGCCGATCTTTTTGAACCCCGAAATGATGGCGCCAAGTCCGCTGCTGTCGATAAAGTCAACTTCGGAAAGGTTAAGCACAATCTGACGATTCCCAGCATCGATCCATTCACCCATCTTTTTTTTGAACTCAGCGGCCGTTGAAGCGTCGATTCTTTTTTCCAGCGGCCTCACGATCAGAACATCATTTGTTTTTTTATGTTTCAGCTGCATAATTTCCTTCCTAAAATCTATTTGTCCATATGTTTGAAGTCAATTCCGACAAGACCCGCATTGAGAGTTTTTTCCTTCCTATCGGTCAGTTCGGGAATTTTTTATTCCAGATGAGGCGGTTATAATCGGAAATGGATCTGTCACTTGAAAATTTTCCGGACCGGGCAACATTCAGGATCGCTTTTTTCGTCCAATTGACCGAATCCAGGTATTCCGCTTCTATTTGGTCCTGCGCCTGGATATAGGGGAAAAAATCCGGCAGGTGAAAATAATGGTCCTCATTATTCATCATCCGATGGTAAATCCATTGAAATATCCCCTGCTCGTCAGGGCAAAAGACATTATCACGAAAGGCGTCCAGAACCCTGCGGATCTCCGGGAAGCGATGATAATAATCCACGGGGTAGTAGGTCTTTTTTTTAATCATGTCGGCTATCTCTTCCGCCTTCAATCCAAAGATAAAGATATTGTCCGCGCCGACTTCCTCAAGCATTTCGACATTGGCGCCGTCCAGTGTTCCCACGGTCAAGGCGCCGTTAAGCATGAATTTCATGTTTCCTGTTCCAGATGCCTCCTGACCGGCTGTGGAAATCTGTTCGCTCAAATCAGCAGCCGGTATGATCTTTTCAGCAAGAGAGACGCTGTAATCAGGTAAAAAAACCACCTTCAGGGCATCCCGGATGCGACGGTCCTGATTGATGACCTGTCCTACGTTGTGAATCAGCTTGATTATCTGTTTGGCCACCCAGTATCCAGGCGCAGCCTTGCCGGCAAAGATAAAGGTCTTGGCAACCGTGGGCGTCTTTTCCCCCCTAACGATCTGCAGATATTCATGTACGATATGCATGATTTTCAGGAGTTGGCGTTTGTATTCGTGAATTCGTTTAATGTGAATGTCGAACAAACTGTCGGGATCGATGGAAAGCCAGAGGGTGTCGGAGATGATTTCCGACAAGGTTTCCTTGTTTGCCCGTTTGATATCACGGAATTCATCCATGAAACCCGTCTGATCGGCATGGGGCTCCAACCGTCGAAGCTGGCTGAGATCGGTGATCCAGGCATCTCCGATGGTGTCGTTGATCAGCCCCGCCAGTCGGGGATTGGCATCCAGAAGCCAGCGTCTCTGGGTAATTCCGTTGGTGACATTGACGAATCGTTCCGGCCAGATGGCATGAAAGTCTGAAAAATTGTTCTGCTTTAAAATCTCCGTGTGAAGTGCGGAGACCCCGTTGACAGAATGGGACCCCACCAGGGCCAGGTGGGCCATGCGGACCAGCTTGGTCTCCCCCTCTTCAATGAGGGACACCCGCCGGAGAAGATCGACGTCGTAGGGATGAAGGACAGCGACCTTTTCAAGAAAACGACGGTTAATTTCATAGATGATCTGGAGATGGCGGGGGATGACTCGTTCTAGTAGGGATGCGGGCCATTTTTCCAGCGCTTCGGCCAGCACCGTATGGTTGGTGTAGGCCAGAGTCTGCTGGGTGATCTCCCAGGCGCGCTCCCATGACAGTGCATATTCGTCCACGAGAAGCCGCATCAGTTCCGCCACTGCCAGGGAGGGATGGGTGTCGTTCATCTGGATGGCGACCTGATCGGGGAACCGGTCGAAATTTTCGTTACTTTTCAGATAACGCCGAATGATGTCCTTGAGGGTGCAGGCCACGAGAAAATATTCCTGCACCAGGCGAAGCTCCCTTCCTGACTTAATAGTGTCTAGGGGATAAAGCATCTTGGTGATGGTTTCGGTAGCAACTTTCTGCTCCACCGCCCGGAAGTAATCACCCTCATTAAAGATCTGGATGTCGAAGTCTTCGGAGGAACCTGCGCCGTAGAGCCTCAGCCAATTCACCGTTTTCCCCCCGTATCCGACAACGGGAATATCAAAGGGAATCCCCACGATTACATTCCAGTCGAGCCACATGGGATTGTACTCCCCATGGCGATCCTGAAAGTGTTCGATCCGTCCGTAGATGGGGATGATGCATTTTTCATCGGTCCGCTTGAACTCCCAGGGGTTGATATCCGCCAGCCAGTTATCCGGTTTTTCCCGCTGATAGCCGTTATCGATCTCCTGCTTAAAGAGGCCGTATTCATAGTGGATCCCGTAGCCGAAACCGGCAATGTCCAGCGTTGCCATGGAGTCAAGAAAACAAGCCGCCAGGCGACCGAGCCCACCGTTTCCAAGACCGGGGTCGCGCTCCTGCTCCCGCACCTCATCAATGTCGATGCCTGCCTCTATCAGAAGTTCACGACAGACATCGAACATCCCGAGATTGTGGAGATTATTGCCCATCAGCCTGCCGATAAGAAATTCCAGAGACAGGTAGTAGACCCTCTTGGTTTGGGATTTTTGATATCGCTGCTCCGTCTTCAGAATTTTTTTCGCCATTCGGTCCCGCAGGGAAAAGGCCGTAGACAGAAAGAGGTCCCGGTGCTCCTTTGTCGGCGATTCCTTGCACAGAGAACAGCGAAGATGGTAGTCTATTGATGCTTTTAAATCAGATTTCGAAATTTCATTAGCGGTTGGTTTCATTTTTCCTCTTTTTTTTCCAGATTCTTTTCCAGATCATCGGCCAGACCGAGGATCCCTTCAAAATCAAAGTCGTCCTTCATTCGTACTATTCTGCTAAGATAGGGGGCAAAGTCCTTCGATCGGACGGCCATCTCCTCGGAAATTTCCGTCAACGCTGACACGTCACCCATTTCGACAGCCTCCCGCAAACGTCTAGCAGCCTCACCGGCCAGGTCCGGGGCCAGTAGGGGCAAGGATTCAAGGGTGGGTTCGGAAACGTCCATGGTTGACGACAGCTGCCGGACGGAGCACAGGGCCTCTTCCATCCGACTTTCTAAAGTGGCAAAGGCAGTGGCAAGCGCATCCGCCTGGGGGGGATTCTGGGGATCAGCATGCTTGACCAGCTGGTCCAGCTCCGTGGCTGCGGCATGCAGCTGGGATGCAGATAGGTTGCCTGCGACTCCCATGATTCCGTGCACCAGTTTGTGTACGCTGCTGTAGTCCTCTGCATCCAGGGCTTGTCGGATCTCGTTGACCCGCTGGCTGTAACTCTCTCCAAAGCTGATCAACAGCTTGCGGTACAGAGCCTGGTTTCCTTGAAGACGCCCCAGGCCGGAAGGAAGATCAAACCCATCCAGAAACGCTGGAAACGGCTTCTCCTCCAGGGATGCCGGGACAACAACGTCGCTATTGTCGGGAACGGGCTGCTGAGTCGTCTCCGCCTTGGATCCAGCCTCCCCCCCGGGTGTGGCGGCTAAGATCCACTCCGCCAGGGTTGCGTAGAGTACCTCCGGATCAATGGGCTTGGTGATGTGAGCGTTCATGCCGGCATGATGGCTTTTCTCCGGGTCGTCGGCCATGGCATGGGCCGTCATGGCAATGATGGGCAGGCCCTTGAACCGCTCATCCTTGCGGATGGTCCGGGTTGCGGTATAGCCGTCCATCACCGGCATCTGCAGATCCATCAGCACTGCGTCGAAACGATTCATCCGCACTGCGTCAACGGCTTCCCGGCCGTTGGCGGCCAGGGAGACGGTAACTCCCCCAGCGGCAAGGATTTCCATTGCAACCTGCTGGTTTATCTCATTGTCTTCAACCAGCAGCACCCGGGCGCCTTTGAGGCGTTTAAGTGCATCTGAGGCCTGTTTATCCTCCTCCACCGGCGGGGGTGTCTCCTTGCCTCCCTCTTTGGCCAGTGCATTCATGATAGTATCAAACATTACCGAGGCGTTGATCGGCTTTATCAGGAAACCGTCCAGCCCGGCCGCCTCAGCCCGCCACAGGATCTCCTCCCGGGCGTAGGCGCTGACCAGGATAATGAGCGGAATCCGGGTCAACCGCATATCCTTCTTGATCCGTTTTGAGGCCTCGATGCCGTCGATGCCCGGCAGCTTCCAGTCCATCACCACGATGTCGTAAGGGCGGCCCCCGACGGACTTTCCAATCTCCTCCAGCCCCTCTTCACCGGACGCCGCCAGGGTAACGTCAAAAGAAAAGGATTCCAGCATGTTCTGAAAAATTTCCCGGGAGGTCGCATTGTCGTCCACCACCAGTGTTTTGAGGCCTCTCAACTCCGGCGGGGGTATGTGGCAGACCCCTCTGGTTTCATGCATGGTCCTGAAAACCGCAGTAAAGTAGAATGTGCTGCCGGTCCCATAGGTGCTTTCAACCCATATCTTGCCCCCCATCATCTTTACCAGACGATGACAGATGGATAGTCCCAGCCCGCTGCCGCCGTACCGGCGGGTGATGGAGGTGTCCGCCTGGGTAAAGGCCTTGAAAAGCTGGGCCATATGCTCCTCGGTGAGGCCGATGCCCGTATCCCGTACGGAGAATTGGAGAACTATAACATGATTTCCCTGGCTGACCACTTTGGTGGAGACCACTATTTCTCCGCTTTCAGTGAACTTGATGGAGTTGTTGGCCAGGTTGACCAGGATCTGGCTCAGCCGCAGGGGATCTCCCACCAGCTGGCGGGGCACGTCGGCTCCGGTGTCGAAAAGAACCTCTATCCCCTCTTTTTCCCGGAGCTTGACCGCTATCATGGTGGAAAGATTCTCCAGGACTTCATCCAGGTTAAAGTCAATGGACTCCATTCCCATTTTTCCAGCCTCGATTTTTGAGAAATCGAGAATATCGTTGATGACCCCGAGAAGGGAGTTGGCGGAAATTTGAATCTTGTGAAGGTAGTCCCTCTGCTTCGGCGTCAGGTCTGTCTGGAGGGCCAGATGGGTCATCCCCATAACAGCATTCATGGGGGTGCGGATCTCGTGGCTCATGTTTGCCAGGAAGTCGCCTTTGGCCCGAGTGGCCGCCTCTGCCTTATCCCGGGCGACGATGAGTTCCTCCTCCATCTTTTTACGGTGGGTGATGTCCGAAACCATGGCAAAGGACCCTATTTTTACGCCGTTTTTATCAAAAAAGGGGGTGGCATGGAACTCGCAGATCACCTTTGAACCGTCTGGACGGTTGAGGGCGATCTCATAGACGCCCGTTTGGCCGGTGTCTCTGAACCGAAGCTGTTCGTTCAAGATTGCTGTATTTTCCTCGTCCAGAAATTCGAAAAGTGTCCTTTCCAAAATCTCCTTGCTGGGTCTGCTTAAAATTTTGCACATGGTGTCATTGACGGACACGATGTGAGCCTCATTGTTTACCCACAAGAACCCTTCATTGGTCGTCATCAGAATGCTTTTAAGATGGTATTCACTCTCCCTCAGGGCATCTTCAACTTTCTTGCGGGCAGAAATGTCACGAAAGACCACTACTGAGCCAATGATGGTTTTGCCTTTGCGCTGGGGCACGCTTGTATAGGAGGTATAAAAGAATGAACCGTCCTTGCGCCAGAAGACCTCGTCCCTGCGGAAGCTGGTGATCCCCTTAGTATGGGCTAAGTAAATCGGACAACTCTCGCGAAGGTGTGGCGATCCATCATCATTTGAATGGTGAAACAGGTCATGTACGTTTTGGTCGACAAGTTCCTTAATCTCGTATCCAAGCATCTTCTGAGCAGATTCATTTGCATAGGTGCATAAACCTTCAGTATCTGTAACGAAAATACCCTCTGCCACCGATTGCAGGATAAGGTGGTTGTACTCCTCGGATTCCCTGAGCCTTTCAGTTCGATCCTCCACCAGGCTTTCAAGATGTTCCTTGTAGCTCGTCAACTCCTTTTGGGTTCTCTCGGCATATTCAGCCTGAGCTCTGGCGATCTGTTCAGCTTTTCTCGCTTTGATCCGCTCGATGCCCAAACTGGCTACAATGTTAGCAAAACCCGTCAGAAACCCCAGAATGGCGAGGAGCTTTTCCTGGGAAATGATCGGAACCTCATCAAGGGCACCCAGGTAATCCGCCACATCAAAATTGAATTTCCGGGCCTGGTGTTTAAAATAATCCCTGTTCGGTGCTTCCATAAGAAACTGCCCTACCAAAAGATTGGCAACATGCCGACCCTTGATCATGATAGGTGAAGCAGCATCGGTCAGGCCGTTTTTGCAGTGGTAAATCGAAAATGGCTTCCCCTCCTTCAGGTTTGCAGCCAGTGTCGTATCGCTTTCAACACAGCTCAAACAAGTTCGAGCATCAACACGATGAAAGTCGGTGCAGATCCGCTGCCAGCGGACAGATATCAGGATATTTCCCTCCAAGTCAGCGATGGCCAAGGCGATCCCCATGGCATTGCAGAAGTCTTCAAGGACGGGGCTCAGCTGCTCAATATCGATCACTTCCGTCAAGGAAAACCCTTCGCCCTCGACAGCTGCCTTGTCATTTTTGACATGGGAGTGTCCCGCTTTAGTCTTACCTGCGTTGGTGTTTTTCTTTTCTTTCAAGACGTTCTCCTAAATTTTTTCCGCCAAACACACTGGCAGGAGTTGTATACCGACGTACCCATACCAGGTTTCCTGAATAAATTGTCAAGAACATTGGGGCTAATCGACAACCATAATAACCATGGCCTCATCATCATCCGCCGGGCAACCTCCTGCAAACTTGGAGATGTCGTTGATAATTTCTTTAAGAATAAGTTCGGGACCATCGGAGGCGGCGTTTGTAAATTGCCGCAGCAGGCGGTCCGTCCCGTAACGCTCCCGGGATACGTTAAATCGGTCGGTGACCCCATCCGTGTAAAACAAAATGCGGTCCCCGGGATGAAGGGAGACTTCGAACACCGGCACATCGGCATAAGGTTCCAATCCCATAATAAATACGCTGTCACAGGGGACTTCGGCCGCAGTTTTTTCCGAAAACCGATAGAGGATGGGGAGGGGATGGCCTGCACAGGCAATTCTAAGGGCCCTTCGGGCGGTGTCGTAAACAGCATAGACTGCCGTGACAAAACTTTCCCTGTTCACCTTGCAAAGGTTTTCGTTGATGAAGGAAAGCACTCTGTCCGGTTCGTTAAGGCCGGTGGAACAGGAACGAAACAGGGCACAGGTCATGGCCATCATGACAGCCGCAGGAGCACTGTGGCCTTCCGCATCGGCGACCAGAACGGCCAGAAGCCCACCTGGAAGCATCATAAAATCGTAATAGTCGCCACCGGCATAACGACTGGTTTCATAGTGCACTGCAAGTTTCAGCCCGTGGACCTGGGGCAGACGTTCGGGCAGAAGGTTTCGTTGAAGCTTTGAGACCACCTTAAGCTCGTGCTCCAGCTCATCCCTTTGTTGTTGCACCTCACGATTGAGCCGATGGATCGTAAGGTGGGTATTCACGCGGGCGATGACCTCTTCGGGCTGGAAGGGTTTGGCTACATAGTCCACCGCCCCCAGCTGAAGCCCCCGCACCTTGTCTCCGGTATCACCAAGGGCGGAAAGAAAGATCACCGGGATTTTCTCGGTGTCGGGATTCGCCTTTAACCGTCGGCACACCTCAAATCCGTCGATTCCCGGCATCATTATATCCAGCAAAATAAGATCCGGGCGCACTTTTTGGGCAATGGTCAGGGCGGTCTCGCCATTTTTGGCGACCAGCAGTTTGCAGCCGAGCCTTTCCAGAGTGTTCATCAGAACCTGAAGGTTCGCAGGTTGATCGTCAACCAGGAGAATAGATTCCGTGATCTTGTTTGTTTTTGTCATCACCGCTCCCATATTAATTTCCAGATTCCTTATCCCAGGGTCAGTTGACGATCCATACGGTTGAGCTTATTGCAAGACCCAGAATTTTCTACTCACACTGCCCATGAAAATCTCCTCCCCACGCTCAATCCCCAGCATACTTTACAGCTTACTGAAAATGAAGCAAAGCATCCATGGCAATAAGAATTTTTTTATTTTTTTCCACTACCGTCCTTAGCTTAATAATTACCAAATTCATAAAAATTATTTTTGGCAAATATTACCAGGGAAAAAATGAGTTGTCAAAATGAATGCCTGAATTTTTCCCTTATCTTTCCTTTTTGCCTTTTCCCCTTTTTGAATTTCAGGTATCTAACAATCGTTTAAAAAGACGGGCAAAATTACGCCGGTCAAGACGAGTCAATCCATAGGCCTCTGCCCTTTCCATGGCCTGGCTATACTCCCTATCAGAGATTACGCCATCAAGCTCGGGAAACCAACGAGCTTTGCCCGAAACTCTATATTGATCCATAATATTAACATAACAGTTAACCGATATATCTTCGGCCAGAAACTTTAGAATAGCGTTGGTCTCTGCAGCACCGCCGGGCATAAGGAGGTGTCGGACCATTAGTCCCTGTACCGCCTTCCCTTTTTCATCTATCCTGAGATCTCCCACCTGCCGCTGCATCTCTTTCAAGACCAGGCGGGCCATTTTCGGATAATCCCCAGCCCGGCATATCTCCTGGCTGAATCAACAGACTAGAACTTAAAATCCGGCATATAGATATCTACTATACCGTCCAGCAATTGCAGAGACGCAACACTGTCATATCCACTGCTGTTATAAACAAGAGGCCCGGGAAGACCGTTTTTGACTGCATGGGGAAGTGCCGCAAGAATTTGAGGCACAACATGGGTTGGGGTGACCAGATTGATATTACCGCAACCCTGTTCCTGCAAATCCACCATCACCTTGGCAAGATCCAGTTCGTCAACCGGGAAACAGCCAGACCTTTCAGAATGGCTGATATCGTAATTCTGGCAAAAGATGCAGAGCAGACTGCAACCGCAGAAAAAGATGGTTCCAGAACCGTGCTTACCCACCAGTACAGCCTTCTCCCCAAAATGGGGCCCATAGCTGATAATCTCTGAGCCCTTTCCGGTACGACACAGGCCAAGCTCGCCAGCCAGGCGGTCCACATTACATTGACGTGGGCACAGCGTACATTTTTGCAACAGCCTTTGACTCTCAACAATTCTTTGAGCCAGAAGACCTGAATTTGCAGCTGCCAGATAGGAACTAACCATTATACCACCATGAATATTTCTCGACCACAATCATTTGTCTGGGCTTGCTTCTAACTTGGTCCAGAAGGTCAACAAATTTTGATGATGCAATTTCAAAGGTCTGATATTTCATCAAATTTTGAATAACCACGCTAACCGGTCTATATCAGCGGGCGAAGATAGGACCAAGCCCCAACCATCAATTATGACAAATGACCGACATCATGATCAAGGCAATCTTATTTTAAATAATTCTCAAAAGCTTTGAGTCCATTTTTGCCGTCAATGGTTTCAATTCCGTTGAACCATGGCGTATAGACTTCAGGATGGTCTTTTATCCACCTGAGACCGGCTTCACGGGGGGTGAGATTATTATCTTCATCAAGCATGGTCATTATCTGATTCATCATTGGGATGGGAAACTTAAAATTTTTAAGAAATGCTGCGACATTAGGTTGTTCTTTGTCAAACCCCGTTCTTATATTTGTGTAAACAGTTGCTGTACCGTTGTTCTCTCCAAATGTCTCTGGAGTTGAACCTGTAAGATAAGTCATATCAATAAATTCATTCATAGAATGTGGAGCCCAGCCAAGAAAAACAATCCATTTTTTTTCTCGTGTGTAGGATTTCACCTGGGAAAGCATTCCTGCCTCACTTGAGGGGATAAGCTCAAAATCTTTAAGATCGAACATGTTTTTATCAATCATGCTCTGAATAATAAGGTTTCCGTCATTTCCTTCTTCAATACCATAGATTCTCCCTTCAAGTTTGTCTTTAAATTTTGCAATGTCTGAAAGATCCTTGAGCCCTTCCTGAGCAACATAGGTTGGAACTGCAAGAGTATATTTTGCCCCGGGCATATTTACTACAAAGTTTACAACAGATCCTTTTTCAAAATATTTTTGTGCAATGTTTCTCATTGACGGATACCAATATCCAAGAAAAACATCACCGTCTCCTGTTTCAAGGGCCTTGTATGCTATTGGAACAGAAACCATAGTATTTGAGGCTTCATATCCAAGACTTTTAAGAGCATCTACACCAAGCTCTGTTTTGACTGTCACTCCTGTCCAGCTTACGCTTACAAATTTAACTTCATCCTTTGCACTGGCAATGCCTGTGAAAACAAGGGATAAAACCATAATAAATATAAAAATTGTCTGTTTGAACCTCAGCATTTGTACTCCTTTGATTTTTGTGACTGACACACCTGATGCCGCCCACTTATTATAATCGTTGGGTTTTACACCCCAACCGCCAAGGCCAGCAGTTCAAGTTTTTGATGTCAGCCTGGCGATACCTACTATAGCTTATAAATTTTGAACCGACATGACAATTGCAGGCTCAAGACTTGCCAAACCAATTGATCGGCTTATTTGAAAAATTCTCGAAAACATGTTTGATTTCGCAATATTCATGAAAACCTTCCCGTCCAAGTTCTCTTCCAGTTCCGGACTGTTTGTAACCTCCCCAGGGAGCTTTGGCAAAATAAACGTTGAAATCATTTACCCAGATTGTTCCGAATCTCAATGCCTTTGAGAATCTTTCGATACGCGGGGGAGAACTTGTCCAGAACCCTGCAGAGAGACCATACTTTGTGTCGTTTGCAAGCTTTAAAGCCTCGTCATCGGAATAAAATTTCTCAACGGTAATTACCGGGCCAAAGCTTTCTTCCTTAACAATTTCCATATCGGCAGTACAGCCTGTAAAAAGTGTTGGAAGATAAAAAAACCCGTTGTTCAGCCGTTCGTCATCCGGCCGCTTTCCACCTGTTTCTAAAATAGCTCCTTCGTTAAGGGCAAGGGTTACATAGCTTTCGATTTTTTCTCTATGCTCCTTTGAAATGAGAGGACCCATTTCCGTTGACTCATCAAACCCGCTGCCAAGTTTTATTTTTTCCATTCTTTTTTTAAGCTCTGCAACAAATTTATCGTGGATTTTATCCTCAAGCATAAGCCTTGTACCTGCGGAACATATCTGACCCGCATGGAAAAAAACAGCATTGAGAGCGAAATCAAGGGCAGTTTCAATATCGCAGTCAGAAAAAATTATATTGGGATTTTTTCCACCAAGCTCCAGTGCAAGTTTTTTTACATTTGAAGTTGCCGATTTCATTATAAGTTTTCCGGTTTCAATACCGCCTGTAAAAGAGATGAGATCAACTTCACAAGACTGCGCAAGTTCTGAACCAACTCCGTCGCCAGGGCCTAAAACAAGATTTACAACCCCCTGGGGAAATTCTGCCTCTTCGGCAAGTTCAGTTATTTTTATTGCAGTAAGAGGAGTGATTTCACTTGGCTTCATTACAATAGTGCATCCTGCTGCAAGTGCAGGAGCCATTTTCCATGAAGCCTGCAAAAGAGGATAATTCCAAGGAGAAATCTGTCCGCAAACCCCCACGGGCTCAAGTACAGCCTTGCTTGATGTGTCTGGGAAAGGAGAATCAATGATATACCCTCGGTCATCCTCGGCGAGCGATGCATAGTATTTAAAAATATCTGCAATCCCGTCCATATCCCAACGGCTTTCTTCAATTGTTTTTCCTGTATCCAGACTTTCAAGACGTGCGAGTTCCGCATGATCCCTTAAAATAAGGTCATGGATTTTATAAAGGTAATTAGCCCTTTCAGACCCTGAAAGATTTGGCCATACACCCACATCAAATGCAGCCCTTGCCGCCTTTATTGCTTTGGCACTATCCCTTTGATCTCCTTCGGCAACCTCGGCTATTACACTTTGATCAAAGGGATTTATTATCTTCCTGGTCCGTTTAGATTCGGATTCAACCCATTTCCCATTTATAAACATTTTTTTTAACATATCAAAACCTTTTATGGCCTTAATCATAAGTGCGGCCATTTGTAATAATTACTGATTTGGCATTGCAGCTTGAGTTTAACACAGCAAAACCTAACATTAATTAAAAAAAATTGCAATTATTGGGCTTTCCCCCAAATCCACCGCCTGTTTTTGAGGCACCTCCAAAGGCTTTTTTTGAAGTTTTTTTCAAATTGATGCCTGTCTGAGCAGGAAACTTAAACTGTTTATTATCACCCGTATCAGACAAAGATTATTGTTTTTTATTCATCAGCATGAAATTTGGGACTGACACTTCAAAACGGGTGATTTTGACGGATCTGGACAATCCAATTACATTGGCTATATTCATTATGGAGACTGACAAACCTGCCAGCGAGTCATACCTGTTTGGTTTTTTTTAATCATACTTGAATGGAAGCATGCCTTGTGTCATAATTTGTTTCACCTCGTTGATGGTAGATTTTTGATTCCACAAATATTCCATCTGCTTGAACCATCAAGCGTAACGGGGTTTTTCTTTTTTTAGGCGGTGAATTGGGGGAAAAACATTTTAACTTGATCGTCGAGCTACCTTAATTGTCGAGTTAGACAAAGGAGAAAAGAATGGACGAATCAATCAAAAAATCATCACAATTGTTAAGGGATGCAAAATATGCGGTTGTATTAACCGGGGCTGGAATGTCAACGGAAAGCGGGATTCCGGACTTTAGGTCTAAGGATGGATGGTGGAATAAAATAGACCCGGCTACTGTGGCAACCATGGATGCCTTTGAAAACAATTATGAACTCTTCAGGGAATTTTACCAACATAGAATTGCCGCATTAGAACCCTGCAAACCTAACCCTGGACACAAAATCTTAGCTGATTGGGAAACAAAAGGTATAATAAAATGCATTGTCACACAGAACATAGACGGATTCCATGGTGAAGCTGGTAACAAGAGAGTCTACGAACTGCATGGATCGATTGGTGATATTAAATGTTATACCTGTGGTGAAAAGAACCAAAAAGAAAATTTCATGAACAATAATTCCTGTCCTACATGCGGAAGGAAATTAAGGCCGGGGGTTGTTCTTTTTGGGGAAAGCCTTCCAGCAACGATCTGGGAGAATGCCTATGAAGAGATAAGCAAATCGGATCTGATCGTTGTGATGGGTACAAGCTTAAATGTAAGCCCTGTCAACAGCCTGCCCTTTGTTACAAAAGGAAAAAAGATTTTAATCAATATGGAAGAGACAGAACTAGACACAAGATTTGATCTGGTTATAAATGACAAGGTGGGATGGGTCCTGAGCATGGTAACGGATGCCTTATAAAAAACCTTGGGTAGCAATACTTACCTACAACAAAAAAGGACGGAAATCGCTTTTATGAAAAGAAACAAGTATCTGGACATGATTCTTATTTGCTTATTGATACTGGTTTGTTTTTCCAACAGTTATGCACAAACAGGTTCTCCTGATGAAATCAGCATCACCATTCCTCATAATGTGATTAACAACTTTATCAGGGCTGCGTTGCCTCTAAAACTTGAGAATGGGCCTTATTTAAAAGGAAATGTATGGATTCAAACAATTGATCAGGTCAAAATCACCTCCAATAAAATTGAGCTTGAGATGATTATTCAAGGCAAAGACCTAAAAGTTGAAACCCATCTGGGCAAAAAAGTGATGTTCTTTGATATTGGCAATCTCAATGCAGCATTCAGCTGTGATGCTTCTATTCGTTATGATGCATCCAAACGGTTGCTTTATATTACGCCGAACATTCTGAAAAAACCCAATGAAAACGATGCGAATCAATTTTCGGATAGCCTGCTCCAGGTGCTGTCGTTGGCCAATGGTACGGAATACCCAGTTGAAATTAAAAAAGTTCAGCCATTTGTCACAAAAATCGGTGAGGACTATTTTAATATCGATATAGACATTACCCATATCTCCACTGAAAGGGGTGCAGTTTTAATCCGTGGCCTGCCAAAATTTAAAAGAACAACCAATTGAACTTTAGGACTTGGTTCTATCTTGGTCCAAAAGGCCAATAAGTTTTGATGATTCCACTTCAAAACCTGATATCTCATCAAATTTTGAATAACCACGCTAACCGGTCTATATCAGTGGACGAATATAGGACCAAGCCTGAACTTTAAAAACTAACAATCGTTTAAAATAGCATAGCCATGAACCGATGATTATAGTGGCCGGTGGATGTCAAGCAAGTTGTCACCTCTATTAAAAAAATACTTCCTTCAGTTGATCCTAAAAACATCGTTTCTGTCCGCAAAAGCTTTCCATGACCTCCGACGTGGCTGTTTTGAGGCCCATTCTCGGAGCTGACTTCTACCTCCGCTAGCGTGAGTGGCAAATCAAAAATTGTTGTAAGTTCCAAATTGTCTTTTCCGAAAAATTCAACCGGGTTTGAAGCTTAAATTGAGGAAAAAACTGTCTTGACATTAGGGTCCACTATAATGTATGGAAAATAACAATTTGCAATTGAGTTAAGCATGGGGACGGGCAACCACAGAGGGTTGCCCCTACATCACCGGCGATAACTATTTGCGATGCCGATAGAAAGGTTCTCCTGATGGTGCTTCAAGGGCGTTGCCAAGGATAAGGTCTGCGGCCTTTTCTGCGATCATCATCACAGGCGCGTAGATGTTACCGTTAGTCACACAGGGCATTACCGAGGCATCCACCACCCTTAAATTTTCAACCCCCCAGACCTTCATGGAATCGGGGTCCACAACGGCCATGTCATCGGTTCCCATCTTGCATGTGCACGATGGATGAAGCGCGGTTTCCGCATCCTTTGCAACCCAGTCAAGAAGATCCTTGTCGGTCTGGAGGTGATTTCCGGGAGAGATCTCACCTCCGTTGAACTCGTCAAAGGAAGGCTGATTCATTATTTTTCTGGCACAACGGATGGTTTCCAGCCACTCTTTTCGGTCCTGATCCGTTGACAGGTAATTAAACCTGATGGCCGGATGTTCTTCAGGATCGGTTGACTTTAACTTGACCGAGCCCTTGGAGTTGGAATACATGGGGCCCACATGTACCTGGTATCCATGATCGGCACTTGGCTGACTCCCGTCATAACGAATGGCAAGGGGCAGGAAATGGAACTGAAGGTTGGGATATTCCACCTCGTCGTTGCTCCTTATAAAACCACCTGCCTCAAAATGGTTGGTGGCGGCGGCTCCCTTTCTGTGGAATAGCCATTGATAACCGATAAAGGGTTTTTTCCACCATTTAAGCGAAGGATTCATGGACACGGGTTTTTTACTCTTGTACTGGATATAAACCTCAAGATGATCCTGCATGTTCTCCCCCACCCCGGGAAGGTCATGGACCACGGGGATGCCAAGTTCTTGGAGTTCTCGAGCATTACCCACCCCTGAAAGCAATAAGGTCTGGGGAGTGTTGATGGCTCCGCCGCAGCAGATTACTTCACCGCCCAAAACCGTCCTGGGTCTACCTCGTTTGCCCTTTTTAAACTCTACACCAACGGCCTTTTTACCCTCAAACAGAATTTTAGTGGTCATGGTCCTGCACACAAGATCCAGGTTTGGTCTTTTTTTCAGCACGGGATGGAGATAGGCCCTTGCTGCGCTCATCCTTCGGCCCCGGCTGATGTTTCGGTCAAAAACTCCAAAACCCTCCTGGCGAAAACCGTTGACATCATCGGTCAAGGGATAGCCAGCCTCTTCTGCGGAATTGAGGAAAGCTTTGAAAAGAGGGTTCTTGCAGGGTCCTGTCTCAAGTATCAGGGGACCTTGAGTTCCATGATACTCGTCCCCTCCCTTTATTCGATTCTCAGCACGAATAAAATAAGGCAGGCTGTGGGCGTAATCCCAATTTTCCATGCCTGGTTCCTTTGCCCATTTTTCATAATCCATTGCATTACCACGGATATAAATCATGCCGTTGATGGACGACGAACCTCCAAGGACCTTTCCCCGGCCATGGAAAACCCGTCGACCGTTCATATGGGGTTCAGGCTCACTTTCGTAGCACCAGTCGTAAAATTTATTCCCCAGAGGAAAGGTCAATCCAGCAGGCATATGAATAAACACATCCCAGATGTAATCGGGGCGCCCTGCCTCTAACACCAGAACATTAGTCGAAGGATCAACACTCAGCCGGTTTGCAAGCACACACCCGGCAGATCCTCCGCCAATGATTATATAGTCATAGTTTTTCTTCATGTAGCAAACTCCTTTCTAAGGCCTTGATCGTAATATCGACCTGTTGGTTTGGCGTTACAGATTGGATTAAACAGAGCGAAACCTAACATTTTTTTAAGAAACTTACAATTACCTGGTTCCGTTCCTCAGCAATTCACCACCTACTACCTACTATCAACAAACACCCTTAACGTGATAATAGCTTGAACGATCGCTCCTGTCGATAAACCCAAGCTCAAGGCTTGCGTACCAGGCAGAGGTGAAGGTTGCCCGGTCTGCACTCCAGAGGCTGTTCTGGCTCAGGTCAAACAGCGGTTCAAGGCAGATGCCCGCCCCCTGGGTCACTTGGGACGGTGGAGTTATGATGGTCACAAGCTCAGCCGCTGTCGGCATTCGCCAGCAATCAAACCCCTGGTATTTTTTCTGGTTCAAACCATCGATATAGGCGTGTCCCTCTTTCCAGTTAACCGGGAAACGAGTGCCTGAGACCTGCCATATAAGGCCTGTACCGTGGTCGACAACCAGGGTTTCTCCGAGGAGTTGCAGATGTTTTTTCTCAACCTGCTTTGGGCGCATGAGCTTGTCCAGACCAAAGGCTTGTCTGGCATCGGACCTGGATATCTTCGCCGGGACGTCACGAATTTTACGCATGCCCCTTAAAGGTTCCGGCTCTTCCAGCCAATCCTCAGGCAATGAACAAATCTTGGATTTTTTCTCGGCCCAGGCAACCCCAAGTTCCTTGAGCTCCCCAGCCATGGCGTCAGCATCTTTAAAACGGTCTGTGGGCAAATGAGCCATTGCCCGATTAAAAAAATCGTCCCAGCTCGTGTCAAGGTCGGGGTTATTATCAGTTGCCCGATAAGTGCCCTGGCTTGTTTTTTCCGGCAATCGGCCGGTGAGCATCCTGAAGAGCATCACCCCCACGGAAAAAAGATCTGTGGTTTCATCCACCCCGTCTGGATCCTTTTCCTGCTCAGGGGAGGCATAATAGGGGGACCCCACCTTGAGACTTTCATGACCCTGGAAGATTTCGTTCCTGAGCTTGGAAAGACCGAAATCACAGATCTTTACATTGTCAAGGTCGTCAAGAAGAATGTTAAAGGGCTTTATGTCCCGATGAATAATCGACCGATCGTGGAGACAGGCAAGACCGTCCAGAATCTGCAGGCAGTATCGAACGGAACGTTCGACCGGGATAATCCTTGTCGGTAGTTCAACTTCATAGGATTCTCCCATGAGGGAACCAAGGTTGTTCGAGTAGAATCCCATTGTATAGTAGGGTTTTCCCTCAAAGCGGTCAAAGTCAAGAATCTCAACCACATGGGGATGACGAACCGAGGCAAGGGTCACGGCTTCTGCTACAAAAAGATCCTCCACGCCCTGCTCGCCCATGAGGGTAGTTAAAAGCGGCTCAGGCTCAAGGAGTTTTAACGCTCCAATCTTTCGGGTAACCGGGTATTCCACCTTGAACACCTTGCCCATTCCGCCCTTACCGAGTAAACCTTTAACTTTAAATTTTCCTATGTATTTCATTGCATCTTATCTTATTATTGGTCTTTTGTTGGTCATGGTTTTTATTTTTTATTTTTGGTTTGGTTTTGTTCTTATCTTAGGAGCGTTTCAACAATTTATCCGCATACACTTCGGGAATAGCGGTTTTACGGATTTTCATGGCAGTAGTATGGTAATCGTAAGGAACAAACAATACCTCCAGACGTCTGGTTTCTGTATCAAACAGAAGCGCTTTGGCCCAGGGATTTTCATCCCTGGGCTGCCCTACACTGCCAGCATTCACAATGTATTTTTTTTGTCTATCTAGAAGAATCTCACCCTTGTTAAGATCCTGGTGGGTGAGAGTACCATTTTTATCAAGGATTATCAAACCCAGCTCGTGGGTGTGGCCGACAAAACAGATCCACTGATCCATGGCTTGCATTTTTCTCTTAAGGATTACGTCTGACAGCTGAAAGAGATAGACAAAGGGAGAATCCGGGGGCACTCCATGTACAAATAGAAGATCCTCAACAACCATACTTTGGGGCCATCCCTTGATGAGTCTCTTAAACCTGGGTAAAAGATTTTCCTCGGTATGAACTGCCGCCTTTTGTGCAACCGGGTTAAAAGTAGCAAGAAAGGACGGGGAGATAACCGCCATCTCATGGTTGCCCAGAACCGACAAAATATTTCGCTCTTCAACAATCTCCATAACTGAGTTGGGGTCTGGTCCATAGCCCAGGTTATCCCCAAGGCTGATAATCCGGTCAAAGGCTCTCCACCCGCCCTGGAAGGTCCGATTCACATGGGCAAACACCTCGATAATTGCCTCCAAATTTGCGTGGATATCTGATAAAATGATCAACCGCATATTTATTCGTCCCCATTATACCTAAAAAATGTGCACGCTCTTTTCGGGTATGGCTATCCAGGTGGCATCTCCTGATTTAAGCCTTTTTTTTACAACCTGCCTTCGGGTCCATTGGGCCATGAACTCAATCCCGTTTATCTGGATAAAAACGTCAAAGTAAAATCCTCGATTAACGAGCCTGTGGATCGTCCCTGAAAACTGGTTCGAGGGATCTTGCGAATGGACAGGGGAATGGCTCGATAGATGGTCTGGGCATCCCTCATCCAGACACAGGATCTCTTCGGGTCGAACGGCGAGATGGGAATGTCCCTGCACAACCCGCTCGAGATGAACGTCAAGGCCCCCAAGGCTTACCCTTCGGCCATTTGTACTGGTAATAGGAAACACATTCTTCATACCCACAAATTGTGCCACAAACGGTGATCCTGGCTGTTCAAAAAGCTCCTGAATAGTTCCGGTCTGTTCAATCTTTCCCCTGTGAATAATGGCACCCCTGTTGGCAAGGAAAAGGACATCGGAAAAATCGTGGGAAACCATAATAAATGTAGTTCCAAGTTTCTGATGAAGGGATTTTAAAAGATTTTTGATCTCATCCTGGAGTAGAGGATCAAGGGCGGAAAGGGGTTCGTCAAGAAGCAGAACCCTGGGATTGAGGATTAAAGACCGGCAAAGTGCCACCCGCTGTTTTTCCCCGCCGCTCAAGGTCAAAGGATGCCTGTTTAATAGATGGGAGAGATTCATGGTTTCCACAAGGGCTTGAAATCTATCTTCCGCCTCCTTGCTTGCGATGGCGTGATAACGAATCCCGTACAAAATATTTTTCCTTACGTTGAGGTGGGGGAAAAGCGCAAAATCCTGGTACACAATTCCAATACCCCGTTGTTCAGGCGGTTTTTTTGTTATCTCCCGGTCGTTTAAAAAAATCGCTCCCCTGTCCATGGGAATAAGACCCATGATAGCCTCTAACAGCACCGACTTCCCAGATCCTGTGGGACCTATCAGGGCAAAAAAATCTTTATCCTTAACGTCAAGGTTTACCGATTCCAGGCTGAATCCAGGGAAATGGATGGACAGATCCTTGACCCGTATCATTATAAAGGGCTCTCCCTTGAAAAGAACCGCATCATGAGAAAAAGAGCCAGAGAAATAATGATCAGCCAGAAGGCCACACACTGGGAGTATTTGAGTCCAAAAGCGGTGAAGCGCTCGTAGATCAAAACCGGAGCTGTCATTGGATGATAGGCCACGACTATAACGGCCCCGAACTCACTGATGGCCCTTGCAGTGCACATGACTGACCCAAGTATCATGTTTCGCCAAACCATGGGAAAGGTAACCCTGAAAAAAGTTGAGGTCATGCCCGCACCAAGGCTCTGGGACGCCTTTTCAAGGCGTAGGGGAACGGCTTCAAACCCTGCTTTAACCGTGTTGATATAAAAGGGCGCACCAACAAATACAAGAACGATAATAATCCCGGTAATAGAACCCATTATTTCAACGTTTATCCGGGCGAGCATCTCTCCCCAAAGAGAGTTTCTGCCAAAAAGGCTCAAGATTGCAATACCGATAACTGGATGGGGAATCATGATGGGAAGATCAACGAGTCCCTCAACAAGCTTTTTACCGGGAAAAGTCCTTCGTGCCAGGATATAGGCAAGGGGGGTGCCAAAAGCTACGGCAACAACAGTTGCCCCAAGGGCCGTAAAAATCGAACGGCCCAGAGCCTCTAACACCACCCTCTCCTTTATCGTTGCCATAAGATCTGATACATCCGGCATCAAAAGCATCTTGCCAAGGGAAAAGATGATCAGAAATACCAGGGGCAGACTCAAAAGAATCGCACACCCCCAGAAGGGATTCAACCTCGTTGGTTTTAAGGTCAATCCTGCTATTCTTTAACCTCCACAAGGGGTGCGATTGTTCCCGGCAAAGCCGCCTTCATGGCCTCGGATGGAACAAGGCTGGGAATGAACGGGGGCTGGCCCATCTCTTCAAGGGTTTTCAGACCGCCTTCTGGTGAGAGAAGGTAGGCGAGGAACAGCTCGGCTGCCTCGGGATTGGGGCTGTTCTTGATCATGGTAATGCCGTAGGTGACCGATTGGCCGGTCCTGGTTATAAAGGTGCCAGGGGCTGTTCCGGTGACCTCAACCTCTGCCTGCTTGTAAAAGGGGTCATAGCGGTAATTGCCAAGATTTATGTGATCGTCAAGGACGATGTATTCGAGCCCGTGTTGAACCGCAACCGAAAGATACTCCCAGGCGTAGTCCATGTTACCTGTCTTTAAGAGGTTGACAAGCTCCACTGATTTGGGGCGCACATTTTTAAGCGGCCGATTGGCAATAAGTTTATCGTAGAGACCATCAAGGTTGTAAAATTTTTCAGCAAGTTTCAACACCATAAGACTTCTATAACCGCAGGGGTCAAGATTTGGATCCGAATGTCCCCACACGACGCCATCCTTTGCGAGAATCTCGTACCAGTTGTCGGCTGTAACTGTATCTGCAAAACGGCTGGTTTGAGTATAGCAGAGCACAAGCTGGTTGGTTGCAAAGCGAACATTCCAGTCTGTAAAGCCTGGAACAAGGGTGTTATCGATCACCTTGTAGTCAGCAGAAGCCATGATATCGGCCTTTTTCCCCACCTCGGAGATCATCCTTGCCAACTTTGTACTTCCACCAGCCTCCCTGAGGATGTCAATTTCAGGATGTAAGGCCTCAAAGTCTTTCTCAATTTTCTCAAAGGGAACGGAAAGACTTCCTGCATGGAAAACGATCACCTTGCCCTTTGGGGCAGCAAAACCAAGGGATGCCGTCATTGCCAGGAGGGTGACGGCTATCAGGAAAATAAATACTTTACTCATAAATTTCATTGCAGCTCCTTAAAATATGTAGGTTAAACTCATGTCAGGCTTATTCAAACCGTCAGCAAAAGTCAATATTATTCTTAACCGCTCAGAACAAAGGATTTAAGAAACAACAAACGACCAAAAACAACACACTTAGGAATGCGGATTAAATAAGATGAGCAGAAATGTTACTGATTCTCCGGCATGGGTTCATCAGACTTGATACCCAGGACGGCCTCGGCCCCGGCAACAAGATCATCCCCCTGATAGGCGTCAAGGATAAACGGATAGATCGTTTGGGAAGATACGGCTCTGTAGTCATTATCTTCAGTTTTTTCATGGAGCACCAGGTCAAAGGTTTGTGCCCCGCCCCCCGATCCTGCTGTCACGATGACTTTCAGAAGGGGTGGGACGGGTTCACCTTTATCGTTGTCAGTGCGCCCATCTCTGTACGAGGCGCAATCAACATGTGCCAGATCCGCCACAAGGGAATCAAGCTTCTCTGCATCTGCGAAATTACCGTCATCAGCCTTCCAGGAGGGTGAATTTACCTCCTTATCCATGTCCAGATCCATTTCCCTGCCTTGGTCCTGGTCCTTATTTGTTTCCACGTCCATGCCTTTGTCACTAGACAAGACTTTAAAAAATGTCCGCCGGACATCTCCCCGCTCAACCACAAGGGAAGTCAGAGCCTCCCGGTCAAACTTGAACACCTCTTTAGACCGGAAACCCTCCACATCCAGGTCAAAATCACGCCTGAAATCTCCCGGAGCATGGTAAACCCCTTTGTCTCCGGAAAGCTTGACAAAGGTATGGCGATTAGTGGGAGCCGTCTTGCCCAGCGTAAAGCTGCGCAAAATCTCTTCCCCTTTTCCGGCAGTGACCCTGATGGCCTGTTCAGGCGAAAGATCGTAGCGAAGATAATCCTGACTCTGGGAAACAAGGGCCGATACCCGGAGGTCTTCAATCACATCCAGAAGTTTCTTCACGGTTACAGTATCAGCCGGATAGTTTCGATCCGACACCGTCCACCTGTCATTTTCCCGATAAAAATTGACGACTTTACCGTTTTTTTCAATGGCAAGGGTGGTGATCTCCTCCACATCTATCCGGACAAGGTCGGGAAGGGTATAATTTTGTCTTTCCCCGGAATGAAAAATAAGATAAGCGCTAAGGCCGACAATAATTGCGGCAAGGATGAGAAACTCCTTTTTCATCTTTAAGACTCCTTCTGTTCGGGTGAAAAAAGTTTTCTGATTCGTTGTTTTTTCGATCTTCGCCTGATCCAGATGCCAAATCCGAACAAAACAACCATAATAGGCAGGGCCACAATATTAAACCCCTTTATAAAAGTTCTAATAGCTGGCGAAGTCTGGCTAAGGGGGTTGAGTGCCTGGTTCTTGCTGCGCATGACGGCAATATCATCCTGGCCGTTCAGGTGGTCCAGAATGTTGAGCACAAAGGTGGCATTGGTGCTTCTGCCCTCGCTGTCGAGCAGGTTGTCCTCGAGGATGGATGGGGAGGCCATGACAAAGATCTTCCCCCCCTTTGAGCGCTCTATCATGGTTGTGGATGCCTGGATATTTGAGCCGGGTCTTGGGACCGTGCCGTTCTCCCCTTCCATGTCCGAACCATCGTCTGTCATATCCAATTCTGCCACGCCATCCCCGGGCAGTTCCTTTTGAGGAACCTCTTGACCTGCAAAATAGCTTGAGAAATTCCCTTCCAGCATATAGGCAAGGTCAAACGAATGTTTGCCCCCGTCTTCCGGGGGATATATGAACATGGGATTGAGATTGATATTATCCTTCATCTCCCAGGCCCTGTCCGATGAGGAAAAGAGTCTTGTGGCCTCTATGCCCCCATCTTTAAGAGCTTTGACATCAACGGTGAGGGGGGAGATTTTCATCACCACCAGCCCCTTGATGTTGTTCATGTACTCAGGTTCGTTATTGATGTTGGCCTTTTCGATTATGGGCGCAAAATAGATACTCTGCTCCCCTCCCCCACGATTTTGGGGCATCATCTGCTTGTAACACTCCTCGTCCATGACATAGGATGGAGAGATCTTAACCCCATAATGCTCCAGAAGCTTTGAAAGACCTGTATCAATGGGCTCATAAACAGGTCCTGCCCCCATGAATGAGGCTGATTGGTCCGGCATGGTCTCGCTGAATGCCTCGGGAAAAATGGCAAGGTTGGTTCCCTTCATCAGGGCCTGGTCTATCTGAAACAGCTCAAAATCGGTAAACTCTTCGGTGGGTGCTGCAATAATAAGGGTGTTGAGTCCCTCTGGAATCGTCTCTTCTTTAAGATTGATCTCATCCAAGGAATAGCGCTGGGAGACAAGATGGTTAAAGGCGTTCATTGTCGTCTGCTGCTGTTGTCCCATCATTCCCATGCCGGGCATGGAAAGGGGTAGTGTGCCATGGTCGGAGATATACCCCATGGCCTGATTGATGCCGATCATCTTTTCCATGGTTTCTGCAAGAAGGTCCTCAAGCATGGAAGGATCGGTCATCTGGTATGTGGTGCCGATGATCGGCAGATTAATACTTGAGATCAGCGGAATATCAACCCGTTTTTCCCCGTACTCCATGACAAGGCCTGCTCCACCCCTGCCGGCTTGAACATTCTGTTCCTCAAAATCCGGCCACTCCAGGATCATGACATTGTAAAGCTTTGCTATGTCGTCGAGGTTGTTTTCCTTGAAGGGATCGATGTATTTAAAATCTATGGTATCGAGGCTCCTGGTATTAAGCCCCTCAACCACACGGGTAATCTCATCGGGCATTGCAGCAAGCTCATTGAGTCCCATGAGCGGTGCAACCTGATAGAGAGAAGAACTCAGGTACATTCTAATCTTTACCTTTTCCGTAAGGCTCAGGATGGTGCTCACCTTGTTGTTGAGATTCTGGATGGCCGTGGTGAGCTTGTACTCTAAGCCATCCGTTGCCGTGATAGCGGGAATCTTCTCAACCATATCACCGTGGATGATCACAAGCCCCATATACGCCTGCTGAAACTTTACCTCGTCGTTTTCTATAATCCTTATCTGAACGGGTGAGATGCCGTAATCATCGGCAAGCTTTCGATTTCGGTCAGCCTCATCGGTCAGGCCCGCCTCCTTAGGGGTGACATCATGGAACATGTAGTTGAACAATTTACCACCATGGCTTGAGTACTCGTCCAGGAGATCATGGAGGTATCGTTCGGTGTTGTTGTGGGGAGCAGGCAGGTTCTTTGAGAAAAAGACCTTGATGGTCAGGGGCTCGGACAGGGTAGAAACCACGTTTTGGCTCGCGCGGGACAAAGAGTAGACCTTGTCACGGGTAAGATCAACCCTGTAGTAAAGGGTGGCGCTGACCAGATTGACGAGCACGATCACAACCAAATAAACAAAAAACTTAAAATATCTCTGCTTCTGGTTTTCCATTCTAAATTCCTTCCCTTAATTCTTTTCCTGCATCACAAGATAGGTTGCAAAAAGCCCCAGAAAAATGACGCTCAAGAAGTAAATAAGATCCCTTGAATCAACCACTCCCTTTGCTATGCTCTGGAAGTGCAGGTCAGCTCCGAGATACCCTACCCAGCTTGCAAGGGAGGCTGGCACAAAGAAGAGCATTTTGTCGATCACGGTCAGGGTAAAACACATGGCAGACCCAAGGATAAAGGCGACAATTTGATTCCTCGTAAGTGAAGAGGCAAAGATGCCTATCGAACAAAACCCTCCGGCAAGGAGCAATGCCCCGAGATATCCGCCCGCCACGGGACCTGGATCAAGGTTACCGACAAAGGAGATGAAAAGAGGATAACTCAGAGTTGGAACGAGCATGGCGGCAATGAAGCCTAGGGCAGCAAAAAATTTACCAAGGGCAATGTCACCAAAGGTGACCGGCATAGTCAGAAGGGTCTCGTAGGATCCAACGTTCATCTCTTCGGAAAAGAGCCTCATTGTGACGGCCGGTATCACAAAGGAGAAAACCGTGGGAAGAAGGGCAAAAAAGCCTCTTAAATCCGCCCGGTCAAAGATAAAAAAGGTTGAAAAGAAAAACCAGCCCGTGAGCACCAAAAAGAGTGCAATCACAATATAGGCAATTGGAGAGATGAAGTAATCCTTGAACTCCCTTCCTGCAATTTGTGCAATCTGCATCATGTTTTAATTCCCCCTTGTAAGCTCCTGGAAGATGGTCTCCAGGGAACGGGTTTTGTGGGACAGTTCGGTTATGATCCAGTCAGTATTTCGAATGGCAAGGTAAAGGGCACGGCCCGGGTCATGGTCCTGACCATTGTTATGATTGGTATCAGAGCCGGAACTGCCAGGAGAGATGCTACAGTGGATCTCAAAGCGGCAGTCCCCGGCAGATTCTGTCTTTTTCTGTTCCACCCGACGCACCCCTTTGATCCCTCTGATCAAAGCCAGGGCCTTTTCAGGATCGGCATCTGCCAGGGAAAGAACGATGCTTGCCCCGGTGCCATCAAGATTCTTGAGATTCTGAGTGGTGTCGTCGGCAACGATTTTCCCCCGATTGATAATGACGATTCTGTCGCAGGTGGATTCTGCCTCGCTCAAAATATGGGTGGAAAAGATGATGGTCTTAGCCCTTCCGATTCTCCGGATAATGGCTCTAATCTCGGCGATCTGGTTGGGGTCAAGGCCGGAAGTAGGCTCGTCCAGCACCAGTATTTCCGGATCGGTCATCAGAGCATGGGCAAGGCCTACCCTCTGCTTCAGACCCTTTGAAAGCTCGTCAATGGTTCTGTGCATTATACCGTTCAGACCGCAAAGTTCGGAGAGTTCTTTAAGCCGTTGAACACGCTTTTCCCTGGGTATTCCCTTCACCGCTGCCACATACCCAAGATAGTCGAACACGAGCATGTTATGGTAAAGGGGGGCCGATTCCGGCAGATATCCCATGATCTGCTTGATCTTGAGAGTATCCTCGGGAATAGAAAAATCCTTTACCTGAATGGTTCCTGAGGTTGGTTTAAAAAAACCTGTCAGCATCCTCAAGGTGGTAGTTTTTCCGGCGCCATTGGGTCCTAAAAGGCCCAGAATCTCACCTGGATTAATGGTGAAACTTAAGTTGTCAACGGCGCAAAAGTCATTGTAGTACTTGGTCAGATTCTCGACCTGTATCACAACTGCCTCCTTTTTATGGTTAAAAAACACTAAGGAACGTAGGGGCAGCCCCTACTTCCCTGGATCAATACTCTTCAATATTTCTGCTCTTTTCCATGTAGACAGAAAATTCCTCTTTTGTCTTTAAACAGGCTGTCATGGCACGCTCCACATTAAGGCAAAAAGGATCGGAATCGCCCAGGGTTTTCTTTGCCTCGTTAAGAATTTTAAGCCCGGCATCCCAATTTGCAACCACCCTGTCAAACAGCTGTTTTCTCTGTTCATGCTGTTTCTTTTCCGTCGTTATAACCGATTCGAGACGCTTCAGGGAATATTCCACAAGGGCATCCCTTGGTGTGCCGTGGGATTTGGATATCATGTCGAGCACCTCCAGGGTTCTCCGGCTCAACACATAGGTCTTTTGAACCCTGTCTATCTTTTGAAACTGCCTGAGTCTTATGGAGGCCGCAAGGTCACCAAGGGCCTCTGCATCCTCGATGAGATGGTCAAACAACGATTTTTGTTTGATGCCAAGGTGAACGGCAACAAGGCTCAGGGAGTCTATGGCTCTGGTGGACAGCTTAAAGGTGGCCCGAACAGACTGTTTTCCCCTTAAATCCAGGGTTGCAAAGGTTGATTTTTCCATTTTTTCCCTGTCCTCCCTCTTCACTCAACTCTTGCGCCTCCAAAGGGCAACATTATTTTAACAATCACTTTTGAAATGATAATGCCCATAACTTAAAGCTTTAAAGTATCAATAAGGACAGCAACCTTACACCAGACAAAATCCTGAATCAATATTTTTTTAACTTTCCTGCCGGGAATAATGGCATCATTCCGCCTAAACAAAACCACACATTACCATAGAAACCCAGCAGCAAAAAAGTAATAAGTCAGATTAAACACAAAGAGTAATGACGTATTTATTGACATAAGTTTTTTCATACATATAATTTTATCCAAGCAAACAGCAGAAAGGGCTGAGACGCACACAAACGATCAAAACCAGCAAAAGGAGGAATCACAATGTTCGCAAACTGGAGAGATATCGACAGGGTGTTCGGAATCATGGACCTTCTTCAGGGAAGGAATGAAAGATTGTTTGATGATTTCAAAAGAGTGTACGAGAATGACCCCATTTGGGGAACCAAAAACTACTTTCCAAAAACCAACCTATTTGACACCGGAGAAAATCTTGAAATAGTGGCGGAAATACCCGCCTTTTCCAAGGAAGATCTCAACATCAACGTCCAGGGCAACTATCTTGAAATAAAGGGAACTGCTAAATCAGACGCCCCGGAAGGCTATACCCCACTCAGGACGGAACGGGGTATCAACAGTTTCGCAAGAAGCTTCACCCTGCCCGTGGAGGTTGACTCTGAAAAGGCCGAGGCCGTCTTGAAAAACGGCGTTCTGATTCTGAAACTGCCCAAATCCGTGGCTGCAAAACCAAAACAAATATCTATCAGCTAGAATTCAAGGCCCAAAACAATAGCCAGACTAATGGAGGATTAAAATGAACGAGACACGAGATGTCGCAACAAAAAAAAGCTCAACTCCGGAAGTAAAGCGCATGCCCCCAAAGGTAGTTCCCCTGGTGGATATATATGAAAACGAAGATGAGATTCTTCTCCACGTGGACATGCCCGGTGTGGAAAAGGAGAATGTCACCATCAACCTTGACAACGGCAAGCTTCATCTTTCGGGCCTCAGAAAAATGGAGGTCAAAGGAGCCGAAAACTGGGTGGAATTTGGAGACGCCGAGTACAAAAGAAGCTTCTCTGTTCCCCAGACCATCGACTCTGAACGGGTCAATGCCGAACTAAAAAACGGTGTGCTGCGGCTCCATCTGCCCAAATCTGAAGCGTCAAAGCCAAGGCAGATTGAAATCAAAGCAGCATAACCGAAAGCGATCAACAAAACAACATCATACCGCCCCCGACAAAGGCCCTGATCCTAGCGGCAAGCGTCGGGGGCTTTATTGCGGCCGCCATAAAGGGCGACCGCAAAGGATAGCCCCTACACTGGTCTCGGCTTATTTTATCGTGTTTCATAGTTCGTTGTGTCCGCCAGGACATGGAGGTCATACGGGAATATCAAAGAGTTCTGCTGCGTTTTTCCAGGTGATCGCCTGCATAACCTGCCTGGAGATAGCCGAGTTCTCGATGCATTTAAGTTCACGATCCCAGGCATAGGGAATATTGGGGAAATCAGACCCATAGAGTATCCGGTCCGACCTTTGATCCAGAAGGTCAAGGCTGGCATCAATGGGCAGATAATCTGTAATAGCCATAGCCGTATCCACCCATAAATTATTATTGTCCCGTATCAGGCAGCTATAAGCGTCATACTCGTCCATACCAAAATGGGGAACGCACAACCGCAAATCTGGATACCGCTTTATCACCTGCTTGATCCGTACTGCCGAGCAAAGTTCATGGGGATCACAGGTGTATGCAGGGCTCTTTGGCTCCCTGCCTGCATGGATAACCATGGGCTTTCCCCTTGCCGAACAGAGCTCGTAAACAGGCTCCATTGCCTTTGAAACAGGATCAAAACATTGAACGTGGACATGAAGCTTAACCCCCTTCAACCCCCTGTCAAAGGCCCGGTTCAGAATATCAACTGCCCCCTCTTCCCCTGGAAAAACGGTTGCAAGGCCCGTCACACGACCTTGGAAATCAGCCACCTTGGCGACCATATAATTGTTGAGCCAGTCTGAAATGCCTGGTTTGTGGGCATACTGAAAGGCCACCACATGATCGACGCCCCGATCAAAAAGAAAATTCAAGAGTTCGGAAGAATGCAGCTTATACCGCACTGGCCAGCCATATTTATCAAACCACCTCCACACAGCATCAAATATCATCCCGGGAAAGAGATGAACATGACTGTCAATGACTCTGTCTATGGTTTTTGGAATGGTGTCTCCCTCTTGGTCGTTCAATCCCGGTAACGGAGCGTTTACACCAAGATACCCTTGATGACTCTCTTTTTTATCCAAATCTTACCTCCAATACCAGGCCAATTCAGGGGTCAACAATACCGGCACCGCTTGTGCCATGGACTGCAGCATGGGCACGGTTTCTCTCTATCCTGCCTGGATCGTTAATGGTCAATTCCTAGAAAATAATTTTCAGTCGTTCGTTACTGAACTCGACAATGTCCCCACTAAAAACCTTTTTCCGCTTTCGGGTCTCAACCTCACCGTTAAGTCTCACCATGCCCTGGGCAATAACATGCTTTGCCTCACCGCCGCTCATAACAAGATTTTCAAACTTTAAAATTTTATAAAGCTCAACAGGCTCCGTGTTTATCCTTACCTCACGCATGGTCATGGGCTCCCCTTAACAAGATTGATTTTTTCGTGAAAAAACTGAACACATCTATCCAATTCCATAGCGTTTTATCTGATTCCAGACACTGGTTCTAGAAATCCCCAAAATCTTTGCAGCCCGAGTCTTGTTGCCCCTTGTCTGGTCCAGTGCCTTCACAAGCCTGGCCCTTTTGATGGCATCGAGATCGCGCCCCATAGACGGTTCCGCAACCGACAGGTTTTTGGAACTGTTTTCATGATTAACAATATTCATGGGAAGATGCTCTGGCTCTATCATCGAACCCCTACAGGTGACAAAGGCAAATTCAAATGCACTTTTTAACTCACGCACATTACCGGGCCAGGGATACCGGGCCAGGAGTTCAAATGCCCGGCTTGAAATCCCCTGGATAAAGTCTTTTCCACTCTTAAGCCTGATGCGTCGGAAAAAAGCATCTGCAAGAAGGGGAATGTCTCCGTTACGTTCCCTCAGGGGAGGTATCCAGATGGGGATTACATTGATCCTGTAATAAAGATCCTCCCTGAAGATGCCCCTGGCCACGGATGAGGCAAGATCCCTGTTGGTGGCAGTGATAATCCTTGCACCGATATTAATGGAACGGTTCTCCCCAACCCTTTCCACCACCTTTTCCTCCAGAACCCTGAGAAGTTTAACCTGGGTTGACAGGGAAAGCTCACCGATCTCATCTAAAAATATATTCCCATCGCCAGCAGCCTCAAACTTTCCTTCCCTGTGGTACACAGCCCCTGTAAAGGCTCCCTTGACGTGGCCGAAAAGCTCACTTTCGAGAATAGATTCGTTAAGAGCTGCACAGTTGACCTTTATATATGGTTTTTTTTTTCGATCGCTGACCTCATGTATGGCCCTTGCCACCATTTCTTTGCCCGTACCGCTCTCACCATAGATGATCACCGGCGCATCGGAAAGAGCCGCATTGGCCACCAGATCAAACACCTGCTGCATTGCCGACGAGCTGCCTATTATCCCATGAAAACTCTCCATAGATTCCAGTGCCTTGCGAAAACCTTCGATCTTGGCATCTTTTTCGACAATTGCCGAAATGTCCGTCAGAGTTTCTACGGCCCCAAGCACTAGATCATCCTCCCCTGCAAGGGTGGAAGCATTCTTGATAATAGGTATCAACTTACCGTCCTTATGAACAATGGTACACTGTTTATTGTTCATCCGCCCTTCCCTGAACAGAACACACCAATTGCAGTCGTCACAATCACGGGAAACCTTGCACATATTGCAGTTCAAAATCGTACACGGTTTCCCGATAATTTCATCCTGGAGATAGCCTGTGATCGTTTCAAAGGCCGTATTCACAAACACTATTATTCCGGCAGTATCAACGATCATGATACCGTCCTGGAGGGTTTCCACCACGGTTTTCCAGTACCTGTTCAATTCCTGTTCAGACATTTTACACCTTACGTTCATATTTTAAACACCAAGCGTTCAAATGTTTAACACATTTGTCAATGCAGATCAATAAAGAACCATTACCGAAGATTTATAACCCACATGTCCTGGGAACACAACGAAGCGTGAAACTCCCTAACCGTTAGCTATTAGCGATTAGCTAAAAGCTAAAGTGGGCATTTCTTAAAAAAATTTTATCCCCAGCGGCACCTAAATTGCTTTACTTTCCTCCATCATGTTAAGTGAACAAGAAAAAAAACAGGCCTCAAACCGGCTTCTGGATCTCAGAAAAAGTATCTCCCCGTTTACACTGCTCAAGGTGAGCAACGCCTTTCGCAACATGGATAAACAGGAGATACTTGAGGTGCTGTGGAGCAACCCTGAAACCCTGGTCCAGATCAAAAAGATCCTTCCCACAAATTCCTGGAAAATCGTTGAAACAACAGAGACCAGGGAGGCTGAAGGTATCGGAGCAAACCATTCCTGGTTCAAGGTTCAGCTTAAAAAGACATCCACCGGCGAAGAAGAAAATGAAACAGAAAAAAAAGGAGACGAAAAAAATGACTGAGAATGTACTCATCGTTCTATCCTGCGGCACCAACAATCCAAACCGGGGGACAAGGGCGTTTCACCTTGCGACCATAGCCCAGAAAGAGGGGAAAAACGTCACCATGTTCCTTCTGGATGAGGCTGTCTATCTCGCAAGACAGGGTGCCATGGAACATATGCGGGCAGCAACCGGCGATGTTGCCGACGACCTTCTTGCCCATCTCCAGGCCCACAACGTGCCGATCCTGGTATGCTCTCCCTGTGCCAAGGCACGATTTATAAAGGCAGAGGAGCTTGAAGACTGCTGTGAGCTTGCCCCTGCCACTGAACTTATCAGGCTTGCCTGCGACTCTGCCGTAATCAGCCTTTAGGATTTTAATATATTAACCAGCTCAACTCTAAGGAGAACGAATGTCCAAACGTGTAATCATCATAGGCGCTGTGGCCCTGGGACCCAAGGTCGCATGCAGATTAAGACGCATCGATCCTGATGCCCAGATAACCCTCATCGACCGGGATAATCTTATTTCCTACGGCGGCTGCGGCATACCTTATTATGTTGGAGGCGACGTTGCAGACCTTGAAGGTCTTTATTCAACAATTGCCCATGCCGTAAGAGACAAGGCCTTTTTTGAAATGGTCAAGGGGGTAGACGTTATCACCCGGGCCGAGGCCATTTCCATCAACAGAAAAGAAAAAAGCCTTACCATCCGCCACCTGGAGGAGAACAGGGAGCAAGTCCTCGAGTATGACAAGCTGGTGATCGCAACCGGCGCCACCCCTGTTCAACCCCCCTTCCCAGGCGTGACTCTGCCCCAGGTTTTTCCCGTATCAAACCTGCACCAGGCAAAGGCCATAAAGGATATGATCTCAAAGGGAGAGGTTGAAAACGCAGTCATCATAGGAGCCGGGGCCATTGGTATTGAGATGGCCGAAGCCCTTACCGACCTCTGGGGCGTTAATACGACCATCGTTGAAATGGCCGATCGGGTTCTGCCCCAGGCCCTTGGACGAAACATCGCCACTATTGCCCAGAAACAGCTGACAGATAATGGTGTGAAACTGCTCATCGGTGAAAGGGTCCTTAAGATAAACGGGACACCTGAAACCGGAGTGGAATCGGTTGAGACCACCGCAGGCACCCTTCCTTGTCAGCTTGTGATCCTTGCCACAGGCATCAGACCCAACTCAGAACTTGCGGCCGATGCAGGCCTTGCCCTCGGATGGAACCGGGGAATTCTTGTGGACCAATGCATGCGAACCTCAGATCCTGACATCTATGCAGGAGGCGACTGTGTCGAGGTGATGCACCTTGTTAGCGGCCGAACCCTTCTCATGCCCCTTGGAAGCCTTGCCAACCGCCAGGGAAGAATCATCGCATCCAATATCAACGGCAGCTGCGAACAGTTCAAGGGAACGGTGGGAACCTTTTGCATCAAAATTTTTGACATGGGCTTTTCAACGGCTGGTCTTACCTTTGACCAGGCAAAGGATGTGGGCTTTGATCCTGTATATGCCACGGTTGCACAGTCTGACCGGGCACATTTTTATCCGGATTCAGAGTTCATGTACATGGAACTCATTGCGGACAGGAAAACCCGCAGGGTTCTTGGAGTTGAAGCGGCAGGTCCCCAGGGAGACGCAGTCAAGGCAAGGGTGGATGCAATCGCACCCCTCTTTCAGTACCGGGCCGATATTTCAGATATCTGCACTCTTGAGGCGGGTTACTCCCCCCCCTATGCATCTGCCATGGATATTATCAACAACGTGGCAAACACCCTTGACAACATTTTAGACGGAAAGTACAAGACCATTGATGCCCTTGATTTCATTAAAAAATTTGAGGCCGAAGAGATCCGGGTGCTCGACGTCAGGAGTAAGATCCAGGCAGATCCCTTTGTGAAAAAATACGGCGAGCGCTGGATCAACATTCCCCAGGAAAAACTAAGAGAGAGAATCGACGAGGTGCCCAAAAATGAAGACATCTGCACCATCTGCGGGTCAGGTCCCAGATCCTACGAGGCCCAGATAGTGCTCGGGGCAAAAAACATTACCCAGACCTATAATGTTCAGGGTGGTTACGGCATGATCATTGCGGTTCATGATCCGCTGATATAAAGCAGTAGGCTGTAAGCAGTAGGTAGTGCTAACAGCTAACTGCTAAAAGCTGTTTCCTATAAACCCACATGTCCTGCAGACACAACGAACGATGAAACATGAAAGAAGCAGAAGGGAAATAGTACCATTCCGCCCCCTTTGGTTACCCTGACCGGAACGGTAAACGTCGGGAGGATTTTTGCCCTTCCAGTCTAAAGCGCAGGAACTGCGGGCTAAAGTCCTCAAACAGCCTGCGCTTCTTAACGCCTGAAAGGGCAAAAATCCTAAACCCTTTGGTTCACCATGTTCCGGTCAGGGTAACCAAAGAGGGCTCTAAAATCGAGACATCCATAGTGACGTTTCGACGGGAGTTTCTTATAAACCCACATGTCCTTACGGACACAACGAAGCATGAAACTTCAATTAGGGAGCTTCCAGGAAATAATATACGCATATCGTGCAGGACTTTTGTTCGTTTTCAAGACGTGATGACAGGAGCATAGTGAACTATGTGCCTGTTATCACAACGTAGAAAACGAGCAAAAGGGCAAGCAGGATGCGTAGATTGTTTTTTGGAAGTTCCCTTAGAACTGAACTTTGTTTCTTGTCTCCTGTTTCAAGTTTCTTGCTCCCCCTTTAGTTTTGAATGTTCCGGTCAGGATAAGCAAAGAGGGCTCTAAAGTCGAGGCTTGCACAGTGAAGTTTCGACGGAAATTTCTTATAAAAACCACTTGAAACAAACTGACGAAACGGATAAGTTATGGAACGCTGAATGGCTTGACAACCTCTGTTTCATCCTAATTTTATCAACACGCTAATACTTATACTTTACTCGACTATCAAGTTTCAGGGAGTTTTTGATATGCTTTTTAAACTTTTCCTCTGCTTTACACTTATTCCAGCTGTGGAGATATATCTGCTCATCAAGGTCGGCACCGTGATTGGAAGCTTTAACACTGTGCTTTTAGTTATTGCCACAGGCTTTTTTGGCGCATGGCTCGCCCGAATGGAAGGATTGAACACCATGTTCAAGGTAAGACAAAGCCTTGATCGGGGAATCATACCGGAAGAGGAACTTATAGATGCCTTTATAATCTTTCTTGCCGGCATCGTTCTCATTGCGCCAGGTCTTTTAACCGACGTTTTCGGACTCCTGCTTCTATGGCCGGTTGGTCGGAATGCCTTTAAGCGATTTATACGACAAAAAATGAAAGAATTCAACGACAGTAAAGAGATCAACATCACCCGATATCACTAACGGGCATGGTTGTAAAAGGAGACCAATGTTCTTTGACCTAATTCAAAAAAGACGAAGCATACGTAAGTTTAAACCGGTTCCGGTTGAACGTGAAAAGATTAACCGCCTCATTGAAACAGCCCTTAGATCCCCCTCTTCCAGGGGATTCAACCCCTGGCGCTTCGTGGTGGTTGATCAACCTTCCACCCTTGCAAATCTAAGCCTTGCTAAACCCCATGGTGCAGCCTTCTTAAGGGATGCCCCCCTTGCAATTGTGGTGGTTGGGGATCCCCAGGCGAGCGATGTATGGATAGAAGACTGTTCCATTGCCTCAACAATGATTCACCTCGGGGCCCAGGCCCTTGGTCTTGGCTCCTGCTGGATACAGATCCGAAGGAGGGGTCATGACAAAATCAAAAGCTCTGACGACTATATCAAGGAGCTACTATCGATCCCCGACAACCTGGCCGTAGAATCAATTATTGCCATCGGCTATGCTGATGAAATAAAAGCCCCCCATTCTGCTGAAACCCTTGAAATGGAAAAAATTCATTTTAATCGATTTTAAAGCTTAGATATCCTTTAACCGACGATCCCCATGGGAGTTTAAAGCAAGCCCCGCAAACAGCTCCACCGCATGGGCCAGGGCCTCAAACTCCATAGTCCCGGGGATTTTAATCTGGGCGTCCCCCTGCTCTTCCAGGGCGTTTATCACCGTCATTATAGTCATCAACTCAAGATCCATGGCCGGCTGAAACCTTGACCCTGAATCGGTCATAATCTCGACCAGGATATTGCATCCAACAAGGTCACTCAACAGCATCCTCACAACTCCCAGGGGGATTTCTATTTCAGCGGTTATTTCACCGTCAGATGGGGCTTTCTCCCCCTTGGAAAAGCGCTGGACGCAGACAAGGACAATCCTGAGCGACAAAATCTTACGGGTTCTCTGACTCATCCCTTCGTATGCTCCCTCCTTTTCGTCCACACCGTTCCGACCCTCCCAGGCAAAGGCAATTTCAGCCCCTATAAGAAGAAGGAGCCAGCTTGCCTGGAGCCAGACCAGGAAAAGGGGAAGTGCTGCAAAACTGCCGTAAATGGCATTGTAATGGGAAACTCCCACCTGAAAATTAATATAGGCCATCTGTCCTATCTGGAATACCCCCCCGGCAATCAAGGCACCCATGAGGGCAGCTCTGAAATCCACCTTTTTGTTGGGTATGAACATATAAAGGAAAAAGAAGAGAAGCCAGATGGTTAAGAAAGGAACGAGCTTGATAAAGAATAAAAAAAAGGGCTCCACAACAATGCCCCCTCCGGCTTCTTCAAAAATTTTTTTCACATGGGTCGCAAAAAACAGGGTGGTGCTGCCGGAAAAAATCAACAGCAGGGGTGCGACAAAGAAAAGTGCCAGATAATCATTAAACTTTTGTATCAAGGTTCGACCCTTTTTGATCCACCAGATGGCATTGAACGCATCTTCCATATGGCCGATCATCTTTACCACTGCCCAGATGAGAAAAATCACCCCAAGAGCAGCCATTAAACCACCCTTTGTATCGCCAAGAAGAGTTTCTGAGAAACTGATAATTCTGAGAGCCGCCTCCTCCTGACCGGCAAGGCGTGCCAGAATCTCTCGTTGAAGAATCTTTTCGAATCCAAAGCCCTTGGCTATACCAAAGGCCAGGGCCATGACTGGAACAATTGATAAAAGAGTATAAAGGGTAAGAGCCGATGCCCTGAGCATACAGTTATCTCTTTTAAAACCTTTAGCTGCGGCAACAAGGGTGAAAAAAACCACCCGGCAAAATTCATAAAGTTTTTTTCTTGACCTGGCCGGATCCTGGAGTGCCTTTTTTATTTTAATAGAGAATTGCTTCATTTTTTTTCACCTGAATTGACCCATTGCCTGAGGCGGTCAAGCCCCTGTTCGGTTGAAACAAGCGGCTGATAACCAAGGTCCTTTTTTGCCCTTGATATGTCAAACCAGTGGGATGTGGCAAGTTCCCTGGCTGCAAAGGAGGTGATGGGAGGTTCTTTCTCAAGTCCCAACAAACCATAGATAAATTCAAAACTGCGCCCCAGAAAAAAGGCCATGCCCGGAGGAATTGTTTTCCTGACCGGTCCAAGTCCTGCCGCACAAAGAAAGTCATCCACCATCGCCCACAGAAAAACTGGTTCGTCCTGGCTTACAAAGTAAACATTTCCCCCAAGGGCCGGATTTTCCCTGAGGGCATCCCTTGCAAGGATATGGGCCCTGGCCGCATTGTCAACATAGATGGTGTCAACCCTGTTGGTTCCATCACCGATTCTTCGCAGGCGCCCTGCCCGCCGGATAATTCCGGGGAAAAGATGGTTGTCACCTGGCCCCCAGATGAGGTGGGGCCTTAAAATGATTGTCTGGACCGATTTAGCCTCCCGGACAAGGCGTTCCGCCATGGCCTTGGTCTCAGGATAGGGTGCATGGAACCTTTCTGGATAGCCAACACTCTCATCCACACCCTCCATGTCGTTTCCGTCAAAAACAACGCTTGGAGAACTTGTATAGACAAGGTGCTTAACCCTGTTTCTGGCGCAGGCCTGGATAACATTTTCGGTTCCAGTTACATTCACCCTGAAATAATCGTCAAACTTACCCCATATACCGGGTTTAGCAGCCACATGGAACACTGTATCCATGCCGGATACGGCCAGGTTTACGGCCCGGAGGTCACTGATATCCCCCTGAATCTGGTCGACGCCAAGATGGTCAAGGTCACCATAAAACTGTCTTGAAAAGCTGGTGACATGATCCCCTGCATCTTTTAACTGACGCACAATGGCCCTGCCTAGGAAACCTCCGCCGCCTGTGACAAGAACACGTTCATAGTCTTTTTGACCCACCTTTGCACCCTCATTTTTACTATTTGATTCCATGGTACACTCAACCACAAAAGTCCTCTTATTTCAAAACTTATTTTCAAAAACCGCAAACAGCCCCGTCCAAGGTCCCACATTCAAATTTGTCCTTGACATCGAATTTGTTTCCATGTAGAAGAACTAAATCGTTTGAGCGGGAATAACTCAGTGGTAGAGTGCGACCTTGCCAAGGTCGAAGTCGCGGGTTCAAATCCCGTTTCCCGCTCCAGACAAATCTCCCCCTGACAAACCTACTTGATATTAAATCATACACCTGATAAAGATTTCATAAAACAGATTAATCCCAATATTATTACCCCTTTTCAGGAGAATAAAAATGGATATCTCACACCATACCTGCGACATTTACGGCATACATGACATCTTTAGAAGAAACGCACGTCTTTATCCAGACAAACCCGCAACCAGGGACAGCGACGGCACCCTGTCCCATGGAGATCTTCTCGCCAGAATCAACGCCCTTGCATGCGGCCTTTCAGACGTTGGAATCTCAAAAGGAACAACTATCGCCGTCCTCTCCATGAATAGAAACGATTATCTCACCGTTTATGGAAGTGCCGCAGCACTTGGTGCCATTGTAGTGCCCATAAACTGGCGGCTGTCCGACCAGGAAATCGACTATATCCTGAAAGATTCAAATGCAAAGATTCTGTTCGTGGACGACGCCCACTCCAACCGGTGTGATTTTCCGGGCAGAAGGATCTGCTTTGGCTGCGGCACCTCGACAGCCCATACACAGTTTCAAGATTTTTTAAAAACAGAACAAACAACGATTTCTTCGGATAACACGGCTGATGCAGCCGGTAATGACGACCCTTTTTGTCTTCTTTACACGGCAGCGATGACTGGTTCTCCAAGGGGTGCGGTTCTGTCCCATGGCAACATTATCGCAAGCAACCTCCAAACAGCTCTAACCATGGGTATCACCCAGGATGACATATACCTGAACATGCTGCCCCTCTTCCACATCACAGGCATAAATTTAGCCTTCTCCACAATGCAGATGGGAGGAAGTAATGTGGTCATGGAAAAATTCAACCCTGAAGAGGCACTGACCCTGGTTGAACGAGAAAAAATTACCCTCATGGCAAGCTTTCCGCCCATCCTTACAACCCTGACTGAAAGACTAAAATCCGCTCCGAAGGATGTTTCTTCCCTGAGGAACATAACGGGAATAGATTCACCTGAAAACATTCTGGCCTTTACCCGCCTGACCAACTCCCGATTCTGGGTTTTCTATGGTCAGGGGGAAACCTCCGGCTTTGTAACCATGGCCGACAGCATGGAGAGACCTGGGTCCGCAGGAAGGGAGGCACTGATATCAAGGGTTGCAATTCTTGACAAAAATGATAAAGAATCACCTCCAGACACCCTGGGAGAAATCGGCGTCAGGGGACCCCTTGTTTTCCAGGGATTCTGGGGTCTCGAAGGACTCGACCGTTCGACCTTTAAAAACGGCTGGCACCACACAGGAGATTTGGGACAGATCGACCGGAACGGATATCTATGGTTCAAGGGCAGAAAACCGGAAAAAGAACTTATAAAACCAGGCGGGGAAAACGTATATCCGGCCGAAGTTGAGGCTGTGATACAGCTCCATCCTGGAATCGAGGAGAGCTGTGTCATCGGAGTTCCAGACCCGAAATTCGGGGAGGGTGTCAAGGCTGTTTGCGCGACAAAAAAGGGGGAAAGAATAACGGCGACGGATCTAATTGAATTTGTAGGCTCACGGATTGCAAGATACAAAAAACCAAGCCAGGTGGTTTTTGTTGAATCCCTCCCCAGGGATGCGGATGGCAACATCGACAGGAACAAGGTTAAGGAACTTTACTCCTGAGATTTTAATAAAAACAAAGGAGCTGTTTGTTGGCTGGAATACAGGAAATTCTCACCCTGCTGGCTATCATTCTTGGAGTCATATTTATCCCAAGAATGATGGCCGGAGGGAAAGCTGAAAAAAATGTGAGGAAAAAGACATTCCATTTATCTGGTCGCATGCGCCTCAGCATAATACTCTCCATTGTGACTCCGCTTACGGCAGGACTTGTGTTTGAGCCATGGAAACACAACCTGACCTCTTTTATCTTGGCAGGAATTCTTCCTGTTGCAGCTGGCTGGGCAATATACTGGATCATGTCAGGATTTAAAAAACCAGGAAAAACCCCAAGGACCGGGAAATAAAAAAGGCACTCCTCCTCGTAAAGAGGCGGAGTGCCGGAAACAATCGAACTGTAATTTTAAGGAACAGGTTAGATCACGGTCACATTTACCGCAGCAGGTCCTTTCTGGCCATCTTCAATATCAAATGAGACACGATCTCCTTCGTTCAGGGATTTGAAACCCGTTGCGTTGATACCTGTGTGATGAACAAACACATCTGGACCATCTTCCTGCTCAATAAAACCAAAACCCTTTGAATCATTAAACCATTTTACAATTCCTTCAGCCATTGCGACAATCTCCTTGTCATTTTTTATGTTAATAGTTCCATGCATAAGGTTCTTGCCACAGTAGCAAACTATCTTCCCCTTAGAACGAAACCAACCCAGCCCCAATGGGTAACATCAAGGGGCACATAAGAATTGTTGAAAGTTTACCGTCTTAAAAAAAATAATGCAAATGTTTTTCAAAGAATTCATCTATTATCCGCATTATTTCATATTTTGCTGTTATTTGTTTTTTAAGTATGGTAAAGTAATCTTTTTAGTTAACCCACCAGCACCTTCCGGTCGGTGCCTGCAGTATCGTGGTTGTGTCACACCAGCCCCAATTCATGCAACAAAACTTACCTTGCCTAGACTGGCCCATTACGATTAAATGGGTGGGCGGATTCAGGATAATATATTATATGTCATTTGAAAATTTTGGCCTCAAGGCTGAACTGTTACGTGCCGTTGCGGCCGAGGGCTATACGAGCCCAACACCCATTCAAACAAGGGCAATCCCCGTCATCTTAAACGGAGAGGACGTACTTGCAGGTGCCCAGACAGGCACGGGAAAAACCGCAGCCTTTGCCCTTCCCATTCTTGAAATGCTGAGCAAAACCCCCACAAAGAACTACGCTCCCCGGTGCCTTGTACTCGCACCGACAAGGGAACTTGCAGCACAGGTCCATGGCAGCTTTGAAAGCCTTGGACGTTCCCTTACCCTTCGATCAACCGTTGTTTTTGGAGGCGTCGGTATTCACCCCCAGATCGACAAACTTAAACGTGGAATAGACATCCTTGTTGCAACACCGGGGCGACTCCTTGACCATGCAGGACGAAAGACCCTGGATCTATCCCGGGTGGAAATCCTTGTTCTGGACGAGGCAGACCGAATGCTGGACATGGGATTTATCCATGACATAAAAAAGGTGTTAAAGCTTCTTCCGGCAAAAAGACAGAACCTTCTCTTTTCAGCCACCTATACAACCGAGATCAAACGATTTGCCGATGATCTTCTCAACAACCCTAAACTCATTGAGGTTTCACCGGGGAACAAGGCCGCTGACGGAGTTATTCAGGCGCTTTACCCGGTTCAAAAGGCCAAAAAACGTGAGCTGCTTTCTTTCCTGATCAGGGACGAACATTGGACCAGGGTTCTGGTGTTCACCCGCACGAAACACGGGGCCAACCGTTTGACCAAACAGCTGATGACCGATGGAATCAAAGCTGCAGCCATCCACGGCAATAAGAGCCAGTCCACCCGGACCCGGGCACTTGCCGATTTTAAGGATGGAAAGATCAGGGCCCTTGTGGCAACGGATATTGCAGCAAGAGGACTTGACATAGACATGCTTCCCCATGTAGTCAACTATGATCTGCCTAACGTGCCCGAGGATTATGTCCACAGGATAGGACGTACAGGCAGGGCCGGTGCCAGTGGAATTGCCCTTTCCCTGGTGTGCAACGAAGAGCAGAAACAGCTGAAGGATATCCAGAGACTTCTCAAACACAGCATACCCGTCAAGACCGTGGAAGGCTTTTACCTGGAACGGTCAGCGCCGGCAAAGCCCGCTCCCTTCCGATCACAAAACAGCTCTAACAGAACCCGCCGATCTGCACCAGCCCATCGGTAAGGTGAGTATACCAGGGGCAAACAAACTCAGGGGCAAGGTACAGGTAAATCTTCAACCACCATACCCCTGGGGATTGCGGACAAACTTCTAATATCTGCATTTTTTTGTTGACATGGTGTGCAGTTTAGGGTTATAAACCCCTCGAATCAGATGTCGAGGGTATCAGATTTTCGTTTCGGTTTTCGGAACAATCATTTCCGTGTTACTGAAATAAAATAAAGTCTGGGGACATCCTGTTTATAGCTAAACAATGCCGAAGTGGTGGAATTGGTAGACACGCACGCTTGAGGGGCGTGTGGGGCGACCCGTGGGAGTTCAAGTCTCCCCTTCGGCACCAATTATATGAAGGCCATCGGAATTAATTCTGATGGCCTTTTTTGTTGTTGCGTAAGAGAACAGGGTACAGAACAAGGGCGATCTGCACCCTGCCTGACATCAGACA
Source organism: Desulfobacterium sp. (assembly GCA_034007745.1). Classification (GTDB taxonomy): domain Bacteria; phylum Desulfobacterota; class Desulfobacteria; order Desulfobacterales; family Desulfobacteraceae; genus Desulforapulum. The sequence goes on from JAVEQI010000009.1 coordinate 70,745, forward strand.
AAAGATCTCTTTACAGTATCCATTTTTTATAAAAACTATTTTTCCAGTTTAAATGAAACCTTCAGCTTCGTACGATAGGCAACAATTCTATTTGCCTCAAGGCGCATGTCCATCATGACCACCTCAGCGACACGAATATCCCTTACTGAACTGTCCACGGTTGCAATGGCTGCTTTTGCAGCATCTTCCCAGGATTTCTCCGACATTCCTACGACCTCGATGATTTTGTATACACTGTTTTCCATTTAAATCTCCTTTGGGTGAAAAATAATTTTCCAACCCTGTAATATTATAGGTGACTTCTTGTTTTAATTGCCCTTGTTGACAATAAAAAGAAAGAAACAGCACATGGAACGGCCAAAGACCACAGATTTAATAATTTGAACGAAACAGATTGCCTTTGACCTGTCAAACAAAAACAAAGATATAAAAGATATAAGGGATAAGCTGACAACTATACTAACAGATCAATTCCATTCGTGTAAAGGGGGGAGCGAAAAAAGTTGAAGGGATAACGATATCCACCAGGGCCCCGGTCAGGGCCCTGGAAGCTTCTAATTAATCAAAGGCCATTTCAGTCTTCCACTCTTTCCACACATTTCCCACCAGTTCAGGTCCGGGTTTAAGTACTACCTTGCCCGGACGCCAGCCAGATGGAAGGGCTTCTGCACCCTTTGTGGCTCTTATGTGTTGAAACGCATGAACCTGGCGAAAGGTTTCGTTGACATTTCTTCCCACCGGCGGCGTCAATACTTCATATCCCTGAACAACGCCATCCGGATCAATGATAAATCGTCCCCTGGTTTCAACGCCTGCCTCATCATCATAAATTCCGTAAAGCGCTCCTACTTTGCCACCTGCGTCGGAAAGCATGGGAAAGGGAACTCCCCCTTCAACCATTTTTGACAACTCATGGTCGTTCCACATCTTGTGAACAAACATGCTGTCAATACTCATGGACAATACCTCTACACCAAGATCCTTGAACTCGGTATATTTTTCAGCAACTGCTGAAATCTCAGTAGCTCACACAAAGGTAAAATCCCCGGGATAAAAGCAAAGGAGCACCCACTTACCAAGATAGTCTGATAATTTGACGTTGATAAACTTACCATTTTTGTATCCAGGTGCTGTAAAATCAGGTGCTTTTTTGCCTACCTTTATCATTGACATAACCTCCTTTTTTTCTATGTTAACCTCAGTTTTTTTTTCAGGAGTCACCTCACCCACCGGTCCACCGGTTGGTCGGGCGCATCCAGCGTTTAATTCATCGGCCATAAACCCTCCTTTTTTTATTTTGTTGATATGATATATATTACCACAGCCAAATAAAACATAAAAAAATAATCATTAAAGATTAATCTTCCCATATTTATAGTCTTTGAATTTAAAGTGTGCAAGGGGGAATCATAATAAATTTCATTGCAGAAGGTTGGCTATTTCCCTTGACAAAAAACCAGTTCCTCACTATTTATGTTAAGTACAGAAGAAAAGCCACCTATGTTAAAATACAGGCGAAAAGCTACTTTCCTTTGTTCTCAATTAATACAAAACACACAAGGAGAAAAAATGAAAAAAGTACTCATTGCGTATGTAAGTAGAACAGGTAATACAGAAAAAATGGCAAAATACATTGCCGAAGGGGTTCGATTTTCCGGGCATGAGCCTGTTCTACAAAAAACATCCGCAATTAAACAAGACAAAGATCTCGCAGGTTACGACGCTTACATTTTTGGATGCCCAACCTACCACAAGGACATGACAAGCGGCATGAAACAGTTTCTCTTTCTTGCCAGCAATCTCAAATATGAAGGTAAAACAGGCGGTGCATTTGGATCACACACCCACAGCGGAGAATCAGCGCCCATGATTTTTGAAACAATGGAGCATGTCCTGAAGATAAACATGACTGATCTTGGCCCACTTAACCTTACCGAGGCTAAAATCGCAACCGATGAAGGTTTAAAAGCCTGCCAGGCCTACGGTAAGGCTTTGGGAGAAAAATTGTAATTGATCACCGGTTTGAACCACTCAGCCGCTGATCTCATGTAATTAGGTTCAGCGGCTTTTTACCTTAGTTCTGAGGCATCCCCCTATGCGCCATATTGATCGATCGGAAGATTTTAATTCAGCTTCACCGATTTTTTCCTTCTTAAATATTATCCTGTTCAAAAAACTTGCCGTTCATACAGTATATACGGCAATCATCCTTTTGGTGTGCTCCGGGACAGGGGCTGCCGAAACCGGTGAAAAAGGCCCAACCCTTGTCGGTGCTGTAATGTGTGAAACCATTGAAAATTATCTTCCCGTGCATCCGGCCGTTGTCTTTTCCATTGCCAGGGATACTATCATCTGCTTTACCTCCTTTGATCCGGTTCCACAAACGACGGATATCTTTCACAAGTGGTACAGACAGGACCGTTTAGTTTTCCTGACCAAGCTCACCTTAAAACCACCCAAATGGTCCTCGTTTTCAAGCATGCAGCTAAGAGATATTGATAAAGGACCCTGGCGTGTCGACATTGAGAATAAAGACGGCATTGTTCTTAAAACACTTCGTTTCAGTATTTCAGATTGACCATAATGGACCCTATTTTTAACATACCATTCGGACTCAGATGGCAGGATCTCTTTGATATCCTGTTCAACAGCTATGTACTGTTCCGTCTTTATGTCATGTTCCGGGGTACCAACGTCATCAGGGTGCTCATCGTCATCAGCCTTCTCTGGTTTGCAAAACAGCTCTCACTTGCCATGGGGCTTATCATTACAAGCTGGGTCTTGCAGGGGATCATCACGGTGGCCGCCCTTGTCATCATTATCGTGTTCAGAAATGAGATCTCAACCATCCTTCAGACAAAGAGCCTTAAATCTTTTTTCTGGGGATTTCCCCAATATCAATTTCAGACCCCCATATCCATTATCGTTGAAAGTGTGTATGAGCTTGCCCGGAAAAAAATCGGTGCTCTGATAGTTCTTCCCATGAAACAGGGCCTTGAAAGCAGCATCCAGGGTGGCATTCCCTGGCAGGGGAAGCTCTCCCGGGAAATGCTGATCAGCATCTTCTGGCTTGACAACCCGGTCCATGATGGTGCAGTCGTCATCCAGGGAGACCGGGTGACGGACGTGGGAGTTATCCTGCCCCTGTCCAAACGCCAGGATCTACCCTCTTACTTTGGAACCCGTCATCGAGCTGCCGTGGGAATTACAGAACAGACCGATGCCCGGGTGATTGTGGTTTCTGAAGAGAGGGGAAAAATATCCCTGATCAAAGAAAGCAGGATCTACGACATCAATGACAGCCATGTGCTTCATACACTTTTAGAGGAGGACCTGGGCGCAGAATCTGCCCACAAAGGCCTGAGACATAGGACGTTAGAACTCACGGTCGCAGCTCTCATCTGTTTCGTCAGTGTAACCGGAGTATGGCTCAGCTTTTCCAGAGGGGTGGAGATCCTGGCAAATCGTGAAATTCCCATTGAATTCACCAATCTGCAACCCAAAATGGAGATAAACTCATCCTCGGCAAACAGCGTAAAACTTCTGATCAGCGGTGCCCGTCCCCTGATTCAGGCCATGGGACTCGACCAGATCAAGGTTAAAGTGGATGTTTCCAAGGCCGTGCCCGGACCAAATCCCATCACCATCGAAAAGGGTAATGTACTTCTTCCCCCTGGAATCCAGTTAAAACAGGTGGAACCGTCACAGATTGAGATCAGTGTGGATGTACGTGAAAACAAACTCCTGATTGTTCAACCCACCTGGACCGGAAAGCTTAACAAGGATCTCATTGTGGAATCCGCAAGGGCAGTTCCTCAAACCGTCATGGTAACCGGTGGCAGCCTCACCCTGAAAGAAATTTCAACCCTGTTCACTGAACCCATTTCCCTTGACTCCATAACGGCTTCTGGCAGTATTTCCATAGGTTTTGCCCTGAACCAGTCAGGCCTGAAACTGGCTGAACCTGCAAAAAACACGGCTGTCATTCATTATCAGGTGAAAAGTCGTTCCGATCAGGATGCTCCAGCTCTCTTGCCTGGGACCCCGTGACCCGTTACTGGGGCCTGGAAATTAACAATTTATTTCCGAGTCTCCTAGACTCGATCATCGATTTTTATTTTAGCATGGTTGATGGAGACCACGATAAATGACAGCACAGGAAGCTGCACGCAAAACAATACTATTGAGCCTGGTTTTTCTGATATCCGCCCTGTTCTTAACCATGATTCATCAATTTCTCATGTCCATGTTCATGGCAAGTCTGTTTTCAGCCATGGCAAAACCCGCCCACAAATGGTTGACCAAGCGCCTCCGGGGCCGGGAGAACCTTGCCTCCGTCATGGTTATAGCGGCCATTGTCCTGCTGATTCTCATCCCTCTTTCCATGCTCATAGGGGTGGTGGTGACCCAGGCGATAAACGTGGGTCAATCTGTTACACCCTGGGTGCAGTCGTTTATCAAAGAGTCATCGACCTTTACCCAATACCTGTACAAAATACCCTTTTACGAGGAGATCCTGCCCTATCGGGACGTAATAATCAAAAAAGCCGGCGAGCTTGTGGGCACCATTTCCACCTTTTTAATCAACTCCCTTTCCTCCGCCACCAAGATGACCATGAACGCACTTTTCGGATCCATCATCATGCTCTATGTCATGTTCTATTTTTTAACCATGGGCAATCAGCTCCTTGACCGGATTCTCTACTTTCTGCCCCTCAGGAACGAGGATGAACAGCTTCTGTTACGGCGGTTCACCTCTGTCACCCGGGCCACCATCAAGGGCACACTTATTATCGGGATTATTCAGGGATCTATCTGCGGCCTTGCCTTTGCGTTTGCCGGAATCAATGGACCGGTTTTCTGGGGAAGCATCATGGCCGTCACTTCCATCATCCCGGCCTTTGGGACTGCCCTTGTGTGGGGGCCGGGCATAATCATCCTTTTGCTCATGGGAGACCTTACCGGTGTAATAATACTTGCAGTACTGTGCGGAGCTGTTGCGGGGAATATTGACAATCTGCTCAGACCCCGGCTGGTAGGAAAGGACACGGAGATGCACGATCTCTTTGTTCTATTTGGCACCCTTGGCGGTATTGCAATGTTCGGGCTTCTTGGAATCATCATCGGCCCGATTATTTCCGCACTCTTCATCACTATCTGGGAAATCTATGGCTCTGTTTTCAGCGAGTACCTGCCAAAGACTGGCAGTAGGCAGTAGGCCAGACGCAAAAAAGCCCTGTTGAAATAAATCAACAGGGCCTTTTTCATATATTCACCTAAAAACCATTCACCCCTTAGGGGTCATGGTTTTAATGCGCTATACTATACTACTGTAACATTACCCGCAGCCGGTCCTTTCTGGCCCTGCTCTACGTCAAATGTTACCTTGTCTCCTTCATTGAGGGACTTAAAACCTGTGGCATTGATGCTTGAGTGATGAACGAAAAGGTCCTCTCCGTTCTCTTGCTCGATAAAACCAAAACCCTTTGAATCGTTAAACCATTTTACTGTTCCGTTAGCCATGTGACAATCTCCTAAAAAATAAAGTTTAATTGTTCCAAACTTGAGGTAGTTGTCACACATGCGTGTTTATTCGACAAAATTTTTTCCCCTAAGTGCGAAACAGGCAGTCCTGAAATAGGACATGCCGCATTTATGTTGTAGACCCTATGGTGCGCCCGGCAGGATTCGAACCTGCGGCCTGCGGATTCGAAGTCCGACGCTCTATCCAGCTGAGCTACGGGCGCATATTGAATCTATCCGTTTAAATGGGGTGAGTGAAGGGGCTCGAACCCTCGACATCCAGGACCACAACCTAGCGCTCTGCCAACTGAGCTACACCCACCACAATCAAACCCCTATCTTTTACCAGACCTCAGAGCAAATAGCAACCTAATTCTTCAAATTGGACAAATAATATTGCAATGGAACAAGAAAAACGCCATAACGATTCCATGGCATTAAAAGCATTTCTTTTTATCATTGTTTTTGGAGCCGTCCTGATCAAGATGGGATAACTAGTGTTTGAACGAAAACTCACCCACCTGCTGCGTTGCTTCACAAAGCTAAAATCCTCACGTACAACAGTACGCTCCGGTTTCAGCTTTGCTCGCGCCTTGCATCTGGGCAAGTTTTCATCCAAACACGGGTTTTCGGTCAGGCACTAACTATAATTGCTGAATTTGATATTGACCATTTATCAAAGTTTGACTATGATTTCACCCCATACCGGCACGGCTGAAACGAAATATATCCTTCAGACACAATTTTAGCTGTTTCTTATAAAAAAACAAGGACTCAAAAACCACCATGAACAACTTCTACATACTTATTGTAAGACTGATACTCGGGCTTGTGTTTGGAATCTTGATAGCAAGAATCTTCAGGCCGGACTGGAGCATGTTTGCAGGGGCACTGACAGGCCTTGGACTTGTAGCGGCAGCCTATCTCATGCAGATGGTCAGAACACGAAAATCAAAGAAATAAACAGGAGCCCTTACCTTGAATCAGATCATACTAGGCACTGCAGGCCACATTGACCATGGAAAAACCAGCCTGATCCGGGCATTGACCGGGGTTGAAACAGACCGGCTCAAGGAGGAGAAGGAGCGGGGCATCACCATCGAGCTTGGATTTGCCTCCATTACCCTGCCCAATGGAGAGATAGTCGGCATTGTAGATGTTCCGGGCCATGAGCGCTTCATCAAAAATATGGTGGCAGGGGCAAGCGGCATCGATCTTGTAGCCATGGCAATTGCCGCAGACGAGGCCGTGATGCCCCAGACCCGGGAACACATGGAGATCTGCACCCTCATGGGCATCAAATATGGATTTATTGCCCTGACCAAGATCGACCTTGTGGACGAAGAACTCATGGAACTTGCCATCGAGGATGTCCGGGATTTCACCCGGGGAACCTTTCTGGAAGACGCCCCCATTGTGCCGGTTTCCTCCACCACTGGCCAGGGAATAGATCTCTTCAAATCCACCCTTGACCGCATCTGCCATGAAATCCCGGAACGGCCCTTTTCGCCCATATTCCGTCTGCCCGTTGACCGGGTCTTTTCCATGAAGGGCTTTGGCACGGTCATCACCGGCACCCTGGCATCGGGCAAAATCGATACAGGGGAAAACATCATGATCTTCCCCTCCAGAATCACCTCAAAGGTGAGGGGCATCCAGGTCCATGGCAAAAGCGTTGACACGGTTGCCGCGGGCACAAGAACAGCCGTCAACTTCCAGGGCCTTGACCGGGAGGCGATAAACCGGGGGGATGTACTTTCAACTCCCGACACCCTGCACCCGAGCCATATGGTGGATGCCGAGTTTATATATCTTAAGAACAATCCAAAGCCTGCCAAGGCAAGAACCCGCATACGCTTCCATTCTGGAACCAGCGAAATCCTCGGAAACCTTGTACTCCTGGACAGGGAAGAGCTCCTGCCCGGTGATACGGCCTGTGTTCAGATCCGCCTTGAATCACCGGTCTGCTGCCTCAAGGGGGATCGATTTGTCCTTAGAAACTACTCGCCGATCAAAACCATTGGCGGAGGCCAGGTCTTGAATCCCATGCCGAAGAAACACAAACTCTTTGACCAGAAGATACTCCAGGGCCTGACCGGCCTTATAGAAAGCAGTGATGAGGAAACACTCTCCTTCTTTATCGAGGAAAGCGGTTTCCAGGGTGCCCCCTTCGCAGACCTCAGGCTTATGACCCACCTTTCCGACAAAAAACTCGACTCTTTGCTCCAGAAAATGCTTGCCTCAAGAACCATTGTCCTTGCAGACAAGGAACGGCGTGTCTATGTCCACGGCAGTATGTTCGATCTCCTTGCAGCCCAGATGACAGAAAAACTCACCGACTACCACAGGCTCAATCCCCTGAAGGAGGGAATGCCCAAGCAGGAGCTCAAATCCAAGTTCAGGGCCTTGAAGGACAAGGATTCAAAGCTCTTTCCCCTGGTAATTGCAAGGCTTGCCAAGGATGGACAGGTTGAACAGGAACAAAATACGGTAAGGCTTGCCACCCACGAAGTGGCCCTTCAAATAGACCAGGAAGAGGTCAAACAAAAAATAGCGGCAGTCTACAAACAGTCAGGCCTGACCCCGCCTTTTTTCAGAACCATCTGCACAGATCTTGACGTAGACCAGAAAAACGCGACAGATGTCCTTCACATGCTCATAGATGAAAAAATCCTTGTCAAAACCAAGGACGACCTCTACTTTGATGGGGAGGAAATTGCAAAGTTAAAACAGAAGCTTGTGGAATTCCTGAAGGAAAAAGGCGAAATAACCACCCCTGAATTCAAGGATATGATAAATATATCCAGAAAATTTGTGATCCCCCTGATCGAATATTTTGACTCGATCAACCTGACCATCCGCATTGGAGACACAAGACAGCTCAGGAAAAAGAGCTAAAGGATCAACCACCATGACATTGAGTGACCTGTTGAAAAAAAGAACCTCGGTTCGTAAATTTCTGGACCGTTCTGTCCCCAAAGAGACCCTGGTCAACATATTTGCCACGGCCCAGCTCTCCCCATCCAACTGCAATGTTCAGCCCTGGCAGGTTTATGTTGTTTCAGGAGCCCAAAAAAACGAGCTCAAGGATCGACTGGTTAATGAAGTAATGACCGGGAGGGAGCCAAACCCTGATTTTGACTGGCGGGTAAAATACAGGGGCATCCACAGGGATCGCCAGTTTGGATCGGCCAACGCCCTTTATTCGTCAATGGGAATTGACCGCAGGGACAAACAGGCAAGAATGCTTGCCATGCTGGGCAACTGGACCTTTTTTGACGCCCCCCATGCACTGTTTTTGACCATGGAACGTTATCTTGGCATCATGGGAGCAGTTGATATGGGCATCTATGCCCAAACACTGGCCCTTATCATGGAGGAACACGGAATTTCAAGCTGTTTCCAAGGAGCCCTGGGGCAGTTCCCCGATCCTGTAAGAGCTTTTTTAAACATCCCGGAAGAACAGGGTATTCTCTTTGGCATGTCCTTTGGCTACAGGGATGATACCGCACCGGTTAACGCCACCAGAACCCTTCGGGAACCCCTTGAAAATTCGGTTGTTTTTTACAAATAACCGGCACGTCCTTACGGACACAACGAAGCATGAAACTTGAATCAGGACTGAACTTTGTTTCTTGTTTCTTGTTTCTTGTTTCATGTCTCATGTCTCTTGTCTCTTGTCTCTTGTCTCTTGTCTCTTGACCCGAGGATGATGTCGACAAAGGCGGCAACAATGGTATCAAGAAAAAGCCGGCCGTCCAGGGTGAGGAAAAACCTTTGATTGACAACCCTGCCCCACTGCTTGCGCTCATAATCTTTGACAACGGTGGAGAACATCTCCAGGAACCCCCTGTTTGAAATACGGTCAAACTCCTTCAAATTTACCCCCTTGGCGGTCCTGAGACCCAGCATGATCATCTCTATCAATATCTGATCCCTGGTCAGGGTTTCGGTTTCTGCAACCGGAAGCCGTCCGGCACCAAGGTCTGCTGTGTAACGACAGACATCCCTGTGGTTCGAGGATCTCACCCCGTTTTGAAACGAGTGGGCCGAAGGTCCAAACCCCAGGTAGGGAACATGGTTCCAGTACTTTTGATTATGCCTGGACTGGTGGGACGAGCCTGCCGCAAAGTTCGATATCTCGTAATGAATATACCCCCTGTCACAGAGATAATTTGAGGTCAGCTTGAAAAGCCCTGCCACTGCCCCGTCGCCAAGGGGAACAATGGTTCCCCCCTCAACAAGACCGTGCATGGGGGTTCCTGGCTCATAGGAGAGCATGTAGCAGGAGAGGTGCTCTGGACGAAACCCGAGGGCAGTGTCAAGATCCATGATCCACGCCCCCTCAGAATCCCCTGGAAGGCCGTAGATCAGGTCCAGGCCGATGTTGTCAAACCCCGCATCCCTTGCCTGGGAAAGGGCCTTTTGGGCAACGGCTGCCGAGTGGATTCGGCCCATGAAATTAAGCCTGTCATCGGAAAAAGACTGAACACCAAGGTTAAGACGGTTCACCCCCGACCTTCTAAGTGTTTGAAAATAGTGAAAATCAACGGTTCCAGGATTGACCTCCATGGTGATTTCACAACCTTCTGAAACGGTGAAATTTCCCCCAATGGCCCCGAGAATCCTCTCCATCCGGTCTGGAGAGAGAAGAGAGGGGGTCCCCCCGCCAAAATAGACGGTGTCGATATGGGCAGAATGATCGCCCCTTAATGCAATCTCACCTGTAAGAGACCGCACAAACCCGTCCACCAGGGATAGATCCACGACGGAATAAAAATCGCAATATGCGCATTTTTTGACACAGAACGGGACATGGACATAAAGGGCTGTAAGATCAGACAAAACGTTTCATTATCCCATGGATCATGGAATCCACGTTATGCTCGGTGATTCCATTGCTCTGGCAAACATCTTGGACCCTTGAAACAATTTCTGCCTGGTTCATATCCGAAGGTTCCCTGAACATGCCCATGCGCCTTCCCACCTGGTAAATGACCCTGTCCCGAGGTGCCATGTCTATAAAGCTGTCAATTTTGGCAAGCATTGCATTTTTTTCCCGGGGAAGCTGTCCCTCCACCGTCTCGATAAGGTTGAGGATATGATCGCTTTTAACAGTGGACGTGATCCCGTCAAGGCAGTCTATAAAAAGGCGCAACTCCCGGGCGATCATCAGATCTGTGCAGGGTTCAAACGTACCCTGGTCATGGGAGGTAGCAAGAAGGCTTTTTGACGGCAGGGCCAGGGTTCTGAGGCGTATGAAATGAGGATTGATCTGGTTTAAGGCATCGGCGCTCTCCCGTGCATGCTCCTCTGAAAGCCCGACGCCGCCAAGACCGGGCATCACATATTCGGAAAGTTCTATCCCCGCATCCTTAACCCGCAGTCCCGCCTTGATGTGGGTCGCCTTGTCAGCTCCCTTTTTAACCATGGCAAGCACCCTGTCAGAGCCCGATTCAAGCCCTATGTGAATTCTGTCAAGTCCTGCCCTGGCAATCCTCTCCATATCATGGGGCTTGATCCTTGCTATTGTATGGGAGCGGGCATAGGAGGTAATCCGCCTTACAGTTGGGAAAGATGACTTGATGTGATCAAGTATGGTCACAAGGTCGTCGGGTTTCATGAGCAGGGAATTTGCATCCTGGAGAAAAATAGACTCCATGCCCGTGGAGAACCAGTTCCAGGCAGCATTAAAGGCAGTCCTGTCGTTTGATCCAAGGGAGTCAAACATGCGGTTGATCCTGTGCATATCCTTCCCGCCGGTCTTTTCCACCTCATTGGCAATGGCCTTGACATGACCGCTTAGAAGATCAATGTCCCTGATAATGTTTTCAACGGATCTAAGGGAAAAAGTCCTGCCCTTGTACACCGCACAAAAGGTACACCTGTTCCACGGACAATTCCGAGTCAGTCGGATCAAAAGACTCCGGGACTCACTGGGCGGGCGGATCGGCCCCTGTTCAAAACCTGAATATTCATCTTGCTTCATAGCTTATACCCTTGTGTTTTTTACCGGATTTTCCTTCCGGTTGTTTTATAAGTATATAGGATTAACCATGCATCAGGTCAATGTCAATGAATTGCTGTTCCCTGATTATCTTTGACAACAGGGCTTGAAACAGGATAAACCATGGGCCATGACATCCAAAACCAAACCAAAAACATCCTGGATTAAACGAACCGCAGCGTTCCTTGGCATCTTGTTCCTGATCGGTGCAACCCTTGCAGCCCTTGGCCTGTGGCATATGAAACGATTTATCAATAGCCCTGCCGATGCAAGCGGCCAGGAACAGGTCATTGTCATCGAAACCGGCAAAAGCCTCAAAGCAATATCAAAGCTGCTGGCCCAAAAAAAGATTGTCACGGATGATACCCTGTTCACCCTCCTTGTAAGGTACAAAAAAACGGCCAGAAAAATCCAGGCAGGTGAATACTCTCTCTCTTCGACCATGACCCCTGAACAGATCCTTACCACTCTTGTACAGGGACGCGTCTTGCTCCACAGACTTACAATTCCAGAGGGAATGAACCTTGAGCAGACAGCCCATATCGTTGAAAGTTCAGGTTTCGGTTCCAAACAAGATTTTCTGGCCCTTGCAGCAAGCCCCCAATTTGCCGAAAAACTCCAGATCAACGCAGACACCCTGGAGGGCTATCTTTTTCCTGAAACCTATTTTTTCAGGCGAGATACTCCCCAGCGGCAAATCATCCGACAGATGGTTCAACGGTTCAACGAAGTATATACCCCCCAGTGGCAGGCAAGGACCCGGGATCTGGGATTTTCCATCCATGAGATTGTCATTCTTGCCTCGATAATCGAAAAAGAAACCGGCGACAGCAGCGAACGACCGGTTATAGCATCTGTGTTCCACAACCGTTTAAAACGGGGAATGCGCCTTGAATCAGACCCCACCGTGATCTATGGGATTCCCGACTTCAACGGAAACATCACAAGAAAAGACCTGGAAACAACAACCGAATACAACACCTACAGGATCAAGGGCCTTCCCAAGGGCCCCATTGCAAACCCTGGGAAGCTCTCTCTTGAGGCGGCACTTTTCCCCGCCTCAACGGACTTTCTTTTCTTTGTATCCAGAAATGATACTACCCACAAGTTTTCAAAAAATTACGAGGAGCACAAACGGGCCGTACGTCGCTACCAGATTAAAAGACAAGGACCGCAGATTCAATAAAAGGATTTCAAAACTGTCTCAGATAGACGATCACGGCCCCGCTCTGGCTTTTGCGTTTTCGATCCCACTCGAACCAGAGAACCACCCCCTCTTTTTTAAATCTGACAAGAAGGTCCTCCACAACATTGGGAAGAACAGCTCCGAACTCGGAATGGAGTCCCCTGCCCACCACGATGGTGAGGGTAAACCTTCCCGCCTTCCAGGCGGTCCTGATAAAGGATTCAGAACGGACAAGGGCACGGGCCGCCGTATCGCCGTGGAGATCGAGCTCTTCTTCGGGGGGAGGATAGCGTTTAAGACGTTTTTTAAGCGGTACTGGGTCAGGACGATTCTTCTCCCTTTTCTCCCTTAAAAGGGCCGCCTCGTTTTTACCCCTGAGGGATTGTTCCAAAAGGGTGGGGAAATCCTCCTCTTCCTCGGTCCTTGAGGCGGCCTTGTCGGAAAAGAGCCTTGAAAGGCTCTTTGATCGGGAAAGAATGGGAAGTCCGTTCCTGTCGTTGGGGTTTGACCGTTTACTTGAGGCAGGGGCAGGCAAAAAGTCTGAATTCTCATTCTCTTCTGTGTTCTGGTAGTCATTCAGCTCTGAATCATGATTGGAGTTTTCTTCTTCCCCAGACTTACCTAACCGAGTGGGGCTGGTGAAGATAGAAAAAAGATCGTCTCCTCCGTCAAATACAGGAATACCGTTCCTGTTTAATTTCTGGTTTACTTTCAATTCAATACTGTCCCCTTACTCTTACTTATGTACTCTTACTCTTACTTAGATTTCTCTGTCCCGGTGATCCAGAAGACAGCAGGTACGATTCTGCAGTCTTTACACCCCGGACACTTGCCTGGCTTTTTGAATGATTTACGGTTTTTAAATTGAAATCCGCAATTCAAACAATAATAAGAATCAACACACAATTTTTTTTTCTGTTGCCGGGCTGTTTTTTCGATAAATTCCAGATGATGATAAACATCCTTTTCCATGATACCGACCAACTGGGAAAGATCCCTGGCATTAAGGCGGTCATTTTCAAGATGACTTATAATTTCCTGCCTGATGGTTTGTCCCCGTTCATTGCCCATATAGATATTCTTCTAAACCCTGCCCTGAAACTCGATGATCTGTTTTCAAGTTCAATGGCGTTAAATCTTAAACCTTCCATTTCCTTTACTCAATGATTTGCTTTTAATACCATGGCAGCATCAATTTTGGCAAACCTTTCTGCCGGGGAGCAGCAGTTCTAATTTTGACTTTCTTCTTTAGGCGTCAGCCAGTATCACCTTGCTGAACGAAGAAAGTCGGGGGATTTTCAGCAAGGCGATACTGGCCGCCGCCCCCAACGCTGACATTGCATAATTAAAATTGCTGGCCGTGGAGGCCCGGCCTAGCAGCAATTATGACGAGTTAACTGCATTATGGTCAGGGCAGATTTGTCACATAAAAAGTCCCGGACAATGTAGAGCTCCTGATTGACTTTAAACACACATACTGCTAATGTATGCGGCTATGAATATAGGATGCATTGTTGAATACATAGACCAGCAGAGAATCATTTGCGCCGTTGTGCTCCAGGTAAAACAGCAGAGGTTGCGTTTGCTCACCGAAAACAACCGAGAGGTAAACCTTTCGGCAAGCAGGCTTGCCCATATCGGCAAAATGACCCTTGATATGGCCGGTACCAGGGACTTCATTGTAAAAGCCCTGAAGCGCCTTGCCATTACAAGGGAAAACCTTGCCGCAGCAGTCAATGTCAAAGAGATGTGGGAGCTTCTCCATGGGGAAGAAGAGGAGATAGATGCTCCCACCATGACCAGCTTCTGCTTCGATCCCCCCTTGACCTGCGACAACGAATCTGCCGTGGTAAGGGCCTTTTTTAACGACAGGCTCTACTTTAAGTTCGGCAAGGATGGATTTACCCCGTATACAGAGCAGCAGGTGGAAAACCTCCAACGCCAGCTGAGGGAAACAGAAGAGTTAGAGCGGCTCATCGAGCGTGGCGGAACCTGGCTTAAAGAGGCCCTTGAAGAGAAAAACGATCAAAAAGATCAAACGGTAAAAATCAACGATATCGACCCCGGCATCCTTGACATCTTAAAAGATTACTATCTTTTTGACAAGGAGAGCAAAAACGCCCAAACGGCCAGGGCCATACTTTCAAAGGCCGGGACCGATTCAACCGACCAGATATTTACCGCCCTTGTAAAAACCGGTATCTGGAACAAGGATGAAAACACCGACATTATAAGGCTGGACATTCCCACTGATTTTCCCGACTCTGTAATGGAACAGGCCCAAAAAATAATAGCCACAACCATTGACCCAGAAATCCGCCCGGTTGAAACAGACCCTTTAAGATCCGACCTGACCCATCTTCCCATCATCACCATCGACGGCCAGTCCACCCACGACTATGACGATGCCTTAAGCTTTGAAAAGAAAGACGATGGCTACATAATCGGAATCCACATAATTGACGTGGGCTTTTTCGTCAAGCACAATGACCCCATCGACCAGGAAGCAAGGACAAGGGGCAGCTCCATTTACATGCCCGATGATAAAATTCCCATGCTGCCCACAGATCTTTCTGAAAACATGTGCAGCCTCAAGGAAGGAGAGATCAGGCCGGGCATCACAACCTTTGTCCACCTGAACCGATTTTTCGAGATCATCGATTACAGGATCGTTGCAAGCGTCATCAAGGTTCACAAACAGATGACCTACACCGAGGCCAACATGCTCAACGGCGAGGATGAGTCAATAACGACCCTTTACAAGGCCGCTACTGTCATGAGAGAAAAAAGGCTCAAGGCCGGCGGAGTGCAGATCACCCTTCCCGAGGTGAACATCTGGATCGAAGATAACGGCGAAATAGGCATTTCAAAGGTCGACAGGGAAAACCCGTCCCGTATGCTGGTGTCTGAGATGATGATCCTTGCCAACTCACTTATGGCCGAATTCCTCTCAACCCACAATGTTCCTGCCGTATACCGCTCCCAGCCGGACCCTAAAAAGCGGCTCTTCCAGGGAATAGAAACCTCACTTTTTTTAAACTGTATGCAGAGAAAACAGCTGAACCGGGCAGTCATAGGCATAAAACCTGAAAACCACTCAGGACTCGGGGTAAAGGCCTATGTGACAGCAACTTCGCCCATTCGACGCTACTATGATCTTTTAACCCAGCGTCAAATTAGAAGCATACTCGGATACGAAACAGCATACACGACCGATGAGCTCAAAACCATCCTTCAGACCGTTGAAATCCCCGTTGCCAACACCTCCAAGGCTCAATACCTGCGGCGCAGATACTGGCTCTTCAAGTACCTTGAGTCCATGAAGGGTTCCACCTGCGAAGCCATTGTACTCGATCAAAGAAGGGATTTCTACATGGTGATACTTAAAGAGTACATGCTCGAATGGAAACTCTCATCATCGGGCCTGAATCTCAAGCCGGGCGATCTTATCAACGTCACCATCCAGCATGCAGACGCCAGAAGGGATCAGCTTTCCATCTTTGTATAACCCACATGTCCTGCGGACACAACGAAACATGAAACACGATAGCAGATAGCTAAAAGCTAATAGCTAACTGCTAAAAGCTGTTTCTTATTAAAGGAGAACACAAAATGAAGGTAATACTGCTCCAGGGAGGAGCCCGCAAAAAGGGAAATACAGCAAAGGTTCTTAGCTGGGTTGAAGAAGAGCTGAAATCAAACGGCCACGAGGTGGAAACCGTTTATCTGCATTCAAAAGACCTCAAGGGCTGCATGGGCTGCAAAAAATGCAAGGAAATCCCGGATGCCGTGGGCTGTGTCCAAAAGGATGATATCCTGGAAATCCTGGAAAAAATGATCGGAGCAGGGGCTGTGGTATTTTCTTCGCCTCTTTACTTCTGGGGGATAAATGCCCAGCTCAAGGCCGTTATCGACCGAACCTACAGCCTTTACACAAACGCCAACCTGCCCGAACACAAATCCCTGGTGGAAGGCCAGCGCCAGGCACTCCTGATAACCGGGGCAGGCCCCTGGGACAACAATGCTGAAGGGGCATTTACAGCGTTCGGCCGGATGCAGAAGTACCATAAGGCCGTCAACGCCGGCGAGCTGTTCATTGGCGGATGCACAACACCTTCTGAAATGGACCAGTCAGTTCGAGATAAAGCCATAGAATTTGCCCACAAGCTCATCAAATAAAACCATGGGTGACAGTCAACGGGAGGCAAGCGATGGATTTCCCACCCGGGTTTTCAGCCGGTTATTTTGAACAGCCGCAGGTGAAGAGTTGGCATAGCAGTAAACACAACCATGGGGACAGGTATTGTAGCTTCCAATGTCTTTGCTGTAAATACAGCCGCACTCCTTTCGCTGACCCCTATCCTTGAGATTTTTTGTCTTGGATTGATGGGGTTCAGCAAACAGATCCCCCTGGCGTTCATACCCGAGGAATTTTTCAAACTGGACACTCCTGCCCGGCCCATCGGTAATTCGCAGAATCAACTCATCGTCAATGCACCTGTTGTGCTCAATTCCAAAAGGGGCAAGGTCAATGGCCTCACCGCAGGTGGCAAGTTTCAAACCCCAGGGCCTGTTTATATCGCTGATTTTCCTGGCCATGTTGGTCATGGCAATCGTATTAAAATCACGGTACTCTACTCCCTGCCTGGCGAGGTTGCTCCTCACTTTTTTATAGTTTGCGATATCTGCAAAGCTGAAAACCAGTTTTTTCGTAAAGGGGTGAAGGATCTCCCCCAGGCGCTGAATCTTTGAAATCAGCTGATCCGGCTCACTCCTGTCTGTAATCAGCAGAGGATCGAAACGCCAGATGACGCGCTCCTTTCCCAGGAGTTCTGACAGAGCCTGGAAGGTTTCAATACGTTGAATCAGCGCTGGTACGCCCGGCTCAAACCCCTCTGCCTCATAATCATTGAGGGTAAATTGAAAATAACAGGCTATGCCAAATGCTTTAAGCTGTTTGAGTAACGGAATAATTGGCCTCGGGTTCTTTGTCCAAAAGACAACCGCCCGGGTGTTGACAAACGACACATACTGGGGTTTAAGCCGGTTAAAGGGGTTGGTCCAGCAAACATAACCCTTTTCAAGCCTATCAAAAAACCACTCACCATAACATGCTGGAATATCCGTTGCACGGCTTGCGGATATGATCCAGGGGGCAATTGCGGTACAAGGCCCTTCCGGGGTTTCAACGGTGGTTTGGGGCCATTTAATACTCATGGGGAATCCTTGTTTACAATAATGATACTCATGGTTAGGTCTCAGCTGTTTATCATGATAATTCAGCTGTGTCACGCAGCTTGCCCTGGTAACAGAAGTGCCCTCCGTTCCATCCTATACTCTTGATCCGGACAGGTGCATTTTTTTGATCTTGCAGATAGGTCTCACTGTAAAACTCGTTCCCAAAATCTCCCCGGCAGAAAACCTGTGTAAAGGTTTTTTACATCGCCGGAGAAATAACGCTGCTGAACAAAACATCTATTGCCATCCTCACAGCAATCCCGCCACAGGTGACACTGGATTGGGAATACCTGGTTCGGGGATTGGAACATGACTGTTAGTAAGATACAGTCTCCCGGCTAAAAGCCATATTAAGATGCCCATAGCCGGGCAAGTTATCTGTCAGTTCGGTAATCATCAAGATGCCTTCTTTATTCAACAAAACATCACCCAATTCTATGGCGCTCAGCTAAATTGGATAATGCAATTTTTTTCTGTAAAATTACTGAGTCTCTTTTTCCTTTTTATTCCAAACACCTGTTTAATGGTTTTTCTCCAGCCCCCCAAAACTGTAACTGCGTTCAAGGATAATTCAAGAAAAAAATTGGTTCCTC
>JAVEQI010000010.1:0-85381 GCA_034007745.1 Desulfobacterium sp.
GAAACGGCAGGCTGGCCAGACTGGTTGCCAACACTCCGGTTTTAAAGGCTGGCCTGCCCCCGATCATTATCCCCAGGGAACAGCGCAAAGCCTATATCGATGCCCTGTCCGAATCCAGTATGCTGCGAGACAACTCAGGAAAGGGGATGAGCTGCTCCCTAAACGGAATGAGTTAGAGTCATTTACATCCTTGTGTGAACAGACCTGGAAGAATTCCCTTTCTCTTGTGGATGAAATTCACCAAAAACAGCGAGTAAGAAACAATAAGCGAATAAGGTAAAATAAAACATATCTGGAAAAAGACTATCTTTCGCTTTCTGCACTCCAATATATTTTTTTCTGCAAACGCCAATGCGCCTTGATTCATATCGAACAGATGTGGGTTGAAAACAGGTATACGGCCGAAGGCAGGGTCATGCATGAAAGGGTGGACAGGGGCGATCAAATAGACAGGGGAAGGGTCAGGATTGAATACAGCCTTCCCCCTGAAATCAAGACTTCTTGGTGTTTCCGGAAAAGCAGATGCGATGGAATTTCACAGGCAGGATTCAGCGAACGAAAAATGGATGCCTTTCCCAGTGGAATACAAAAGAGGAAAACCCAAGAAAAATCTGTCGGACAAGGTTCAGCTCTGTGCCCAGGCCCTGTGCCTTGAAGAAATGCTGGATGTCAAAATTGAGGCCGGAGCTATTTTTTATGGGAAGACAAGACGCCGTCTGGATGTCTTGTTTGATAATGATTTGCGGGAAAAAACCATAAAGACAGCCAGGGATCTTCATGAAATGATCTCCTCGGGTATAACGCCGCCGCCCAAATACGCAAAAAAATGTGATACCTGTTCGTTTATCTCATTGTGTCTGCCTAAAGCCATTGAAAAGAAAAGGGCATCTATTCAGTACAGGGTCAGCCTTGACGACAACCGGTACACGGTCCCTGCCCAACTGGCCGGTGTAAGACTCACCTTGAGAAAATATCCGGATCACCTGGGCATATACCATGATAATACCCTGGTGGCCCGGCATGTCAGAAGTTATGACCGAAAAAAGGATATCCAGAACCCAGATCATTCCAAAGTATTTTTCGATCATCATATACTGACGATACATGATGGAAAAGGAAAAAATGAATACCGACGGTATCGTTTCCATGGCTGAATCCACACCGTCACCATACTCCTTAAAAACCTGGGAGTTTAAATTTCATGGTCACCTCCCCGGTCTGCCGGTCAATGGAGATCATTTTCTCCTGACCCTGGGAGTTGTCCATTTTCTGGCCGGTTGCCATCTCCATCAATCCTGAGATAAAGGCCATTCCCGAGTTGAGAACAGTTTCGATCTTTTCCGGCGGCTGGCCTTTAAAAACAGAGGTTGACCCGTCTGCTTCCTCGCCGCCAGTTTCTGCTCCTGTTTCTGACCTGGTTGGTTCTGATCCGAATTCTGCCCCTGCACCTGCCTCTGATCCAGCCCCAGCTCCAAACCCTTCAGCGGCCCCATCCCTGGCCGCCTCTGGCAAGACCATTTCTACACCCAACCCCTCTGATTCCCCTTCATCCTCTTCACCCCTGTTAAACACCGCAGGGTTCAGATAACCTGGGGTATCCTCGGGAATTTCTTCGGGAACCGAAGCTTCAAAGCTCGCCTGGTCAGGTTCAACTGTCTCTCCCATCATGGCCCTTAACCGGTTGAGCATCTCGTTCTTTTTTTCCCTGGAGAACTCCACCTCATCAGGCCCGTCATCGTCAAACACCCCCTTGAACAGATCGGTCTTTAGCTGGATACCGGCAAGGATTCTCTCTTCGATGCTGTTCTTTGCAATCAGGTTGACAACGTTTATGCACTGGCTCTCCTGGCCGATCCTGCTGACCCGGCCGATGCGCTGGTTCATCCGTGCAGGATTCCAGGGGAGTTCAAAGTTCACCACGCAATCTGCGGCCTGGAGGTTGAGTCCGGTGCCGCCTGCGTCCGTTGACAGAAACACCCTGCACTCCGGGTTATTTGTAAACTCATCGATCAGATCCTGACGTTTTTTCACGGGCACCTTGCCGGACAGCTCCACAAACTTTATACCCATGTCAGAGAGGTGCCTTGCAATGAGAAATGTCATGGTGGTCCATTCGCTGAAGATGACCATTTTTCTCTCGTTCTGCACCACGATCTCATCGATAATGCTGTCAAGTTCTTTCAGTTTTGGAGAGATGTGGGTCTTTCTGTCGATCAGATAGGTGGAGTTGCACACCATTCTCATGCGGAGCAGGAGCACCTGAATCCGCCGGAGATCCATGGGCGTAAGGTATTTTTTATTGATCAGGGGCATCAGAGATCGAGCATACCCGCCATGGATCTCCAGCTGCTCATCGTTAAGGTCTACATAGTAGTTGTTGACAACCTCCCGGGGCAGCTCCTTGAGCACATCTGTCTTTTTACGCCGGATCACAATTCCCTTGAGCTTCTCCTTTAAAAGATCGAGATTTTTGTAGCCGCCGATGCTGTTCTTCTTGTCCTTTCTTAGAATGAAGTGATCTGCCGCAAACTTCCACAGGGGCGTTAAGAGATCGGGATCAAGAAACTGAACAATGGAATAGACATCCTCGAGCTTGTTTTCAAGGGGGGTACCAGTGAGAACGATTGCGTGGCGCCGGGGAATCCTTTTTACCGCATCGGCCGTTTTCGTGGAAAAGTTTTTGATGCGCTGGGCCTCGTCCAGGATGATGATATCAGGATTAAAATTTGAAAGAATAGTCACATCCCTTAAAACTGCCTCGTAATTGGTGATCTTGAACAGTGCGTCACTGTCTCTATAGCCCGCCTTTCTCTGAATGGGAGAGCCTTCGATCACCAGGGCCTTTTCCCTTGAAAAACGTTCAATTTCCCGCTTCCACTGCTCTTTGAGCGACGACAGGGTCACAACCACAATCTTTGAAAAACCGAAGATCTCTTTCTTTAAAACACCCAGAGCGATGGCCTGGAGGGTCTTCCCAAGACCCATCTCATCACCGATGAGCACCCCTGTCTTGAACACACCAAACCTTACCCCCTCCTTCTGGTAGGGGTAGAGCGTTGCCCCAAGGGGCGGTTCAGGAAGGGCTTCAAGTGAAAGTTCAATGAGCTGTTTCTCGTCAAGATATCTGGCGACCCGATTAAGCACGGTCTCCCTGATGCGAACCCTTTTATCATTGTCCGCCATTTTGACAAGGGTCATGATCTCGGAGATATCATCGGGCTTAAACCGGCCTTTTCCGTCAAAAAAAGGGGCAAACAGAGATTTCAAATCCCTGTGCCTGTTGTCAAGGCGTTCTGCAAAGAGCCGGGGTGCGTTGATCTTAGAATCCCAATACACATCGGCAAAGGGAAACCGTTCTTTTGCAAGCCTTGTTTCAAACTCCGGCTCCTGTTTGAGGCTGGTGGTAAGAAAGTGAAGATGCTTGCAGGTGCCAAGCCCGTTGGTGAGATAATCCGGGCAGGTACAATGGCCAAGACCATGGTCCGGGTCGTGGAGGGTGACGCAATACTCCCGGTTGTTTTGATTGACCACAAGGTGATCGCCCTTGAACATATCCCCCCGGACCAGGGTGAAGGGTTCACTTGCGGCCCTTTTCTTCCGGTCGTCAAGGGCCTGCTGGCGGATCTCGTCCTCGGACATAAAGGGATTTTCGTCGTCCATGGACAGGGACTCGGCCTCATCCTCCTCTCTTTTTAAAATCAGATCCCTTGCATTGAGAAGGGCCGCAACAACATGCTTGCAACCACTCCCGGGATAGGGGCAGTCACAGGAGGTTTCCACCTCCTCCCCCCTAATGGCAACGCTGGTAATGTAATTTCCATAACTGCCATCCACTTCATACACAAACGAACCATCCGGCTTTTCCCTGGAAAGGAAATAAGAACCATGTTGATAGATGGTTTCACCCCGCTGAAAGATAAGAGCGGTATCGGCAATCTTACTCTTGATAAACGCCTTTGAGACAATGGTCATGATTTGCCTGCCCTGATTTATTCCTGTGGATAAGAATTGTTTTTATTTATTTTTATCTATCGGCGCACCCAGAATCTGCCCGAAGCCATATAAACCATAACGGCTCCCAGGATAAGGTAACCGAACATCTGAACGTTTTTTGTCTTGAAAATAAATGCAAGACTGATAATGAACGCTGCACTGACCATGAAGAACAGCTGTTTGGGGACTTTCTTGAGGATCACCCGCCCAAAATGGGCAAATTGAATATGGCTGACCATCAGGCCCACCGAGACAAGGGTCATGGTCCAGAGCACAGGAGGTATTGAAACAAGCGAAGCCCCCAGAACAATCAAGGCGCCCGCAGGGCTGGGTAATCCGTTGAAGACCCCCTCTGGCAGGTCTGTCCGCTTCTTGTCTGTCACGATAAACCGAACCAGGCGAAAGCCAACCCCGAAGACAAAGAGAATCGCCACAAGCCATGCGGCATATCCGCCTTTTTCCACAACCACATAGGCCGGAGCCAATCCAAAACTCACAAAATCGGCAATATCGTCGAGGTAAGGACCGTATAAGGTTCCCCCGTGCTTTAAGGCCATGCGCCCGTCAAACAGATCAAACAGCTGACCGATGATGATAATGCAGATGGCCCAGGCAAAGTAGTGGTGATAGGTCAGAACAAGGCTTGTCACGCCGCAGCAGAAGTTGAGGGCAGAAAGAATGTCTGCATAAAGCCGGTTCGGGATAAACTTGAAAACCATCGAAGCGGTTGAAAGAACGATGCAGGCCATGAGCACATTGTCGGCAATGTTGATGAACCCCGGATTTTCATCCATCAATGCACACAGGATCACAAGGGCAAAGCAGATGATGGCCTTTATCTTTCCAAAGTTATTCGCGGCCACGGAAAATTTGAGCATGGAGAGAATCCGCCGGGCAAAGAACTGGCCTGCAAACTCGATGGCCACAAGTATCCATATCATTTTGATGGACAAAATGCCCATATAGGCAAACCCGACAAGCGGCGGCAGATAGGTCAGTTTATCGCACAGGGGATCCAGCCACTCCCCCCATTCAGAACCAAGATTACACGCCCTTGCAACCACCCCGTCGACCCCGTCAAGGATTGCGGCAAAGGTGAATATGAATATGGCTATCCACTGCCAGGGGGAAAAGAAGTATAGCCCAAACCCCACAAAGGCAAGGCCAGTCCGCCAGTAGCAGATGGCGTTGGGGTGGAGCAGCCACTGGTGTGACAGGATATACCTTCCCATGAACGGCTGCTTGACGGCCCTGGAAAACCACAGGAAAAAAGCCGTCCCAACGATCGCAGAAGCGACAATCACCAAAAATCGTTCCATACTATCCGATCCTTACATTAATGCCCTTATATTGATCCCTTTTCGTTCATAGTTTCAGCCTACTTATCATTTCAGACAGAAATAGTCCACCTTGGGGATCCTTTGACATTACTATCGGTTGTTTTTGCTGAAATAGAGGTTGGCAAGGGCTGCAAACGAAGTGCCGAAGATTAAAAGAAACGAAACCGCATTGATCACCGGGGTACTGCCGTCCCTCACCTGGAGGTAGAGGTTGATGGGCAGCGTCGGTTCTGAGCCCACCAGAAAAAGGGTGGTATTGAAGTTCTCAAACGACATGAGGAAGGCAACGGCGCAGGCACCGATGATTGCCGGCCGCAAAAACTTCAACGTGATATGCCAGATAACCTCCATGCGGTTTGCCCCAAGGTTCAAAGCCGCCTCTTCCAGGGTTGGGTCAAACTTCTTTAACCTTGCCGACACCACCAGGGTGACAAAGGTGGTGATAAAGGAAAACTGGCCAAGGACCACCAGCCAGAACCCGGGCCTGAAAAGTCCCACGTCGATGTTAAAGGTCTCCTCGAAAAAAATACCAAGGGTGTTGGAAAATAGGAGGATGGAGATGCCGAGGATCACCCCCGGAACCACAAGGGGAAGCAGCATTAGAAAATAGAGAAATCCCTTGAACCGGAACTCTTCCTGCTCGAACAGAAAAGCGCCAAGGGTGCCAACCACGGTGGAAAGAATTGCGACAAAAAAGGCTGTCCTGGCACTCACAAAAATGCTGTCAAGGTTTCGCTGATCATGGAAGATCCCCGTCCGATAGCTTGAATCGGCAAAGAACCAGTCCAGGGAAAATCCCTTCCAGGGAAGGGCCGGGAACTGGGAGTCGTTAAAGGCAAGAATACAGGTTACGGCAAGGGGGGCAAACAGAAACAAAAAATAAACGACAATATAGAGATTAAAAAAGGTTGAATAGGTTCTTGAATTGGGAAGGGTTCTTATCATTTTACCACCTTGCTCAGCTTCTGACCGGAAAGTTTAAGACCCACCCAGATGATCAGGGAGGACAGTAAGAGCAACAGAAAGCCAAAGGCGCTGCCCTGGTTCCAGTTAAAGCTTGCAATGAACTGATTGTAAATCTGCTCGGTGAACCACAGGGAGTTCTTGCCGCCCATGAGGTTGGGTGTGAGATAATTGCCGAGTGTCAGCATGAACACCACAATCGAACCCGAAACAATACCTGGCATGACGTGGGGAATGATGATTCTTACAATCACCGTCCACATGTTTGCCCCAAGATCAAAGGCCGCCTCTATATATGCCTTGTCAAGGCTTTCGAGCACCGAGATTAACGGCACAACCATGAAGAGCATGGATGTATATACAAGGCCCATGATCATGGTGGCATCGTTGTAGAGCATCTCCACAGGCGTATTAAGGATGCCGATCTTTACCAGAAAATGGTTGATCACCCCGCTCTCCCGGAGCAGAATCATCCATCCATACACCCTCACAAGCTCGCTCACCCAAAAGGGCAGCAGCAGCAGCAGCATGAGAACACCGGAAAATTTCCGTGGCACCACATGGGTGATAAAAAAGGCGACGGGCAGGGCAATTATAAATGTGATCCCGGTCACCAGGATGGAATAGACGGCCGTACGTGCAAAGGTGGTCCAGTAGACGGGCTCGTTAAAGAAGTTGAGGTAGTTTTTAAAACTCCAAACCATGTCGCCGTAATCGTTCTCGGCCCTGAAGGACATGATAAAAAGATCAATGTGGGGCAGCACAATCAGCAGAAACAGCCAGAGCAGAATCGGGATAAGGAAGAAAAAAAGATACCAACGGCCCTGGCCCTTCATGATTCAGCCTCCCCGGCAGGAAAGCAGATCCCGGAATCCTCATGCCATCCAATTTCAATTTTGTCGTCAGGCCGGATATGGTCAAACTGCCGATTCTGGGGAAGCCCCACGATCAACTCCTGTCCCGAGTTAAGTGGGGTGACAAGCAGCCGGGAGTTTGCCCCGTCAAACAGGATGGTCTTGACCGTCACCTCAAAGCGGTTCAGATTCTCCATCCCGGGGTCCGGCGCAATGACCATGGCCTCGGGCCTTAAAAAGAGATCCACTTTACTATCTGGAGCGAAATCAGGGGCAAAAGCCCTTGCCCCTGTATTAACGGTAAAGGTGTTGCCCCCTGGCGTGACAATGGTGGCGATCTTGCCGGAAAAGCCTGTAAGCCTGCCCGACCAAGTGTTGTTCTCGCCGACAAACTGGGCGACAAACGGTGTTGCGGGGTTGTTATAAAGATTCTGGGGCGTATCGATCTGCTCAAACCCGCCCCTGTTCATCACCGCCACATAATCAGACATGACAAGGGCCTCTGACTGATCATGGGTAATGTAGACAAAGGTTGTTCCCACCTTGACCTGAAGTTTTTTCAGCTCCACCTTCATCTGGTCCCGGAGTTTAAGATCAAGGGCCCCAAGGGGTTCATCAAGGAGAAGAACGGTGGGTTCCAGCACAAGGCAGCGGGCAATTGCCACCCGCTGCTTCTGCCCGCCGGAAAGCTGGTCGATCTTTTTTTCGCCATAGCCCGGCAAACCAACCCTTTCGAGAATGGTTTCAGTTTTTTTTCGAATTTCAGCCCTTTTTACACCCTGTCTTTCCAGACCAAAGGCTATGTTGCCGGCCACGTTCATCATGGGAAACAGGGCAAGGTGCTGGAAGATCAGATTCACGGGCCGGCGGTTCGGTGAGATTCCCAGCATACTTTTCCCCCGGATGGAGATATCTCCGTCCGTGGGCTCTGTAAAACCTGCGATCATACGCAAAAGGGTGGTCTTGCCGCATCCGGAAGGGCCGAGGATCGAAAAAAAATGGCCCTGGTCAACATCAAAAGAAACCTGGTCAACGGCCGTGAACCGATCAAATTTTTTGGTAACATTTTGTACTGATAAATCTTTGTGCATGTTTTGCCTTTTTGGCCTTGATCAGTTGGCCGCTTTCACCTTATCGAGGATCATCCCCTCAATGGATTCAAGCTTTGCCGGTACCGGGGGATACCAATTGATGTTGTCGATGGCCTCCTGGGGAAACGAACGCTCGAAATTTTCCCTTACCTCGGCATCCGTGAGGGTGATGGCGCCGTTGGATGCTGTGCCGGTTTTTTCCAAATTTGTAAAGACTGCCGCATTCTCGGGGCGCATCATGAAGTTGATCCACTTATATGCGGCCTCAAGGTTTTTGGCCTTGGAAGGAATGGCAAAGGTATCAATCCAGCCGAGGGCCCCGCTCTTTGGTGCGACAAAATCGATATCGGGATTTTCACCGTGGAGCTTCCATCCGCCGTTGTCCCAGGCCATTGCCACATGCACCTCGTTTGAACGCATGGACTGAAGAAGGGCATCTCCGTTGGCCCAGTAATTTTTCACCAGGGGTTTGCCCTGGATAAGTTTGTTTTGGACCTTGTCCATCAGGGCGACATAGGCATCCACATCACCGTACTTTGCAAAGGGGTCGTCCCCAAGGGAAAAGGCCGTGGCAATGAGTGTAGGCCGTTTCAAACGATAGCTTACCCGACCCTCGTACTGGCGGTCGAAAAGTGCGGAATAATCGTCTGCCTCGGGTGCAAATTTTTTATTGACGATAAGGCCTGAGGTTCCCCAGCAAAAGGGAACCGCATAACTATTTCCATCAACCAGGGTGTTCTTTTTTACCGCAGCCAGCATCGAAGGAATGATCTGGGCGGTTTCAATCTTTGAATAATCTATGGGTTAGTAGATATTGTACTTTTCCTGCACAGAAGAAATACGATCCTGGCTTGGCTGGGCAAGGTCAAACCCTGCTCCCCTTGTGGCCCTGAGCTTTGCAATCATCTCCTCGTTGTTGGTGAAAGTTGCCTTGACCGTAATTTGTGTCTCCTTTTCAAATTTTTCAATCAGGACACTAGGGGCGTACCCCTTCCAGGTCAGAAGCTCAAGGGTTTCGGCCGATACCGGACTCATTCCCAAGATCAAAAACATGGAAACGATAAAACCTGTAAAAATAGTTTTTTTCATTCTTTTCTCCTTTTAATTTAATTCATATGGTCACATTTCCGCCTGGGAAGATTTCGCTGCTCCCAATAATGATACCATTCTGGAACAATTGAACGTATTTGACCGGTAAAGTCAATGATATTTACATACATTGCCATGGGGAAGCCGCATGCTCTAACATGCCGATGCAATGCAACCAGAATCAAGGTTCAGGTACAAAAGCTTTATTGACAAGTAATGGCCGGTTCTGTAACTTCCTATAGTCAGGAAACTTTTATTCGATAAAGACCGCAGAAGAGAACCCGGCTATAGGATGATGCCCAGATGATCTTCAAAGAGCAAACCCCCTGGGGTACCATGCCCATTCCGTGGTTTTTGAACCCATGAGACACAAGGCAGTCAGTTACAAGATCGATCCCTTTGGCTGTCATATCTTCTAGGGCGTGTAGGGCGTGGACTTGAAATAGGGCTTGGCCTTGAAAAATTTTACTTCTCACAAATTGATGAGGACAGAAAATGGAACAAAAAATGAAAATGGGTTTAACTTTGCTGATGCTTGTTTTGATGCCTGCTATTGTTCACTCTGCCATGACAGGTGAAGAGATTTACAAAAAGCATGTACTTGCTGAAAAAAACATGGAAACAAAACTTAGCTCCATGATCATGGAGGTAAAGTCTGTCAGCGAGCAGACCGAGTTTTCCTCGGTAGTTTACACCAAAGGCAACAAATCCCGCATCGAGTCCACCGTGGTAAAAAGTAATATCCCCATGATGGGCAAAGCCGGAGATAAGAGCATTATTATCAATGACGGCCAAAGGACAACGGTCTTTTCGCCCCAGATGGGCAAACACACCACCACAAATGAACTCTACTCTAAGGAAGACTATGAAACTCCGCCAGCCGTAGAGTTTCTGGGCAAAGAAACCGTTTCAAATATCCCGTGCTACAAGCTCAGGCTTACCTTTGACACCTATGGTAACAGCCGGATTGTCTGGATCTCAGCCAAAGATTTCGTCATGGTAAAAGAGCTTTACCCGGGGAACGATGAAACCATCGAGCTACACTCGGACTTCAGGGATATCAAGGGGGTTAAAATTCCGTTTACAACCCAATCCTATGAGGGAGAAAATTTGGTGGGCACCAGCACTGTTCAGAACCTTAAGGTGGATGCCCGAATCGACGACGATCTGTTTAATCCGGATCAGGTTAAGGGCTTTAAAGCAGAAAAACCAAACAAAGAGAGTGAACAGGCAATGAACAATCTGGAAAGGATCATGTCCATGAGCATGCAGCTTCAAACCTACTATCAAAACGGTGAAATTGAAAAGGCCAAGGCCCTTGAAAAAGAGCTGGAGGAAATGACCCGGGGAGATTAGAATTACACCGGGGTGTTTCACATCTCAAACACCTCGGTGTTTGATCTCTTAATTAATGAATCAGGAATCCAGCAGGGCTACCATCACTTTCTTAACGTTTGTTTTTCTCACCGTTAAATGATACCCCCTGACATCAAGCTCTATATCTTCTGTTTCCGGCACAATACCCCGAACCTCAAACAGACTGCCCGGTGTGATGCCAAGCTCAGTGAACATTTTGCCCACGTTTGTTCTTTTGCCAAAATCGATCAGCCTGGCCTTTGCTCCATCTTCAATCTCGCTCAGGGGAAAAGGCTCCTGATCGGCTAAGCCGCATTTGGCAGTAAAGTCCTTGATATCTCCCATGCAGCGCTCTGCACCTTCCCGGCAGAGTTCCAGGGAAAAATTATTTTCACAAAACCTCTTGAACCCCATGATCCACTCTTTACCATTTCTGGGGCACACCTCGGTAAACTCCACGAATCGTACGATACGCTCCAGTACCTCCGGCGTCACAGAATGCTCCATCTTGCAGGCGGCATCCTCTGCCATATCCTCTTCCAGGCACAGAATATCGGTGATAAATTTCTTCATTATCCTATGGCGTCGAATCACGTCCAGGGCTACCTCTTCCCCCTTTTCCGTCAGAGAAATCACATCGTAGGGTGCATAATTGAGAAGCCCCTTCCCGGCCAAATTCTTCAGGGCTCCGGTCACAGAAGAGTTGTTCACCTCAAGGCGTTTTGCAATCTCCTTTACCCGTGCTGCCTGTTTGTCCTGGATGATATGGTAAATGGTCTCCAGGTAATCTTCAAGGCTTGCAGTCAAACCTTTTTTCTTCATAGATTGATTCTCCTCTCGAACACAAATTAAATTGCATAAACATTATTAGGTTACCCAAAATTTGTCAACACAATTCCCCCGTATCTATGCCCCTGGCTGAAAAACAACCGACCCTATCACGGGGCATGACGATACCGCAGCTGAAACTTTAGGGCAATTAATGAATTGCTCTTGTGTGGATTGTCCTTGATTAAGGTAGGTTATTTAAAACTCTCTAAATAAAACATATTGTTTTTATATGAAACTCCCTACAAAAAACTTCAAACTTGAAACAAGATCCTGACTCCCTTGTGCTGTCGAGTTTCGTAGTTCGTTGTGTCCGCAGGACATGTGGGTTTATAGGAAACTCCCGCTGAGCTGGCCGTCACAAACGCCGGGTTCACACATGGTCCTCAGATTTTTACGGCTGAGGCCTTTCGCATTTGGAGAAATTTCAGACAGCCCGCCTCTAACAGATTCCACCATTGATGCCAAGGACCTGGCCTGTGATATACCCGGCTCCTGGGGAGCAGAGAAAGGTTACCGCTGCTGCAACCTCTTCTGGTTTTCCAAGCCGCCCTGCGGGTATCATTTTAGCAATCTCATCAAGGGGAAGGCCGTCGACCATTTCGGTTTCTATAAATCCCGGTGCAACGGCATTCACCGTTATATGACGCTTGGCTATTTCCCTTGAAAGGGCCATGGTGGCGCCGATGAGGCCCGCCTTGGATGCGGAATAATTCACCTGACCGGGCTGGCCCATCTGTCCCGAGGTAGAGGCGATGCTGATGATCCGACCCTTTTGTTTTGACAGCATTTTTTTAACCACGGGTTTGGTCACGTTAAAGAAACCGGTCAAGTTGGTATCCATCACCCGCTGCCAGCTTTCAGCCTTCATCCGCACCATCAGCATGTCGTCCCTTACACCTGCGTTGTTGACCAGGATGTCAATGAATCGCCTTTCTTTAAAAACCGTATCCAACGATCCATGGGCTGCTGCCTCATCGGTTACGTCAAAAGGAAGCAAAGCCCCGTCTGATCCGGCTTTTCGGACAAGTTCAAGGGTCTTTTCCGCCTCTTCCCCATTGGACTTATAGTTAATATAGACGAACCGGCCTGAAGCGGCAAGACCTTGGGCAATGGCCCGGCCTATACCCCGGCTTGCGCCGGTGACAAGGGCTGTTTCCTGTAAGGGTTTTTGTCGCTCAGATTTCAATTTAACTCCTTCACAATCAGGTACGCACAATTTGACTGCGTCGGGGAAATTTCATGCCATCCTCTGGCAGTCGCTGCAGCTTGAGCTGAACCGGGAAGGGTTTCACCTGCCAGATTTTTCGACAATAATCGGTAATGGAACGATCCGAGGAAAACTTTCCCATTCGAGCGGCATTGAGTATGGCCATTCTGGTCCATCGCCTGGGATCCTGGAACACCTCACCCACCTGCTGCTGGCAGTCCACATAGGACTGGTAATCGGCGAGCACCATATACGGATCATGGTAAAGCAGGGAATCAATAACAGGTCGGAACAAATCCCGATCGCCATGGGAAAAATGGCCAGTGGCAATCAGGTTTATTGCGGCTTTAAGCTCCTGGTTATGGTTGTAGACTGCCTGGGGATTATAACCGGCAGCTCTCTGGGCCTCAACTTCGTTAACATCCATACCAAACAGGAAGAAATTTTCAGGGGCAACCTCCTCCCTGATCTCCACGTTGGCACCGTCCAGGGTTCCGATGGTCAAGGCACCGTTCATGGCGAACTTCATATTACCAGTGCCCGAGGCTTCTTTACCTGCAAGGGATATCTGCTGACTTAAGTCGGCCATGGGATAAACCATATGACCAATCTGCACGTTAAAATTGGGGATAAACAGAACCTGCAGGCGATTATTAACGTCGGGATCGCTGTTGATCACCTCGGCAACCGAATTGATAAGCTTTATGATGAGCTTGGCCATGACATATCCCGGCGCAGCCTTACCGCCGAAGACAAAAAGTCTGGGCGGGATATCAAGATCAGGGTTGTTCTTCAGGCGCTGGTACAGGGTGACGATGTGCAGCAGGTTGAGATGCTGGCGTTTATACTCGTGAATCCGTTTGACCATGACGTCAAACAGGGCATAAGGATTAAAAGCAGGTCCTCGATCACAGGTGAACAAGGAGCATAGATCCTGCTTATTGTCAAATTTGACCTGCTGCCATTTTTCACAGAAAGCCGGGTCATCGGCCAGGGGTTCGAGATCCCGGAGTTTGTTCAGATCGGTAATCCAGCTGTCCCCGATGGCTGAGCTGATCAATCCGGCAAGGCGTGGATTACTGACCACCATCCAGCGGCGGGGCGTCACCCCGTTGGTGACATTGATAAGCTTATCCGGCCACAGACGATGGAAATCAGCCAGGGTGTGACTTTTAAGAAGCCTTGTGTGGAGTTCTGCCACCCCGTTGATTGCATGGCTGCCGACGCAGGCAAGGTTTGCCATGCGCACATAGCGCTCTCCTGATTCATCGATGATGGACATCCGCCGCACCACGTCCTCGTCGCCGGGGTATTTGATACGGACAATGTCGAGGAACCGGCTGTTGATTTCATAAATAATCTCAAGATGCCGGGGCAGCAAACGACCCAGCATGGCCACCGACCATTTTTCCAGGGCTTCTGGAAGAAGAGTGTGGTTGGTATAGGAAAAGGTGCGGGTAACTATACCCCATGCCCGTTCCCAGTCATAGTGGTGGACATCGATCAAAAGCCGCATAAATTCAGGAACGGCAATGGCCGGATGGGTGTCATTGAGCTGGACTGCAAACTTGTCGGGAAAATTATCCAGGTTTTGAAACTGGAACCGGTGAATACGGATCATATCCTGCATGGAACAGCTGACAAAGAAATACTGCTGCAGGAGGCGAAGCTCCTTACCCCTGAACTGCTCGTCGTTGGGATAAAGGACCTTGGTAATTGTCTCGGCCATGATTTTTTCATGCACCGCACCCATATAATCACCCACATTAAAGTCTGCAAAGTCAAAGCTCTTTGGTGCCTCGGCACTCCACAGCCTGAGCAGGTTGACGTTGTTGACCCGGTACCCCAGAATCGGTGTGTCATAGGGAATACCCTTGACCAATCCTGCCGGAACCCAGCGAACCCGCAGATTGCCATGGTCGTCCATGTACCGCTCTGTGTGGCCGCCGGACCCTACCTCCACCGCCATGTCCGCCTTTTTAAACTCCCAGGGATTCCCGGGCTGCAGCCAGCGATCGCCCAGTTCTTTCTGCCATCCGTTTTCTATCTCCTGATCAAACATACCAAACTCATAACGGATGCCATAACCTATGGCTGGAACCTGAAGGCTTGCCAAAGACTCCATATAACAGGCAGCAAGCCTGCCA
This sequence comes from Desulfobacterium sp., assembly GCA_034007745.1. GTDB lineage: Bacteria > Desulfobacterota > Desulfobacteria > Desulfobacterales > Desulfobacteraceae > Desulforapulum. Next base: position 14,872 of record JAVEQI010000010.1, read on the forward strand.
AGCCCCCCGTTGCCAAGACCGGGTTCTTCCTCATGGTCAATGATCTGCTTAAGGTCAAGGCCGCATTCCCCGATTGCCCGTTCTACCTGATCATACATATCCAGGTTTATAAGATTGTTGTGCAGATGGGGGCCCATCAAAAACTCGGCCGACAGATAACCGACTATCTTACTCTCCCTTTCCAGGAGAGCCTTAATAGAATTGAGAAACAGGTGCTGCATGCGATCCCGCACCGTATAGCTCACTGCAAGATAGTAATCGTTGAGGGATGCGTTCTGCGGCCACACTCCCTGCTGATAAAAGAGCTTATAGGCAAAACCACGCTTTAGTTTTTCCATGTTCTTGCCTTCGTTGGTCTGACTGCTGCCTAAATTCGCATCTGTCTCGCTTGTATTTGTCCGGGTCATTTATTCCTCCAAAATCTCTGGTATTCCAGTTATTCTATACCTATCAAACGAACATAAGCCCCTTCAATCTCTTTGGCTTGGTCGGATCTATCTCAACGATTTTAAGACAAAAAGTCAAGGAATACTATTTATTACCGACATTTACACAAACTATCCCTGTATTATACCCCCGGGTTATCCAGGCAGTCCAGCCATTAAAGGACCGTTTGTCACTTCCCTTAGCAGCAGGTTCAAATAAAAAATGTTGGCCCATACCCGGCCTTGATCTTCGTTTCAACCAATGAGAAGTTTACCAGGGAGGGGGCTTGAATCAAAAAACAGCATTAACCGACTGGCGTTTTAAGAATTGGCCATACCCCACCATTTTTGCCACAGCCTCCACCGCCCGGGCCGGTGTGGAATAAAACAATCCTTTATAACTACTGTCACCCACTGGATATATGGTGCGGTCTTTATCTTCATCATATAGAGAAACTCCATACACAGGTTTCTGATATTTTTCGATCAGCCCCACCAGATCTTCAACGTATTTCTCTTCTGACTTAACTGCATTTTTCAGAAAACTATCCTGGTCCGGGGTGGAAATTATCCCCCGGGAACTGGCGGCGGATATCACCCGCTTCATGAAAAATCTCTTGCCCAGAATTCCGAGGTTAATCACTGCATCGCAGCCGTCTCATTTGAGGAGTTCCTCTATTATCATGGTAGGGGTTTTAAGCCCCAGGGTTCCGACGATATCAACGGGGTTGCTGCGACTCCAGAAATCAGGAAGCAGACCGTCAATCCGATGTATGATGCCGGTAGTCAGACAGGGAACTTCCAGACCCAAACTGCTGCACAGATCCGCAGTCAGAACCCCCCATCCTCCCCCCAAGGTTAAAATGGCAATCCTGTTTCCCCTGGGAATCGGTTGTGAGGCAAAGGCGGCCACAACATCCAGCAGGGTTCTTGATCTTGAAACCTGCACGACCCCAGCCTGATGGCAGGCGGCATCGAAAACACGGGCTCCTTAAGGCTGACCCGCCTCGCAGCCTCAAAAAACCGACACCCGTCCTTGATGCTTTCCATATAGAGCATGACGATCCGGGTCAGGGGATCCATCTCAAATGCATCCAGATAATCGGGAATGGTCACCATAGCCTCATTGCCCGATCCGCAAAAACCACGAATTCCAATGCACTGCTGCTCGGCAAAGGCTAGAAACTGCAAGCCCATATTTCCCGACTGACACACCAGGGCCGTTGACCCGGCCCGGGGTGTTACCGGAAAAGGCAGGCAGCTTAACCCGATGTGGGGGTTGCACAACCCCATGATATTGGGGCCAATGACAAGGATGCCCGCCTTTGAAGCCTCCTCTATCAGGGTTGTTTCCAGATCCTGTCCGAATCCACAGATTTCCCTAAAGCCAGAGGTCCGGTCACACCATGGACATGGGAACACCGGAAAGCTTTAAGGTTCTGCACAAGAAAAAAACGACTGACCTTATCTCAACCCCTAAACCCATTACATGGACGAGTCTCACCAACAGCGGCAAGGCCTATGATGCATCCTACAAACTAAGGGGAATGGGTGACTGGGTTTTTTCCTTAACTCCTGCACCCTACTATGAGGCCTCAGAGGACGTTTACATCCAGCAGATCACCAAAACCATTATAAATGTGGACGGGGTTCCAACGGACTGGGACGCAGAGGTAGGACTTCCAGCCGAGATCATGCCCCTTGATAAACCCTACGCCATCTGGACTGGTTCCACCTTTCGCGGCATTGTGACCTGCAATGGTAAACCCGTACCCTCTGCAGAAATCGAAGTTGAGTACATGAACTACGAACCTTTGATGGATAGCAACAGCTTTGCAAAAGAGGCAAAGGCAACCGCTCCCCAGAATTCTTTCATCACCATGGGAATCAAGGCCAATGCCTCTGGAGAATTTTCCTTCGGCATCCCCAAGGCCGGATGGTGGGGATTCTGCGCCCTGGGCCTAGGTCCTGTAAAGGAGTACAAGGGCAAAGAACTTTCCCAGGATGCCGTCATCTGGGTCAATGCCCAGGATATGTAGGTTATGTCAAAGGGTCGAATTTATTGTTTGAATGAAGATCAATTCCAGCGTATAATTCGACAAACTGACATAAAGAACAAAGGAAAGGAAAAATTAATATGAAAATTTATACATACCCCTCTTCAGAGGCGGAACAACGCATTTGCGATACCATGGAGCGGGGGCTTGGATTTACCCCGGAGGACCACAGTGCTGTTCAGGCCTACATTGATGATGTAAAAAAAAGGGGAGATACTGCCCTGGTGGAATATACCAATCGATTTGACTCGTCCAAGGTGACCCCCGAGACCCTCAAGGTTACCCCCCAGGAGGTGGACGAGGCAAAGACCATGGTTGATCAAGACTTCCTGAAGGCGCTTGACAGGGCCGTTGACCAGCTTGAGACCTTTCATGCAAGGCAGCGCCAGAACTCCTGGATCGACACTCCAAGGGACGGGGTCATGGTCGGCCAGATGGTTATCCCGGTGGACAGGGCCGGCATTTATGCCCCCGGTGCAAAGGGCGGCAAAACCCCCCTGGTAAGCTCGGTCCTCATGGGAGGCATCCCTGCAAGGGTCGCAGGCGTTGGATCATGCTATCTCATGACACCTCCCATGGAAAACGGAAAGATCAACCCCTACATGCTGGTTGCGGCCGACCGGGTGGGTATCAAGGGTGTGTTCAAGGCGGGAAGCGCCTGGGCAATCGCAGCCCTTGCCTTTGGCACCCAATCCGTTCCAAAGGTTGATGTGATCGTGGGACCGGGGAACATCTATGTCACCCTGGCAAAGAAGATCGTTTCAGGTGTTGTTGGTATCGACATGATCGCAGGCCCCAGCGAGATCCTCATAATAGCAGATGGGAATGCCAACCCCGACCACCTTGCCGCGGACCTTCTCTCCCAGGCCGAACACGACCCCATGGCATCGGCTATTCTTGTCACCGACTCCCGGGAGGTTGCGGACAAAACCCGGACTTGCCTTGAAACCCAGATAAAGTCCCTGACCCGCCAGGATATAGCCCGGCGATCCATTGACGATTTTGGTGCCATCATCAACGTCCCGGACATTGACACGGCAATCGAGCTTGCCAACCGCCTTGCCCCAGAGCACCTGGAACTCATTGTAGACAACCCCTTTGAGTGGATGGGCAAGATAAAAAATGCAGGGGCTGTTTTCCTTGGCCCCTACACCCCTGAACCCATGGGCGACTACATTGCAGGCCCGAACCATGTGCTACCCACGGCGGGAACGGCCAGATTCTCATCGGCCCTGAGTGTGGACAATTTTACAAAAAAGACCAGCCTGATCAACTATTCAAAAGAGGCCTTTGACAGGGAAGCCAGGGATGTGATGGTCCTGGCCGAGATCGAGGGGCTCGACGCCCATGCAAACTCGGTTAGAATCAGGACGAAGCAGTAGGTAGTGGACGGTTGAGGGGTTAGGGCGGTTCAGGAGCCGCCCTAGTGGTTTTACTGATTGCCGAACCCGTTATTGGCGCTGCAATCGGGACACGCCCAGGTAATGCCGTTACAGGTCATACCCCATTCATTTTTGTACATGCACTCCTGGCAGATGGCAAACCCGCACCTGCATGTCCAGCAAAAGGTAAAGGTCCTGCCGCAGCAATGACATACCCTGCCCTTTTTCCTGCGACGTTTCTCTCTTCTTTGTTTCTGCGTTTCAGTCATGGTGCACCGGTTCAAAAGCCTGTTTTATGGTCTGGGTCATTGCCGTAAGATTGTTAATATAGTCCCCCGCCAGGGGATCAAGGGCAATGACCACGCCATTAACAGCCATTGCGATTTTGTCGGCCGTTCTGGTATCAAACTGGGGCTGAACAAAGATCACCCTTGCCCGGGCAGCCCTGGCCTGTCGGATAAAATCTGTCAGAGCGCGTCCCCTGGGAGCCTTTCCCTCGACCTCAACGGCCATCTGGATAAGCCCGTACCGGTCTGCAAAATATCCGAACACTGGATGGAACACAAAAATGTTTTCACCTGCCACGGGCCCAAGGGCCTTTGCAATGCTCTTGTCAAGTTGATCAAGGTCGGCCTGGAACAGTTCAAGGTTAGCCCTGAAGTAGTCGGCGGATTCCGGAAGTGCCTGACACAGGGCATTACAGATATTTTCCGCCTGCTGTTTCACAAGCACCGGATTCATCCACACATGGGGATCTATTCCACCGTTGGCAAACTGCCTCAGGGCAATCCCCTGGGTGGTATCCACAATTGTAACCCCGGAGGCGGCCCCTTTTATCTTGGGCATTAACGAACGTTCAAAGGGCATACCAATGGTGAAAAAAAGCCCGGCCCCGGCAAGCTCAGTCATCTGGGACGGTATGGGCGAGTAAACAGCAGGGCTCTTGCCCGGCGGCACAAGCACCTTTACAATCACCCTTTCATCGGCGATGCGTTCCACAAAATAGGCCTGGGGCTGGATACTCACAAACACGGTCACGGGTTCTGGTGCTGCTGCGTGTATCTGGCCGGCCATGGCCAAAGCCATGGTCAAGACCAGAACAGTTAAGTATGGAAAAATTCTAAACAAAGCCATTCTAACCTCTTTTTTTAAATAAAAAAACTCCTATCAAATCATCATCACAATCAACCTGACATTAATTGTTCGTTATGGCGGTACTCCTGTCTTCCTCCAAGCGTACAGATCAGGAAGTATATAACCCGTCTGTCCCAGGAAGGTAAAGGATAATTTCAAAAAGCTGGGAGAAAAAAACGGCGGTCCATCCAATCGAGGGATGCCTTAAGATGATCAAGGTTGAAGACCTCAAGGCTAACCACTCCTGTAAATTTCTCCAGCACCCCAAGGGTTGTCTGCACCCGATCCATGGGGGTTCGGTCAAGCCCCTGGTGGTCCCTGGGGGAATCATAGGAAAAATCAACCCCGTGGAAATGGATCAAAGGGACTTTTTTTCTGTAACGCTCAAAAAGTCCTGAAACGTCGTAGCCGTAACGGATCAGATGACCCACATCCATGCACAGCGCCATGGGGGTTGCGTCAAGCACCGGAAACAAAATTTCAGGCGGATAATCAAGGGTCTCGATTGTGATTTTATCCGGATAAGGGATCCTCTGGGCCAGAAGCCCAAGCCCCTCCATGGCCCGCTCTTGAAAACGCCGTATACCATCCTGTCCCTCAACCATCTCTTCAGCAGTAAGATCAAGATGCAGAGTGTGGGTTGTGGGACACAGGGGTACTGCAAGCGTAACAACCCTTTCAAGGGTCTCCAGGGCATCCTGTCTCATGGTCTTTGAGGAACTGGCAAGGGAAACATCAATTGGCAAATGGACGTTGTAGGTTACCGAAAGCTCGGTGGAAAGCTTTGCAAGCTCGTCTATTTCAGCGGATGACGGCAGATGGGCAAGGGGTTTACTCTCAAAGATCAAAAGCTCTATCTCGTCAAAGTGGTGACCAAGCTTTTTAACATTGGGAACAATATGGTCCGGATAGATGAACGAGGTAGTTCCGAGCTTGAACCTTCGGACAATTTTTTTCTTTAACACGATCTGTTTTTCCTTTGGGTTGACAGTCAGCTTTTAGCGGTTAGCGGTTTAATCCTTAGCTAAGAGCTAACAGCTGCATACCAATTACAATCAAAACCGAAACAAACGACGCCATCACCATGAGTTCACAGGCCCGGGCGATCATGCTCTGATCCGGGTCTTTGAAACCTTGGCCGATGAATGGCTTTTCAACCATGGTGCCGTGGTAGAAGTTGGGGCCGCCGAGCTTTATCCCAAGGGCACCGGCAAATGAAGCCTCTGGATAGCCTGCATTCGGGCTTTTGTGCAATCCTCCCTGGGCCAGGGCCGTTTTAAGGGCACGCAGGCCGCGTTTTTTACCTGATAGGATTGCTGCGGCAAATGCGATCACCGGTATGCTGAGTCTTGCCGGGATGTAATTGGCCGCATCATCAATCCTGGCCGCCCCCCTTCCAAACAACAGATATTGTTGATTTTTATAACCTACCATGGAATCAAGAGTGTTGACCATCTTGTAGGCAACGGCCAGGGGAACCCCGCCGATAACTGCAAAGAAAAGAGGGGATAGAAAGCCGTCCACAAAATTTTCCGCCACGGTTTCGACGCTTGCCCTGACCACCCCGGTGCTGTCAAGGCTCTCGGTTTCACGGCCCACGATCATGGAAACCGCCCTTTGACCTGCTTCAAGCCCCCTGGCTTCAAGGGCATCTTTCACCTCAGTTGCCGCCTTGACAAGGCTTCTTGTGGAGAAACAGAAAAAGAGCAGCAGGATCTGGACAAGGTCGCCAAACAAAGGGGTAAAGGCCGTGGCAAGGCCCACGACTGAAAAAGAGATGATCCAGGTTATGATGATAAGAAACACGGCAAAGACAATGCCCGCCATAAACTCGTTTTTAATATACCGCCGCACCGGAGGCTCAAGGCCCTCAATGGCCTTTCCCATAAAGACCACGGGATGGGGAAGATTTCTTGGATCACCGACCAGAAGATCCAGGATAAATGCCAGGGGAATGATATACCAGTTTAAATCTGTCATCCCTTTAGCCCCTCCCCCGGTCGAGCCCCATCTCACCTCCAAGATGATGCTTGAGGAGCTTGGCAAGGGTCATGTTTGTATCCCGGTCCTTGAGGGAGAACCGGACAAATCGGCTGGAAAGGCCTTGAAAGTTGGTGCAGTCCCGGATGAGAATCCGGTCATCCCCAAGAAGGGTGCAAAGGGTCGGGGCGTCCATGGGCGGCTCTAATTCCCCAAGCACAAAACAGGCGCAGGAGGGAAAAAGCGTGATGCCCGAACAATGGTCAAGGGCCTTGGCAAACAGCGATCTTTCCCCGTTTATAAATTGCCTGGATAATGCCGTGAAAGCCTCTGTCTCATCCTCCGCCCCAAGAAGGTGAGTCACGGCGGCCTGGGCCAGGGCGTTGACCGACCAGGGCTGGAAAAAGTGCATGAATCGATCGATCACCCCGGGGGCGGCACACAAAAAGCCGGTCCTCAACCCCGGAATCCTGAAGATCTTTGACATGGACGAAAGCACCAGCAGATTGTCAAAACGATCTTCCCCGACAAGGGTGATATCCTGGGCATGGTCCACAAAGGGCAGGTAGGATTCATCAACCACAAAACGGACATCCGGATACCCCTGGACAAGGTCGAGAATGGCCTGTTTCTTCACAAGAACCCCGGTGGGGTTGTTGGGGTTGCAGATAACCACTGTATCAAAAGAGTTCGAATCAAGCAGCGCCGCCACCAGGTCAAGGTCTGGAACGAACCCGTTGTCAGCGGTTGCCATGGCGTGGTCATAAGCTATGCTGTGAACGGCGCACCCGTCCCTGTAGTCGGAATAGGTGGGACCCAGTATGAGCATCCTTTTTGCGACAAGGGCCGGGGCAAGGGTGTAGATAAACCAGGTGGTACCGTTGGCAGCCATGACCCGGTCAGGATCGATGTTGTGGCGGCGGGCAAAGGCTGCCACCATATCGCCTGCATCCACCTCTGGAAGCGAACAGATCTTGTTTAGATTTGCCGCAAGAAACGCCTCAAGGCCCGGAGGAGGGCCAAGGGGGTTTAAATTGCTGCTCATATCAACGATATCGTCAACCGGACATCCGAGCCTTTGTGCCAGGGCGTTTACATTGCCCCCGTGACCTGTAATCATAACATCTGTTTCCTTTTTTATATGAAACTCCCGCCGAGCTTGCCGCCACAAAGGGCGACCGCAAGGGGAGCCCCTACACCCACTACCCACTACCCACTATACAAAGGCCCCTGCCACAAGAAACAAAACAGCCTCACTAACCTCTGTCATTGCGCCGAGCATATCACCGGTAATACATCCCATCTTGACCTTGTAAAAATAGAGGAGCAACCCCACGGTAACACCAAAGGCCAGGACAAGAACGATTCCCTTTATACCAAGGGAAAGGGCCATGACAATCACCGGCAAAAGCCAGATAAAATCCTTTGCTGGAAGTTTTTTTTCAAAGAGATCGTGACCGGTGCCCGTGTTTTTCCTGCCATACTGGAGGAACCTTATACCAAAGAGCATACTTCCCCTTGAGAGGGCCGGAACGATAAACAGAAAAACCAGGACGGCCGAGGACGAACACTCAGTTTTAACGGCATAGATACCCGCCGTCTTCACGGCCAATATGGCAATAATCGCCACAAGCCCCATCATCCCGGTGCTTGAATCCTTCATGATCTCCAGGGCGCGTTCCCTGGAGCGATGGCTGAAAAGCCCGTCTGCCGCATCCCCCAGCCCGTCCAAGTGAAAGGCCCCTGTGACAGCCACGAGAAAGAGCATATCCAGGATGGCCACCACGGGATCACTCCACAACAGGGATGCACCGCAGTCCAGTGCCGCAAGCAGCCCCCCCAGGATCAATCCCACCACGGGGAAACAGCGTATCATGCCGAGCGGTGAGAACCTGACGTCTTTCCCCGCCGGAAGAATGGTGATGAACATGAGGGCAGATCTTAAATCCCCTGCAAACGAGCTAATAGGTGTCAATGGCAACCTCTTCAATGCGTTTAATTCCGTTCTGGTTGAGGACAAGGCGAAATCGACGATAGACGTCCCGGCCGCTTCCCGAATACTTCATGATCATGTTCACGTGGTAGACCCGGTTGCCTAAAATCTTCCGGCAGCGTCGGTCATCACACACATAAATCGGGGTTTTGGAGTCGTCCATCCGGGCGAGGTAACGACTGACGTTAAGGCGCATGATATCCACAATGCTGTTCATCGGATAGTCATGATAAATGGATCTGAACTGCCGGTTCAAAATCTTTATCTGTTTTCGATACAGAATGACCTTTTCACCTACCCAGTCATTTTCAATCTCGGTAATGTGATCCTTGGCCCGGAGCTTCACAATGGTGTCTGGCAGATTCTTACTCTTTAAAAAGGCAAAACTCTCCTTGCACCACCCTAACTTCTCCTTTGCATTAAAGTAAATCTTTCGCCTGTGGTCATAGAGCCGGGTTTTGAGCTTGGTACCAAGATAGGCCCGGATGAAATCTTTGACACGATCCTTGAACATATAGCTTACGACCAGCACAAGAAAAAGAGGAGTGGAAACCGTAGCATAGGCTGACTGGGCAAAAAAAACAGCCCCGGTTGCAAACACCATGGCAATGCCTGCTGCAATGGCAAAGGCGAACTGCTCGAGCAGCTCCCCCTCATGCTTGAACTTTGTCTGCAGGAACAAAACATTGGCCATGAATTTTTTCAACACGCTGGACCGGAAGAGGAACTCCTCATTTGTCGAATCCATACTGGGAATCGACGGATAACTGTTTGCCCTGCGGTATTCAAGCTCGGCTCTGATCAGGCTTAAAAGCGATGTCCCAGGAGACACCCTGCCGGAAAAATCAAACCGTTTGATCACCTGGAGAAGTTCATAGGTGTAATACTCAATAAGAAGGCTCAGGTACTCATCGCCAAAGAGGAAATAGGAAAAGATATCTCTGTTTGCGGCCGGGACATTCACCTTGGTTCTGAGATCCCTGAAGGCAGTTGTAACAGCATCAATGCCGGTGAGATACTGGTCTACAAGATCCCGCAGGTCCCGATCCTTGAGATTCATATCCCCGGGGATGGGGTTCTTTTGCCGTTCAGCGATGAACTTAACATGATCCCTGAGAGCGCTCTTAAAAATACAGCAGAACATCTTAAGGTAATACTCATAATCCGCAAACGCTTTTTCATCTTCACCGGCATAGAGACGCTCAATTGCCAGCGTAAGTTTTCCCAGGGGAGAATCAGCGCCCGCAACCATGTTCCGGAGCAGCACCACAGGGGTCTGCAATCTCACATAGGCCTGAATGCAGTTATAAAAATCTTTTCGGGTATAGGTATGGCGGTTGATACCAAGATTATTTGGGAAAAAAAGATAGGTCTCCACGTCATAGATCTTTGCCCCTTCCTCACCGGTAAAGGGGTATCCAAGCTTGATCTCAAACTGATATTTATCGTGGATCTGGATGGTCTCTTCGATCACGCCCCGACCTCTTTTACCAGCCAACTACCCCTACCGAAACCGGATTTTGATATTATTCTATTATTTAACAAACTTATTCCTGGCCTGGTAAAAGAGGCCCCTGTCCTGGCGTACACTCTCTATTTTACCCGTCTTTTCAAGGGCTGCAAGGTACTTGTTGATCTCGTTGACATGGGAACCCAGGATCGTTGCAAGATCCTCCAGGGTGCAGGGCCTCCTGAGAACAGTCTCAAGGATGGCCGACTCCATATCCGTTCGAAAGGATTCGATTTCCCTTCGTTGGGGCGGTTCGGCAATCACCTCCACCTCAAAGGGCTTGAAAAGAACCGCTATCTCCTGGAGGTGGGCCTGGGTTGCGGCTTGAATGCCGGGCACAACCCCTGGTCTATCCAGGGTGTTGAGCTGAACAATGTCGGGGCGGATGCGTTCAACCGCCGCCCTTAAGGCCGCAAGCTCTTCCGGGGAATCGTTGCAGCCGGGCAGAATAAAAATCTCCAGGGCTAGCCTGCCAGCATATTCCGACCGGAAAGCCACAATTCCCTCAATATAGGATGCTGTGTCGATGGAAGGATGGGGACGGTTAATCTTTTGAATCGAGGACGACAGTGCGCCGTCAAGGGAGGGCATAACAAGATCGGCTCCAAGGATTGATTTTCTCACCTCGGGATCAAAAAACAGGGTGCCGTTAGTGAGAACTGCAATTGAAACATTGGGTTTTCTGGCCCGTATAAAATCGATCACCTCTTTGATCCCCATATTGAGGCAGGGCTCACCCGAACCGGAAAAAGTTATAAAATCAGGATCAGGATGACTGGAGAAATAATCCCCAAGTTCGGCCAGAACCTCTTCCACAGGCACATATTCCTGCCGATCAACCGTGAGGTCGGTTGTTTTGCCACACTCGCAGTATATACAGTCAAGGGAACAGATCTTGTGGGTGACAAGGTCCACCCCCAGGGAGGCCCCCAGGCGCCTCGATGGTACAGGTCCAAACAGATATTTATACATTTCACACCCCTATTCATATTTTTTCAGGCCGAATCTTCTCCAGCAGCAACTCTCATTTTAACTTTATGACCATACAGCTGCCGACACCCTGGGAGCAACTCATAAATTGCCCCTGCACCACCACCGCCCGTTAAAAGAATCCGGCAAAATTACACAGAAATGTTAATAACATAATTTGATCAATATTTTAACCGTTAAAATAATTGGAATTATTGATTCTGGAATTGTTGATTCACCCCAGGATTGAAAAACATTTAAAGATCAGATACAAATAAACTTCCATCTGGAAATCAAGCCTTTTATTTGCAGTCCATACCCCGTTGAACTTTGGAGAAAAAGAATGATACCAACCGGCACAATCGGCTTTATCAACAATGTGGCTCTTTTGGTCTGCATGGGATTTTTCTATGACATCCTGACACCTGGGCAAATCAACGAAAAAAAAGTCTCCAGCCGTGTTGTGACCGGCATCATACTTGGCGGTATGGGCATTGTCGTCATGCTCAACCCCTGGGAGTTGTCACCCGGGGTTAGAATTGATCCCCGTTCCATTCTACTCTGCATCACAGGACTCTTCTTTGGAACCATTCCCGTCGCAGTTGCCATATTCATGACAGCCCTCTATCGAATCCTGATTGGTGGAGCAGGTACATGGGTCGGCGTAGGGATAATCGTCACCTCAGGTGCAGTGGGCCTTGCATGGCGTTATTTGCGGAAAAAGAACCCTGGGGATTTTTCGATTGGGGAAATCTTTCTTATCGGATTGGTTGTTCATATTCTAGTGCTTGCCTGGATGCTGATCCTCCCCCAGTCCGTGAAGGGCGAGGTCCTTTACCGGGTAAGCCTGCCTGTTCTGCTGGTTTTTCCTTTAGGAACGGCCCTGCTTGGCAGGCTCGTGGTAAACCGCCATGGAAACAGGCAAATAAAGGAAGATTTAAAAAAATCCGAAGAAAACTACCGAACCATATATGAAAATGCCGTTGAAGGGTTTTTCCAGAGCACTCCCCAGGGGCGTTTTATCTCTGTAAACCCTTCATTTGCAAACATATTCGGCTATAAATCTGCAAACAGCATGATCTCAGAAATTGTTGACATTCCAACACAGTTTTATGTGAATCCAGAGGATCGACAGCGCTACCTTAAACTTCTCCAGAAAACGGGCCATGTACAAAACTTTGAATTCAAGGCTTTGCGCAGGGATGGCTCCCGGATCTGGGTATCTGAAAGCGCAAGGGTAATCCATGACGACGAGGGCAACCCCCTTCGTTTTGAGGGAAATATAATGGACATTACCCGGCAGAAGCAGACCCTGGAACGGTTGAAGGCAAGCGAAGCCTGGAACCGGTCCGTCATCCAGACGGCCATGGACGGGTATTGGCTCACGAGCAGCGATGGAAATCTTCTCGAGATCAACGATGCCTATTGCCGAATGTCAGGCTATGACGAACAGGAACTTCTATCCATGGACATCAGACAGATAACATCCGACCATACGGCAGATAAAGTTCTTGCCCGGATTAAAACGATAATTGAACGAGGCGGAGACAGATTTGAAACCCGGCACCGCCGTAAGGACGGCACCCTGTTTGACGTTGAGGCAAGCGTTCAATACAGAAGGGACGAAGACCGGTTCATCTATTTTCTGAGGGATCTTACCCAGCGTAAACAGCTGGAAGAACGAATTGTGCAGGCCCAGAAAATGGAAGCCATAGGCACCCTGGCAGGCGGCATTGCCCATGATTTCAACAACATCCTGTTTCCCATCATGGGCATGGCTGAGATGCTCCTGGAGGACCTTGCCCCGGGCAGTCCCGAACATGAAAACACCCGGATCATTTTAGAATCCGGCCGTCGAGGCAGTAAACTTGTAAAACAGATCCTTACCTTCAGCCGTCAGGACGAATATAAGCTCGTACCCATCAGGGTTCAGCAGGTGGTAAAAGAGGTATTAAAACTGAGCCGCTCGACAATTTCGACCAACATCGAGATCAGCCAGGATCTTGAAGCCGGTTGCGGCCTTGTCATGGCTGACCCCACCCAGCTGCACCAGATTGCCATGAACCTTATCACCAACGCCCTTCACGCCGTGGAGGAAATCCAGGGAAAGATAGATGTCCGGGTCCATGGGGTGACCCTCCAGGGAAACGAGTGGAGCGACCCTGGACCCAGGCCTGGCAAATACGCCCTGCTCAGCGTATCCGACAACGGACACGGGATATCTCCGGATGTTATGGTCAAAATTTTTGAACCCTATTTCACCACCAAAGAGCGGGGCAAAGGGACAGGGCTGGGGCTCGCCATTATTTACGGCATCCTCACGGAATACAAGGGAGAGATCAAAATTTACAGTGAACAGGGCAAGGGAACGACCGTCAACGTTTACCTGCCCCTGATGGATAGGACAGCCGAGAAGGGAACCATGGAAAACCTCATATCCCCCAAGGGGGGTAACGAAAGGATACTTCTGGTTGACGATGAAGAACCCATTGTACGACTCCAACGGCTCATATTTGAGCGTCTCGGGTATCAGGTAACCGTGCGGACGAGCAGCCTGGAAGCCCTTGAAGCCTTCAGGGCAAATCCAGATCGATTTGACCTTGTAGTGACCGACATGAACATGCCAAACATGACAGGAGCACAACTTGCCAGGGAACTCATTGCCCTTAGACCTGATATACCCATCATAGTCTCAACCGGCTTCAGCGAAACGCTTGATAAAAAAGACATGAAAGAACTGGGGATAAAGGATTTTTTAATGAAACCTGTGGTTAAATCAGAAATGGCAAGGGTGGTTAGACGGGTTTTGGATGAGAGGTAGTAGTCTCTGCAGGCAGTGGGTAGAGGTAGGGGAGCAAGAAACTTGAAACAGGAGACAAAGTTCAGCCCTAATTCAAGTTTCATGCTTCGTTGTGACAGGATAGCCTGTCATGTGGGTTTTATAAGAAACAACTATTGTGTTTCATTGTTCGTTGTGTCCCTGGGGGCGTGTCGGTTATAAGAAACTCCCGTCGAGGCGTTGTTATTGGCGGTGTTTCAATATTCGTTGTGGTCGGATGCCTCTCTCGCTCCGGCCGTGCCGGTTATAAAAAACATTCCCCCGAACTTATTCCTGAATACCCAGGAGTTCAATCTCAAAAATCAAAGCGCTGCCCGGATCAATTGCGCGGCCTGCGCCACGCTCCCCATAGGCAAGATCCGAGGGGATATAGAGCATCCATTTGGATCCTACATTCATCAGCTGAAGCGCCTCGGTCCATCCCTTGATCACCCCTGTTACAGGAAATGATGCGGGGGTTCCCCTCTGGTAGGAGGAGTCGAATTCCTGGCCGTCAATTGTCGTTCCCCGGTAGTGGCATTCAACAGTGTCCGAGGAAACCGGCTTTTTCCCCTCACCTTTTTTCATGACTTTATACTGAAGGCCGCTCTCAAGGGTAACAACCCCATCTTTCTTCTGATTCTCGGCAAGAAAAATATCCCCGTCGATCTTGTTCTTCTCTGCAGCAGCCTTCATCTTTGCCATCTGGACTTCCTGCATCTGCTGCTGGAAGGCCGCCATGCTCTCCTGTATCTCCTGGTCGGTCATGAGCTTCTCACCTGCGGTGCTCGAAGCAAACCCCTTAAAAAAAGCATCCTGGTCAACGGAATAATCCTGCTTAATGTTGTTTCCAATGGTTGCGCCAAGTGCATAGCTGATCTTCTGATCCTCGGTCTTCAATGTTGCATCTGCGCAAAGGGCAGAGCCTGCGAAAAAGAGTAATGCTGCCCCTGCGGCAATGCCGAGGGTGAAACTTTTGTTCATCAAATTCTTTTTTATCATCTGGACACTCCTTTAAAATGGCTGAAAATTTAACAACAGTTTAACAACTAAAAATTGTTTTGCTACCAGAAATACCGGGTAATAGCAATCATAGATTTTTTAGCCAGCGATGCTCATTTTGACAGAGCAGGGTTATGAATACAGAAAACACGCACCATGGAAAAAAAGGGATGTTTCTTTTCAATAGATCATAGTATGTTGCTTAGGAATGCAGATTAAATAAGACAAGCAATTTCGTTCATGTTATTTAATCTGCGTTCCTTACCATAAAGAGCAAAACAGATACAGTGCTGACAGGATACAGCCGTTAATTCGGCTGTGGTTGTAAACAACAAGACATGATATTGCAGGAAAAATCGTTTATGAAAAAAATTTGTGTGTTTTGCGGTTCAAGCCCAGGCTCGATTCCCGAATATGTTCAAATGGCGGAAAAACTTGGAAAGGCCCTTGCAGAAAACGATATCGGGCTTGTATATGGCGGGGGCAGTGTGGGGATGATGGGCGTTCTTGCCCAATCTGTTGTAAACGAAGGCGGAAGTGTAACCGGCGTTATCACGGAGCATCTCTTTAAAATGGAAGTGGGATTTACAGAACTTTCCGATCTCAGGATCGTCCAGTCCATGCACGAGAGAAAAGCTCTGATGGCAGATCTTTCCGACGGATTCATCTCCCTTCCGGGCGGATTCGGAACCATGGACGAGATGTTTGAAATAATCACCTGGGCCCAGCTTGACCTCCACCAGAAGCCCTGCGGGTTTCTCAACGTAAACGGATATTACGACAAACTCATCGGATTTATCGATCACATGATCCAGGAAAACTTTATCCACCATACATGCAGGCCCCTGGTCCAGGTGGATGATAACCCGGAAGGGCTGCTTGAGAAATTTTACAACTACACAGCATTGCCCACACACAAGGGCGAATGGAGCAAGCAGATTGCCGCCAACCTGTGCATGGGATAATCGAATTAAGTAAGATGTCCCAGAATTTGTCCATCAGCATCAGCACGATCGACAATCAAATCAACCGCACAGCGTTTCAGATCATCCCCGCCTTTGACCAGGAGGGTCAGATAGTTGGAGGTGACCGCCTTGAGCATGCCAGTGCGGTCGTCCCGCCGCTCCTGGATCACCGCATTAAGCCTGCTGCCAACGTTTCCCAGCTCAAAGGCCCGGCGTTTTTCCCTGCCAAGGGCGCGCATGGCGGCGCACCTCTGCTTTAAAATCTCCGATTCTACCCTGTCTGGGAAATCAAAGGCCGGGGTCCCTTTTCTCGGGGAGAATGGAAACACGTGGAGATAGGAGATGGGAAGACCGGCTATCAGCTCATGGGTACGTTCAAAGGCCCTGGTTGATTCGCCGGGAAATCCCTGGAGCAGATCTACCCCCAGGGCGGCCCGGGGCATGGCTTCGTGGACCTTGAGGACGAGCTCCCTGAAATAGCCCGTGTCATAGGGTCTGCCCATTCTCTTCAAGATGCCGTCGTCCCCGCTCTGGAGGGGGATGTGAAGATGATCGCAGATCATGGAATGGGCCGCTGCAAGGTCGATGATTTCGTCACTCAGCTCCATGGGTTCAATGGAACTGATCCTGATTCTGTGGATGAACGAGGTTTCAACAATGGTTTTGACAAGGTTGAAAAACGAGCTTGGTTCGGGAAGATCAGCACCCCAGGCACCCGTGTGAATGCCCGTGATTATTACCTCCTTGTAACCCTGTTCGTGGAGATGGTTAAGATGGGCCAGCACATCTTCCATGGGCATGCTCCTGCTTCTTCCCCTGGCATAGGGAACAATGCAGTAGGAACAAAAGGCGTTGCACCCGTCCTGGATCTTTAAGTAGGCCCGGGTCATGTTGCCGGTCACAGCAGGGTCAAACCCCTGAAAGTCGGTTAACGAGCAAAAGGGCTTGTCAGGCGGTGGCAGAAAAGGAGCTCCCTGGCCCAATGCGATGACGGCCTCGGCAATTTTGAATTTATCCCCATGGCCGACCACATGATCGACATTCTCTATTTTGCCCACAAGTTCGGGAGCTGTCTGGGCGTGGCATCCGGTGACTATGACCCTTGCCCTGGGATTGGTGCGGATGATGCTTCGAGTCGCCTGGCGGGACTGCATGGCCGCCCTTGAGGTGACGGCACAGGTGTTGACGATGCAGACAGAGGCCTGCTCAACCGCATCCACCCGGGTCCAGCCGTGCTTGATCAGGACAGTTGCGATTCCATCGGACTCATACTGGTTTACCTTGCAGCCAAGAGTTGTGATGTAAAAAGAGTTCATTGAATTATTCCAGCTCCAAGGACCTGTTCGTCCCTGTAGAAAACAGCCACCTGACCGGGGGTAACGGCCGGCTGGGGCTCGTCAAAGACAAGGGCTGCATGGTCGTTTTTGATGGTCACAACCGATGGTACCCCCTCGTGGCTGTATCGTATTTTAACGGTTACCCTCTGGCTTGAATCTGGGGGGGCCGTGATCCAGTTCAGATCACCCAGGACGGCTTCGGTGGTGTAGAGGTCTTTTTTCCCACCCACCACAAGGGTATTGTTCGCAATATCGATGGTCTTGACATAGTAGGGCTCGGGCCCGGGACTGTTGAGGCCCCGCCTCTGTCCGACGGTGTAACAGTGCAGGCCCCTGTGGCGGCCTACCTGTCTGCCGTCAGCAAGGACGATGGCCCCGGGAGATGGGGGCAATGAAAGCCGGGACTGCACGAACTCTGGGAATCCGGATTCTCCGATAAAGCAGATATCCTGGCTCTCCGTCTGGTCGCAGGGCACAAGACTGTTTTCCAGGGCAATCTCCCGCACCCGGGCCTTGGTGAGCTGCCCAAGGGGAAAGAGGGCCCGTTTGAGTTGATCCCGGGTGAGCATGGCCAGAAAATAAGACTGATCCTTGACCGGATCCACCCCCCGCACAAGTTCAACACCTTGATCTTCTCCGGTCCTGATTCGGGCATAGTGCCCGGTTGCTATCCTTCCTGCCCCCAGCTCCTTTGCCCTCTTTGCTACAAGGCCAAACTTTATCGTTTGATTGCAGATGATGCAGGGATTGGGAGTCTTTCCCCGAGAATAGGTCTCAACAAAATAATCCACCACCCGGGCCTTAAATTCAGCGCTCAGGTCCATGGAATGGATTTTTATGTCAAGCTGATCTTCGATGGATGGGAGGTCAACCTCTTTTGATTCAAAGCCTGTGGTAAAATGAATGCCCACAAGATCATGACCCTGCTCTTTTAAAAGATGGGCCGCAACAAGGGAATCGACCCCGCCGCTCAAGGCTATGGCTGTCAGAGCGCTCACGGAAGGATCGATTCAGCATCCTTGGAAAACAGGCCCATGGCCCGGGTCGGGCAGGTGAGAATACAAAGCTCGCAGATGCTGCACTTGTCCCTGTCAAAGATGACCTCCATCTCCGGACGCTTGATCCAGAGAGCTGAGGTGGGGCATACAGCCGTGCAGGCACCGCAATGGGTACATTTATCCTCATCCCGGAAGATCTCCTGCTCGGCAAAGGAGACCCTGACGCCCTGGTCCTTTAAAAAACGGACACCTCTCTTGTAATTTTCCCGGGTGCCGCTCACCTCAAGCACCATGATCCCATCCTCCTTGGTTGAAAATTTTGCACCAAGGATGTTGAAAATCAGGTCATAATCCTTTGCAAGATAGCAGACCACGGCGTTGTGGGACATAACCGGTGGAAAGTTGAGAATTAAAATTTTTGAGTACACACCGTTCCTCCAAGGTTAAAACATATGGCAAATACTACCATTTCTGTCTCTATAAAAGGATTAATCTAAGCAAAATCCAATCCCCGGTCAAGACTTATCTTGATCATCCCTAAGTTTGTTCCAACCTTATCTGGTCAGCCCCAGCTGTCCCTGATTTACCTTGTTGACATACTTTCCCTTAACGACCTGCACCGTCGCAATTCGCTTATCGCAGGAAGGACAGTGGATGTCAGTACCTGTCTCTGAGTAGTCATTTATAAATATGCCGGTATAGTCTTCTGTAATGCGGTCCCGATGAATCTTCAACAACCTTCTTCCCGGTCCTTTTTTATATTTCACTAACTTTTGCCCGCACCGGCAATAAACTGTAAGAATCTTGTATTTGGTCAGCCTCTTTAATTTGGTAAGCTTCTTCAATAGAAAAACCTTTCTGTTTTGGTTGAAAATCAATTACCGCAGACACCCGCATTTATCGAACCAGTTTCTAAGGGCCATGGCCCTAACCTCGGTCAATCCGCAACGCATCAACGGAAATATTACTTTCAAATTCTTGAACCGTTAAAAAGAAGCAGGTTCTTGCTGTCCGGTTCACCCAATTGTTCGTTTCAGCTATATATGTTTTTACGATATCCAACTTTGACAATCCAAATGGAAACTTCGTCATCTTGAATGGAATAGATAATACGATATCTGCCGTATCTTAAACGATATTTTTCCTGGCCACTTAGTTTTTTGCACCCAGACTGATGCGGATTCTCACCGAGAGATTCAATACAGGCAAGAATTTTTGTCAAATCCTTATCAGGTATTGATTTAAAATCTTTCCAAACCGAAGACTTGAAAAAAATTTTATATGCGACCATCTTTTTTCAGCCTCTTAACCATTTGATCGTAGCTGATCAATGGCTCATCAGCTCTTTCATCAAAGGCAGAAAGATCCTCAGCATCCTCAGCAAGTGCTTCTCTCAATGCTTCATTGATTATCTCTGACATAGAGCGTGATGTTTCAAGAGATTTTAATCGTAATGCCTTATGAAGAACTGGTTCCAAGTAAATGGTCGAACGCTTTAATAATGCTGACATAATTTCACCCCCCTAAATTTTTATTTTAGCATTATAGCGTCATGACGTTTTAACGTCAAGGTTTTGGAAACGAATATTCAAAGTCACTTACGTCACCGGGATCTTGAAGAAGGATTCCGATAAGTCTACAGCAATTCTCATTATGAAATGTCAGCGTTGGGGGCGGCGGCCAGTGTCTCCTTGCTGAACATCAAGAAACAAAGGGGATCAGATTTTCTTCGTTCAGCAAGGGGACACTGGCTGCTGCCTATAGGAGAGAGTCAAAATGAGAATTGCTGACAAGTCTAATTTTAAGTTGCAAAACCACCCGGAATTAGGCATAAGACAGGGATCATGACACATTGGTACGAACCCACGAACTTTTCTACATGGCTCAGGAGAACCCTGTCCATGTTTAACCTGGTGCTCTTTTTCCTGGTGGCTGCCGTTGTTTTTTCCGAATTGAGATTCGACTGGGGCGAACAGCTCCTGGGCAGATATCTTGCCTCAACCAATGCCCTTCGACCGGAAACAGGTATCATCTGGACGACCGGGAACCAGACCCAGCGGGCCCACACCCACCTCGACACCATCGTGACCGAACGCCAGGACCAGGCAAGAGTTGCCCGGGAGGCGACATCGTTTGTCCAGCTTGCCCAGGTGGTGCTTCCCGGCCAGTGGACAGGTCTTGACAGGGAGAGATTCAAGGCCCTCTACCTTGACCTGCCCCAAGACGCTGCTGCTGCCCTGATCCCTCCTGTCGAGCTTGTCTGGCTGTTTGGAACTCCGGGCCTCACCCGGATTTTCTGCCAGGGCAAGACCGAGGGGCTTGAAATCTACTTCCTGGATTCCGACAACCGGGTTATACGGCAGATTGACCTGGATCACCGATTCCTCGCCAGCCTTGAAAAGGAGGAGAACTTTTTTTCGGAAAGACTTGAGAACATCCCGGGATTTGCAGGAAGGATCTACCCGGCAGACAGGTTTTTTGCGGCCCTTCTCTCCCTTCCGGCAGAGGTGATACCCGATCTTATCACAACCCCTGAAGTCCTTTTAAGGGAACGGGGCACCATTGTCCGGGCCGGCATCTGGAACGAGGCAAAATCAGGATATATACGCCTGGGTTTTGAATTCCAGGAAAACGGCGAGACCAGGATCATTCTTGTCAGGGCCAGGGAATGGGCTGTGTGGCGGATCAGCATGGCCCTGACCCGGGGGGAACAATGAGGGGAATCCACCTTATATATCGGGGCTTACGAGCTACCCTGTACATCAGCTTCATCCTTGCAGCCTTTTTCGTTCTTGCGGCGGGTGGTTTGATTCTTGTTTCGGTCAAGGATCTTCCCCGGGTTCCAGAGCCCCTGGGAAGGATCATCGATGTCCCCCAGACCGAGGTGTTTGACGCCGCAGGCCAGCGACTTATGACCCTTGGCGGGAGGGAACCTGTGGGCCTATCCTTTGTCTCCCCCCATTTTATCGATGCAGTGATTGCTACCGAGGATCACCGTTTTTTTGAGCACCATGGAATAAACAAGCTTCGAACAATCAAGGCCCTGTACGTCACCCTTTTTGAGCCGGGCAGGATACAGGGGGCATCCACCATCACCCAGCAGCTTGCCAAGAATCTTTTTTTCAGCTTTGAAAAAACCTATCTCCGAAAATTCAGGGAAATGCTGGTGACCCTGCAGATCGAAGCCACAAGCACCAAACAGGAGATCCTCCACGCCTATATCAACCAGATCCATTTTGGTGCCGGAGCCCAGGGAATTGAACGTGCGGCCCGGGTTTTTTTCGGCATCCCAGCTTCAGATCTCAACCTCAGCCAGGCAGCACTTTTGGCCGGACTCCCCAAATCCCCCACCTTGTACAACCCCTTTCGCCATTATGAACGGGCAATTACCCGGCGAAATTTTGTGTTACAGCGCATGGCTGAAGTTGGCCAGATTACCCGGCAGGAAGCAATCGCCGCCATGGCGATCAGGCCGGAACTTGCGGTCCGAAGGGCCGATTCAAGAACCGGCTCCTATTTTATAGATGCCCTGATTGGCCAGCTGGTGGGAAAATACGGGGAAGACGTAGTGTTTCATGGTGGAATAAAGATCTATTCCACCCTCGACTCAAAGCTTCAGGCGGCAGCCGATTCAGCGGTTGCAAAGGGAATGGAACGGCTGGACACGATGATGGAAATAGACAACCAGGACGAGGACCCCCCCCAGGCAGCCCTTGTTGCCATTGATACTGGTTCGGGTGCGGTCAAGGCTCTTGTGGGGGGAAGGGATTATTTCAAGACCGAATTTAACCGGGCAGTCCAGAGCCATCGAAGGCCTGGGTCGGGGTTCAAGCCCTTTCTCTACTATTGCGCCTTTAACGAGCTTGGACTCCATCCGGCAACGCTGATGACAGACGAACCAGTAACTATTCAGGTAAAAGGCACTACTGCCTGGAAGCCCCGGAATTTTGAACGGACATTCCAGGGGGATGTCATCCTGAAACAGGCCTTGACGAGCTCCATAAACACAATTGCAGCCCAGCTTGTGGAACGGACGGGACCCGCCAGCGTGATCAGGACAGCCAGACTCTGCGGAATCACAAGTCCCCTTGAGGAGGTCTACTCCATCGCCCTTGGCACCGGCGGGGTAACCCCCCTGGAAATGGCATCGGCCTTTTCCACCTTTGCCGCCAACGGTATCCGCCATGAACCCTTTATGATACGGCGGGTGGAGGACCCCTTTGGCCGTGTGATCTACGAGCACATTGCCCAGGGACGAAGGGTGCTCGATGCCGGGACAGCCTTCCAGGTCGTTGATATGATGCGTTCCGTGGTGGATATGGGCAGCGGTAAATCCATTCGCCAGCTTGGATTTACCCGGCCGGCTGCCGGCAAAACCGGCACCACAGACTCGTTCAACGACGCCTGGTTCACAGGATTTACCCCCTCACTTTCCGTGTCCGTGTGGACGGGTTTTGACCGGGAGAAAAAGCTTGCAACCAGGACGGGAATGGGAATCACAGGAGGACGGGCCGCCGCACCCATCTGGGCTGATTTCATGGATCAGGCCCTTAGGAACGAACCCGAACGGGACTTTCCAATTCCCAGGGGAATCCGATTCGAGGCCGTGGATACAAAGACCGGATGCGCCCCAGACACCTTTGGCGCCGACGACAATGCAGAAATAGTGAGAGTACCACTCAAGGAGAATCAAACCCTCTGCCAGGAGGCCAGACCATGATCCTCCTTGCGCGTCACCTGACCCTGCTGCTCTGGTTTTCCCTGATCCCGGCCCTTGCCCTGGCCTTCTGGATACTGCCCTGGGTCAGCGGCTTATTCCCAAACCATGATCTTCCTGCGGCAGTTACCATCATTGGAATGGTTCTGGTGCTCATTGAATGGGCCATGACCCGTGTTGGAGAAAGGCGGGTACTTTCTGCATTGCGGTTGGCTGAATCCTGGGACCGAGCGGGCATTACACCAAGGAGTGAACACCAACATCTGAAAGCCCTGGAATGCTACGAAAGAGGTTTAATCTCCCCCCTGCGGACACGACGTATCGAATCTGTTCTTCTGGCTTCCCTGGCAAAGTTCAGCCTGACCT
This sequence comes from Desulfobacterium sp., assembly GCA_034007745.1. Lineage (GTDB taxonomy): Bacteria > Desulfobacterota > Desulfobacteria > Desulfobacterales > Desulfobacteraceae > Desulforapulum. The sequence goes on from JAVEQI010000010.1 coordinate 38,525, forward strand.
CAGCCCCATCCCACCCAGAATTTCAAAGGGCGGTTCGGGCATTTCTCAGGATCTCACCCCAGGACGTTGAGATTGCATACCTGTGGTTGAAACGAATGTCCAGGAGCAAAAAGCTGTCAAGGCAGGATCATGAAACAATGACCAGGGTAGCCGAGGCTCACCTTGATAATCCTGAAATAACAGTTCTTTGCGCTCGACTGTTCCTTGCATCCGGCCGCACAGACTATGCTGCCCGAAAGGTTTACAGGGCTATCCAGTCAAGCTCCAGCCCCGACCAGGTGACACTTGCCAGTATCGAAGAGCTTATGGAGCCTGAGGTTCTTACCGATGTTAAGGCCAATGGTATAGCTGATGATATGCCCGACATTCTGGCTGAAAATCTGGCCGACCCCCAGCCTGATGTAATGTCTGGTCATACACTGACTAATACCGAACCTGAAACCCTGGGCTCAAGATTCTCCCCCCGCTCTTTCCCTGAACAAGGCATGAAATATGCCAATGGGTTCAAGGCCATTGCGAACAAAGTCAAAAAAAATGCGACTACCATACCCGGAATCTTTCAAATAATTACTGCCCGCCTGAAGGCATACCACGCTTTTTTCCAGGGGCGGGAGAGCCTTACACGATTTTTAAAGTGGGCCACAGCCCTTGCAGCTACAGCTGTTTTAACCGGCTTTGCAATCAACACCCTTGTTCATCTTATCCACACACCCCCCAAAACAACGACAGTTGAGTTAAACAGAATTGATAAAGTTGAAAAGGAAATGCCCGGACGGTTTACCATTCAGGTGGCAGCTTATTTAAAGAAAACCCATGCCGACGAGTTTCTGACAAAGCTCAAACAAAAAGGGCTTGACGCATATATTTACAGGGCCGACGGCGGTGGACGCACCTGGTTCATCGTAAGAATATCACACTTTCCGGACAGGGAAAGTGCAGCTGTATACGGCGCAAACCTGAAAGAACAGGGCCTGATCGATGATTTTTTTGTGGATAATAACGAATAATCCCGGTTGAGCCGAAACCGACAACCGGGATCTGCAGCATTGACAGTCCATAAAACCCCGTCAAAAATGCTTTTGGATATGATCAACCAGGGCGATAAACTTGTGATTTGGAAGCTGGGCAGTCTGGCAAGAGTAAGATGACCCATAATTCGAGGAGGTGAGAGACGATGATTCTACGCGGCCCCATAGTGGGGACAGTTATGGTCCTGATAATTACTCTGGTTTTTGTCATCCCAGGATGCAGCTTCATACTACCTAAAAATTCCGGTAAGCGATCAATTGCTCTACCACCTTCAGAAAAAGGTCGGATAGGGCAATCCATCTCTAAAATGATGGTGGAGCATCCCGAGTTAACCGGCATTACACCACTTGGAAACGGCGAAGATGCATTTGCTACGTGAATGCTTCTGGCCGATTTGGCAATTGCCTCCATTGATATACAATATTACATTTGGAGGTCGGATCTCACAGGTTATCTGTTGCTTGATCGCCTCAAGCGGGCAGCCGATCGAGGCGTGCAGGTGCGGCTTTCTGCTGGACGACCATGGTACTGCTGGCATAGACCCAGAAATCGCCGCCTAAATGCACACCCGAACGTCGAAGTACGGCTATGGAATCCTTTTACCCTGCGTCGTTTTAAGATGCTCTCCTACAGTTTCGATTTTTTCCGCCTCAATCGCAGGATGCACAACAAGAGCTTTACAGTTGATGGCAGGGCCTGTGTGCTGGGTGGACGCAATGTGGGCGATGAGTATTTCAGTACTTGACAGACACCTCTCTTTGTCGATTTAGATGTGCTGCTCCTGGGAGAGATTGTACCGGCCATCTCAAAGGATTTCGATCGTTACTGGTTAGTGACGATCAAATGAAGGGGCAAGGTGCAATTCCGAACGAAGATCTACTGGGCGACCGTCTGGTGAAGGTTGTCGGCAAAATTGAGCGGCGTCTGGACGCGGTATCAGCCTACTTTGTTCCGGGTGCACAAGGAGTTAAAGGCTTTACCAAACTCGAAAAGAGAGGTGTTCAGGTCCGGATTTTGACAAACTCCCTGGAGGCGACAGACGTACTTCCCGTCCATGCCGGATATGCCAAGCGGCGTGGGGCTCTTCTTAAAGGCGGGATTGAGCTCTTTGAACTCCGAAGACAAGCCTCAACCAGTGCGGCAAAGAACAAGCTTGGTCCGTTTGGTTCATCCGGAGCAAGTCTCCATGCCAAGACCTTCGCAGTAAACAGCCAACGCATTTTTGTCGGCTCCTTCAACTTTGATCCACGCTCTGCGACGCTCAACACCGAAATGGGCGTTATGATCGACAGCAAGCGTCTGCCTACAGGCGTTAACCAATCCTTTGACAAGGGTTTTAGGGGAACGGCCTGGCAGGTAAAAAAGCGCAGTGGAAGTTTGGTCTGGATCGAACCCGATGCACCCGCCACACCCCCGTTAACAGCTGAACCTGGTACAAACATATGGCGCAAGGCCCTGCTCAAATTCATCGGCTGGCTGCCGGTGGAATGGTTGTTGTGAATAACATGATAATATTCGTCAACAATTCCGGGGAACAGATTTATTTTGTTTAAAAGTTGTTTCAGGCAGCAAGATATAGAATTATTCGTTCATTTCCACCGGAGGTTTAAAAGAATAACAACTGAGAGGTCAAACCCAACCATTGTACAGCCCCTGGGAATGAGGCACAACCTGGATGTGCTCGTGTGTCAACGATAGATCAGAACTCTCATGTGCAAACCGATGCACGGAATAAGGCTGGGTATGAACGGGTTTTTATCGAAAAAATATCTAGCTCACACCTGAAACGGCCCGAGCTAAAAGCCACATTAGATTATATCGGTGGGGGAGGGTGTCAAGGTTTAATGTAAGCCCATTCGTTATATTGTTTCCTAGTAAGTTCTCCTACTCCAGATGTCACAATAAATGCTTCATCAATAAAGTCTTCCTTTGTAAGCTCTAATTTTTTTAAGCTGTTATTGCAAAGGGCTATTTTAACATTTTTTTCTAACACATTCTTTATTTTATCTCGATTTTTATCTCGATTTTTTTTGAATGCTTTAACGCCATTAGAATTGGCTAAGACTTCAATTTCTATTTTTTCTCCTTCACTCTCCATGTCTTGTAAGAGGTTATTAATATTCCTGAGTACATCTGTTATTTTTTCTTCCTCATCTAAATGGAAAATGGTTTTATACATGTTTTCCTTCCTTTCTATTTTAATAAGATTGTAAGAGCCACATCTCTAAATTAAGTCGCACTTCAATAGCCACCAGGGCCGCTGCAACTCCACCGTTAAATTATAATGAGATAGCATCAAACAGTATTCTTTCAAATCCCATTTTGTAACATAAAAAGATTAATATGCTGGATGTCGCAGGTCAAGTATTATTATCCTAACCAAACCGCAAAACTTGCACTTTCCCTGTATTTAGCTGTTCGCTTGTCATACATCTGTGTAGTCTTGATTTGCGAATGTCCGACTGTTTTTTGTACCGCCTTGATGGGACAATAATTTTTACAACTTGCTGATCAATCAGGTGGTTGAACAGCGAGGAAATTGCAGACAGGCGGTTATTAATTGTGCGGGCGCTATGACCCCAAAAACTTCTTAAAGGCAATCACATGGCCGTGGGTGATCGAACGCAACTCTTCAGGAGAAGAGATCCCCAGGATATCCAAAAAAGTCCGGATGGCTCGATCATAGGTTTCGAAACCAACCTGAAACGGGAACGCCAGCTTGCAGGCATTGCAGCAGCCAAGGCCAATGGCAAACATTTGGGAAACGATCATTCACTATAACAACTATAAAGACTTGATCATTAAGTTATAGATTGATCACCTTGTGGGCAAGCTGCATGGAGGTGACAATGTCGAGCATGTTGGTGGTCTCACCCACCTTTTTTTGATCAAGGATATCAAAGTGAGTCAGACAGGTGCCGCAGACAAGGATATGAACTCCCTGCCCTTCAAGTTCCTGGATCTGGTCAAGCACAGGCGATCCTTGAATTGTGAACTTTACGCCTGAATTGACAAACACCACCCTCCAGAGATCCTCACCCATCTCCTTGAGGGTCGTAAGAAAACTTGTCATGAGTTTTTCACCGAGTATGTCATCACCCCTGCCAATGGTTCGGGAGGCGATCATCACCATTACTTTCTGATGCTCTGACCGGCCCATGTCCGGTCCTGGGCTTGGACTTGTTGATCCTTGACCAGGCAGATACCCACCCTGCCGGGTTCCCTCGATCACCGAGGTTCTGCCATCGGAATCAACCGACACCTCAAAGCCGCTGTGGGTCAAGAACCGGCTCACATTTTCTGCTGCGGCATCGTTGTCAACAGTCACCGAGATATGCCCGGGATTTTGAGTATCAACCGCCTCTTTTGTCCTTAAAACAGGACCGGGACAGGCAAGCCCCCTTCCATCTATACTTATTGTCATATCAAATTCCTCAAGCCCTTTTGGGCAATATTCATAAGCTGAAAGTTGAAATTAAATGAACAATGTATTGACGTTATCAACATTTGTCAAAATTTAAGTCTCGTTTGCAGAAATTCTCATTTAAAAAAGGCTTTCACGGGATAGACCTGCATCCCAGGGCAATTCTTGCATTGCGCCTAAACCTCGGAAACCTCAGACCGTTAAAACAAGACTGCCCCAGGGTGTCATTCAGGCGGCAGCCAATATCCAAAACTCTGACATGGAAAATGATAATTGCCGTGACCGCAGGGTCGATGATGACAAAGGACTTTCCATGTGTTACGATATTTTTCAGCGATAGGGCAAAACCCAGCAAACAATTAATTTATAAGAGAATGTAGAGCCATGGGCCATATATTTGATTCCACAGATGCACAGTTTTACGATGCCTGGTTTGATCGGGCAAGAAAGGGGCACACCTTTAATCTTGAATCAGACCTGCTCCTGAGGATGCTTGCCGCCCACAAATACGACAGGATCCTTGACATCGGGTGCGGAACGGGCCGAAGCCTGGAACCGCTTCTCAACCAGGGATTTCACCTCACCGGGGTGGACCCCTCCCCCCCCATGCTTGACCTTGCCAGGGTAAGACTGGGCGACAAGGTGGACCTCCACAGGGGGGTGGCAGAGGCCCTTCCCTTTGAGGACAACGCCTTTGACCACGTCATCCTTTTTACCAGCCTTGAATTCACCGAAAGACCGGCCAAGGCTATAGAAGAGGCGTGCAGGGTGGCCAGAAACACCGTTATTATTGGAGCTTTCAACAGCCATGCGCCGCTGAACATAATACGCCGGATAAAGAGCTTCTTTGTCTCTACCCCCTTTTCCCATGCCCATTACTTCAGCATCTGGGAGCTTAAAAAAATCCTTTATGCAATTATCGGGGACGTGCCCCTCACCTGGAGAACCACCCTTCAGCTTCCATGGTTTACAGGATCCATAGCAGGTTTTATTGAACAGCAGCCCCTGATGGAGCGATCACCCCTCGGTACCACGATCGTCATGAAAATAAAGCCTGTACCAAAGTTCAGGACCCGCCCCATGTGGCTCAGGGTCAAACAGTCAAGGAACTATGATCAGGTATCAGGTTTTGCGCGCATAATTAACAAGGAGTAGAAGGAATAGAACGATGGAAACACTTATTTATGAAAAACTCGAAAATAAAAAGGTTCGCTGCGGCATCTGCAACCATTTCTGCACCATTGACCAGGGCAGGCGAGGTCTTTGCAGCGTCCGGGAAAATCAGGAGGGACGACTCATCAATCTTGTCCATGGACGAATCGTAGCAAGGGGAATCGATCCTGTGGAAAAAAAGCCCATATTCCACCTCAAGCCCGGCTCCCTTTCCTATTCAATTGCAACTGTGGGCTGCAACTTCCGGTGCAGCTTTTGCCAGAATGCCGATATCGCCCAGATGCCCACCGAACAGAACGGAAAGATACAGGGTGTAAAAATAGAACCAGAAACCATAGTTGAACAGGCCCTTAAGGGCAGTTGTGCAAGCATAGCCTACACATACACAGAACCTGCCGTGTTTGTAGAAACGGTGCTTGAAACCGCTAAAATTGCCAAACGCAACGAACTTTTCAACATCCTGGTCACCAACGGCTATATGAGCCGGGAGGTGATCGAAATGATCGCCCCCTATATAGATGCGGCCAATGTGGATTTAAAGGCCTTTAACGATGATTTCTATCGAAAATTCTGCAAGGCAAAAATCGAACCTGTAAAGGAAAACCTCAAGCTGATGAAGCGCCTTGGGATCCTTGTGGAGGTGACCACCCTTCTAATCCCCGGGCTCAACGACGACCCCGGACAGCTTGAGGCCATGGCTGCCTTTATTGCCGACGAGCTGGGAAATGAAACCCCATGGCACGTATCAAGGTTCCACCCCTGCTACCGGATGATGGACCGTGAGCCAACACCGGTTTCCTCGATCGAAAGGGCCGTCTCAACCGGCAAAGCTGCGGGGCTTCAATATGTGTACACGGGTAACGTCCCGGGCCTTGATGGTGAAAACACCCTTTGCCACAGTTGCGACAAAACCCTGGTGGATCGGAAGGGCTATGCGGTTTCAAGCGTTATAACCCCTGAGGGCCGATGCCCTAATTGTAATTCCCTAATTTATGGTATATATTGAGGCCCTATATTAAATAACCAGATACAACCATTTTTCATTCGGGATATCAGCTTGGGGGGCGGCAGTCGGTATTCCCTTGCTGAACATTAAGAAACAAAGGGGATCAGATTTTCTTGGTTCAGCAAGGGAATACCGGCTGTCGCCTCTAGTATAGAACCAAAATGAGAATCCCCAGATTAGGAGAGTTACCAGTTAATGAAGTCAGCCCTAAGCGCTCAAATCCTTACCTTTGGACGAATGATCAAGTTTTCCCACACCGTGTTCGCCCTTCCCTTTGCCCTTTCGGCAGTTATTCTGGCCTGGAAAGACCATGAACCAGACATGTCCGTTCTTGGGTGGATCATCCTGGCCATGGTGGGCGCAAGATCTGCCGCCATGGGGTTCAACCGGATCATTGATGCCCCCATGGATCTTAAGAACCCCAGAACGGCCAACAGGGAAATTCCCGCCGGGATTTTAACCAGAAAGTCTGCAGGCCTGTTTGTGGGAGCATCCTCCCTGGTGTTTGTTTTTGCGGCGGCAATGCTTGGGCCCCTGTGCTTCTGGCTCTCGTTTCCCGTTCTTATCCTGCTGCTCTTCTACTCCTACACCAAGCGATTCACAGCCTACTGCCACATCTATCTCGGGTTTGCCATATCCCTTGCCCCCCTTGGGGCGTGGATTGCTGTCACTGGCGGATTTTCCGTACCCATCCTGTTTCTGACCCTGGCACTGATGACCTATATCGCAGGGTTTGACATTCTCTACGCCTGCCAGGACACAGCTTTTGACGGGGAGACCGGTCTTTTTTCGATTCCGTCGGCCATCGGTCCCAGAAACGCCATGGCCGTGTCCCAGCTCCTCCACGGATTCACCATCGTCCTCCTGTTTACCATGTACCTGTCGTTTGACATGGATCGGGTATTTCTCCTCTTTCTCGGAGTGATAGGTTTGCTCCTCGTGGTGGAACACCGGCTGGTGAAACCGGACAACCTCGAACATATCAACATCGCATTTTTTCACATGAACAGCCTGGTATCCATAACGCTTTTTGCAGGTGTTCTCACAGAGGCCCTGGTCTGATGACGCCCAGGATACAACCAACCTATGTGGTTGCCATAACCGGTGCTTCAGGCGTTACCTACGCCGTCCGACTGCTCAAGGCCCTTGTTCAAACACCCTGCCGGGTAATCCTGATGGTTTCCGAGGGCGGATTCCGGGTCTTTGACCATGAAATGGGCTTCAAACCAGAAGGAAATTTTCAGCAGTTTCTGGCAGACCAGGGGGTGGTCTGCTGCGATGGGAGCTTCATCAGGATCTTCTCCGAGACTGACTATGACGCCTCTCCTGCCAGCGGCTCGTTTGTCCATTCCGGCATGGTGGTCGTTCCCTGTTCCATGAAGAGCCTTGCAGCCCTTGCCGCAGGCTATGCCGACAACCTGATCTCACGGTCGGCGGACGTCTGCCTCAAGGAGAGGCGGCCCTTGATTCTGGTACCACGGGAAACACCCCTCAGCCTGATTCACCTGGAAAACATGACCCGGGTCTGCCGGGCCGGTGCCACCATCCTGCCCCCTTGTCCCTCCTTCTACACTTCACCCGCAACGGTGGAGGCCCTTGTGGATACGGTGACGGCAAGGATTCTTGACCATCTTAAAATAGGGCACGACCTGATTCCCAGGTGGTGCAACGGAACCGAACAATGAAATTCAGACTCCCCCATAAAGTTCAAAAGATCCTGACCCTGCTCGTTAAAAATGGCTGCCGGGCGTTGATTGCCGGCGGTGCAGTCCGGGACATGGTGGCCGGAGATCATCCCACAGATTTTGACATTGTAACCAACGCCTCCCTTGAAACCATACGGCAGATCTTCACCGGGGAGAAAGTCAAAACAGTTGGAAAGAGCTTCCAAATCTGCCTTGTGAACGGCATCGAGATTGCGTCCTTTAGAGGCGAGCGAATGAACTTTCCCCTTACCGACCTTAAGCAGAGGGATTTTACAATTAACAGCATGGCCTGGGACCCTCAAACCGGGCAGATCATCGACCCCTTTTCAGGCCAGCAGGACCTTAAAGACAGGATCATTCGGTTTACCGGCGACGCAAACCAGCGAATCCTGGAAGATCCCCTGCGTATGGTCAGGGCCTGCCGGTTTGTCTCCCGGATCAAGGGCGACTTCGACCCTTTAACGCTTGACAGCATCCTAACCAATGCAGGCCTTGTCAAGACCTTGGTGGCACCAGAACGCATCCGCATGGAGATCCTCAAGGCCATGGGCCATGATCTTCCCTCTCTTTTTTTTAAAGCCCTTAAAAGAACCGGCCTGCTCAAAGACATATTTCCCAGCCTTGACAGGCTGGTTGAGCTTGATGGCGGCCCATTCCATGGTGAGACGGTGTTTGAGCACTCAATGATGACGGGCGATGCCCTCTCTCCCAAACGGCCGCTGCTGCGCCTTGCAGGCTTTCTCCACGATACGGGAAAATATGATGCAGCGGAAATTAAAGAGGGGATTCTCACCTTCCACAACCATGAAAAGGAGCTGGACCAGGTTGAGCAGGACCTTATCAACCTTAAATTCTCCCTCCGGGAGATGGACTACATCCTGTCAATCATCAGCGTTCACATGCGGCCCCTCACCGAGGAGACCTCGCCCAGGGCAGTACGTCGAATCCTTGCCCTTCTTGCGGCCAGGGGGCTGACCTATAAGGAGTTCATGCGCATGCGCATCGCAGACAAGCGGTCCAACCTCGCAAAGCCCCACTACCACCTCAGGGATATCCGCAACCGGGTTCAAAAGTTTAAAGACGAGCTTGAACCCGGAGGAACACAGGCCTTTACACCGGCGGATCTCGCCATTGACGGCAACCGCATCATGGCCCTGTTAAACCTTGGCCCGGGTCCAGAGGTGGGACGTATCATGGAGCTTTTATTCGAACGGGTCCTTGACGACCCAACGCTCAACACCCCGTCAACCCTTGAAGCCCTTGCCCTTTCATTTGGTCCAGGAAAAGAGCCATGATGCAGCCAGAATACAGGCAAGGCTGACAACGCCGAGGAACATAAGGTCCGGTCCAACCTGGGCAAGGGTGGCCCCGTCGTTGAGGATATCCCTGATGGCGGAAAGCATCCTTGTCAGCGGCAGAAAACCCGCTATGGTCTTTATCCATCCGGGCGCACCCTCCAGGGAGAACCACACCTCGGACAGAAACATCATGGGCCAGGAAATAAAGTTGATGACCCCGTTGGCAAACTCTTCACTCGTACCCCTTGAAGCAATCAAAAGCCCCATGGATGAGAGGGCAATAGCGCCCATGGTAAAGACAACCGCCGCATCAAACACAGAACCCTGGGTATGAAAGTCAAAGGTGAGATCGCACCCAAACCAGACAATGACAATGGTAAACATAATCAGAAACACCCTGGAGAGCATCTGGGCAGTCAAATACTCAAGGGCAGTCACAGGAGTGGCTTTGAGCCTCTTTAACACCCCGTTTTTCCGGTATCTCACAATTACAAACCCAACCCCGTAAAGGGCCGAAAACATCATGTTCATCCCTAGGATTCCGGGGAAGAGCCAGTCAATATAGCGAATCTGGACCGTGGTGATAGCCTCTTTCCTGAGAAGCTCGTCAAAGACTTCAAGGGGAACCGTGCTCTCCCGGAAAATTTTTTCGGCCACATACCCCTTGGGCGAAGTGTCGCTGATCCAGTATTGCCAGGGCCGGGGCGAGTTTTTGATGAGGATGTCTATCTTGTGGTGACTCAGACGATCCAGGGCCTGGTCAAAGCTGTCAAAATAAATCAGGTCAAGGTACAGCGTCTCCTTGAACCGATCGGGGAGCTCAAGGCTTTCAACCGCTGTTTCCGGGGCAACTGGAAAGACACCCACCTTGAACTGGGCACGGTTGTCGTTGCCGAACACCAGGGCAAAACCCGCCACAATTAAAAAGGGAAAGAGAAAGTTCCAGCCAAAGGCTGCCCTGTCCCTTAGAAACTCGTAGTTTCTTGAGACAAGCACGGCCCACATTCGTTTAAAATTCATGCAGATGTTCCTTTTACCAGGTTCCTTTTTTGTGGTGGTTACGTCCTGAGATGCCTTCCTGTGAGGTTTAAAAACACCGTCTCAAGATTTCTGGGCTCCCCATCATCATGGCAGTGCTGCTCAATAAGGGCCCCAGGAGAACCCTGGGCAATGATGCGGCCCTTGTCCATGATGATAATGTCATCGCACAAGACCTGGGCCTCTTCCATGTAATGGGTTGTAAGAACAATGGATTTCCCCTGCTCTTTAACCCCCCTGATGATCTTCCACATGTGCTGGCGGGCCAGGGGATCAAGACCTGTGGAGGGTTCGTCAAGAAAGAGAAGGTCTGGATCATTGATCAGGGCAAGCCCGAGAAGAAGGCGCTGCTTTTGACCTCCGGATATCCGGTCGTTCATCTGCCTGCCGATGGAATCTAACATGCACAGACGGCTGACCTCTTCCACGGGGAGCGGATTTTTATAAAAACGGGCAAAGGTTCTGAGGGTGTCGTTGACCGTTAAAAAGGCCAGGAGTTCAGTATGCTGGAACTGAATGCCTATTTTTTCACGAAAATCCCTGTCCCTGGGTTTTCCCCTGAACAAAATGGTGCCCTCAGTGGGCGTGATGATATCTTCGATCATTTCAACCGTGGTGGTTTTTCCAGCCCCGTTCTGGCCGAGGAGACCAAAGCAGCTCCCCTCTTTGATGGAAAAAGAGATGCCGTCAACGGCCGTGATATCTTTATAACGTTTTACCAGCCCTTTGATCTCAAGCAACATTAGGCGGCTCCTTTTAACGGAATTCGACTCTTAAAAACTTCAAACATCTCCCTGGATATACCGCTGACTCCAAGGGGTCTCTCAACCCCATCGTGGCAGTCTGAGCCGCCGGTAACAACCAGGTCATGTTTTTCCGCCCAGGTTCTCAGGATTGCCCGATGCTCCATGGTGTGGCCGGGATACTCAACTTCAACACCACCAAGGCCTGCATCCAGAAATTCAGGGAACAGCCGTTCCACAATCTCCATGGGGGGGAGCACCTCCCTGTAATGGCCCCTGCCGGGAAAAGACCCCGCCGCAGGGTGGGCAAGCACGCCCAGCATGGGCCATTTGTCCATGAGATCAGTTACTTCGGCAAGATTGATGCCCGATGGGACATAGGCAGGACTCTGATTCCCAATTATGGCCTTTACCTGTTCCGGAGACCTGATGCCGTGGTTTTGGGTCAGGGCAAGGGCAAAATGGCGCCTGGATGCATTTTTGGCCAAATGGGCAATCTCCTGGCACGTGAGCTCTTGCTTGAGCACGGGGGTGATTCCCCGGGGCCCGAAAAACCGGTTGATCTCCTTGACCCGCTGGGCAGCAAGCAGAGCTCCCCGTCCCCTGGCAAGGGTCTTTCCAATGGATCTTCGAAAATTCAGGTCTTTAAAAAGTTCCAGGGAAAAATAGCAGAGAAGGTGCAGGGTTCCTGTAAAGAACGAACCTTTAAATCGAACGGAAACTTCTACCCCTGGTACAACCTCTATTCCATGGCGCTCTCCAGCCCCAAGGGCCGCCCCTATCCCATCAATGGTGTCATGGTCGGTGACTCCAAGGGCAGAAATACCCGCCTCTTTAGCGGCAAGAACAAGGTCATGGGGAGAAAAGTCTCCATCGGAAAAAGTGGTGTGGTTGTGCAGATCTGCGTAAAGTCGGCCTTCCATGTTTATCTCCTGTTCAGTCGGGAACTCCCGGATCTGGGGATTAATTATGCAACCCTTTTAATTATCCTGAAAAGGATCTTTTATCAATGCCCTTTTTTATTGTAAAGAGACAGTGCAAATGATAACTATGAAAAAAGTCTACTCAGAAAAATCATTAAAAAAAGCTACTATTGAATGGAGGTTCCCAATGTCATTATACCTGGTGCAGCACGGAAAAAATCGCTCCAAAACCGAAGATCCAAAAAAGAGGCTTTCGGACCAGGGACGGGCAGAGACACGACGTATCGCCCAGGTGGCAGAGGGCTACCGTGTTCCTGTCTCGATAATCCGCCACAGCGAAAAAGAGCGGGCCTTTGAAACGGCAAGAATTATGGCCCAGTTTTTAACGCCGGAGCGGGGAATCGAGCAGATTGACGGGATCTCCCCCATGGACCCGGTGGAGACATTTGCCCTGTCCCTGGATGCACGGGAAAACACCATGGTGGTAGGCCATCTGCCATTCCTGGAGCGCCTTGTGGGTTATCTTGTGACAGGCAGCCCCGAACAAAGGGTCTTTAAATTCCAGAATTCGGGGATTGTCTGCCTGGACAGGGACGAAAACGGATGGGTCATCTCGTGGACACTGATGCCCAAGATCGGTATCGACATATAAATCAGACTTTCTGTTCCTGTTCGGAAAAACACGGGATGCAGAGGTTTTTGCCGGCAAAACGGCGTATCCTCGACTCCATGACCATCTCACCACAGGCCTCACACCGGATGCTCTCAAGTATCCTGGCCGGTTTCACCGGCGACTGGTTTACCGCTTCCACCTTGAACAGATCGTCAAGGTCGGCCTCCATTATCGTTCGTATGGCATCCTCCCTGGTCTCCCCGTCCTTTGCAATGGGTCTTTTGTTGAGCACGGCCCGGAATCCCTTTTTGCCGGTTCTGTCAAAAAAAGTAAAGGCTGCCTTGCCGTAATCCCTGTGTACCAGGTTGCCCTTGCCATAGGTGCAGCCGGTAAGAAACTGCACGGCATCAAGTGCGCACATGTCGGTCTCGGCCACACACACGGGTGATGTGCACTCGGTAATATCAAGACGCTCCATGGCAAGCTCTGACACACGGATGCCGATGGCAAGTCCCGGGCATGTGTGGCCGTGGAACTCTATGGTTTTATCGATGGTGTTTTTATCTATTGTGCATGTCATGGATTTCTGTTCCTTTTAATAATTGTAAAATTTACGGCAATGCCGCTATTGTGTAAAAATCTCGACAGTAGAGACCCCTTTGGTTAACCTGACCTGAATTCTGCGGTCCTTCGCCTGTAAAATTGAACCACAAAGTCAATATGGATGTTCATGGCTCTTCGAGCTTCTTCACCATCCCTGGCTTTGATGGCGTCAATGACCCCAATGTGCTGTTTCAAGATGGAGTCGATATTTTCACCGTCCATGTACAGATCCTCTAGACTCGTTCTAATGCCATGGAAGAGATAATCATAGAAATTACGCATGATCAAAATCTGGATTGGATTTTTTGCAGCATAGGCAATGGACATATGAAAAGAGGTGTCGGCAGCAGTGCCGAGGCGGCCCGAATCAATCTCTTTTTTCATCTCCTCTATGGAATGCTCCATTGCCTTGATATCCTCCCCGTCGGCCCGTCTAGCAGCCAAGGCCGCTGCATTGCATTCAAGCCCCAGCCTTACCTCAAGAAGATCATCAATGGTGGCGTCCTGGGTCTGCTGCATCATCTTGAAGATGGTGGTCTCTTCCTTGGAATCAACGGCCGTTACAAAAGTCCCCCGCCCCTGTTTTTGAACCACAAGCCCCATGGTAACAAGACGCTGGATGGCGTCCCTTATGGTGCTGCGGCTCACCTGCATAGCCCGGGCAAGATCGCGCTCGGCCAGTATTCTGTCGCCCGGCTTGAGTTTTCCCCTGTAAATAAGTTCCCTTATCTGATCAAAGGCTTGATCGGATATCTTCTTGGGTTTTATTGGCTTGATGGATAAATCGATTGTGTTTCCCAATGTTTCAAATTATGTTCGGTTATGTAATTAGTTTTTGATTGCGCAAAGACTCGGCATAGAGTTCAAGGGGATGCCTCACCCTGACGTTTAAACCACCCTTGGCAAGCATGTCCGAAATCTGCACCATGCACGCCGGGCATCCCGTAGCAAGTGTGGTACAACCAGTATCTGCAATGTTTTTCTGCTTGATGGTGCCGATTCTGGAAGAGAGATCGTAGTGGACAAGGTTAAAACTGCCCCCCATACCGCAACACTTGTCCGAACCCTCCATCTCCACAAGCTTCTTGCCCGATGCCTGTATCATCTGCCTTGGCTCCTTGAACACCCCGAGGGATTTCTTGAGGTGGCAGGGGTCGTGGTAGGTAACCGCCTCACCATCTCCAGCGGCTTCGTTACCAATACCATGAAGTCCAACTTTATTCACCAGAAATTGATTTACATCAAGTGTTCGTTCGGACAATCGCCTGATCTTTTCCCTGGTACCGCTTGCCTTACCTTCGTAAATTGTGGGCCACAGTTTCTTGATGGTGGAGGTACAGGTGGCACAGGCAGTTACAAGATAATCATACTTCTGGCTGTCAAACAGATCCACATGGTACTCCACAAGCTTTTCAAATGTGGCCCTATCCCCGGAGGCCAGGGCCGGAATCCCGCAGCATCCCTGGCCATGGGGAATCCAGGTGCCCACCCCATGGTATTCAAACACACCAATCAGATCATTTGCTATGCGGGGAAACATCTTGTCTATGATACACCCGGTGAAAAAGACCACCCTGAGACCCGAGCGGCCCGGCCGGGTATCCACCGACACCCTGGTTTTGTGGAAGGGTTTGGCGGCCATGGGCAGAAGGTGACGATCCTGGATTAAAGGGGAAACCAGACGGGCACAGGAGGTTCCCTGGGCATTGTTCTCAGCCTTTGTGAACAACCCCTGGAATTTCCCCGCCCACTCGGTGAGGCGGTCAAAGGCGGCGGGATTTGCCAGCATCTTTTTAAAGATCAAACGTTTTACAGGAGAAAGCCCCTTGAACTCGGCAATAATGGCCCGGGCCTTGATGAATATCTCGAGCACACTCACGCCGCTCGGGCAGTTAGCCGCACATGATCCGCAGAGCAGACACTTGTTTAGCCGTTCATCGACCCCGTCGGGATCGGTAAAGAGGTTTTTGCTCAGCCCGTCGAGGAGGGCAAGCTTTCCCCTTGCCACGTCAGACTCTCTTCTGGTTTGTTCATATAGGGGGCAGACCGACTGGCACATGCCGCACCGGTTGCATACCACCAGCTGTTCTTCCAGCTCCTTGAGTTGATTTGCAAGTTCATTCATGCCTGCCATAATTTAAAAGACTCCTGTGATTTTGCCGGGATTAAGAATCGAATGGGGGTCCATGGCTTTGCGCAACCGTCTTGAAAATAGAATCGAAGAGTAGCCAATCTCCTTTTCCAGAAACGGGGCCTTGGCAAGACCTGTTCCGTGTTCACCGGAAAGCGTTCCGCCCATAGCAAGGGCCCTGTCAAAGATCTCTTCGATGGCCGATTCCACCCGGTGCCACTCCTCCTTGTTTCTCTTGTCGGTTAAAATGGTCGGGTGAAGGTTGCCGTCGCCTGCATGGCCAAAGGTACCGATCTCTATCCTGTATTTTACCGCAATCTCCTGGAGAGCCCTTACCATGGCGGGGATTTTACTCCTGGGGACAGTGGCATCTTCCAGCACTAGGGTGGGTTTAAGTCTGGCAAGGGCCGAGAGGGCGCTTCTGCGGGCCGCCCATATTTTGTCCCGTTCAGAATCATCGGCCGCAACCTTGATGCTTTCGGCACCAAGCTTTTTACAGAGTTCTTCAACGGCCGCCCCCTCATCCTCGACCTGGGCCGGATGACCGTCCACCTCTATGAGAAGCAAGGCTCCGGCATCGATGGGCAGCCCTGCATGGCTGTACGCTTCAACGGCCCTTATGGTGAAATTGTCCAGGATCTCAAGGGTGGCCGGAACGATGCGGGCCGCAATGATGGCGGCAACTGCTTCCGATGCCTGTTCAATGGTTTTAAACACGGTGACCATGGATTTTCTGGCCTTGGGAAGGGGGATGAGCTTTAAGATAATCTCGTCGATCACACCAAGGGTGCCTTCCGAGCCTACCATCAGGCCGGTCAGGTTGTATCCTGTGGCGCACTTTACCGTCCTTGAACCGGACCTTACATGCTCGCCCATGGCGTCAAAAAAGCTCACCCCCATGACATAATCTTTGGTCACCCCGTACTTGAGACCTCTTAAACCACCGGCGTTTTCCGCCACGTTCCCCCCCAGGGTCGACACTGCCTGGCTGCCCGGATCCGGTGGATAGAACAGTCCCTTTTTCTCCACGGCTGCGGCAAGGGCTGCCGTTACCACGCCTGGCTGAACCACGGCATACATGTCTGCCTCGTTGATCTCTATAATCTTATTAAGCTTACCCGTAAGAATAACAACACCCGAGGAGTCTTGGGGAATCGTGCCGCCGGAGAGATTGGTACCGGAACCCCTTACCGTAATGGCCGTATGGTTTTCAGCACAGACCTTGACAATCTGTCCCAATTGTTGTGAAGTTTCTGGCATCACGGCCACACCAGGCATCACGGAATCAAGAACAGCCGCATCATAGGAGTAGGTGAGCATATCCTCTTTTTGGGTGAAAACATTCTCTTTGCCCACAACTCTTGCCAGTTGATCAATAACTTTTTTCATTGCTACTCCTTATAACGGGTTTTCCCCCAAATAAAAAATCCAGCCTCGTTCACAGATATCGGCCATTGTCAGAATTAACGGCTCCATGGGGTCAGACTTGACTCCTCCCGGCGGAACACTGTATTGGCCAAAACGATTACCAGGACCAAAGCTTTCCAGAGCCATACGGCTGTTTGTACAATTGGTCATACCAATCTCTCTCATTCAGGAGTACCAAGTCAGACATAAAAGGCGACCGCAAGGTTACCCCTGCATTGACCTGACTGTCCTACCCAACCAAACAAATAAAATTGCAAAATGAAAAAACCACTGATTTTTCAATGGTTTTTTAAATCAATAACAAAATTTAAAATAATTTTCAAATACAATACTCGATTGTCAATTTTTATATTTTTTCTTGACAAGGTTAAATGGAATAAATAGTAATGGTATGACCAATATCAAAGCACCTGTTTTCTTAAATACGTTCCAATTTTTTATGAAGAGCAATCAATAATTTTGTTAACTTTAAAGGGGGGTAGTATGGATCTTGGATTACAGTCTTTTCTGGCAGTGATGCCGATTTTAACCGCTGCCATTTTACTGGTAGGGTTCCGCTGGCCGGCAAAGCGGGCCATGCCCATCGTCTACGTGGTGGCCGCCGTCATTGCCGTGACCTTCTGGAAGGTTCCGGCTGTTCGGGTGGCTGCTTCGACCGTTCAGGGACTGTTTATTACAGCAGACATCCTGTTTATCATCTTTGGAGCAATTCTGGTCCTCAACACCCTGAAACATTCGGGTGCCATTACGGCCATTCGCACGGGCTTTTCCGATATCAGCCCGGATCGCAGGATCCAGGTGGTGCTCATCGCATGGCTGTTCGGATCCTTTATCGAAGGTGCCTCGGGATTTGGGACACCCGCTGCAATTGCAGCCCCCCTGCTGGTGGCCATTGGTTTTCCGGCCCTTTGTTCCGTAATGATCGGAATGATGATCCAAAGCACTCCCGTGACCTTTGGCGCAGTAGGAACACCGATTTTAATCGGCGTAAAGGGCGGACTTGAGAATGTCCACCTCACCTCCCAGCTGGCAGCTGCCGGCACGAATTTTGATCAGTACCTTCAATTGATAACCTCCCAGAGTGCCCTGCTGCACGCCTGTGCCGGCACCTTTATTCCTCTGTTCATGGTGGTCATGATGACACGGTTTTTCGGGAAAAACAAATCCTGGAGCGAGGGCCTTTCAATTACGCCTTTTGCCATTTTCGGCGGCCTGGCCTTTACCGTTCCCTATACCCTTACCGCCATTTATCTCGGGCCTGAATTCCCCTCCCTGATAGGGGCACTCATCGGCATGGCCATCATGACTGCTGCGGCACGAAAAGGATTTTTGGTTCCCAAAGATTCATGGGATTTTGCCCCCAGAAAAGAGTGGGATGACAGCTGGGTCAGCAAGATGGAGATCAGCCTTGATTCCCTTATCGACAAAAATCCGATGAAGCTCTGGCTGGCCTGGGTACCCTATATTTTGGTGGCGGCAATCCTGGTGCTCACCCGTTTACCCCAGCTGCCCATCGGAAGCTTCCTGAAAAGTTTTGCCATCAAATGGCCCGATATTTTCGGTACGGGGATTACCGCTGCCAGTGCACCGCTTTACCTGCCGGGTGCCATTTTGTGCTTTGTGGTGATCATAACTTTTTTTATTCACCGCATGTCACTTGAAAAGCTCGGATCAGCCGTCAAGGAATCCAGCCAAATCCTTCTAGGTGCTGGGTTCGTCCTTATTTTCACCATTCCCATGGTGCGGGTGTACATCAACTCCGGTATCAATGCTGGCGGATATGCCAGCATGCCCCTTGCCATGGCCCAGTGGGTTGCAGCCAGCGCAGGAAATGTATGGCCCTTTTTTGCACCGTTTATCGGCGGTCTGGGGGCGTTTATCGCCGGCAGCAATACCGTCAGCAACCTCATGTTCAGCCTGTTTCAGCACGGTGTGGCGGAAAACCTTGCCATCTCTGGTTCCCTGATAGTGGCACTCCAGGCCGTAGGCGCCGCCGCAGGCAACATGTTCTGCATTCACAATGTGGTTGCCGCTTCCGCCACCGTTGGGCTTTTGGGCCAAGAGGGAATCACACTGCGCCGCACCATCATTCCGACCCTGTATTATTGTACCCTGGTGGGACTCCTCGGTCTGATCGCAATTTATGGATTCGGATACCAGGATCAACTCAGCCAGCATCTGATTAGCGCCATGAAATAATCAGCGTTTTGCATCTTTCTGGTTTAACCGTGCAGGTTTAATTTTTACCGCTTCGGCTTTTTTCGAAAAAAAGCCGAAGCGCCTTTATCGATTTCGACACAGAGTTACACCCTTTTTGTCGAAATCAATAAGGGGATAGAACAGCTAACATCAATAAAAGCATTTAAACATCATCAACACGTTGCTGGAAGCAGATTGCATGAACATTGAATCTTCATGCATTCTATCTGCCGTGTTTGGTATATCGTGCTGGCCCGTGATGGAAAACTCAAGATTGTCCCTGAGATTAATCCATAATTTAAGCTCCATATCCAGAGAGCTGAATCTTTTGCTGGAGGATCCGGCACCGGCAAACTCATCCCCCTGGGAATACTCTAAGAGCATGGACAGTGCCCATTGCCTGTGGGCTGGGGACACGAGGGTATTGAGCCCTAACGACCACTCCGGGACGTTCAAAAGATCTTCATTTTCTTTGGAATAATCAAAATAGGTGATCACCGGTGTGATACTCAACCAGCTGCCCGATGAAAAATCACCGGTGAGTCTGACCGCGGTCCGTTCTGCAGTGTCCTGCATCAAAAAACCACGGGACCTGGAATCTGAGGATAAGGCGAAGCCTGGCAGATCAAACGTTTCATGGATGGCACTCAGACTCATATCCAGACCCTCAAACAGGTTATGACCGTAACCGATGGCATAAAAGGGCAGTGAAGGAAAGTGTGGTTCATGGTTTTGAAAGTAAAGATCCTCAAAAAGGTCAAGATCTCCCTGCATAGGAGAGGTGGTGAAACGAAAATTATTGCCCGCATGGACCTGGATCTCGCCATTTTTGAACAGAGGTATAGCAAGCGAGCTTTCAACCGCAAATTGATTGAAATCCGGTTTATGATAGGTCAAGTCCTTGTGACGTTTAGACCCCACAATACGTCTTTTCCAGTAACTATTATCCAGACTTGACATGGTTATTCCCACGCTGCTGCTGGCATGGATGAATCGTCCCTCCGAGACATACATTCCAACATGGTCGATCCTCTTTTGCTTATTGTTGGCAAAAAAAATCAAATCCCCCGGCTGAATCCCATGGGGATTGATTTTTTTCAACCCGGAAGAAACGAACTGAGCACCGGCAGTGTAGGGCAGGTCAATTCCAAAAAACTCATTGTAAACAATCCTGACAAAACTCGAACAATCCATGCCCTTGCGGGAGGTTCCTGCCCTTCGATAGGGGATGCCAAGGTATTGTTTAACCTTTTGCTCAAACTGCTCTTTGGTAAAACCAAAGGCAGACCCCAATGTGGTCCCAGATGTAGATGCTAATGAACCAGACCTGTCTGGAGCACCGTATGCCTCGAACCCCTGGGGGGAGATCATCAAAAAACAGACCGTCCAGATAACGCCCTTGAAAAATGCACAAAACGGCACTTGTTTGTATAATTTAGATTTTATGTCCACTCTCACTGTTAGGGTTTAATGGTCATCTATACTTTTTTCTTACAACCCTTTTTATAGAAAACATTTCCAAATTTACCAAGTTAATAATCTATTTGTACTCGATAATCAAGTAAAACTCCTGGATTGAATTGTTTTCATGATCCACAAAAATGGAGAATTTTATATCCAAACAATTAATAATGTGGCGGTTTTTCATTTGCCGGACCATCGCTTCCCGGCATAAAATCTGAAAGATCCTTCACACGTTTCACCAGAAGATCGCAAATGGAGTTGAGCCTGTCAATCTCCCGGTGCTGTTCATAAATCACATCGTTCAGCTCTTTGAGACTTTTTTCCTGAAATGCGATTTTAGTTTCAATGTCTACAAGTCGGCGTTCACTCATTTTCCCTCTTTGCTTCGGTCAGATTCACGGATAAGGGGAATGCGCTGGGCTCGCCAAGGCGCCTCAATATCTGCCTGACACCTGTTTCAAGTTTATCCCCCGGCATTAAACCCCCTTTAAGGTCTCAAGATGTTCCCTTGCAAAATCAAGGGAAGGATCGATCATCAGGGACTGCTCATAGTAATGAATGGCGTCGTCCCTCCTGCCAAGGGCCCTTAAGTTAACGGCCACATTTGCATAGTCGATGCCCGAGGATGGGTCAATCTCGATGACCCGCTTAAAGCTTGCAACGGCCTGTTCGTGATTTTTCATCTTAAAGTGGCAGAACCCCTTTAGGTTGTGAAGGTCGGTTCGATCCGGATCAATAACCTCTCCCCTTTCGAGAACCGCAAGCGCACGCTCGTACATCCCCATCTCCTTGAGACTAACCCCGAGATATGAACAGATGTCTGGAACGTTCAGCCGGGCAGGATCAAGTTCAAGGGCCGCCTGGAGATGCTGTTCAGCAGTTTTTGGGTCGCCCAGGGCAAGATTTGAGAGCCCCTTGTAAAATCTCGTATAGTAACGACCCGGTAGAATGGTTTCCATACGGTCAAGGTGTGCCAGGGCCTCTTCAGGATCAAAGCTCTCGGTGATCAAACGGGCCGCAAACATTCCGAGGCTTGCCTGGGCGGCCCTTTCCCTGAAATGTGCGCCTGGAAGAATCATGTAAAAGGCCGGGATCTGAAGCCCCCCGTGGGTGGTGTTGATAAGAAGAGCATCCATCCCCCTTTGGCCCAGGGCCCCAACATAACGTTCAACCTCGATGCGAATATTTTTGTCTGCAAGGTTGGGCAGGTTGGCGATGGGCGTCAGTGGCTGCTGATTTATTATATAACCTGCCTGTTCAAGGGTTGCAAATTTCGGAAGCCCGCTCGCCACGTAGTTGGAACAGGTGTTGAAATCTCCTGCAAGCTGGGCGGTTTCGGTCAGGGCCCGGCTCAGGGCCTTTTCCGGGTTGGGGGCGGTTCCTGCAGTCCAGACGATCTCGCTTGACTCTGGAAAGGTGGCCGGATCATAGGCCAGCACCGCCACCGTGGGAATGCCCATATCCAGGGTGAAATCCGAGATGTGAAACTTGATCCCGGCCCTGCGGTATTTTGCCACCATTTCTCTAACCGCTGGATCCGTGGCAGAATCCGGATCAATTCCAGGCACAGAAAGCCTCTTGTGGCTCACAACCGAAGAGGTGTGGCGCTCCACAAGCTCGGACAGGCCCTGACAGATCGCCTCCTCAACACAGTTGCCGGCAGCGGGTCCGTTAAACTCGTTGATCATGTAGAACCAGTTAAAGGGAATCAGCACCTCACTTTCCCGGGTAAGGTTAAAACCCCCTGTCCATTTAAGGGGCAGATCCTTAAAAAGCCTCTTCTTGGCTCCCTCATCCCCTCCCCTGTCGTGAACGCTCTGGAGAATGGTATCAAAGGGGATGGCGTCTTTTTCAACGTTCGTATAGGTGTCCACGACAAAATTTTCAGGGTTGTTCTTAAAGCTGAAGAAGCTGTACCGTTCGGCAAGCTCCATGACCGCACTTGCCTCGGCCTGGGCAGGGTCGGCACCCTTGCCCATCTGCTTGTTTGTACCGATCACATCCTTTGCATCAGTGCCGCACTCACTAAAAAACACCGGGATATCGAGCCTTCCGTTGTCGATGCGCCGGGTGCTTTTCAAGATCTTGAGGTCAAGCATACGGGTGCGCTCCCTGAAACGTTTAACCGTCTCCTCCGGGGTGATCACCTTGTCCTGGTCCAGGGTTTGGGTTTTAAATGCGTCTTTCAGTTCTATCCTGGTGTTCATGCTCATATATTTTCCTTGTTTAGCTTTTAGCTTTTAGCTTTTAGCTGTTAGCTTTTGATCTTGATCTTGATATTGATATTGATATTGATATTGTTGCTTTTGCTAATAGCTAACGGATAGCAGCTATCGAGCCACAAAGGGCACCTCGCAAGGGGAGCCCCTACATCCATCCACTACCTACTACCTACTGCTTTCTCTGGCCGATCATAAAAATACCATAGGTGGCAAAAAAATTGGGCATAAAATTTACAAGCCTTCCCCTGGTTCCATGCTCTGATATGTTCACGGCCGCCTCTTTAAATATCTCAAACCCCACACTCCTGGCAAAGCTTCTAAAATCTTTGAGGCTCAGCACCCTGATGTTCGGGGTGTTGTACCACTCAAAGGGAAGTTCTTCGGTCTTTGGCACATGGCCAGTACCAAGGAGCTGCATGCGGATTCGATAATGGCTGAAGTTGGGAAAACTCACAATTCCCCTTCTGGCAATTCGGAGCATGGAACGTATGAGATCGTCCGGCTCATACACCTGCTGCAATGTCTGGGAGAGAACGGCATAGTCAAAGGCGTTGTCCGGATAGTCCTTGACCTCCTCGTTTATGTCTCCCTGGATTACAGAAAGGCCCTTGTCGATGCAGGCGGCCACCCTTGAGTCCTTGATTTCGATGCCCCAGGCCTTGACCTCTTTCTCCTCTCTAAGGTGGAATAGAAGTTCACCGTTGCCGCATCCGAGTTCCAGGACCTTAGATCCCGGCTCGATCCACGAGGAGAGAAGCTTCAGGTCAAACCGAATTTTTGAGATATCAACGGCCATGGTACACCCCTGCAAGGAACCCCGCCACCAGCCTGTCAAGCCCTGTACCGGGCAGAAGAAAGGCGTCGTGGCCCCATTTGGCGGTTATTTCACTGAAACTTACGTCCATGAGATTCTGCTTCATGGCCCGCACAAGTTCCCTTGACTGATAGGTTGGGTAGAGCCAGTCCGTGGTAAACGAAACTATCAGCAACCGGGCCTTGAACCTTGATACGGCCTTTTCAAGTGACCCTGCCCCATAATCCCTTGCAAGGTCAAAATAGTCAGCGGCCCTTGTGATGTATAGAAATGAGTTGGCGTCAAACCGTTCGACAAATTTCCTACCCTGGTGGCGAAGATAGCTCTCCACCTGGAAATCATGGCCCGGTTCAAGGGAGAGAATTGTAGGGTTCTGCAGCTTCCTGCCGAACTTGACCTTCATAGCCTCGTCGGAAAGATAGGTGATATGACCGATCATCCGGGCAACGGCAAGTCCCATGTCCGGGGTATCCTTTGAATAGTAGTTACCCAGGTTCCAGTTGGCGTCGGCCATGATAGCCTGGCGGGCAACCTCGTTAAAGGCAATGGCCTGGGCTGAGTGGCGTGTGGTGGACGCAAGGGGAATGGCCGACACCATGCGGTCAGGATACCTGGCGCACCATTCAAGGACCTGCATCCCCCCCACAGATCCCCCGATAACGCTCAAGAGCCTTTCAATTCCAAGGTGGTCAATCAGATGCCTCTGGGCCCGAACCATGTCCGTTATGGTTATCATAGGAAAAGCGCCTGCATAGGGTCTGTCGGTTCCAGGCTTGATCGACGATGGGCCTGTGGAACCTGCACAGCTGCCAATAATATTTGAACAGATTACAAAATATCGATCCGTGTCAATGGCCTTGCCCGGCCCCACCATGAAATCCCACCACCCCGGCCCCGACTCCTGGGAATCCGGAGAAGCTGCCGCATGGGCATCCCCTGAAAGGGCGTGGCAGACAAGAACGGCGTTATTCTTTTCGGCGTTCAGGGTTCCCCAGGTTTCATAGGCAAGGGTTACCGGGCTCAAAAAGGAACCAGCCTCAAGACTCATCTCCTGGCCTGGGCCTGCAAAGGTGAAAAAAAATCGATCACCATTCCCATCACTTGTTCCACGGGCGACTCGGGTGTCAAAGGCGCTGTTTTTTTCCATCAAACCTCCATTCAGGTACCGCAGAGGGAATAAATTTGGGGTACCAGATCTCTTGTGAAGCGGCTATAATACCCTTTCATGGACAGGAGATAAAGTATTTTAACACAACTAAGGGGAAATCCTTTATTTCTCTTTCAATTGGGTGATTAAACAACCACTCTAATCCACCACCTGAAAAAAGAAAAAAACCGTTGAGCTTGATGGCTCAAAAAGATAAAGTGTTGGCAACGGGAAGAGACGAATTATCACACAAGACATGCTTCCATTCAAGTTCGATCAAGAAAAACAGCCATTCTCATTTCAAATCCCAGTGTGGGAAGGTGGATAAAATGGAGAGATAAAATGAACAATATAAAGATTGTCCAGGGAAATATAACCGAGGCTCGCGTGGATGCAATTGTCAATGCGGCAAATTCAAGAATGCTCGGGGGCGGCGGCGTGGATGGTGCCATTCACAGGGCTGCCGGCCCTGGGCTTTTAGAGGCGTGCAAAAATGTCGAGCCGAAAAATGGAATTCGCTGCCCCACAGGAGAGGCCAGAATAACCATAGCCGGGAATCTCAAGGCGCGATATGTGATCCACACCGTTGGTCCCAAGTATGGAATAGATAAAGATCCGGCCGGGCTTCTTGCCGCAGCATACACCAACAGCCTGGATCTGGCCCTGGCCCACGGGTGCGAATCAATCGCATTTCCAGCAATTTCCTGCGGAGTTTATGGGTATCCCCCCCGGGAGGCCGCCAAAATCGCCATCATGGTATGCAGGAGGCCGGAGTATGATTTGCTGATGAAATATTTTTATCTGTTCAGCCGGGAAATGGCGGCCATCTGGACTGACTATTTGCAGTCTTAGAAGAATCCACTCAAGGGCAAGCAGCAAATAGGTGATCAGGCCTGCCAAAATCTGAGACATAGGCCCATACTCGCCTCTTGGACTTTTATCATTTAATTCCTTAAATCTTTTCCCTTGAGTTTAAAAAGAGTTGGATCTGCTCATAGTCTTCCGGGTAATCCATGTCCATGAGAATGTATCGGTCATCGGTTTCCACATCCATGGCACGGTCTCCCAATCCCTCAAGGGCTCCCCTTAATCCCTGATGACCTGACCAGTCAAGGATCTGAGCCCTGACGGCCATGGATATCAGGGGAGGATGTCCTCTCTTTCCTATAAATCTGGGGTAGACAACCGCAGGTTTCTCTGCCTGCCAGGCATCGAGTAAAAGAGAGATGGTAGCGGGAGCAACCAGGGGAATATCCACGGGCATGACAAAAAAGGCGCTGCTGGTATCATTAAGGGAACTGAGACCTGTTATTACCGACGAGAACATGCCATCGGCATAATCCGCATTAAAGACAGTTTCAACTCCCATGGCCCCTGCGATCCTTTTGATATCTTCGGCCCTGTGTCCAGTGACAATCCTAATTTCCTGGATTTCGGGTCTCTGGAACAGGGATATCTGCCTTTCCAGGACGTTTTGCTTGGTTGCTTTCCCAACCCCAAGGGGCAGGAGGGGTTTAAATCTGCCCATGCGGGATGAAAAGCCTGCGGCCAGAATCAGTGCTGAAATTTTCACAGGGCGTTAAACCTCTCCTGGATGAGTTCCGCAACAATGCTCACGGCGATTTCCTCGGGGGTCTGGGCATTGATGTCAAGTCCGATGGGCGAGTGGATCATATCAAGTCTCTCTTGGAGGATACCCTGATTCAGCAGATAGTCGTAAATGATTTTTTTCTTGGAACGGCTGCCAACCATGCCGATGTAGGCGGCCCGGGTTTCAAGGGCCTGCTCAAGGATGGTTCGGTCGTAGAGATGTCCCCTGGTCATGATGACTATATAGCTGCCTTCATCCACGGTAAACCCGTCAAAGCAGCGATCAAAACTGTTAAGCACATGAACCTGGGCCATGGGAAAGCGTTGCTTGTTGGCAAACTCATCCCGGTCGTCCATCACAATGGTTTTAAAGCCAATCCGGCTTGCAAGTCGGGCTGTTTCGATGGAAAGGTGGCCTGCACCCAGGATGAAAAGGACACCGTTGAATCTGGCTGGTTCCACAAAAAAAGTTTCCTCCTCAAGATGGACAAGCCCCGGGGAGCGCATGAGATCGGCATGATCCGCAAGCTGTTCTATTGTCTCGTCGGTTAGTCTGACCGGGGCTGCCGTCCATTGGCGGCTGTCTGTATCCAGGAGGAAACGCTCGATGGAATAGATGCTATCATTTTTTTTATTAAGTCTGCTTGCGGTGAAACCATTTTTATTTCTGGCAATCATATCCAGGTGTTTCGTAAAAAAATCAAGATTTTCGGCTGTGGCAGGCAGATATTCCAGCAGCAGTGTGATATTTCCCCCACAGACCATGTCCATGTCCCGGTAGGCCGTGGAATCCAATGTAAAATCCTGAATCAGGAAACCCTCTCTGTTCTTGAAAAAATCTTCCCCAATTTCCTGGACCCTTGCCTCTACCCATCCGCCGCCAATGGTTCCGCTGATACGGCCGTCTCCGTGGACAATCATTTTTGTCCCGGCAGACCTTGGTGCAGAACCTTCTTTACTCAGTATGGTAGCCATGACAACTGCCTGGCCTTGTTTTAAACTCGCATGTACCGCTTTAATATTATTGGACATTTTTATCTTGTTTTTATCCTTCGCTTTTGAATTTGTGAAAAAATTTTTATGGTGCTGGGCGAGATTCTGTGGATTTTCAAATTGCCCTGATCCACGAGTTGTTTGATGGCGGGAATCCCATAAATTGCCCGGTGGATCCTGCAACAGATTTTTTCCACCGCAAGGCCGGTTTTATCCGGGGCTGACCAGAATTCGATGTTCAACAGACAGGGATCTTTCCGGCCGGATATCCTTTTAAGCTCTGTTTGTTTATTCCCTGGTTCCTCAGTTTTAATCAGGGAGACCTGAAAATCCAATATTTCATCCAGGCTGAAAACAGCCTCGTCCATCTCGTCCATTCGAAGTTCCTGCTGCTTTAACCTGACAACGCTTCTACCCCTGGTTCTGTCCAGCCGCTTGAGGTTCGATCCACAGGGGCATGGCCCTTCAAGGAAAGATGCCCTGTCGCCGGTTCGGTATCGAATCAGGGGCATACCTGTTCTTGTGAGGGTGGTTATGGTAATTTCCCCCTCTTTACCAGGGGGCAGAGGGGAACCAGTTTTGTCCACGATTTCAAAAAAAAGATCAGCCTCCCTTAAATGGCATCCCCGGCGGGCCGCGCATTCAACTCCGCCGCCAAGCCCTGTTTCAGTCATGCCGTAATGGATAAATACAGGACAACCCCAGATTTCACTGATACCCCTTATTATAGAGAGAGGCACATAATCTCCAGTCAAAAGAGCACTTTTGATTCTGCCCGGGGAAGTGGTCCGGCTCCGGGACCTGGCCCGGGAGCTTCGGGCAAGGCAGAGCACCTGAACCGGCAGGCCGATGATGCAGTCGACCCCGGCATGATCCATCGTTTGAAGCGTCTTTTCGGGATCATCCACAAAACCATGGACCAGGGTTTCACAACCTGTTTGATCCAGCCCCGCTTTTACCCTTTCCCCCACTGACCCGAAATTGGGACCGGGCATCAGAACCATAACCTTTTCACCGGGTTTTACCATGGTTTCCATGCCGTGGCTGAAAAAATTTTTTGTAAGCTCCAGATCCTTGCCCGTGAAGAAAATTCGCTTGGGACAGCTCGTGGTGCCCGAAGTTTGAAGGGTGGTGATCCTTGCGATCTCACCCTGGGATACACAGAGCATCTGCAATCCATTACGTTCCATATCCGGGGGAAAGATAAACGGTAATTTCCGTATATCTCGAATGGATCTTAAATGGTCTGGAGTTACATTTTTTAAATGTTCCCGGTAAAAGGGGCTGTTTCCCATTGCTATTTCCAGGGTTTTCTTCACCATGGCAAGCTGATATTGCTCCAGATCGGGTATTCTGACCTTTTTTGAGTATGCTCGGGATTTTTGCAGGATAGCCAGCCCGGGAGCCCATATATCCGGGTTGGCTATCCTGGTGGCGATCCAGCTGTCCAGCGGGGTTATTTCAAATTTCATTGTTTTACTCAATAATCAAGTTCTTTTCAGGCTGTATTATAGGCCGTCTCCTCGTCATACGGCAATGATGTCATTCCGCCCCCTTGGTTATCCAAACCTAGGAGAATATCTTGGCCCTCCCCTGAGAATATTGCCCTTTGGTTTCCAATGTTCCGGTCAGGGTAACCAAAGGGGGCTTTACTACCTACCACCCCTTCCGATAGAGACTTCGGCCATTAACATCGGTCAGGTTATACATGCAAAAGGGAATCAGCCGTCCGTCCGGTGAAAACACGTGGATGCAGCAATCCTGCACCCTTTCCAGATCAAGATTCCAGGCATCCTGGAACACCATGCACGAGATTGAAAACATGTGGGTTTTCAATCGACTCAGAAACATGTCAAGATCCATTGGTTGTCCCATGGAGTGATCAGAAGCTTGATCGAGTGCATGATTCTGGATGGAATCCATCGGGGGTCGGGACAATATCGAAAGGCCAGGGGGCTTTTTAACGCTGCTCTTCGATTCTGGGTCCTGCCTGTTTTCAAGGGGCGCCTCCATCTGATATTCCTGCTCCTTCACCGAAGGAGAGGCCCATTGTCTGGCAATGAAATCGATGGTGCTGGTTGCACCCTGGCGACCGTTTTCAACCTTTGTGACAGGTTTATGGCGGGTCAGGGGTTTGAGCTGTCCATCGGGCATGATCACAAAATTACCATGGAATGAGCACAGGGCGTTTTCTCAGCCAGGGGGTCGAAAATGGGAGCCGTCGATTCCTGTCTGGACTTGAATATGTTGAATCACGTGGGGCAGGGTGATTCTTGGTTTCTCCTCCCGGAGATTCGGGAATCGCCCGAAATAGCTGATGGGCTGGAAATGAACTCCCCGGACATGGGGGGAGCGCCCCATGCCAAACCGGATAATCTCGCCCACCTGGGAGTCGTTCACCCCCGGTACCAGGGTGGGAACCAGCACAACGCCGATATTTTGTTCCTGACAGAGGTCTATGACCCGTTTCTTTATACTCTGGAGTTTTTTCCCCCTCAGCTTCAGGTGAACCCTGTCATCCACCCCGTCAAACTGTAGAAAAACACTGGAAAGCCCTGCCTGTTTGAGTCTTGCCAGGATTGTCTCCTCGCCTGCAAGGCGAACTCCGTTGGTGTTTAGCTGAATAAAGCTGAAGCCCATCTCTTTACCCATGCGGACTATTTCCGGAAGATCGTCTCTTACCGTTGGCTCCCCGCCCGAAATCTGGATGTTGCACTGGCCGCTGGTGAGTTCTTTTATCCGTTTGTACCAGCCTCTTATCTCTTCAAGAGTCGGGTCTTTAATATTATTTGGGGGATTCTCCTTGCTGTCGGCAAAGCATACCGGACAGTTGAGGTTGCAGCGATGGGTGATCTCGATCAGAGCCGTGCAGGTTCGCTGCTTGTGCTGGGGGCAGATGCCGCAGTCAAAGGGGCAGCCCTTGTCTGTTTGTGTGGCATGTCGCCTCGGTCCTGCCTTGGTTTTGTTCCTGACCCAATTATTCATTGAGGGTTCACCCTGCCAGATCAGGGTTCGCATGGGACCGTGTTCAGGACACTCTTTGACGAGGTATACAGACTCCCCCTCCTGCTCCCTTCTTGCGGAAATTTTTTTCAGGCAATGGGGACAGAGACTCTGGGTTAACCCATGGGCACAGTTATTTTCCAGGGGCATGACTAGGACTCCTCCCTGGGAACGCCTGGGTCTATACCATTTTCCACCAGAAGTTCCATAACCCTATCATAGGTGTCACTAATTATACTGCCGCAACGCTGGGCCATCTCCATGGAATTTGCTTTCCCCTCGGTAATCTGGTGGCAGAGGCCTCCCCCATGGGGTTCTGTCCGTTCATCAAACCATTCGTTCAACTGGGCCAGCATGGGTTGAAAGGATGCAAGTTCCTGCTCTTCATCGCCGCCCTTTCCAGCGTAAAGGGCCAGGATGCAAGCCCCAGCTGTCATGGCTCCGCAAGTGCCAGAACAGGTGCCAGCACCATTAGC
The DNA here is from genome assembly GCA_034007745.1 of Desulfobacterium sp. Lineage (GTDB taxonomy): Bacteria > Desulfobacterota > Desulfobacteria > Desulfobacterales > Desulfobacteraceae > Desulforapulum. The sequence goes on from JAVEQI010000010.1 coordinate 69,548, forward strand.
AAGCCCTGCCATGGCCCTGACCAGGGGCGGATTTTCCCGGCCCTGCTCTTCAAGGGCCATGATCATCATCATCTGGCTGCAGGGATATTTTTTTGCCTGTAATGAAATCAGGCGCATCATGGTGTCGCTCATATTTTTTCCCGTTGTTTTTTCTTTTTTGCAATGATTCTGAAATATCCAGGGCGACTTGCCCGGATGATTTCACAGGTATGCAGCGATGAAGGACACTCCCCGCCGAATACGTCAGCCCAGAACTTGACCAACGAACCGTGGTCAAAAACCGCCTGGCCCGCAATCTGGGTCAGCAAATGGGACAAATCCTCCCATCTAGGATTTTCAAAACCCGCACCCTGTACCAATTCCTGTATCTCCTGTTTGTCCAGGGCCTGCCTGAACCCGCAGATCAGGGGTATATTTTTCAACTGGTCGCGGTATCTTTTTTCCCTGATGTGGATATCACAGAGTACAAGTGCTCCTCCGGGTTCAAGCACCCGTCCAAATTCCCCAAGCGTGACCCCCATATCGGGGGTCAGCGAAAGAACACACTCACAGAACAGAGCCCTGAAGCTGTTGGACCTGAAGGGCAGGGTCTGGGCCCTGGCCTGGATCCTAGATTTACCGGGGTTTAACCTCAGCAGATCGAGGTCAGAATCGATGCCCCAGGCAAGTAACGAAAACTCCCCTGCTAACATCTTTACTGCGGCCCCATATCCGCACCCCACGTCAAGAACCCGATGGCCGGGTTCAAGCCCGCACTTCATGGCAGACTCCCGGGTCAGCCCAAGGCCGCCAGGTCTCAGCACCGGCCCGGTAAGCCGCTGGAGGATGGGAGTTTTGTAAAGAGCCTTGGTTATGACAGATTTTAACATCGGGTTACTTGTCTTCCAGCAGTTTTTCCACCTCTAGCATCTTACCCACTGCTATCTCTTCCGGAACAAGGACCATGCCGCAGGAGGGACAGAGGGGAAGCTCAACGGTGAAACTGCCGTTCATATAATCAATCCTGACCCTGTCGAGCTTGAGCAGGCAATCGCAGGGCAGGCATTTCCACTCTTTATTCTCTTCTATTCCAAGATTGGTTATCATATCAGCTTTTTCCTCCCGTTCCTTTCCTCTCAATAACCTGCATTCGATGGCAATAGCTGTTGTGGATATGGTATCCAGCCGAGGCCGGGGAATATTCAACCCAAAAAGTAACAAGGGATGGCCTGTGGGCCACAAGGAAATGACCGTTATTGAGGCTCTGCATTTTACAGCCCGTACTCTCACCGTGGGTGATCGCCGCCCTTATGTCCCGGTGGAGAATACGCCTCTTTTCAAGTTTTTCATTTACCCTGGGTGATATGTGCAGAACGGCCTCATCAGTTTCTGGTTCAGTCCGGTGCCAGAGCTGTTCAAGGAGGTCTCGTTTAAGTCCTTCCCTGTTCTCCCGACTTTGGGACAGGCCTGTTTTGGGTCGGTCTGCCGGGTCTGGATTGAAATGGTCCGGTACTGATCCCTTTGGGGGAAAGATGAAATCAAGGAGATGAACCGTTCGTTTTCCGGCTCCTCTGATTTGTTCCCTGCACATGGCACAGTATACAAGATAATCAAGTTCACTCTCCCCGACCCTCTGGGCGAGCTGTTTCTTTGCCATATCAGGATTGGCATTTTCCATGAGGCCGCCAAACCCGCAGCATTCGGTCTTTTTTCCACTTAGCTCAAGCTCTTTTACGGGGATGGAGAGTTTTGCAGCAACGCTTCTTGCTGCGGCCTGAATCTGAGGCTGGTTTCTTGTGGTGCAGGGGTCGTGGATTGCAACTGGGCTTCGGGAGTCAGGCCTGCCTTTACCTGGCATATCAGTTTGATCAAATTGCCCAACCTTGTCCATGACTTCCCAAAGGGAGAGAACCTCTATCTGGGGAAGATAAAGTTTGAACATCTCCATGCACGAGGAGCAGGCAAGGATCATAATGGGCCCGCCCATATTCTGCCAATTTCTTTCAATAAGCGAGATTCCATCACCTGTTTTGGACTCATTCCCGGACCAATGGGCAGGTGCTGCACAGCACTGGAGCATCAGGCCCGTGCAGTCAGATTGATTGGCCAGCAGAAATTGATAGGTCTGAATGACCTGGTCGGGATTTGACCCGGCAAGCTGGCAGCCTGGGAAAAAGGCAAAATCGCTCTTAGCACTACCTGGAGCGTGTTCCCAGAGCATGAAGCTGTCCGAATTGCTGAAGGCCATGTCGTCCAGGGCAAAGGCATGGGCCGACGGGGGCATTTTTTTATTCTCCACCATATCCCTTCTGGCATCCAGGCACAGATCCGCCATGGGGAAATTCTCCGGACAGATCTCGGTGCATAATCCGCAGAGGCTGCAGGAGTTGATCATGAGGTTTGCCGCATGATCCCCAAGAACTATGGTGGCGTTGTTGTAAATCTCCCTTGCATAGCGTTTGGGATAGCCGTTGAAATGGGCCAGATAGGGACATACCTTGACGCATTCCAGACACTTGCACTGGATGCATCGTTCAGCCTCGGCTCTGGCTTCGTCTTCTGTATATCCCGTTTCCGGATTTTCTGGTTCAATTCGGAGAAGCTCCACAATACCTTCAAGGCTGGTATAGAGCCTTGTGGGATATGGGCCTTCCTTCTCCCTGCCTTCGGTAAGGCTGACTTTTTGTGTGAATCTTTCCATGGAAAGAGCTGCGGCTCTTCCCTGGAATGCCTGGGTCATGGGCGGTACATTGGTTGAAATATTGCCGGATTGCAAGTTTTGCCCGGGAGCGTTAAAACCCCCTGCAAACAACCCCTTCCGTTTAAGGGCAAAGGTTCGTTCTGCCGGCAATTCTTTCTCTACCAGGGGCGCTGTTTCCGGGGTATCCAGGCCCAGGTACACTGCCGAGAATTCATTCAGGAGATCTGCAAGGGCATCTCCATCGACTGTTTTTTTTTCGACCTTGAGGCCAAGGGTGTAGAGTGTGGCAAGTTCCTGATCCACAACCTTGTCTGGAAGGAGAGTGTCGGGTAAATCCCAGAGGGTTCCCCCGAGCCTGTCGTAAGCCGTGAAAAGGGTCACTTCATACCCTTTTTTCAAGAGTTCCAGGGCGGCCACAAGTGAACTGAGGTTCTCTCCCACAACTGCCATGGTAAATTTTTTTTTGGGCATGGGAATGGTGCGGATTCTTGGCCTTGGCTGATTGACACAAAATTCTTCAAGGGCACCGATGGAGATGGGGCCCCCAAGATTGTTTCTCAAACAACTCTTTTCACAGGGATGATCACAAATTCTGGCAAAAATACCGGGAAAGGGAAGACTTCGTGCAAGGGTTTTCCAGGCGTCGGAAAACTTTTGTTTAGCGATCTGATCCACAAACGTTCGTGCATCCAGGTGTAGGGGGCAGGCAGACTGGCAGGCCGGAGCCTCCTCCTGGATGCATTGTTTTTCCACCTGGCGTAACTTTTTTTGATCCATGGTTTCTTTACCTGTTTTTCCAGGGACGAGCGCAACGGCCGCCCCTGGAATATTCCTGCTCGTAAAAATTTATTTCATTGCAGCAAGCACCTTTTCAGGCCGGGCAGGAAGATCCCTGACCCTGGCACCGCAGGCGTTGTATATGGCATTAATGATTGCCGCATGGGGGGAGGTCAGGGGAAGTTCTCCAACACCTGCTGCTCCAAACGGTCCACGCTCTCGGGGTGATTCAATATACATGATCTCAAGGTTGTCCGGGATCTGTTTTATATAGGGGAATCCAGCTCCTGCAAGGGTTGAATGGCGTTTGATGTCCTCATAATCCTCGTAAAGGGCAAGACCTATACCCTGGGCAAGACCGCCATATATCTGACCGTCAACCGTGAGTTTGTTGTTAATCATGCCAACATCTGCGGCAATGGTCATTGCCTCCACCGTGGTTTTTCCCGTGGCCTTTTCAACTGCAACCTCGGCCAGGAAAACTCCGTACATATAGCCGGCCAGGGGATCACCCTGGGCGTTTTCATCCCCGTTGGCGCAGGGAGCGGACCACTTACCGTAAAACTTGGTATCAATATTGTCAGCCTTCATAGCCTCATAGTCACGGAAGGTTCCGTCATCCTTCTGGGCTGCGGCAACAAGGGCCTGACAACCGTTGAGAATGGCCTGTCCGACTACCATCTGGGAGCGACTTCCGCCGGCAGGACCTGCATTACGGCAAACGCTCGTGTCGTTGAGCACAAGACGGATCTGATCCGGGGTGATTTTCATGGGCCTTAAAGCCTCGTGGGCAGTCCCAAGAACCCCGCTGTCTGCCCCCTGGCCATGGTCGTGCCAGGTTGCAAAAATGGTGACGGTGTCGTCGGGATTAAGCTCCACATCGATTTCAGCCGTGTCTGGACCGTCAAGGCCGCATCCATAAATACCAACGGAAACCCCTACACCGCGTTTGATCTCATCGGTGGAGTTGGCAAGGGCTTTTTCCTTGGCAGCCTTGTATTTCGGACGGATCAAGTCGATTAACCCTGGCAGACTATAGGAATCCGGAGCACACCCTGTGGGGGTTGTGGAGCCCTCACGATAGACGTTTATATGGCGAAACTCCAGGGGATCCATGCCGATTTTTTCGGCAAGTTCGTCCATGAGAACCTCTGAGGGAAACTCGATTTCAGGAGCGCCATAACCCCTAAAGGCTGCACCCCAGCAGTGGTTTGTACACACGGTACGCCCTTCACCCCGGATGTTGGGAATGTCGTAACCTGCTGCAATGAACTGGGCCCCCCTCAGGGTGAGAAGATCGCCAAATTCCGAGTAGGGTCCGTGGTCAACGGTCCAGTCTGCCTCCAGGGCCTGGATCTTGCCCTGTTTGTCAGTTGCCATACGAACGTTGGTAAAGAAGGGAGAGCGCTTGCCCGTATAGTTCTGCTGCTGTTTGTAGGAATACTCCAAGTGTACAGGTTTTCCCGTGGCCATGGCGGCAACACCGAGAAGGGCCTCCATTGTGGGGCTGAACTTGTAGCCAAAGGTCCCGCCTGTTGGGTTCTGGACCATAACCATGTTTTCAGGATCCATTCCAAGACCCGGGGCGATCATATACATGTGCAGGTGGAGGCCGATGGATTTGGAGTGAATGACAAGCTTTCCCTCTTCGTTGATATAGGCAAAGCCAACATCAGGCTCAATGGGAAGATGGGGCTGGCGGCTCACATAATAGTCGCCCTCCATGATATGATCTGCCCTGTCAAAGATTGCGGCAGTATCCTCCCCCTTTGCTAACTTCTGAGTATAGTAAACGTTGGGGGTCCCAGGATGAATCTCAATGGCGTCATCGGCCATGGCAGCAGGTGCGCTCATGTATTCTGGAAGCTGTTCAAGCTCAACCTTTACCTTGGCTGCGGCAGCCAGGGCATTTTTCTTGGTATCTGCACAAACAATGGCGATGGCATCCCCATACTGAAACACCTTTTCATCACACAGAATCGGACGATCCCATCCGTCCCCCTTGTTGGTGGGGAAGGTGATAAGACCGGTAATGCGGTTTTTGCCCTTTACATCCCTGTGGGTCAGCACCTTTGCCACACCGGGCATTTTCTCGGCTTCGGCCGTGTCAATGGAGATAAGATTGGCATGGGAAACCTCTGCCTGGACAAGGGCCATGTGGAGGGAACCTTCGGGCATTAGAACTCCCTGATCCGCACCAAACATCCATGTGCCGGTAACCTTGGCAACCGCCGTTGGTCTTGGCATGCTGCTTCCCCAAATTCGACCGTCCTCGGGGATCTTAAAGGCGAGTTCTTCTGGGGTCATCTCACCGTTAAGAACCCTTGCGGCATCCATCACAGAGTCTACGAGCTGTTTATAGCCAGTGCATCGACAGGCATTTCTATACTTCTGGAACCAGTCCCGGATATCCTCCCTGGTGGGATTCGGATTGGCGTCTAGCAGGGCCTTGGATGAAACAATAAAACCGGGAGTGCAGAAACCGCACTGGGCTCCGCCATGACGTATCCAGGCAAGCTGGATGGGATGCAGGTTGTCGGGGGTTCCAATACCTTCGATGGTTGTGATGACCGCACCTTCAGGAACCCTGCTCATCTTGGTGATGCAGGATCGGATAAGCTTGCCGTCCATTATAACGTTGCAGGCTCCGCACTGGCCTTGATCGCATCCAACCTTGACTCCGAGAATCATAAGCTGTTTTCTCAGGACCGTTGACAGGGTGTCATCGGGGTTGACCAAGATTGTCCGTGGGATACCATTGACGTTCAATGTTTTTTTTAACATTCAGATTTCTCCTTCTTTGTATGTGAAATTTTTTATTAGCCTACTGTAATTAATTTGTTTTTGTTGAAACTTTTAAACTTTTTAACTCTTGCCAAATGGACACGCAGGGTAGTGGCACTCGGGGCAGTTTTCACAGAATCCCCCATGGCCGAGTTCAACAACATCCTGGCGTGTAACCCGTTCTCCTGCCATAAGCCTTGGGATGATAAGTTCAAATATGGTGGCCTTGTAATACATAACACAACCGGGAAGGCCAACGATGGGTACATCTCCAAGGTAGGCAAGCATGAACATGGCTCCTGGAAAAACAGGCGACCCGTAGGTTTCCACCTGGGCTCCTGTTTGCCGCACGGCCGCCGGGGTCTGGTCGTCGGGGTCAACTGACATGCCCCCCGTGACCACAACCATGTCGGCCCCCTCATCCACAAGTTCCCCTATGGCATTTGCCGTCATCGTTCGATCATCAGAAGTCATGATCTGTCGTGTGATCGAACCGTTGAGCTCTTCAAATTTTTCCCTTAGAATCGGACCGAATAGATCCTCAATGCGACCACTGTAAATCTCACTGCCCGTTGTAACCATGCCGATTCTGGCCATTATAAAGGGCTTGACCTGAACCACTGGGAATGCCTTGCGACAGATCTCTTCCACCATTTCAATCTTTGTTTCTTCGATCACCAGGGGAACCACACGGGTGCCGGCGACCGCACGTTTTTTTTTCACCTGCTGGTTTGTGTGCAGGGTACCGAACACCATCTGATCAATGGCATTTATGCTGTTTAGAGCCGGAACGTTGATTTTCAGGAGCCCGTTATTGCCGGCAATGAGGTTGATGCGTCCTTCGCTTGGTTCCGTGAGTCTTATCCCCGGCCCTGATGCTGCAACGGCAATACGCCTTGCAGCTTCGTTTTCATGGAGAAAACCATCGGACACCTCCCAGACATAAAGATTTTCCTTGCCCATTTTCAAAAGCGCTTCCACATCATCCGCTTGAACCACATGGCCCTTTTTAAAGGCCCGCCCTTTAAATTCTCCAGGAACTATACGTGTCATATCGTGACATAACACCATGCCTACGGCATCCTGGACCGGAATAGTTTTCATTCGTTATGGATTCCTCCTCCTTGCCAATAAAATGAAATTATTTATAAATTTTAGGACTTAAGTGACTTATTGTCAATTGTTCATAAAAAAAATGTTTAAATCAAACAAGAATTACCAAAAATGACCCATTACAACACCAATCATCTTTTAAATAAGATTGACATTAAGTGTGATTTTGATAAAGTTTTTCAGATCAGATAGACGTAGCTGTCCTTCAGAGGTGTATCTAACAAGGTTCTAAATATATTTAAATGGAACTAAATTGATGGAACAGATAAAGATTTACAAAGATTTTACCATTCCCCTTGCCAGTATGCCAGGTATCGGTATTGTAGAAATTTCTGATTCTCCAACCCTTGGTCTGCCTGGCATGGATGTTCCCTATGATATAAAAATACCAAATTATTTTAAATGCCTGGAGCTTGTTGAAAAAAGTCCTTTTGCAGATCAAAGAATTGCCAGGCACTGTGTGAAGGTTGCAAAGGTAGCCCTTGATATCTGCGCCCTTTTAAACAAGAAAATCCTGACCTCCATTAATCTTGACCTTGTTCAAGCAGGTGCCCTTGTCCATGACATAGCAAGAAAGGAGCCTGACCATGCCGCCCGAGGTGCAGGGATCTTAAGGGAAATGGGATTTTTGGCCGTGGCAGATATTGTAGCCTCCCACATGGATATATATGTGGATGTACGAGCACCTTTAAATGAACGGGAAGTTGTCTATTTTGCAGACAAGCTCACCGTCAATGACAGACTCTGCCTGGATGTTGAAAAAAGATTTAAAGACAAACAGATCCATTTAAGCAATAATCCTGAAGCAGTTGAGGCCATAGGTAACAGGCTTGAGGCTTTTTCCATTATCCGGGAAAAGCTTTCTATAATTTTGGGAAAAGATATTGTAGATGCACTCCATGATCTATCTTTTAAGACACGGTGAGATTGCCGGAAGTAAAATCAGAAGGTTTATCGGGCAGACAGATGTGGAACTCAGCCCCAGGGGAATTGACCAGGCCCAGTTTTGGCAAAAGTACTTTGCAGATATCAAGATTGACTGTATCTACTCAAGTCCTCTTTCCCGCTGTATTGAAACCGCCAAGGTCGTTTCAGGCCCTCCCTATGAGTCAGACCAGGTCATTATAATTCCTGAACTTGCAGAAATAGACCTTGGCGAATGGGACGGCAGAACATTCAAGGAGATCAAGAAAAATTTTCCCATGGCTTGGGAACAAAGGGGCAAAGACCTTGCAAACTACCGTCCCCCGGGAGGCGAATCCTTTGCCGATCTGTTCGACAGGGTGGTGCCGGCTTTCCATGACATAATCTGTCAAAATAAGGGTAACACCCTGATCGTGGCCCATGCTGGAGTAAACCGAATGATTCTGTGTAATCTCTTTGCAAAAAAAATTAAAGAGATGTTTACCATTGGCCAAGCCTATGGGTGTCTGAACATCATTAGAAAGCCGAAACGTATGGGAGATGAAACAGCCGTTGTATCTGCCTGTAACCTTGCGCCTGGGTTGCATTTTTTATGACAAAACGACAATGATTTTTACTCAGGCCTGAACTTGTCTTTGTTGCAGTAAACTTCCATTTTTCAAATTTGCTGTCTGTGACTATAATGATACGATAGACGCCGGGCATTCAGTCTTTTCAGCGTAAAATAGAGGTGCCGGAACCCTCTGGCTCAACCCCCATTTTACCGCCCACGATATCGTGGATGGCAAAGGGAAACCAGAGTCTGTCTATTTGTGGCTGAACCGAAAAAAAATGGGTGGCAAAGGCCCCAAGAATCTTGCTGTAAAACGGGCTTGAACTCCCCTGTTTTGCCTCCTGATTAAAATCGATGAGATATTGGACTCTGGCAAGACCCCGGTCAGGCTCCGTGTCCGCCGCAATAAACGGCGCTGATGGCCGATTATTAAAGATGCTGATCATGGAAAAATCGCATCTGGCATAGGCGTTCATATGGGCCTTGAACTGTTCCTGGCCCAGCACCTCCTGGCGCAGATTCACAAGTTTCGACCCTGCAACGACAAAGTAGAGGTTCTTATTCCGGATATAGGATTCAACCCTTTGCACCATAGGTCCCTCTTCCGGGTCATTGTCATTGATATCCATCAGCTTCCACATCTTGTGCCGTCCTTGTTTTTCTCGTTTTAAAAACAATAGAATATGATCCACATGTCCTGACGGACACAACAAACGCTGAAACACAATGGTACAGGGTGGTCATTAGTATCGGTCCAGCCCCTTTGGCTCTCCTGACCGAAACCGCAAAACGTCGGAGGAGACTCCTGCAGAGTCCAAATAATATCAGCAGCCGAAACGAATATCAAGGTTCTATTTAAATCGTTGCTTGACTGCCCTTCCGGTTAACAATAAACTGCATGATTATCAATTTTTTATGGGACGCCCGACGCCCCACACAGGGGCAAGGGACCAAAGACCCATAAAAAGGAAGAGTGAGCAGCGATATGTCCAGACTGTTTTATATAATGTGCATCCTGATATGCCTCCCGGTGACTGGGATTATTTCCCCGTTTTTTCAGGCAGGGGCCCTGGCAGAGGACCTGGCAAAATGGCCGGTGCTGACCCTGGAGCAGACCCTGAAACTCGGGCTGGAAAAAAATCTCAACCTCAGGCTGGAAGCCCTGAACATCCCCATTGCCAGGGAGTCCCTGAAGGCCGAGGAGGCCTTTTTTGATCCATCCCTGGCAAGCTCCATGTCCGCCCAGGCCCAGAAGACACCCACCAGTTCATCAGTATCAGGATTAGGATCGGGATCGGGGAACGAGTTCCCCCGGACCAACACCTATTCCGGGGATATAGGTTTGAGCAAAAAATTTGCGACGGGCCTCGACTCAAGCCTCAGCTTCAGAACACTGGGCAACACCACAACCTCCTCTTTTGAGGGCCTCGATCCCCAGTATCGGGGATTTATGGTATTGAATCTCACCCAGCCCCTGCTCCAGGGTTATGGAACCAGGATCAACACAACAGACATACGCATCGCAAAGAACAGCCTGGAACAGTCCTCGTTCACCTTCTTAAGCCGGGTCCAGGGACTTGTGGCAGATATTGAAACCGCCTATTACAGCCTGGCCCAGGCCATTGAGATTTACCGGTATCGCCTGGAATCAAGGCAGCTTGCCCACCAGCTCCTGGCCGCCAACCGCGAGAAATTCGACCTTGGAATGATTCCCATCTCAGAGGTTCAGGAGACCCTCACGGCCCTTGCTTCAAGGGACGAACAGGTGATCGCAGCCCGCCAGCAGATGGAGATCGAGGAGAACCGCCTAAAGGACCTCCTGGAGATAAACAGCCAGGACCCCATGGAAATCCAGCGGTTCAGGACAGAACCTCTGCCCCCAACCCGTTCAGATCTTCCCACCCTTGAAGAGGCATTGCCCCTTGCCCTTGCCAACCGGCCCGAACTTGAAGAGCAGCGCCTGGAAATCACAGGCCAGGAGATTCGTATTGCCCTTGCCAAAAACCAGACCCTGCCGAGGCTAGACCTCAACGCAACACTTGGCCTGAACGGTTTTTCAGGAGAAACAACGGGCCTGCTCTCGGACAGCCCTCTTGAGGGAAATTACTTTGACTCGATCGACAGGATGGCCCAGGGTGATGGTTACGAAACCCTTGCTGAGCTTCGATTTGTCTACCCCCTGGGCAACCGCGGGGCCAAGGCACGATATCAGCGCACCAGACTTGAAAAGAGACAGAAAACATACGCCTTTAAGCGCAGGGAAACCACCGTAGAAACCCAGGTGGTCGACGGACTTATAACCGTTGACCGCAGCCTGGAAAGGGTGGAGGTTGCCGCAAGATTTGAAGAGCTTGCCAGAATAACCCTGGACCAGGAGATGGAGCGACTGCACCAAGGACTTTCCAACACCTTTCGAATCCTTGATTTCCAGGACAATGTGATCGAGGCACGCATCCGCAGGGCGACCGCCCTTGGTGATTTTAACAGGGGCGTGGCGGCTCTTTTTTGGGCCATGGGCGGCAACCTTGAACGACTCGGTATTGTGTACAATGCTGACAACAGGACAACCAACTCAGATTGATGTAAGGTAGAAATATGGCAGAAATGATGGGAAACGATATAATTCAGGAAAAATCTGCGATACCCCACAGCGAGATTGCCCAGACCCTGGGGCTGGATGGGGCAGCACGTACCCGGCGCCCCTGGCGTTGGGTTGTGGTGTTGCTTCTGGCGGCGCTCCTGGCCGGGGGAGGATATTTTAAATGGGCGAGCCGTGACAGGGGCCCACGCTACCTGACCCAGGAGGTGCGCCTCGGAGATCTTGTGGTCACCGTTTCGGCCACCGGTACCCTCAAGCCGGTAAACCAGGTGGATGTGGGGTCCGAGGTTTCGGGTCTCATCACCCGGGTAATGGTGGATTACAACGACCGGGTAAAACGGGGAGAGGTATTGGCAGAAATGGACACGGATCAATTCCAGGCCAGGGTGCGTCAGGCTTCGGCAACCCTTGGTTCGGCCTTTGCCGATGTCCGCCAGGCCGAGGCAACCCTCTGGGAGGCAGGTAAAAAGGCGACGAGAATCCTTAGTCTTACTAAAAAAAACCTGGTGTCTGACCAGGAGAATGAGATGGCCCAGGCGTCCCTGAGACGGGCAGAGGCCGCCGTGGAGAGTGCCAGGGCCAGGGTGCTTGTTGCAAAGGCCGGCCTTGCGGTTGACGAGACCAACCTTGAAAAGACAAAAATCGTCTCCCCCATTGACGGCATGGTCCTCTCCCGGTCCATTGAACCCGGCCAGACCGTGGCCGCATCCTTTCAGACCCCCGTTCTTTTTACCCTTGCAGATGATCTTTCGAGCATGGTCCTCCACGTGGATGTTGACGAGGCAGACATAGGACATATCGCCACGGGTCAGACCGCCCTCTTTGGCGTGGACGCTTACCCGGGCAGATCCTTCCCGGCCCGCATCATCTCGGTGCGCAATGCACCCCGCACGGTCCAGAACGTGGTAACCTACGAAACGGTTCTTGCCGTTGATAACTCAGACCTGCTGCTGAGGCCGGGCATGACTGCCACGGCTGAAATCACGACCCAGATCCTTGAGGACGTATTGCTCGTACCCAATGCTGCCCTGCGGTTTACGCCTCCCCTGGAAAAGACTGGCAAAAAAGAGAAAAAAGAGCCTTCCGTTGATCCGGCCGACAGTCAGGCGGGCAGGAACCGGGTATGGATACTCGACGGTGAAAAACCAATTTCCATACCTGTGACCACGGGAACTACCAATGGTCAGGCGACCGAAATCCTTGACGGAGATCTCCGCCCGGGCCTGCCGCTCTTGACCAACATAGCCGTTACCGGAGAATCAGCCGTTCATGAATATTCACGATACCCATAATAACACCCATGGCCAAACCCCTCTTATCCAGTTAAAAGGGGTGACCAAGGTGTATGGCAAAGGTGACTCCCGGGTCAACGCCCTGGATGGGGTGGACCTTACCATCCATGGAGGAGAATTTGTTGCGGTAATGGGGCCGAGCGGGTCTGGCAAATCCACCTGCATGAATCTCCTTGGCTGCCTTGACACCCCGACTTCCGGCAGCTACCTGTTCTCCAATGTTGAGGTCAACGGCCTGTCCCGAAACCAGCGTGCCCTGCTTCGCCGCCACTACCTCGGCTTTGTATTCCAGGGATTTAACCTCCTCAAGCGAACCACGGCACTGGAAAATCTCGAGGTACCCATGATCTACAGAAAAATTGCCAAAAAGGAGCGGCGAAGACGCGCCCTTAAAGCCCTGGCCGAGGTGGGGCTGCAGGGAAGGGAGAACCATACTTCTGGGGAACTCTCAGGGGGCCAGCAGCAGCGGGTGGCCATTGCCCGGGCCCTGGTCACGGAACCCCTTGTCTTACTCGCGGACGAACCCACGGGCAACCTTGATTCTGCCCGGAGCCGGGAGATCATGGAGCTGTTGACCAACCTTAACCGCACCCGAAAGATAACCGTTGTAATGGTCACCCATGAAAAGGAGATGGCTGCCTATGCCGGGCGAACCGTAGGTTTCATTGACGGCCGCATTGAATCCGACACCCGGCAAAACACCGGGAAACTGAGGAGCATCCGATGATCTGGAACGCATTTCTCCTCGCCCTGGGCGAAATTCGACGCAATCTCATGCGATCCCTCCTCACCACCCTGGGAATTGTCATCGGTGTGGCCGCCGTGATCGCAATGGTAACCCTTGGGCAGGGGGCCACGAGCAAGGTGACATCTGACATCGCAAGCCTTGGACGCAACCTCATCCTTGTCTACCCGGGAACGGCCAAACGGGGGGGAGGTGCGGCACTTGGGGCAAAGCCCCTTAAGGTAAAAGACGCCGAGGCCATTTCAAGGGAAATTGCAGGGGCTGCCTCAGTGTCTGCCACGGCCATGACCACGGCCCCGGTAATTTTCGGCAATGAGAACCGGCCAACCACCATTACTGGTGCAGACAACGCCTATTTTGCTGTGCGGGAATGGGAGTTTCATTCAGGAAGGCCCTTCAGTGTGGCCGAACTCCAGGCTGGCAAACCCGTTTGCGTGCTGGGATGGACCGTTGCCAAGGAACTCTTTGGACATCAGACCCCCCTGGGGGCAGCGATCCGCCTCGACAAAATATCATGCAGGGTAATCGGGGTGCTCCGATCCAAAGGACAATCGTCCCTTGGCAGCGATCAGGACGACTTTGCCGTTATTCCCCTGCAGACCTTCCACCGCCGAGTGTCGGGCAACCAGGATGTCCATATCATCTATGTTTCTGCCGTAAGCTCCGGTGCAACCGAACAGGTGCAGGGTGATATCGAGGCACTGATGGGCGAACGCCGCCGCCTTGCCCGGTCCGATCAGCCGGACTTCCAGGTCAAGGACATGAAGGAGATATCAGATATGGTTGCAAACGCCACAAGGGTCATGACTGCACTCCTGGGAGCCATTGCGGCCATAAGCCTTGTTGTGGGCGGAATCGGCATCATGAACATCATGCTGGTTTCCGTGACTGAACGTACAAGGGAGATAGGAATCCGCCTTGCCATAGGCGCCATGGAGCGGGAGGTGCTGCTTCAATTTCTGGTCGAAGCCGTTGTTCTATGCCTGTTCGGCGGGCTTATCGGCATTATTACCGGGCTTTTGATAACCCTCGGGGCAAGCCACTTTTTAGCACTTCCCCTTGTGTTCAACCCGGCCATCATTGCAGTCGCATTCTTATTTTCCGCCGGTGTGGGCGTTGTGTTCGGCTTTTTCCCCGCCCGCAAGGCGGCCCGCCTCGATCCCATCCAGGCCCTGCGCCATGAGTAAAAATTTTAACCTCAGGTATGGCAGGAGAATAGATCATGATTGTTCTATATTGATTCTGAGTCTCTAAATATCACTCTTTTTGAACGAGTTTAGCCAAAAATATAGAAAACGGTTTTATATTCTTTTTTACGCTTGCTTCTTCCAAGGCGGCCATGTAATCATTGCGGGTTTCAAGCGGAATGACTGTCCATGGGTAGCCGCCACCAGCTAACATAACATTCATCAGAAATCTTCCCATGCGGCCATTTCCATCAATATAAGGATGGATATATACAAAGAAAAAGTGACCTAAAACAGCTTTTACGGCAGGTTCTTCTTCATCGTTTAGAAGAGAAAAGAATGCAGGCATAAGATCTCGCACAGCTTCGTATCGGGGTGGCACATGCCTTGATTTTCGAATATAGACAGGTTGATTTCGGTATCCGGCAAGGTCGGATGCAGATATAAGACCAGCGTTTACACTTGGGGAAAACAATTCTCTATACCATATGGAATGATCTTTACTTACCACCGCACCTGGCGAGTTTCTATTCAAAATTTTTTCCAAGCTTTTCTTCACTGCTTGAAAAGCTTGCCAGTAACCACGGGCAGCCAAGGCATTTGCATACTCTTTATCCTTGTGGTTGGTTTCTGGATCCCAATTCCCTGTGCGGACACGTTCAATAAGGCCCTCACTCACACGATATCCTTCAATAGAAAGCGAATGGTAGGCATCAGTCAAATATATATCATCGACATGTTTAAGATATTCATCGGTGTTCTGGTTTAATGAGGGCGCCTGTGGAAAGTTTTCAAGGACGATACTGCGCATGTCTGCCCAGTGCATCCGTATTCGGTTGACGTATGGAGAAAGCTCGCATTCACTAAGAACAATAGCGGGCTTTTCTTCAAAGGGATCATTTTCCCTAGTGCTGTATCCGGCATCTCTCATTGCTCCTATGATATTGTCAGCAATAACAGTTTTCCCAATACTTCGGAAAGCTCCTGCGAGCCTTCCGGCTACAGTGCTATGCCCTCCTTCAAGGAGCTTGTGCAGGATTTGAGAAGCATCAGAGATCATGGAAAGCGCAGCGCGGGCCTCTATAGCATAATTTAAATAATAGCCGGGAGCACAGGAAATCAGAGCAGCGGTCAGGGTCATCATTCGTATGTTTGCCTTGATTTCCATATCATTCCTGTC
>JAVEQI010000058.1:0-4309 GCA_034007745.1 Desulfobacterium sp.
TGCCAGGCTTCAAATCTCGGATAGGGCCAGGCAGAGCATACAAGAAAGATCTCGGCACCCCTGTCCACCATGGTGCGAAACAGTTCCGGGAACCTCAGGTCAAAGCAGGTGGCAAGGCCGATTTTCCCCAACGGGGTATCCACCACGGAAACCCTGTCACCCGGGGTTAGGATCCGGGCTTCCTCTGAATTGAATCCAAACAGGTGAATTTTACGATATGTGCCGGCTATTTCGCCGCCAGGTGAAATCAGGCAGCTGACATTAAACAGAAGATCGCCCTCTCGCTCTACAAAACTGCCTGAGTGAATCCAGGAGTCTGTTTTTTGAGCCATGGATCGGAGCATTTCCAGGGTTGGCCCGCCTTTGTCCTCGGCTTCCAGAGCATATCGGTCAAAGCTGAGAAAACCGATGTTCCACATCTCCGGCAGCACAATAAGGTCTGCGTCTGCACAGGCCTCTATCTTCTGTGCCGCTTTTTCTATATTAGCCGCTTTATCTCCCTCTACAACAGACATTTGAATTGATGCAATTTTCATTTTTCTCCGCTGATTCACCCATCAGAACCACATGAATAGATGTTTTTTATTTTTATCCCAGCAAGAAACAGCCGTATAGAACCGATTTAGATTCTTATCTCTGATTTTCGTGTTATTTTGGCAAGAGAATCAGAAATTTTTTAATTCTGGCTTGTCCAGGTTAGGTAAACTGGATATTGTTGTCCAGCAATGTTTTCACAAACTCCGGTTTGTTTAACAGCACCATTCGCTCATCTGTCGTAAGCCAATTGTCAAGCTCTTCAAGATTATCGCTGTGGCTGGCCTTCCAAAGTGCAGTTACGGCTGCCGCCTGAAAATTATTTCTCCCAAGCATTAGGGGAGGTTCCGGCAGTTGCGCAAGATGCCAGAGACACAGTGTTGTATTGTTGGCCAGGTGTAATAACGGTGAAGTTATCGACTGCGATTCAGGTGCCTGATCCAGCTCCTGCTGCACCGCCTTGAGAATATCACAGGGCCGTTTTTCCTGGGGTGCCCGCAAGAGCCCACACAGATAAAAAAATCGGCCTCGCCGATCACCGCCGCTCATCCATGACAGAGGTATAGTGAGAAGCAAGCCGGCACTGATGGGCAGCAGCCATAAAAACAACGCCGGACTCAGCAACCAGGCAATACCCGCCAGCACCGCTCCTAAAACCGTGTGTCGCAAATGTGCACGCAAGGCTGTCCTCCATTCAAGGGCACCGTCATCTCGGCTCTGGGGCTGCCAGCCAGCATCCCGTCCACGTAATATAGACCACACCACATGACTCTGGGCGAGCATCAGTATGGGTGCGTACAGAGCCGATAAAAGTATTTCCAGCAGCAGGCTAAGGGTGAGCAGCAACGGCCCGCCAAAACAGATGCAGCGCCGGGGGTTAAGCAACGCAAGTACACCTCCGAACAGCTTAGGTACCAATATTACCGCCATGGAAATGCAAAACAGCCAGAGAGCCCGTTCTGCGTCGAACATCGGCCAGGTGGGAAATAAGGAGGGCTGGAGAAAATACTCCGGGCGTGTCAGGCTGGCCTGCACAGCAATAGCCAGGCCCGTCATAACCAAAGCCAACCATAGAACCGCACTGATATAGGACAGAATACCCGAGAATAGATGTATCCGGGTAGCCGGCGTGAATCCCTTTGCAAACAACAGGCGGCCGTGTTGGAGATTGCCCTGACACCACCGTCGGTCACGCACCAGTACATCAATCAGCGAGGGCGGGGCCTCTTCAAACGAATGAGTGATGTCGCAATCAAAGCGCACACCCCAGCCGGCGCGGCGCAACAGTGCGGCTTCGATAAAATCATGGCTGAGTATATGCCCGCCAAATGGTGGTTTACCAGAGAGCAGAGGTAATCCACAGGCCTCAGCAAAGGCATGGGTACGAATAATTGCATTGTGTCCCCAGAAGTTTGAAGAGAGACCGTGCCAGGCGGCAAAGCCTCGGGCGTATATCGGACCATAGCATTGGTTGGCAAACTGTTGCAGCCTTCCATAAAGACTACGTGCCCGTATAAGCTCCGGCAATGTCTGGATAAGACCTACTCCTGGTGCCGCAGCCAGGCGCCGCGACATTGTGATCAATGCCTCGGGACTCATAATACTATCGGCATCAAGCACCGTCATTGCCCCGTAGGAACCGCCCCAGCGCTGGATCCAGTCGGCGATATTTCCGGCTTTACGTTCGCTGTTATGGCTGCGACGACGGTAGTACACAGGGCAGCTTAGGTCTGCTGCACCCGTCAGGTGATGAAAGGTTGCCTCTTCGTGCAGCCATTCCCCAGCGCGATTGGTATCGCTGAGAATAAAAAATGCAAAACAGTCCGGGGCAAGCTCTCCAAGTCCCCTGCGCATGGCCCTGACTGCAGCGGCAATACGCACCGGCTCTTCGTTGTATACCGGAATCAGAATCGCCGTTTTAAATGGAAGTTCTCCCTGATGTTCCCGGGGCGGCCGCAGTCGTGGTAACAGGCCGCACAGAAAGCCCAGCGATGCCTGGGCAAAGGCGAAGGAAATCCAGCTGAAATTCAGTGCAAACAGCACCAGGAAGAGCCATTGAAGGGGTGTAATGGAGTTAGTGCTCAGCACACCGTACATTTCCCAAATACCGTAAGCGGCCAACCCGATACTGAGAACGGCAACGAACAGCCGCGCAACAAGGATGGTCATTCGGTCGGTCCAACGCAGCTTGGCTCGCAGGGTCTGTCGATCTTCATGGATTTCCTGCCGGGGCATACATAACGGCGCCTCTGGCGGCAACGCCAGGCGCACCTCCGGGCAAGGGGCTTCAGACGCCGATCCAGACAAACTATAAACCAGGCTATCTCCCATTGACCCACCTGTAGAGCCAGGTTTCCCCTGCTGGCTTACCAAGACGCAGCAGCATCACCCGCAACTCTGCAATCGCCTGCTTACCCGGTTCAAAGATTATAAAAACACGGGTGCCGTTAATTGAAGGTTTCGGCTGTATGATTGTCTCTTTAATGCTTCCACTGCTGATAGTGGCATCAACGGTGAGATTATCGCCGCTGCCGGTATCGGCATAGTCGATCACCATCTCGTTATGACCGGTGAACAGCTTCTGGCCCCTGGCGCTGCGGATGATGCGTGCCACACCTTGTGTGCCCGGGGCGTCCTTCTGCCATGTCAGGCGGTAACGGTAGTTGAAGGCCTGATGGGGCAGCAAGGCTTGTCGGGGCCTCCAGTAAGCAACTATATTATCGTTTGTTTCTGAGTCAGAGGGGATCTCAACCAACTGTACCTGACCCTCACCCCAATCTCCAAGGGGTTTCACCCAGGCCGAGGGTCGACGGTGATACTTAGCTTCCAAGTCCTGGTAATTCTCCAGTTCGCGGTCGCGCTGTATCAGACCGAAGCCCAGGGGATTCTTGTCTATAAATGCACTGGCCTGCAAAGTTTTTGGATTGTTCAACGGCCGCCATAGGCGCTCGCCGTTGCCGCGCTCCATGGCCAGCCCTTCAGAGTCATGCACCGCCGGCCGATAGTCCGGCCGATCTGCCCGATCCAGCGCATTATGCATAAACATTGAAGTTAAGGGGGCCAGGCCAACATGCTCCAGGCGTTCACGCGGGAACAGCGTAACATCCACGTCCATTCTCAAGGGAGCACCAGGAAAGATTCCAAAACGGAAAGCGCCGCTGATGCGCTTGCTGTCCAGTAACGCATGTACCACAATAGCTTTTTGGTCCTTGTCGGGACGCTCCACCCAGAAACGACGGAACACGGGATGTTCTTCACCAGTGCCTTCAGCAACATCTATGGTCAAACCTCTGGCAGACAAACCGTAGAGTTGCCCCCGGGATACACCCCGGAAAAAGCTGGCGCCCTGGAATACCAGAAATTCATCGTCATAATCATCACGGTTCACCGGATAATGAAGCCGCATGCCGGCATATTTACCAACTTGCGCCAGCAATTCACCCAGTTCCGGTTTGGGCACCCGGAACGAACTATTGGTTACCGATAAAGGATAGGCACGGCCATTTTCTACAATATCAATATCCACCAGGTCGTGATACAAAAAACCTGGTGCGAAGAGCTGGATAGAAAAGGGTGTAGGAGACTTACCCCAGACGGCAGCATCCTCCTGGTAGTTGATCTGGCGGTACTGTGAATAATCAAGAGCTGTGAGCTGTGATGGTGCCTGGGGAAGTGGCTCAAAGGGTTTTTCGGCCAGGGCCCGGGCATGCTGAATCACGCTTTCCCGCAAGAAAGGCACTCCCTCAGTGGATTCTCCGGCTGTTGCAGCACAGGC
>JAVEQI010000011.1:0-83136 GCA_034007745.1 Desulfobacterium sp.
TGTGACCATCGCTACTGCTCGTCGGTCTGCTGCATGTACGCCCTGAAAGAGGCGGTCATTGCAAAGGAACATGCAGGAGACAGCCTTGAGTGCACCATCTTCTTCATGGACATGCGAACCCATGGAAAGGATTTTGAGCGCTACTACAACAGGGCCAAGGAGCTCGGCATAAGATTTGTCAGAAGCCGTGTCCACACGGTCAACCCCGTGGCTGGATCCGACGACTTAAACGTTCATTATGTCAACGAAATGGGCGGTATGGAATCCGAAGATTTCGACATGATCGTCCTGTCCGTGGGTCTTGAAATCAGCCCGGATCTTGTCAATCTGGCACAAAAGCTTGACATCGAACTTACCGAGGGCAACTTTGCCAGGACCGAAAGCTTCTCCCCGGTGGAAACCACCCAGAGGGGCATCTTTGTGGCGGGAGCCTTCCAGGGTCCCAAGGATATTCCCCAGGCGGTTGTGGATTCAAGTGCTGCGGCAGCAGAGGCGGGAGCCCTTCTCGCAACGGCAAGGGACACCCTGACCAAGACGGCAGAAGAGATCCCCGAGACCAACGTCATTGGTGAACGCCCCAGAATCGGGGTGTTTGTGTGCAAATGCGGGTCCAACATTGCCGGGGTCGTAGATGTAGAAAGCGTTCGGGATTATGCGGCAACTCTTCCCTATGTGGAGTACTGCTCGGACAACCTCTACACCTGCTCCCAGGACACCCAGGACACCATGACCCAGACCATCAAGGAACAAAACTTAAACCGCATCGTGGTTGTCGCCTGCACTCCCAAGACCCACGAACCTCTGTTCCAGGAGACCCTTATCAACGCAGGCCTCAACAAGTACCTCTTTGAGATGGTCAACATCAGAAACCACGCATCCTGGGTGCATAGGGCAGTTCCTGTGCTTGCCACGGAAAAATCCAAGGATCTGGTCCGCATGGCCGTGTGCAGGGTTGCCCTGATGGAGCCCCTAGAGGAGGCAAAGCTCAACGTCAACCAGACGGCCATGGTTATCGGCGGTGGGATCTCAGGCATGAGCAGCGCCAGAAACCTCGCAGAACAGGGATATGAGGTTCACCTTGTGGAACGTTCCGGGGTGCTCGGGGGCCAGGCCAATAATCTCTTTAAAACCTTTTTAGAGGAGGATATTCAACAGAAACTCGCAGAGCTTGTGACATCGGTAAAAGGCAATGACAAGATCCACGTCCATTTGAACACCACCCTTGACGATGTGGAGGGATTTGTGGGCAACTTCAAATCGACCCTCCTGTCCAACGACACACCTGAAATTATTGAACATGGTGTGGCAATCGTCGCAACCGGTGCAACCGGCTTGAAACCAAGCGAGTACCTCTACGGCAAAGACCCAAGGGTAATGACGAGCCTCGAGCTTGACCGGCGCTTCATTGACAAAGACCCTTCCCTTGAAAAACTGAACTCGGCTGTTTTTATCCAGTGCGTTGGTTCAAGGGACAAGGATCGGCCCTATTGTTCAAGGGTTTGCTGCACCCACTCCATCGACAATGCCATCGACCTTAAAACCATCAATCCAGACATGGACATTTACATCCTGTACCGGGATATAAGGACCTATGGTGAACGTGAATACAACTACCAGAGGGCAAGGGATCTTGGCGTCATCTTCATCCGGTACAGCCTTGACAACAAACCCCTGGTGGAAGCAGGAGAAGAGGGCCTTAAAATCCAGGTCATTGACCATGTGCTTGGTGTCCCCCTTGAGATCCAGACAGATATCCTGACCCTGGCGTCGGCAATCGTGCCAAACAGGGACGAGCGCCTGGCAAACTTCTTCAAGGTGCCCCTTAACGAGGATGGCTTCTTTGTGGAACGCCATGCCAAGCTTGGACCCTCGGAATTTGCCACCGACGGGGTGTTCCTGTGCGGACTTGCCCACTACCCCAAACCCATTGACGAGGCAATTGCCCACGGCCAGGCCGCAGCCTCAAGGGCTGTGACCCTTCTTGCACGTCAGACCGTGTCCATGAGCGGCAATGTGGCAACAGTGAACCCCATGATGTGCAGCTCCTGCGGCGTATGTGTCAGCATATGTCCCTATTCAGCCCCAAGCTTTGTAATAGAAGGCCGTTTCCAGGGTAAGGCTGAGGTCAACCCGATTCTTTGCAAGGGTTGCGGACTGTGCGTAGCCTCCTGCCGTTCGGGAGCCCTTCACCTCAAGGGGTTTGATACGGACCAGATATTTGCCCAGATATTTGCCCTTGATGAGGCTGTGTAACAGTAGTCAGTAGTCAGTAGACAGTGGGGAGTTGGGAGTGGGGAGTTGATAATGGCGTAGGGGCCGATTCAATATCGGCCCTCTAAAATCGAGACTCCCACAGCAATGTTTCAACGGGAGTTTCATATAAAACCCCCATGTCCCGGCAGACACAACGAACAATGTAACACTATAGCCGTTAGCTGTTAGCAGTTAGCTAATAGCTAATAGCTAAGGAGTGAAAGAGAATGAGCGACAAAAAGACAAAGATCGTCGGTTTTCTGTGCAACTGGTGCAGCTATGGTGCCGCCGATCTTGCAGGCGTAAGCCGAATGCAGTACCCGGCCGATGTGCGGGTGATACGAATACCGTGCACCGGAAGAATGAGCCCTGAATTTATCCTGAGCGCCTTCAGGGAAGGTGCGGACGGAGTATGGGTTTCCGGCTGACATCCCGGTGAATGCCATTACCTGGAAGGTAATTATTACGCACGCAGAAAATATACCCTTATGGGAAATCTTCTTGAGCACATGGGAATCGAACGGGACAGGCTCCAATTTTCCTGGATTTCCTCGGCGGAAGCATCTAAGTTTGTTGATGTTGTCACGCGGGTGACAGAGGCAGTCAATGCCCTTGGACCCAACCATAAACTTGTCAAAAAAACGGGTTAGGGGAAAGTTAAATGAACGCATACACTGAAAAAATCAGGGAGCTTGCCTCAAACCTGCTGCGGGAAGGCAAGGTGGATCTGGTCATCGGCTTTAAGCCCGGGACCGTGCCCATGTCAACCATGCCCGCCATTGCAAGAACTCCTGAACAGGCAAACGAATTTGTCTGGGACTCAAACTGCAGTCTCAACCTTGCCAATTATCTGAGCAATCGAAAAGAAAAAATCGGCATCATTGCAAAGGGCTGCGACTCTAGAAACATCGTAAACCACATTGTAGAAAATAAGATTTCAAGAGATCAGCTCTACATCATCGGCGTGCCTTGCACTGGAATGGTTGACAAAAAAAGTATCCGGGATTTGTTTGAGCTTGAAATCACCGAGTTTAAGGAAGATGGTGCAACACTCCTGGTTAAAACCCTGGAAAATGAACTTAAAATTGATAGACAGGAGTATTTGAGGGACAATTGCACAACCTGCATGCACAGAAATCCCGTGATCCACGATGTGCTGGTGGGAGAACCCGTGGTCGAACAGGTCCTTGAGGACCAATTCAAAGATGTCAAGGCTATTGAAGCGATGGATGCCGACGAGCGGTGGGATCACTTTGAAAACCTCCTTGACGGCTGCATCCGCTGCTATGCCTGCAGAAACGCCTGTCCTCTCTGCTATTGTCCCACCTGTTTTGTGGACGAATCCAATCCCCAATGGGTTGGAAAGGGCCAGGACCCCACAGACGTAAGGACCTTTCACTTTTTGCGGGCCTTTCACTGCGCAGGGCGCTGCACCGATTGCGGGGCCTGTGAACAGGCCTGTCCATTGGATATAAAGGTCAGAACCTTTACTCGCAAACTCGTGAAAGACAGCCTGGAAATTTATGGATGGGAGGCAGGTCTAACCCTTGACCAGCGGCCGCCCCTGGATACATTCAAGCCCGATGATCCCGATACACATATCAAATAAAAAGGTATCCATATGAAAGTTATACAAATCGATAAAAAGGACTGGGACAGGGGTATCGATCAATCCAGAAAGGCGTATCATATCTTTGGCCCTGTGACCGACGACAATCAGTCGGTATTTAAACTGCTCGCAGACGATCAATATCCGGACATGGAAAGACCGGACACGATCATGTCACCCAAATCGGTTCTCTTTCCCCAATCGGAAAAGATCCTTGGTGCAAGCCTTGATCCAGCAGTTGAAAATCACCACATCATGGAAAGACCCGAAACTGATTATTCTCCCCGGGCGGTAATTGGAATCAGACCCTATGATGCAAAGGCTTTAACCCTGGTAAACCTCAACTTTGACACACCGGAATACCAGGACCCCTACTGGTGCGACGCCTATGCCGCAACCACCTTTGTGGGGCTTGCCGTAAACCATCCCTCCCACGCAGATTTTTCCCTTGCCATGGGCAGCGGACCGTTTGCCGAAGAGGGGCTTGACGCCCTTCTGGTCGACACGGGCGACTTTTACCTTGCCAAGATACTCACGCCAAAGGGCGAGGCATATTTTGCACAGGCAGGTTTTGATAAAATTGCAGACACGGACAAGAGCCTTGAAAAGATCGAAGAATTAAAGGCTGCAGCCGAAGCTTCAATGGGTCCCGTGAAGGTATTCACCGACAAACTTGCCGAAAAAACCATCCTTGATCTCCACTCTGCACCCTTCTGGGATGACCTCGCCTTTACCTGTATCAACTGCGGCACCTGCACCTTTGTCTGCCCCACCTGCTGGTGCTTTGACATCCAGGATGAGGCGAAGGGAAAATCTGCCGCAAGATTCCGCAACTGGGACACCTGCATGTCACCACTTTTCACCATGCACGGGTCAGGCCACAATCCCAGGGGGGAAAAGACCCAGAGGGTTCGCCAGCGGTTCATGCACAAGCTCAAGTACTTTGTTGACAAGTATGAACAGGGCACCATGTGTGTGGGGTGCGGAAGGTGTGTGGAAAAATGCCCCGTCAACATCGACATACGCCTGATCTGCAACAAAATGAACTCCTATCAGCCGCAGAAATAAAAGAATTGGAGGAAAAATGGATAATCCATATAGACCTTATCCCGTACGCATAGATGATATAGAGGTCGCAACCGTTGATAAGTCGCTCAAAACGTTCAAGTTTGTTTTTTTAAACAAGGACGACGAAGAGAAGTTCTCCCACCGGGCCGGTCAGTTTGCCGAACTCTCCATTCCCGGTAAGGGTGAAATCCCCATCGGGATCGCCTCTTCACCCACGGAAAAAGGCTACGTCAAATTCACTGTGTTTAAGACCGGGGTTGTCACCTCATATCTCCACAACATGAAGGTCGGTGACATCATGGGCATCAGAGGCCCCCTGGGCAATTCCTATCCCTGGGATAAGCTTGAAGGAAAGAACATCGTGATCATCGGCGGAGGGTTCGCCTTTACCACCCTTCGAGCATCCATAATCTATATGCTGGACCCTGTCAATCGGTCAAAATTCGGCAATATCGATGTGGTGTACGGTGCAAGGTCACCTGGTATGCTTCTCTACCGGGACGAGCTTTTTGAGTGGGAACGAAGGGACGACATCAACATGCACATCACCGTTGACGGAACCGATGATCCAGACTGGGGTTACAACGTTGGGTTTGTGCCAACCATTGTGGAACAAAAGGCACCCAGGGCAACGCCCGACACCTATGCAATAGTGTGCGGGCCGCCCATCATGATCAAATTCACCCAGCCCGCCCTTGAGAAGCTGGGGTATGGGGATGAACAGATCATCATGTCCCTTGAAAATCGAATGAAATGCGGCATCGGTATGTGCGGCCGGTGCAATATCGGTAAAGAGCTGGTTTGCAAGGACGGACCTGTTTTTACTCTTAGGGAGCTCAATCTCACCCCCAGGGAATATTAACATTCTTTTTTTGCAAATGAACTCAATCTTTGATATTGACAATAGAGTGCCGGTAGTCTATTGTCATTACTTAAATTCTAAAGATGACGGCAAGTCTTGCTTATGGAAAACATTTTATTTTTTACAGGAGGTAGTTAATGGCAACAGTAGAAGTTAATGGAAAAACATTCGAGATTGATGAAGATGGATTTCTGCTTGACTATAAAACTTTTAGCAAAGAGTGGGTTGAGTATGTTCGTCAGCAGGAAGGTATTGATGAGTTGAACGATGAGCACTGGAAAGTGGTAAACGTTCTCCAGGATTACTATGAGAAAAACGGTATTGCCCCCATGGTAAGGGTTCTTTCCAAACTTACCAAGTTTAAACTAAAGCACATCTATGAGCTGTTCCCCTCAGGACCGGGTAAGGGTGCCTGTAAGATGGCCGGCCTTCCCAAACCAACTGGATGTGTATAAAACAATAGTATTGATCTGATATATTCAAGATCGTTAAAAGGCCCTGCACTTTTGTGCAGGGCCTTTTTTCTAATCTATGAATTCAACAGCGACTCGGGAATCAATAGTTTGTCCAACTATTAATTTCCAAGCCACATTAGGAGGCAACTTAGGATGGATGCGGTTGACAAAAAAATCATCAACAGAATCCAGGATCTGTTCCCCATTGAACAAAGACCCTTCAGAATTATTGCACAGGAACTTGGCCTTGAAGAGGCAGACGTCATCTCCCGGGTCAAACAGCTTAAAGAAAAGGGAATCATCCGGCGGATCGGCGGCAATTTCAGCCCTGACAAGCTTGGATTTTTTTCGACACTTTGTGCTGCAAGTGTGGCCGAGGAAAAAATAGAACTTTTCACCCGAACGGTAAATGCCTACCCCGGCGTCACCCACAACTATATGCGGGATCACAGCTACAATGTATGGTTCACCTTTATCGCCCCTGAATGGGCGATCATTGAGGAGAACCTCAAAAAGATCTCCCAGGACACCGGGGTTGAAGATATTCTCAACCTTCCCGCCACCCATATGTTCAAGATCAGTGCCAAATTCAAGGTATGAAACCAGTCCGGGCGGCCCTTGCCATCCAGAGATCCATTCCGGGCGATGTTAAGGCCAACCTTGACGCCTGCCTTACACTTACCCGCACGGCAGCCCAAAACGGGGCGAAGGTCATCATTTTCCCCGAACTGAACCTCACCGGCTACACCCTTGACAATCGCCTCATCCCAGCCGCATCAACCATTCCCGGTCCCCTGACCGACGCCCTCTTAAACGCAAGCGCCAACAACAAAATAACCATCCTTGCAGGTATGGCACAAAGGGATAACGACCTCGTGTTTTGCACCCATGTGGCTGCCATGGCCGATAAAACACTTGGGTTCTACCAGAAACTCCACATTCCACCGCCGGAAAGAAAAATTTTCACTCCTGGAAATTCCGTCACCACCTTTACCACAGAATTTGCGAACTTTGGCATTCAGCTATGCTACGATGCACATTTCCCGGAACTTTCCACCCGCATGGCCCTGAAGGGAGCTGAGATTCTTTTTTTCCCCCATGCTTCCCCCAGGGGAAATCCCGAGGCAAAACTTGCCTCCTGGCTCCGCCATTTAACGGCAAGGGCATTTGACAACTCAGTTTTTGTGCTTGCGTGTAATCAGGTGGGCACCCACGCCAATGGCCGCAGCTTTCCAGGCGTCGCCGTTGCCATCGGCCCGGATGGAAATATCATCGCCCATCTTCTTGCAGCCGAAGATGAGCTGTTGATTGTAGATCTTGACAGCGACCTCATCAAACAGATCAAAAGCCACAGGATGCGTTATTTTCTGCCCAGCCGACGAAAGGACCTGGGGCTGTTGTAATGTAATGTTATTGTGAAATCTTCTGGCGCCTGGATTGGATATAGGCGTTTTTCATGGCAATATAGGGATCCACTGCCGCCTCATTAAAAGACTCATAAAAGCCAAGGCGGAGGGAAAGCCCATTGACCGATTCAAAAGCTTTGAGCCCCAGAGATGCCTCGTAAGGGGTAACATAGCTCAAAGGGGTAATAAACCAGTCTCCTACATCACCAACAAGATCCCTCAAGGTAGTGGGGCCTAAAATGGGAAGAACGATATAAAACCCCTCTTTTATCCTGCAGACGCCAAAGGTCTGCCCCAGATCTTCTTTTGAGTTTTTCAGATTAAAATGATCCTGTGCCACAGGGAAAAAACCTAACAGTCCCAGGGTTGAGTTGACCGTAAAGATACCCAACTCAGAACCCGCACCTTTTAGTTTTCCCTGGAAAAGAGAGTTCACAAACCTCACTGGAAACATGAGATTGTAAAACATGTTATCGATACCAACCCTGACCGGTTGGGGAACTACACGGCCATAACCTTTTGCCACGGGTTTAAACACCCAGAAATAGGCCTTGTCATTGAACCTGTACATGAGCTTGTTGAATCCCAGGATGGGATCTGGCACGGATTTTTCTTCATCTGCCTGGGTGTAATCCTCAAAAAGATCCCCCATATCCTGATCATCTTCCTCATCATATCCCTGGTCGTGAACCTGGTCCACAACCAGAGATTGATCCTTATCCCAATCTTTATCCTGGGCCCATGCAGGCGGCAATGCCAGGACAAGGATCAAAAGGGTAAAAAAGAAAATTCTCATCAGTTTAGCTTTTCCTTGAGCTCTGCGATCATTTTTTGAGGGGAGTCCATGAATCTTGCCTTATACTGTTCCCGGTAATTTGACACCATGCTCACATTTTCGATAATCACATCATACACCTTCCAGGTGTTATTTTTTTCGAGCATCCTGTAGACCACCGGAGTCTTGGTTCCGTTATGGGTCACAATACTTTCAATGTCCGCCCGCTTAACACCTGAACTTGTGGACTGAAGCATTTTTGTCTCTCCAAAATCAATGACCACATTGCTGAAGTCTTGGCCCTCCATTTGGGAAAAATAGCTGTTTGCCACTACATGGGAAAAGAGATCGATAAATTCGTTGCGTTCGGCCCTGTTAAATCTTCGCCAGTTGCTGCCAAGGGCACCCATTGTGAGACTCGGGAAATCAAACACCTCGGCGGCTATTTCAAACAGACGCTGGTTTCTCTGATCCAACGCTTCCTGGACTGGCTCTACCGATTGATTCAGAATAATGATTGCATTATCAATGCTACGTTTTAAAACAGCTCCAGGCGACTCTTCAGCTCCAGCAGCAGTCACCCCTGTATAGATCAAGGCCAAGACTATTAAACTTACAAACAAACTCTTTCTGAACATTTCAACTCCCCCGTGTTTTATCATTGCGCACAATCTTTAGCGGAAAAAACATACTTGCTTACCAGGGATTCGAGATCCAGGGCTGATTCTGTGTTAAAAATAATTGCACCAGGGTTAAGGATTTCATCAGAAGCCCCTTGAGAAAGACTGATATATTTATCGCCTATAATTCCCGAAGTCTTTATAGAGGCGATAACATCCTCGCTCAGTAGAATTTTATCATCGAGGTTCATTTCAATCTTTGCCACAAAACGTTCCCTGTCAAGAACTATTGAAGAGACCTGACCAACCCCAACACCTGCCATTTCAATATCTGCACCAACCTTGAGACCTGCCACAGAGCTGAAATATGCATTAATAGTATAGCGATCTTTTTGGTTAAGTCTCAACCCGCCAAGTTCCACAACAACATATGCGCAACATGCAAGCCCGATTATCACAAAGAACCCCACATAAAGTTCTATGTTCTTTTTTTTCATCGTTTTTCGCTCCTCATCCTTATGCTCATCCTTTGCTCGTCCATTCTTCGTCAACCCCCCGGCCGTTGATAAAGGAACTCACCTCTTCCAAGTTAGATCCCAATATCTCGTCCGGACTTCCCTGGAAAATAATTTTACCCCTGTCAATCATTGCTACCCGCTGGGCAATTTTGAATATACCGGGAATCTCGTGGCTCACCACAACGGCTGTAAATCCGAACCTCTGCTGGTACTCTTGAATCATGCCATGGACCGCATTCTTTCTCACCGGATCAAGTCCGGTTGTAGGTTCATCAAACAGCACCACATCTGGTTCGGTCACAAGGGCCCTCGCAAGGGCCACACGCTTTTTCATTCCTCCAGAAAGCTCGGCGGGATAGCGACCCTCAATACCGGAAATCTCAAGCTGCTCCATTCTTGCAAGCACCCGTTCCCTTGTCTCCCGCCTGGAAAGGGCAAGCCCCTCAGTCAAGGGAAGGGCTATGTTTTCAAACACATTCAACGAGTCAAAAAGGGCGTTATCCTGGAACATATAGCTAGTTTTGTTCCTAAACCGCCTTATGGAATGTCTGTCCATGGCGGACAGCTCCTCGCCCCCCATGATGATGGAACCTGAATCCTGGGCTTCAAGACCAATGATATGCTTTAAAAGAACACTTTTTCCGCACCCGCTCTTTCCAATCACAACGGTGATCTCTCCTTCGTAGATAGAGAGATTCACCCCCCGCATCACATGATTTGAGCCAAAACTCTTCCTGACATCCTTAAATTCTATAAACGGCTTTACCATGACACCCCGTTAATATTAGAGCAGCAAATAGGTTATGATGTAATCACACACAAGAACGAGGACACAGGAATTAACAACGGCCGTTGTGGTGGACGAACTCACCCCCTTGGCACCAAACCCTCCCTGGGGGTTTAAGTGTGTAAAATATCCCCGGCTGCAACACACTGTAGTCACCACCAGGGAAAAAACAAGAGCCTTCACAAATCCGCCGGTCACATCCGTCATTAAAACGCTCTCCTTTACCCGATAAATATAAATAGCCGGGTTGATCCCCAGCAGGAGAGAACCTGTCAGATAACCGCCAAAGATCCCGATCAAATCAAAAAGAGCGGTTAAAAGGGGAAAACTGATCACTGCCGCAATGATTCTTGGTGTAAACAGATACCTGACAGGATTGATGTTCATTGTGTCAAGGGCATCTATCTGCTGGGAAATACGCATGACGCCAATCTCTGCCGCCATAGCAGAACCGGCCCTTGCTGTTACCATAATGGCCGTCAGTACAGGACCAAGTTCCCGGATAAGGGTAAGGGCCACGGCGGAACCCAGCATCCCTTCACTGCCGAAACGGACAAGGGTATAGTATCCCTGAAGCCCCAGCACCATACCGGTAAAAAGCCCGGTCAAGAGGATCACCACCATGGATCGCATGCCTATGAACCAGACATGTTCTATAATTTTTGACAGCTGAAACGGTGGTATGAAAATCTGAGTCATACCTTGTAATAAGAAAAGCCAGACCCTTCCTACACCCTGAACAGTATTCAGAACAGATGAACCGAGGGCCTCAATCCTGCCTGTAAATTTACTAATTAATTTCAATAGTTTTTTCCTGCCAGTTCCACCCCTTTGGGGTTTTCATAGTATAGTAATGGGCTATTGTTCGACGGGTCTTTGAATGTGGACGGCTTATTTAGCCTTTAAAAAAATACTTCGTTATATAGCAGATCCACCCATAAATTAAAAGGACATAATGTTTTCATTCCATTCCCTAGGGTTACCCTTATCAAAACGAGAAAGGTCGGGAAATATTGCAATATCCCTTTCTGGTTTCCAATGTTCCGTTAGGGGTAACTGTCTGACGCCTTTAGAGTAAAACCAAAACAAAAAATATTGACCAGGCACCGCAATTGTATTTTTCCATTGACACCGCCTGTGTTTTGGAATACGTATCGAAAATTAAACACATACATCAGGTACAATCGCACCTGCAAGCCTGATCTATCAATAGAAATAAAACTTTCAATAGAAATAAAACTTTAATACGGATTAAAAAAATGGCCCGTAAAATAACCCTGAGCATACCGGACCTGCTCCACGAGAAACTGGAAGAGTGGCGACAGTCGTTTAACCTTTCAAAAATGTTCCAGGATGCCCTGGCCGAGGCTATCCTCAAAAAGGAAGAATTCCAGCGTCGCTTCCAGGAGGACACCTCCATGGCCGAAACCATTGAGCGTCTCAGGCGGGAAAAGAAAATATCCGAGGGTAATTTTCTTGAAAACGGCAGGGTTGAAGGTTTCCAATGGGCAAAAAGTGCCCATTATGACGACCTTATGTATGCTCTGACATTTGACTCAGTGACGGCCCTTGCCGCTGATGAGCGCCTTGTCCAAAACTTTTCCCAGGATATGGACATGGAAAAAGATCAGCTCACTGACAGACACACACGCCTCTTCATCCAGGGGTGGCAAAGGGGAATCAACGAATTCTGGAACGCAATAAAGGAGAAGCTTTAAATGAAACCCTCAGCAGTACTGGGTATCGATATAGGATCAGTATCCGTCTCCATCGTTTTCATGGGGCAAAACAGGAAAATTTTTTATTCCGCCACAGCTTTCCACCATGGTGATCTGGAAGCTGCCCTTAAAAAAACCCTTGAGAGCGTTGATCTTTCAAAGGTAGCCATCATTTCCGCAACCTCGTCCACACCCCACTCCATAAGGCGGGATGTGGAGATTGATGACCAGGTAGCCCTTATTGGAGCGGCCAGGCATATTCACGGCAAAACAGGCTCCATCCTCAACGTTGGCGGTGAAAAATTTTCCCTGAGTCTCTTTGATAAAAATGGCAACTATTCAGGCTCAAGATCAAACACATCCTGTGCAGCAGGAACCGGGAGTTTTCTTGATCAGCAGGCCCGCAGATTAGAGCTTGAAACGGCCGAGCAACTGAGCCTTGCTGCAACCGGAAATAAAGATTCCATACCCGAAATTGCAACCCGTTGTGCTGTATTCGCAAAAACAGACCTGATCCATGCCCAACAGCAGGGTTTTTCCATAGGCCAGATTTCAGAGGGTCTCTGCCAGGGTCTTGCCAGGAACATCTTCAACACGGTCTTCACCATGGGTGACATCCGGACACCCGTGGTGTTTTGCGGTGGGGTTTCCAAAAACAAATCGGTCCGATCACATCTATCAGCACTCATCCATACCCCCCTTGTGTGTGATGAAAATTCCCACCTTTACGGTGCCATCGGAGCTGCCCTAGCCGGGCTTGAAAAGGCAGATTTGATTGGAAAAAACAACAGACCCTACACCGGGATTTCGGACATTTTTGTTCAGTCAACAGGAACGGACCACAACACATACCCACCCCTGGATCTAACCCTTTCAAACTATCCGGATTTTAAAAGCTGGCACAGTTCTGTAGCAAACGGGGTTGAAATCGACATTTATGTGAATCCAGCGACCATGGAGATTCGACAGGGTTTTATCGGCATGGATGTGGGTTCCACAAGCACCAAGGCAGTTCTGATAACTGAGAGGGGAGACGTACTTGCCGGATTTTACACAAGAACCGCTTCAAAACCCGTAAACGCAGTTCAAAAAATCATACGGGCCATGGACAGATTCATTAACGACCACGGCCTTTCCATCAACATACTCGGGTGCGGCACCACAGGTTCCGGAAGAAAATTGTCCGGCAGCATCATGAATGCCGAGCTTATTCTGGATGAGATCACGGCCCATGCAAGGGCTGCCCATGAACTAAACCCCAAAGTCGATACCATCATCGAAATAGGAGGCCAGGACGCCAAGTTTACCACCATGAAAAACGGCATGGTCACCTCCTCTTTCATGAATACGGTATGTGCCGCAGGAACAGGCAGTTTCATCGAAGAGCAGGCAGCCAAACTCGGGTGCCCCCTTGACCAATACTCAAAAAGGACCAGGGGAGTAGCTTCTCCCATCTCAAGCGATCGCTGCACTGTTTTCATGGAACGGGACATGAACCACTTTTTATCCGAAGGGTATAATGTGGACCAGGTCCTGGCCTCGGCCCTTCACTCGGTTAGGGACAACTACCTGACCAAAGTTGCATCAATTGCCAAGATCGGCAGCACAGTCCTGTTCCAGGGTGCCACGGCAAAGAACCGGGCTTTGGTTGCCGCCTTTGAGCAGAAGCTTAAAAAACCGATCCACGTCTCCAGGTACTGCCATCTCACAGGGGCCCTTGGGGTTGCCTTGACCCTCAAGGACAGTATGAAGGCTCAAAGCCTGAACAATCAAGATCAGGTCAATCACACTCCAGCAGATGAAAATTCCATAAACAGGCTAACTCCGATCAATGTAAAGAAATTCAGGGGTTTTGACCTGTGGAAGACCCCCATCCCCATCCGCCAGGAGACCTGCAGACTGTGCATGAACCACTGCAAAATCACCATAGCCGACATCAACGATGAAACTGCGGCCTTTGGTTTTTTGTGCGGCAGGAACTACAAGGACGATCATTATGTAGCAAAGAAAAAACATTTTCATATGATTCGGTCCAGAAAAAAAGCATTTGAAATTCCGGAAATTCCAACTCCTGACTCTGGGTTAACCCTGGGAATTCCTGCGGGTCTACACCTTGTGGAAGACCTTGAGATGTGGCAATTATTTTTCGGACTTTTAAACATCAAGACAGTCACAAGCAAAGGGTTCAGGGATGATATTACCCTTGGACGAAACGTTGCCAATGCCGAGTTCTGCACCCCAATGACTGCCATGCACGGCCATGTGGCCCATTTGCTGACCAAGGCGGACTACATCTTTCTGCCCTTTTACTTTGAAGATAAAGACAAGGCGGAAAACGAAAAAACAGCAAGACGTCAGTACTGCTACTACACCCAGTTTCTTCCAAGCGTTATGGCAAACATTGCCGGTATGGACAGAAACCGGCTTGTCTCACCTGTAATAAAGTATCTCTATACGAGCTTTCACACAAAGCTTGAGCTTTACAAGGTCCTTAAAAGAATTTCACCCAAAAGGATCAGCTTTTTTGATATCTCGTCGGCCTTTGATCGAGCCCTTGAGTGGAAGAAAACAGCCGGAACCTCCCTGAAAAAAATCTATTCCCTGGATAGTGCCAAGGGTTCCGACATCGACGTACTCCTTGTTGGAAGACCTTATACAGTGCTTTCAGATTCACTCAACGCAAAGATCCCCGACATTTTTTCGTCGCTTAAGGTCAACCTCTTTTTCCAGGATATGCTCGACCTTGACAAGGTGGATATCAGCTCCATTGCCCCGCTGCTGGGTGAGATCCACTGGAAACATGCGGCGACTGTCCTGAGGGCAACCCTGGCCGCCGCCAGGACCGACAATTTATACCCGGTGTTTGTCACCTCGTTCAAGTGTTCACCCGATTCGTTTACCGTTGATTATTTTAAACAGATCATGGAGGCCCATGACAAGCCCTACCTGGTGCTGGAACTCGACGAGCACGATTCAAGCGTAGGGTATGAAACCCGCATCGAGGCGGGCATCCGGGCCTTTAGAAATCACAGCCTCCACGGCACACGGACTGGGGATATCAAACTTGCTCCCATGAACCCGGATATCATGGATAAGCCCGGCAGCAAGACCCTTGTGGTTCCGAACTGGGACCAGATAACCGGGACATTTCTCGCTGCCACCTTAAGGGGCGAAGGAATAAAGGCTGTTTTGATGGACGAAACAGAGGCGACCATCAAACAGAGCCTTGCAACTAACACTGGCCAGTGCATTCCTTTGAATGCCATTGCAAGCGGGTACATCAAAACCATCCAAAACCATGGTCTTAATCCGGCCGACACCCTTTTATGGATGAGCAAATCCGATATAGCCTGCAACATAAAGATGTACTCCCACCATATCAAGACCATCCTGAACCGGGCTGGCAACGGTATGGAAAAGGCAGGGGTCTTCAGGGGTGAACTCTCATTTATGGATATTGGCATCAAGGCAGGGATTAACTGCTACTTTGCCCATATGTTCGCAGGTCTGTTGACAAGTATAGGCTGTAAAATGAGGCCCTATGAAGTTGTCAAAGGTGCAACAGACCTAGCCATTTCAAAGGCGGTTAAAATTGTGACAATGGCCTTTGAGGGAGGACGGACAAAAGAAGACGCCCTGAAAGAAGCCATGGATCTCATGTCCCGGGTGGAACTAAAAAAAGGCATGGAAAAGGTTCAGCGCCCGAAAGTTGCTATTTTTGGAGACTTCTACGTCAGGGACAACAGTGTCATGAACCAGGGTCTTGTCCGGTACATCGAGGCAAACGGCGGTGAAGTCGTTACAACCCCCTACTACAGGTTTGCCAAGATGATCGCCCACCCCTATTTTAAAAAATGGTTTAATGAGGGAAAATACATGAACCTGATCTCCGGCGGGGCATTACTTGCCACCATGAAGAAATTGGAGAAACGGTATTACCGCTACTTTCAACCACTTTTAAACGAACCTGAAATGGAGTACACCGACTCTTTTGAAAAGGTGCTTGATGAATATGGCGTCCTGCCCGAACATACAGGTGAATCAATGGACAACCTCCTGAAGATCCACTACATCACAAAAGAACACCCGGATCTTGCCCTGTTTGTCCAGACGAATCCATCCTACTGCTGCCCGGGGCTCGTAACCGAGGCCATGGCCTCGGCCATTGAGAAAAAAACGGGTGTCCCGGTTCTGAGCCTGACCTATGATGCCCTTGGGGGGAATAAAAACCAGATAATCGTCCCGTTTCTTGCCTATTCAAAAAAGGGGGGTTACTCCCAGGCCTTTAAAAAATCGGTATAGGCTTTTTATATCTCAAAAAAAACAGTACCGTTCTGACCCCTTTCCACTGCTGATTCCCAGGGCAATATAAGAGTTGCACTGGGAATCAGCCAGCAAGCTGGAACAAATTACATTTGGTATCATAAAAGAATCAAAGTCGAACTGAGTCCTCCACCATTTTCGTTACAACTTCATTTTCGAAATTGCAAATAGCCACTCTGGTTACTGACTCTGCGTCAGAAAAAAAGGAGACGAACAAGATTAATTTTCTTTTGATGCCAAAATTTCACAATTGCTCCCGGTAGAGATGATCTGGACTGCTCCTGCTAAATCAGTTCGAAAAACATCATAACCTCGCCCCATATAACGCTCAAGAACATTTTCATTGGGAAAGCCATATCTGTTGTTAAAACCGCAGGATACAATTACACTTCTGGGCCGAACCTGATCAAGGAAAAAATCATTGCTCGAACTTGCACTTCCATGGTGGGGGGCAATAAGAACGGTGGACAAAAGTCTGTCGCTCCTTGCTCTTACCAGCTTTTCCTCGGCATCCATCAATATGTCTCCGGGAAAAAGAACCGATATTTCACCATGGATCAGCTTTGATACAACAGAGTT
Source organism: Desulfobacterium sp. (assembly GCA_034007745.1). Classification (GTDB taxonomy): domain Bacteria; phylum Desulfobacterota; class Desulfobacteria; order Desulfobacterales; family Desulfobacteraceae; genus Desulforapulum. Next base: position 16,974 of record JAVEQI010000011.1, read on the forward strand.
GTTGTTGGGATTTTCTGCAATCTCTCCCAGGGGGTACAAAAACTCCAGGTGTGCATCACCGAGGTCTATGGAATCAAGACCAGGAACAAGGTTTACCCTGATCCTACGCCCCTCGACAACGGCCATGAGCGCTTGGTAATTATCACATTTTCCCGCCTGGGGATTCTTGACAAAACGACCGACTTTAAAATTGTCCAGAATATAGATAAGACCGTTCATATGATCAGAATCCGGGTGGGTAAGCACCACAGCGTCCAGGGTTAAAATTTTCCTGGACCATAAAAAAGGTGCAACAATTCTCTCACCCGTGTCAAAGGTTGAAATAGTGGAGAACCCGCCGCCGTCGATCAACACCCTTTGCCCTCTGGGTGCTTCGATGAGAGCTGCGTTCCCCTGCCCCACATCCAGAACAAAGACATTCATGTTTTTATTGAAAAAACGATCAAAGATCACCAGGGACTCCCTTGCTGAAAAGACCAAAAGGGCTACACCCACAACAAACGCCCCTCTTTTCTTCATACCCATGAGGGCCATGAAGATTCCGAAAAAAAATAGGTAGTAGCATGAAATTTCGACAAGATCCGGGGTAACTCCATGGGCCCAGACCATTGAAAAGGAAGAAACCCACCTTAAAAAATCGACGCATAAACCAAGGACAGCGCCTGCGACAGCAACCAGAATACCTGAAAGGTCCATGGAAAAGGGATGGATAAAAAGGGCTGACAACCCAAGGGGAAGGGCCATGAAACCAGCCCCTGGAATGAGAATCAGATTGGTTAAAATACCTGCAAACGAAATCTGGTTAAAGTAGTGCATGACCAGGGGCTGGGTCCCGAGGATGGCAAACAAGGAGACCGCCATGAACTTGGCGATCCCTGCAACAGTTCTTCCGGGCAAGGATTCGGTTGTTTTTGAATCTGCTTTTATTTTTATTCTATTGACCACGGCCATTCCCCCCAGGATAAAGAGAACGGCAGAAAAAGAGAGTTGAAAAGATATGGAAAGAAGAGCGCCCGGCCAAACAATCAGTATAATAATAAATGCGGCTGCAAGGGCATTCAGAGTATCTGTCTGACGTTCAATGGCAAGGGACGCCATTACCATGACGATCATTATAAGCGCCCTCTGGGTGGATGGGGAAAGCCCTGACAAAACGGCATAAAAAATCAGCGGTACCAAGGTGAAGACAGCTGCAAGCTTACGGGCAATCCCCGGAATCACAAGAGAAGGCAGCAGGGAAAACAAACGAGTAAAAAGGGAAAAAGAGATAAGAGCAACGATGGAGAGATGAAGGCCTGAAATTGCAAGGATGTGATTGGCCCCGGTCCTTGAAAAGACCTCCTTCAAATTCCTAGGTATCCCTTGTCTATCCCCTGTTACAAGGGCCGTTAAAACGGCAGCAGCATCAGAGTCTTGAACATTTTCCCGTATATGACGGGCAAATTGCCTGCGATAATTCTGAATTCGATTCACAACGAAGGCTAGGGTTTGGCATTCAGCCGGTCGGGGAAAACGAACAAACGAAACCCCCTTTGCCCAGCCCCTGGCATAAATGCCCTTCAAACCCAGATAGCGTTTGTAATCAAACCCGCCTGGATTGTTAAAATTACGAGGCCTTTGGGGATTTATTGAACAGCCGACCCGGTCATTGAACTCGAGACCGTTTAAAAATTCAGGAAAAGGAGAATAGACCGAAAGCCTGAGTCTGCCGGCAACCGGTCCTGCGCTTAGTCGAGTAGATCCTGCCCTCTCAACCCTCAGATCAAACCGGATGCGTTGATTTGAGAATTCAGGAACGGAACAGACCCGGCCCTGGACCCACACCCCTTTTTTGTCGCAAAAAGCTGTGATGTGATTGGCCGGAAAGACTGGAGACACTGTGAATTGGATCAGACAATGTCCCAGAAGAAAAAAAAGAACGAGGGAGAAGATTCCCGGGGATTTTTTTCGGATCACCCTCGCCGCTGCAACCATTGACAAAAGTACACAGAGGAAAAGTTCTACTGCCACCATTCCAGGGGCCTTCTCTCCCGCAAGAATGCCACAGCCAAGGGCCAGGGCAACGGGCACAAGCGGGGGGATGTTGAAACCTGTCAGGGGGATTCCATGATTTCCTCCATGCCATTTTACAAGAAACTTAAAACAAGAGACTATAAACAAAGTTCAGTCCTGATTCAAGTTTCTATCTTCGTTGTGTCCGCAGGACATGTGGGTTTATAAGTTTCATTCTTCATTGTGCCCGTAAGGACATGTTGGTTATTTAATGCGTCGGATATCTGCGCCAAGGTCTGAAAATTTTTCTTCCAGGGCCTCATACCCCCGGTCAATGTGGTAGACTCGGTGGATGGTCGTCACCCCCTCTGCAACGAGCCCTGCAATCACAAGGGAGGCACTGGCCCGCAGATCCGATGCCATGACTTCGGCTCCACAGAGGTTTTTAACGCCCCTAACCATGGCGAAATTTCCTCCTGATATGGAAATATCCGCCCCCATTCGCTGGAGTTCGTTGACATGCATGAACCTGTTTTCAAAAATCGTCTCATGGATCACGCTGTTGCCCTGGGAAATGGCCATGAGCACCATGAACTGAGCCTGCATATCCGTGGGGAATCCGGGATAGGGAAGAGTCTTTATATCTGTGCTCAAGATGCCTTTTCCCCCGGTAACCCTGATCCCCTGGTCTGAAACATCCACAAGGGCACCTGTCTGACGAAGTTTGTTGATAATACCACCCATGTTCTCAGGCTCACACCCGGTGACAAGGACGTCTCCCTTGGTTGCAGCAGCAGCCACCATAAAGGTACCCGCCTCTATCCTGTCGGGAATCACATGAATAGTTGCAGGGTTGAGTTTATCCACCCCGTTGATCCTTATTACGGCGGTTCCAGCACCGGTCACGTTTGCCCCCATGAGGTTGAGGGCATCGGCCAGGGCGGTAATTTCGGGCTCCTTTGCACAGTTTCTCAAAATCGTTGTTCCCCTTGCAAGGGTTGCGGCCATCATCAGATTTTCGGTTCCCGTAACCGTGGGAAGATCAAAATAAATCTCACTGCCCACAAGCCTGTCGGCCCTTGCATCAATATAACCCTTTTCTATGGTTATCTTGGCCCCCAGGGCCTTTAACCCCTTTAAATGCATATCCACAGGCCTTGCACCAATGGCACATCCTCCGGGAAGGGAAACTCTGGCATGGCCGAACCGTGCCACAAGGGGACCAAGCACAAGGATTGAGGCCCGCATTTTTCTGACAAGCTCGTAGGCAGCCTCAATTTTATGAATACCCGATCCGTCAATTATGAGCCTGCCATCGCCCTGCTCACACCCTGCACCAAGATCACTTAAAAGCATCCTGATGCTCCTTATGTCCACAAGGTCCGGCACATTGGTAAAAGTCATGGTTCCATCCACAAGGATGGAGGATGCAACAAGGGGAAGCGCTGCATTTTTAGCACCACTGATCCTCACCTTGCCCGTCAAACGCTTTCCGCCTCGAATTTCTATTTTATCCATCTATAAGTAAACAACCCATCATGTTTTAAAAGGTTAAAAATTATTTTCCATTCAATTCTGGGATATATCATTACCCATGAAAAAATGATACTCGATGATGATGTTTTTTGACAAAGGCAGAAAAAAACAGATAAAGAGTACGTTTAAATCAGGTTAAAAACCAAAGACAGATTATGCCAGGCAAACGCCATCAGACTCACACCTCCCCAATGGGTCCAGGATCCCTATTTCTATATGCTGGCAGGTATTTTATCCTTGCCATGAATTTCCGGGCCTGGAACTCATCCCCCCATACTAATGGGACCACCCTGTGGTTGAACCCGGGTAGGAAGGGCATTTATCGCCCTTCCTCTCCATGGGATTTTAAAAAGGGAATACCGCCTGTATCATAGTGATGTCCTGAGAGTTGAAAGCTGGGTTGTAGAAAGTTTTCTGCCCTTACCATTCTTGATGTTCCGGCGAAGGTATGGACCTTGCAGAGGAAACCGGCAGATCCACAGGCCCCGTCGTAGATGGTTTCTCCCAGGACGGGTTTGATCACCCGGATCATGGCCCGGATAAGCAACCTGGGAGTGTAATATTCGCCGCCGTTTCGCCCAGCATTGCCCATATTCTTGATTTTAGCCTCCTACTTGATCTTGGCCTCCTAAGAGGTGGAACAACTCATACTTCTCCTTCTGTGACCAGAAGTGAAGCTGATCCATTAACTCCAAGGCATCCCGCAAGGAATAACCGCTGTTGAATTTGTTCTTGATCTCACTGAAAACTTCACCGATCTTATACTCAATGGTCTCGGATGAAGATGCTCTCAGCGTAAAGCCCTTCAGGTATGGGAAGAGCTTCCCATTCACAAACTCAATAAGATCATCACCTGTCAGGGCCATGTCATGGTCAAAACTTTTGTCGGGCTTCCTGGACGCCGCCCAGGTTGACCACCGGTATTTTTGTCGAGTATAAAGGTGTAGGGTTCACCCTTAAGTCGGACCTCCATGGAGCGTTCATGTTCCAAGTCGTCCAGGTATTTCAGGAAGAGAAGCCATGATCAAGCTCCGAGGAGCATCCTGCCTCTTTCCAAAGGACATCGTCTATATTCTTGAAGGTCTGCTCAAATGACATCTTGTTTCCCGCATGAGTGAAGAAATAGTTATTGATTACCAGCATTGTGATAGGGTGTAAAGATCAGAGTCAATTCAGGAACAATTCTGGTTTTGAATGTCAGAGTCAGGGGGCGGCAGTCGGCATCCCCTTGCTTAACATAAAAAACAAAGGGGATCAGACCATTAGCCAGCCGTACCCGATTAAATTGACATGGAAAACCCAACGCAATACTCCCCCGCGTACGGGGCGGTCTCAAGCAGTGTGGCATAGCGGACTTCAACCTTGATCCCAAGGGTGCCCTTGGGATTGATGTAGTCCATATCAAAGGTAAATCCTGGTTTCAAAAACGCCAACGCCTCTTTTTGGTCTCCTGTGACAAGCATGCCAATCCCTCCCCTACTGACATTCAACACCTTGAACTGATATTTTGTGCCCTGAAAAAGGGTTTCAAGAATATGCCCGGTGTCCGAAGGTTCAATCGAATCTCTTTTGGCGATTCTCCTTTGCAACCTTTGGTTGTTTTCCGGCTTTTCCAATCTTACACCTCACTCATTGATAATTGCTTGTACCTTATGGACAAAACTCGCCCGGGCATTCCCTGGCGGAATTTAATTGCTCGTTATGGCCGCCCGGCAAACCTGGTTTAATACGGGTGAATCTCACCTGGTAATCGGATAATATCAAAATCATTTCATATATGTATTTTTAAAAAGAGTAAACAGCCGTTTAAGATCAACGCAGAGTCATAGGGGAGAACGTCGTTTAATTATCCTTGACAAGAAAAAAAGCCTCTGCTACCCAACAGGATGAACGTGGATAGAATAAAGACTGAAAAACCAGCCGTTCGCTATCACATTTCATACCGGCATATTCCTACAGGTTCCCGGGCCTGAGATTCCGGTACAAGGACAAATCAAGGGAGACAAATAATTCCATGGAGATCATTCAAACCGCACTGGAAAAAGGCCTTCCAGCGCTTTCAGAGCATCAGTCAAAGGTAGTTTTAAAAAGTTTTGGCATTCCAACAACACGTGAAACCCTTGTCCATGACCCCAAGGGGGCCATGGCAGCAGCCGAAGCGCTTGGCTATCCCGTTGTTTTAAAGGCCTGCTCTGCCCATCTGATGCACAAGAGCGAAAAGAATGCCATCCGGATGAACCTGGCAGACCCTGACCAGGTCAAACTGGCCTATGATTCCATCGTGAATGACATTGGCATTGAAATTGACGGAATCCTTGTGCAGGAGACCATCCTTGGGCAGCGTGAACTTATCATGGGCGTGACCCGTGATCCCCAGTTCGGGACCTGTGTCATGCTGGGGCTTGGGGGGATCACAACCGAAATATTCAAGGATTCGGTATTCCGGGTCGCCCCCTTTGACCGTGGAGAGGCCGCTGACATGACCCGGGAGTTAAAAGCCGCTGCAATGCTTGGACCTTTCCGAGGCCAGGCTCCGGCCGATGTGGAGACCATCTGCGACTGTCTCCTGACCCTTGGCGAAATTGGCCTCATTCACCCTGAAATCTCAGAAATAGACATCAACCCGCTGATAATAGACCTTCAGGGCCATATCACTGCCGTGGACGCCCTGGTGGTTTTGGAAAAAAAATAAAATGAGACCTTCATCCATTGAACAAAGTATCCTTTACCCCATTGCAAACCCCGGAAGCATTGCATTTTTCGGGGCTTCGAACAATATCTCGGCCATGGGCACAACTATCCTGCGATGCATCTTATCCATGGGACACAAGGGCTCCATGAAATACCAGGGCGAAATCTATCCGGTTCATCCAAGGGAAGAAACGGTCCAGGGGATAAAGGCATTTCAAAATGTTGCAGACCTGCCCGTCATACCGGATCTCGCATTTATTGTGCTCCCGACCACTATTGTGGCTGAAACCCTGGACGCCTGCGGTCAAAGGGGAATCCGCCACGCCGTGATCGTATCCGCAGGGTTCAACGAGGTTGGAGGTGAGGGAAAAGATCTGCAGGAAGAGCTGACTGCCGTTGCAGAAAAGCACGGTATCAGATACCTCGGCCCCAACTGCATTGGCGTGATCAATACCCAGATGAACCTCAACGCCACCTTTCTCCCCTATGAGGCAGACAGGGGATTTATCGGCATGGCCTCCCAGAGCGGCAGTTTTATAACCCAGATATCTCCCCACCTGAGTCGCCAGGGTATGGGGTTCAGCACAGGATTCAGCATTGGAAATGAGGCCAGCATAGACATCGTAGACTGCATGGAATACCTAGGGGCATGCCCCCGCACCCGGGTGATCGCCCTTTACATCGAATCCATCCGCCGGGGAAGGGCCTTTATCGATGCGGCAAGGGCCATTGTACCTGAAAAACCCATTGTGGCGTTTTATGTGGGAGGTTCTGATGAGGGTAGAAGGGCGGGTTTTTCCCATACGGGTGCCCTTGCCGGACCAGATCCCCTTTACGATGGTGTCTTTCGCCAGAGCGGGGTGATCCGGGCAACCTCCATTGAAGAGCTGTTTGATTTCTGCTACTGCCTTGGAGCCTCCCCGCCTGTCAGAGGCAACAGGGTAATAGTCCAGACCCATTCAGGGGGGCCTGGGGCTGCCGCAGCAGATGCCTGCGGACGAAGCGGACTTACACTCCCAAATCTTAGCCCCGCGACCCTTGAGAGCTTAAAACCCTACGTACCCCATACTGGCAGTGTTGCAAATCCTGTGGATTTAACCTTTACAAAGAACCCCCTCGATTTCTTCCAGGCCATTCCCCAGATACTGATGTCTGATGAAAATGCAGACGGGCTCCTCGTCTATTTCCTGGCAACGGCCAGGATGATCGAGGTGGCTCTAAAGGCAATGGGGGTTCCGGATGATGAAACAGGTAAAAAGGCTGAAGAGATCATAGGCCTTCAGGCCGATGCCATAGCTGCCCTGAAGGAGCATAGCTGTAAACCCATTGTAGGTTACTCCTTCCTGGCCAGGAAAGAATCAAGCCTGATCAGAGGGCTCCAGGACAGAGGGGTGCCCGTGCTGCCTAGCCCTGAACGGGGAGCCAGGGCCATGGGGGCCCTGGTCAAGTATAAAAATCTAAAGGGAAAGCTGACAACGGAATGATCAAATTTTTAAATTTTTAAAAGACCGCAGATTATGCGTCGTATTTTAGGGAGCTGAAGCTCATCAGCTTCTCCCAGTTATGCCTTGACTCTATGAATCTAACCGTGCCGGTTTTTCCCCGGAGGCCAATGGAATGGGTAGTGGCCCCGCCCCCCGTGTACCTTACTCCGGATAGAAAGGTACCACCGGAAATCCCGGTGGCGGCAAAATAGACGTCGTTGCCCTTAACCAGGGTGTCGGCAGTGAGAGTCTGCCTTATGTCCAGACCAAAATCAAGAACAGCCCTTTTTTCCTCTTCAAGCTGGGGATCAAATTGGCACAGCATCTCACCGCCGAGGGCCTTAATGGCGCAGGCAGCAAGAACTCCTTCGGGGGTTCCCCCGGTTCCCATCATCAGGTCTACCCCGGAATCGGAATTAACGGCCATGAGGGCACCCGCCACATCTCCGTCCGTGTGGAGCTGAATACTGGCACCGGCCTGCCGTATCTTGTTTATGAGCTTCTGGTGCCTGGGTTTATCCAGGACAAAAACCACAAGGTCAGTGACATCCTTGTCCAGAGCCCGGGCAATCTTCTTCAAATTTTCACCCACCGGTGCATCAAGATCCGCAACACCCTTTGCCAAGGTCGGGACAACTAATTTTCGCATGTAGAAGCTGGGACCGGGATTGAGCATGGCTCCGGCCGGGGCAGCACTGACAACGGCTATGGCATTAGGCCTTCCCGTGGCAAGTAAATTTGTGCCTTCAACCGGATCAACGGCAAGATCCACCTTGAGACCCTTGCCATGAACAAGGTTGCTGTCAGGAAAAGAACAACCCCTGCAAGATTAGACCAGGGCATCAGAGGATTATCGCTGCCGGCCAGCAGTAAGCCTGTGACCCATCTGTGCTCTTTGGTTATCCTGTCACAACGAGTAATGAAAAAGCAGTTACTGGCAAACCCCAGCACCCAAACCCCAGCACCTGCTTTATTTTTGAGGCTTAGGAACTTTTCTGGGATCTGTCATATTTTCAGGTCTCAGCATATCATCCAGCTCTTCCCGGGATAAAAGACCCTCCTTCAGAATCAGATCATACACACCTTCACCTGTTTTAAGGGCCTGACTCGCAATGGCAGCCGAAGCCTCATAGCCTATTGTGGGCACCAGGGCTGTTATCAGGCCGATACTGTTTTGAACGTAGTTGCGGCAGATTTCCCGGTTGGCCGTGATCCCGACAATACAGCGGGATGCCAGGGTAACACAGGCATTTTTCAGGATCATCATCCCGTGGAGAAGGTCATAGGCGATAATGGGCTCGGCCATGCAAAGCTCAAGCTCGCTTGCTTCGGCCGCCATGGACACCACGGCATCGTATCCCATTACCTGGTAGCAGACCTGGTTGACCATTTCCGGAATCACCGGATTGACCTTTCCCGGCATGATGGAAGACCCCGGCTGCATGGCTGGCAGATTGATTTCATTGAGCCCGCACCTCGGACCCGACGAGAGCCACCTTAAGTCATTGCATATTTTTGAGATTTGAACCGCCGCCCGCTTCAGGGAGGCCGACATCTGGACAAAGGCCCCTGCATTCTGAGTCGCTTCCACCAAATTAAGGGCACTCGTAAGTTTAAATCCGCTGATCTCAGACAGTTTTTCGGTCACAAGACTCGCATAGCCAGGAGGGCTGTTGATGCCTGTGCCAATGGCGGTTGCCCCCATGTTGATCATTAAAAGTTCCCGGGCGGATAGTTCAATGGCATTGATGGCGCTGTCTATCATCACGGCATAGGCGCCGAACTCCTGTCCAAGGGTCATGGGAACGGCATCCTGGTTTTCCGTACGCCCCATTTTCAGGACATCGTTAAATTCATCGGACTTCAGGAGCAGGGTCTCCTTAAGCTCCTTCATAGCCCGGGTCAAATTTTCTTTAGAAAGAAGAACAGACAGTTTTATGGCCGTGGGATAGGCATCGTTGGTGGACTGGGAGCAGTTCACATGGTCGTTGGGATGCAGGTGCTTATACTCCCCCTTGTTGTAACCCATGAGTTCAAGTCCGCGGTTGGCAATGACCTCGTTGGCATTCATATTGGTTGAAGTGCCGGCCCCGCCCTGGAACATGTCCACGGTGAAGTTTTCATGGAGCTTTCCTTCCAAAAGTTCATCGCAGGCCCTGCAGATAGCATCCGCCCTTCCCCGGTCCAATGAACCCAATTCCCGGTTGGCAATCGCAGCAGCTTTTTTTACCATGGCCAGGCCGTCCACAAGGTGCTTGAAATTGCTGACCGATTCACCGGAGATGGCAAAATTTTCCATGGCCCGCTGGGTCTGAACCCCATAATAAACTCCATTGGAAATATCCCGTTGTCCAAGGGAATCGTGCTCCTGGCGAAACCCGCTCACAACATTTGTATCGAGCTTGTTTTGATGGAGCTGGCGGGACAGCATTTTAAACCTGCGGTTAACGCCCACGGCTATCCTGGTGAGAATTCGATAGAAAAGGTCTGGATTGTTTTTCTTGAAAGCTGCGATTTTTTCCCTGGAAATCTGCCATATTACCGCACCTTTCCGGGTGAACCCACCGTTTGAATGGGCATCTCCCTCCAAAAAGGCACCTTCGTTGATCAAGGCGCCGGAAATCATGGTCGCAACATGGCGGGATGTACCATGGAGCCCCCGGACAAGTTCAACATCCCCGTCAAGGATTATTCCGGCCCACATTCGGGGGGTGGATTCCTGGAACAGCCATTCGTTGGGGCCATAACTTTTTTGTTCACCCTCGGCAAAAAATTTGAATAGGTCAGCCTCACTTATACCCGAAGATTTCATCACCTGTTCGATAATATCTTTTTTAAAAATCATGGAATATTCCTTTTACTCAATTGTTTTTAAGGCACCTTCTTTAAACGTTGGGCAACGGCATCGACCATGTCAATTTTGGTCTGACTTTTTTTCTCCCCACCCTTGGAAACCACCCGTGCGTAAAATGCGTTACAGATCTTTTTTGTCTCCTTGTCCCAGGGTGGAATATCGATGACGGGCTCTATTTTTTTTTGTTCAGAAACGGCGTAATCCCTGCGGCCGTGGGCCCAGTTGATCACCGAGCTGTAGAAGATAACGGCCCTGTCCAGAAGAACGTACATGAGCTGTTCCGAATTCATTGGCCGGATGGTAATCTGATCCCTGCCAAGCCTGATTCCCTTGAATTTTAACCCTGCCATACGGCTGCCGCTGAGAATTGCCGTGGCCGCCCCTGCCACTCCGCCAATGGCGGAAAAAACACCAAAGCTAAGCCCGGCAGCAGCCGTATCCAAAAGGGCCCCTGCCCCCATTCCTGCAACACCTGCTGCAACGGCAACCTCCTTTGGAGTAAGCCCCAAAAAACGCCAGGTCTTTTCGCTGAACAGGTCATTGTTGAGCATGGAATTTTCAGAAAGGGCAAGGTTGAATATGTTGTGTTTGAAAAGCTTCCTGATATCGTCATGGGCCCTCTGTTCGATCTGCCTGACCCGGTTCAGAAATTTCTTCTCAAGGTCAAGGCGCAAGGTTTCCGGGTTTACATTCGGTACAAGGGTTCCTGTCATGGTGGTCGTAAGAATCTCCTGGACCATGGCAACCATGGTCAGTGCTGTAAGGTTGATGCGATGGTCCCAATCCAGCTTAAAGGCCTGAATCACAAGGGTAAGGCTCTCCTGCCAATCCTGATCCACACTCTTCAAACACTCCAGAAGTTCAATCCGCTCCCTGTAGGTGGCCCTGTGGGCATTGAATTCCCGAATGCTGTTGAAGGTCCGCCTGAACTCGTCTTTCCACTGGGTCAGATAGGTGGTATCTCCACCTTTGCAGTTTATGATGGACATGCGGGGCCGACCTGTGAGGCGCAGAATTTCCATCTCTGCCCTGTCATCTCCCCGGACAGGCCGTGACCCGTCAACCACATAGATGATGCCGGCCCCCCTTGCCACAGGTTTAAAAAGTTCGCACTCGTCTCTCAAATCCGGATCATCCCCATGGGCCGCAAGAAAGGCCTGGACCACGGTATCCTGGGGGCCGGTATAGGCTTGAAACCAGGCCAGGGTCCGGCGGGGGGCTTGAAAGCCTGGGGTATCGGTGAAACGGATAACCTCCCTGTTATCAATTGTCACGGGAAAGGTCTGACAGACGACAGTCTCCCCGGGGAAGGGGCCTATCCTTACCCTGTCGTTCTCAGCCAGGGTCGACACCACCGAAGATTTTCCCTCGTTGGGGTGGCCCAGAATGGCAAATTCAGGTATTTGTTCTTCTTTCATTGGGTTACCAGATCCTCCACGTCTATAAGGGGGTCTCCCAGGCCTTTAATCTTGACGGCCCAGATTTTTTTGTCCTGGGAATCCGGGACTGTAAAAAGGGTGTCGGGTCCGGGTTTCCCAATAAGAACCACAACCAGGGGAATCTCCGGCGTCCTGGTGCGAACCTTGAGGATAAATGCAAGAATCTCCCGGATGGGGGGCAGCCATGCCTCCTGGAGCAAAAGTATGCCTGCAATTGAGTCTTTAAAGGCGGTTATCTGATCTGCTTCAGCGCTGGGATCAAGGCCTGTGCGAAGAATAGTCTCAACCCGGCAGTTCAGGCCGTGAAGCAATCTTTCTTTGAAATCCTCCTTGTCCAGCATATCAAAGATATCATCGTGAACAAGGGCGAGGAAATTTTCTGACACCTGGTTTTTTCCAGGTTCCTGGAAAAAATGATCATGACGATCATTATTCTTGCCGTTTACGGGTCGTGTAATCCGGCCGTAGAACTCTTCCAGGGAGCTTGCCTTGCCTGTCTCCTGGGACACCACAGGTTCTGTGGTGACCCTGGGGGTGATAAGTCTGCGCACAAGTTTTTTTATACCCCAGCTGTCAAAGGAATAACGGGCAAGGGAACGCTTCTGTGCAAAAACGCCCAGAAGCAAAAGAAGCGTCCGGGGCAAAAGGGCATAGGTCACAACCGACAAGATTAAAAACGGCCACCAGGAGACAAGATCTGTCGTGGCAAGATGATAGATACCATCCTTGAGAATCAGCCGTGTACCCTCTATCTGAGCTGGGGATGGAAACCCAACCCCTGATGGAAATGCCCAGGACCAGGGGGTTGATATCATCTTAACAACCTTAACGACAAAATCATGGCCCAGGTTGAGCGAGGACTGCCAGCCAAAGGCAGTATCGAAAAATGCAACGCGTCCAAGGGTTGCAGCCAGCACACCCAGGTTAAACCCCACCCCGAAAAGCTGCATCAGGACAAACAGGGGCCACAAAAAAAGTCGACTGTTTACGCTGCGGGATCGTCTGAAACTGCCTAGAGCTGCCATCAAGGCCTCCTGCTTTTCCCCTGACAGCTGGCTCCTGGCTCGGCGAAACAGCCTTGCTGCGGATCTCTCCAGGGCCAGACCAAAGGCCGGATAGATGCCGAGTCCAGAGATTTTTCCCGGGCGGACCTTCATCAGAGCAAGCCCTGCCAGGGTAAACAGCAAAAGCAAAGTCTGGGGCAGTAAAATCACCCCGAAAAAATAACTGATGTTCAACGGCAGACTTCCAGTATAGGAAAAAAGTGAAAGGCAGACTATCAATCCCGTCACGAGTCCCCAGACAAACAAAAGGCCCCTTAAAAACCTGAACCCCGAATCGATAAGGACACCTGGAAGAAAGCCCTGAACCTGGCCCATGAAAAAGACCCATAGCCGGACAAGGGTTCCCGGCAAGGGTCTTTCCGCCAGGCTTCCATCACCAGAATCAGCGAGAAGGGGAGCTATCTTTTCAAGATAGATACGTCGATCCCTTTCCTCCAAAATCTTTTGATCCTCAACCCTGCCCTCCTGGCCAAGAAGATACTCAAGGTCAATGAGATCACCAATGGTCCATTTTTTTTTCATATGTCCAAAGCCCATATTGTGTTTCAGCCTTCCAGAATTCATTATTTTTCAGTTAATCTACCCTCCAACTCCCCATGGGTCAACAACAAAACAAAATGAGAATTACCGGGAATGTCCATCATCCCTTGTTTTCAATCAAAGGCTGTGTTAACAAGTTTACATCACGTCACCCTCCTAAACTGGTAAAGGAATTCTATGAACGATCGTGTCAACATATCATCCTGGCTGAAACAGAGCACGGCCAGGCATCCATACAAGAGGGCCGTTGTCTATCCAGAATCAAGGGATGGAAAGGGCCGTGTTCTCTACGGCCACCTTACCTTCCTGCAGCTTGAACAAGAGAGCGATCAACTAGCCTTCGGCCTTGAGCAAAGGGGAATCACAAGGGGAATCAGAACCATTCTCATGGTGCCTCCGGGCATGGAATTTTTCACCCTGATCTTTGCCATGTTCAAGGTTGGAGCAATTCCTGTTGTGGTTGACCCAGGCATGGGGATCGACCGCATGCTCTCCTGTTTTGAGCAGGGTAAACCCGAGGCATTCATCGGCATTGAAAAGGCCCATGTTCTGAGAATTCTGAAACCCCAGGTCTTCAAGACGCTGAAAATCTGGGTAACCGTTGGCCGGCGCTGGTTCTGGGGCGGCCCTACCCTGGATCAGCTGATGATCAAGGGTGATGACCCGTTTCCAGTTGCAGAGACAACGGCCAACGAAACAGCAGCCATCCTTTTTACCACGGGAAGCACGGGGCCTGCCAAGGGAGTGGTCTACACCCACGGCAACTTCAACGCCCAGCTGATTCAGATCAGGGACCACTTCAAGATAGGGCCAGACGAGATCGACCTACCCACTTTCCCGCTGTTTGCCCTTTTTGATCCGGCTCTTGGCATGACTGCTGTGATCCCGGACATGGACCCCACAAAACCAGCCTTTGTCAACCCGGAACGAATCATCGAGGCTATTTTTAACCAGGGAGTGACCAATATGTTTGCCTCCCCTGCCCTGCTCAACCGGGTGGGGGAGTATGGCAGGGCAAACAGTGTAAAGCTGCCGTCCCTTAAAAGGGTAATCTCTGCCGGAGCCCCGGTAACCCCCGCTAACCTAGAGCAATTTTCATTCATGCTGGAACCCCCGGCACAGATTCACACCCCCTACGGCGCAACAGAGTCGGTACCCATCTTATCCATAGAAAGCGACGAAATTCTTAACGAAACAAGATCCCTTTCCGAACAGGGGTTTGGCATCTGCATTGGTCGGCCCATCTGCGGCACAGAAGTCGCTGTCATTGGACTGAGTGATGACCCCATAGAACATTTTTCAGATGATCTTATTGTAAACGACACGGAGGTGGGGGAAATCATCGTAAAGGCAAGGCTTGTTACCCGCAACTACTACAACAATCCCGAGGCCGACATCCTGGCCAAAATCATGGATGATAGAGGATTCTGGCATCGCATGGGCGATCTTGGGTGGAAGGATTCCAAGGGAAGAATCTGGTTCTGCGGAAGAAAGAACCACAGGGTTGTAATGGGTAAAGATACCCTGTTTACAATCCCCTGTGAGGCGATCTTCAACAACCACGAGTCTGTTCAGAGAAGCGCCCTTGTGGGGGTCGGCCCCCGCCAGATGCAGACTCCCGTAATTATAATCGAACCGGTTAAGGGGATTAAGAACCGAAAAAAACTCATCCAGGAATTAGAGGACCTTGCCGTTTCCCACCCTCTTACCGAGGGGATCAAACATATACTGATCCACCCCTCCTTTCCCGTGGATATCCGGCACAATGCCAAAATATTCAGGGAAAAACTCGCCGTGTGGGCCGCAGAAAAGCTCGAATTTTAAAACGTCTCAATCGGGCAAAAGATCATAAAAGTAAAGCATGGCGTCCGACCTTGTGACAATGCCGATGATTTTGTTGTTGTCCATGACCGGAATACGGCCGATATCATGGCGGATCATGAGCCTTGCTGCGTCAATGGCGCTTCGTTCCGCCGTGATGGAGACAACCTTGCGGCTCATGAACGCCTTGACCGGTGACTGCATGTGGTCAGCCTTTCTGATCTTTCTAAAATCCCTGCGTGAGATTATTCCCACAAGGTTATCCCCGTCGTCCACAACCGGAAGCCCGGAACAGCCAATGTCCCTTAAAATCATGGCAGCTTCTCCCACCGCGATGTTCTCGTTGACCGTGGTCACAGGGTAGGACATGATGTCGCTGAGCATGACCGAAGTCTGCTGATTGCCCTTTATCATCTCGACGATCATCTCTTCAATCACTACGGGGTTAGTGGATTTGAGCAGGGCCGAACCTGCCCCCGGGTGCCCTCCGCCGCCCATGCTCCTCATGATTACGCCCATGTTGAGTTCATCAAGATTGCTCCGGCCGATGACCATACAGCGATCCCGCTCAATATCCCTGAAAATGCCAAAAGCAGCGTCCACGTTGACGATCTCCCGGTACATCTGAACCACCACCGAAAGATTCTGCACATGACCTTCGATATCCATAGTCATTATGGAGACGCTAAAGTGGGCAATCTCCCTTCGCTCTGCATTCTGGATCATTTTAAACAGGATATCCTTCTGCTTCTTGCCGTAGGCCTGGCGCAAAAAAGTACCAAGAATGTTCAGATCTGCCTTTCTCTCAAGAAGATACCCCGCTGCCCTTGCATCCTCGGCAAGGGTAGAGGGAAAGGTGAGGTTTCCCGTATCCTCATAGAGCCCCATGAGAAACAGGGTGGCCTGGATGGGAGTGATCAATTTTCTCTGGCGTAAAAGCTCCCGGATAAGAAGGGTTATGTTTGCACCAATCTCTTCTCGAACCACCTCATCCCCTTGGATATCGCCTTCCAGATGGTGGTCCCATACTATTGTTTTGAGATCCTTACGCTCCTTTAACGGGCTCATGCCCTCAAGCCTTGACCAGGAATTGGTGTCCACGACAATAAGGGTGTTGACCTGGTCAAGATCGACCTCTTTGACAGAATAAAAACCAAATAAATCCTTGTGAATGGCTAAAAAAGCCTTGAGGTTGGGATTTATAGTTCTGGGAAGCACTGGTATAGCCCCGGGATAGATAACGCTTGCCGCTACAAGGGAGGCAAGGGCATCAAAATCAGTTCCCTTATGGGTGGTGATGAGTTTCATATTTATTGCCTTTCGTCAATGGCCGAGTTTTCAGGTTGATCTCCCTGTTCCGCATACCCAAGCATTCTTGGTTCCCGTGTATCGTCATAACCTATACTCATGGGCGTCCTGGCAGTTTTTTTATACTCAAGCTCCAACTCGTACTTTCTTATCTCGGTTTGAATATCCATGCTCTTGTGGGCAAGTCTATACTTCATATACATGAACCAGGCAAAAAGAACGAACAAAGCTACAATCACGGCAACAAAAAACCACTTGAACTCAACAATAGTTTCGATTCCGGTGCGGGCAACAAAGGATATAAGATTGGGAATAATCCAGTAGAGGAGCACGGCGGCCAACACAAGAAAACCAATAATAAAAATATTAAATCTGCTGACTCGAAAAAAAAGTGCCTCTATTTTGTTGGCCCCCTCATGCTTATTGCCTGACTGGTCGTTTGATTGGTTATCTGTGCCTGGAAACCCTTTTCCAGACGGGTCATTCCCCCCCAGAAAAACCATCACAGCCTTAAGAACAAAACCAAGAAGCAGTATCAGCCCTATGGGAATTCCCACGGCAGCGGTAAACCATGCCCGGAAGGGAAAAGGAACATCCTTTGTTACAAGCTTTACCTGATAGTTTTCAAAAGGTCCAAAGGTATTTTCAAAATAATACCTATTGAAATTAGTCATGGTTGAGCCCTTAACCTCGTAAACCACCTCGTCATTCTTATCTAAAACCTGCATATAGGATTGATGGCCCGAGCGCATGGTGGCAAGGACAAAAACCTGAAATTCCACTATAAAAAAAGCAACTATGACAATCACCAGCAACACCTTGTGCTTCTCCAGCTGCTCTGACCAACTCTTAAATCCCATTGTTTTTTTACACCCTCCACTACATCTAATAACTATCAAATACAACGCAGAACCAACCCATTATTAACTAATAAACGATTGCAGTATAATCATTGCCAAGTGAAACATCAATATTTAAACACACCATGATTCTGAACGATACAAGATGTCATCCTACTTTTGATGGGTACCATTTCAAGTATGGACACCGACTGTTGCCTCTAGTGTAAAACCAAAACAAGAATGAGTGGACGTCCATAATTTTGGTTTACCTTGACTGGGAAATGTAATATGAATACGTTTTTGAACAAAGAATTCAGGAGTATAATTTCCCATGAACAAATTGATCATCACTATCCTTGGAAAGGACAGGCCGGGCATAATTGCGGCCACAGCAACCTGCCTTTATAAACTTGACTGTAACCTTGAAAACGTAAACCAGGTGATCCTACAAAACCAGTTTTCAGGTATTTTCCTAGTTCTTCCACCGCCTGCACTCACCCTGGAAGACGTTAAAACAACTCTTGAAAAAGACCTGGCCGCCACTGGACTGCATATTCATGTGGATCTTGCGGACACAGCCTTAAAGGGCGACAAAGAAGTGTTGGGAGAAGATTTTATCTTCACAACAATAGGACCAGACCAAAAGGGGCTTGTGGCAAGGTTTACAAGAATCATTGCCGATGCCAACGTGAACGTCAAAAACCTCAGAGCAGTATTCAAGGGCGGCAACAACCCCCAGGCCAACATAATGGTCTACGAGGTGGAGCTCACCCCGGATATTGATCACCAGGCTCTTTTTTCAGCCCTGAGGGACAAGGCTAGAGAACTTGGACTGGACATAAGCATCCATCATAAGAACATATTCCAGGCCATCAACAAGATATAATCCCCATGTCCTGCGGACACAATGAAGAATGAAACACGATAGTTGTTAGCTAAAAGCTGTTTCATATAAAAAAAAGGATCTGTGAGAACCATGTTTAACGAACAAGAGATACTTTCCACCATTGAAATGGTCAAGAACGAGCACCTTGATGTCCGGGCCGTCACCCTTGGGATCAGCCTGTTTGACTGCGTGAGCCACGATCTTTCGGTGTTCAAGCACAAGATCAGGGAGAAGATCGTCACCCGGGCCGAAAACCTAGTATCTGTTTGCAACACAATCGGTGAGAAATATGGCATAGAGGTGGTCAACAAGCGCATATCCACAAGCCCCATCGCCCTTGTGGGAGCGCCCTTCAATGCAGACCAAATGGTTGAGATAGCCATCTGCCTAAACGACATTGCAAAAGAGGTAGACATCGACTTTCTGGGCGGCTTCTCAGCCCTTGTAGAAAAGGGGATTGCAACCGGAGACAGGGCATTGATGGATGCCCTGCCAAGGGCCTTGGCCGAAACCCAGCGCATCTGCGCATCGGTCAACGTTGCCACAACAAGAAGCGGCATCAACATGGACGCCGTGCTTGACATGGCAAGGGTCATTAAAAAGGCGGCGGAGCTTACGGCCAGGGACGACGGCCTTGCCTGTGCAAAGCTCTGTGTTTTTGCCAACATCCCCCAGGACATGCCATTCATGGCAGGTGCCTACCTGGGCGTTGGGGTCGCAGATTCGGTAATCAACGTGGGGGTCAGCGGACCCGGGGTTGTCAAAAAAGCAATAGAACGGGCAATTGAGGCAAAACCAGACATCTCCCTTGGCAGAATCGCAGAGGTGATAAAGACCACCGCCTGCAAGGTCACAAGGGTGGGTGAGCTCATTGGACGGGAGGTTGCAGATAACCTTGGCACAAAATTCGGAGTGGTTGATCTTTCCCTTGCCCCCACGCCAACGGTAGGCGACAGCATAGGCGAAATCTTCCAGACACTGGGGCTTACAAGCATCGGCGTTCCAGGCTCAACAGCGGCCCTTGCCATGCTGAACGATGCCGTAAAAAAGGGAGGAGCCTTTGCAAGCTCCCATGTGGGCGGATTGAGCGGGGCCTTTATTCCGGTGAGCGAAGACCTCAACATCGCAGAAGCCGCAGAAAAGGGGTATCTTACCATTGAAAAGCTCGAAGCCATGACCTGTGTATGCTCGGTTGGGCTTGACATGGTTCCAGTCCCGGGCGATATCTCAGAAGAGACCCTGGCCGGTATAATAGCCGATGAAATGGCCATCGGCATGATCAACAACAAGACCACGGCAACCCGCATTATTCCTGTTCCAGGGAAAAAGGCGGGGGAGAGTGTTTTCTTTGGCGGCCTCCTTGGTGCTGCTAAAATCATGAACGTTCCCCATGCCACCAACAGGGACTCGTTCGTACTCCACGGCGGAAGGATTCCAGCACCCATCCATAGCCTGAAGAACTAAGAGAAAAATGACCAAAAACACAAAGCTGAATGTCAAGGTAGTTACGGCCCTGACCCTGGTCCACTTTACCGGGGATTTTTACAGCTCGTTCACGAGCCCGCTTCTTCCAGTGTATGTGGACAAGCTAGCTCTGTCCATGACCCAGGTAGGGCTCTTGACCGGAATGATAAGACTCCTTGCTTTTGTGGTCCAGCCCTGTGTGGGGTATCTGGCCGACCGGTATCAGACCCGGTCCTTTATTCTCTGGGGGGTGTTTCTATCGGTCGTGTGCATCCCCTTTTCCGGCATCGCCCCGAACTTTTACGTGCTGTTGGCGGTCCTTGCTGCGGGTTCGGCAGGATCATCCATGTTTCACCCATCGGTCACGGGAATGCTGCCCCTTTACGCAGGCAATAGAAAGGGGCTCTGCATGTCCATCTTCAATACGGGCGGCACCTTTTCCTTTGCAGTGGGCCCTGTATTCATCTCCTGGTACGTGGGCAGATTCGGTCTTGAAAACATGCCCTGGACAATGGTTATGGGACTTTTAGGCATCATTTACTTCCTTAAGGTCATCCCCATGCCCGTGAGTGAAGGAATGCAGAATTATGGCTTTATAGGATCACTCAAGGAAAGCCTTGGAGCCGTGTGGAAACCCATTGCCCTCATCTGGGTGGTCATGGTGTTGCGTGCCATTGCAGGCCAGTCCTTCATAACCTTTATGCCAGTGCATCTTGCCCAAACGGGGTATGACCTCATCTCCGTAGGATTCATCGTTTCTCTATTCATCCTTGCCGGTACGTTCAGCGGTCTGATCTCGGGTTCCCTTTCAGACAGCATGGGATTCAAGCGGATCTTCTTTATGGCCCATCTTTTAATGACCCCTGCCCTTCTTCTCTATCTCTTTGCTCCGGGTGACTTTGTATATGCAGGAGCTTTTGTCGGCGGTTTTTTCGCCCTGTCCACCATGCCCCTCGGGGTACTAATGGCCCAGAACCTTGCTCCCAAGGGACGGTCCATGGTGTCTAGCCTGATGATGGGACTTGCCTACGGACTTGGAGGTCTTGCATCCCCCATCGTGGGCAAGCTTGCAGATATCTACTCCATTAAGACAGTTCTGTTCTGGGTCGCCTTTATTCCGCTTATCACCCTTATCCCCATCGCAAAGTTTCCTCGACTTGGGAAAGAGGCTTGATTTTTATCTTTGATTCATCCCAGACTCTTTCACGTGTCAAGCTTTTGGAGCATCAAAACTCTCCCTAATAGGGCGTAAGACTCTCCCAACCCGTTTCAGTCACCAGAATAGTCTGCTCAAACTGGGCAGACAGGGAACCGTCGTTGGTCACAGCTGTCCATTCATCCTCTAGGATATGCAGATCCCTTGCCCCGATATTAATCATGGGTTCGATGGTAAAGACCATGCCCGGAACAAGCTCAACCCCATGGTGTTTTCGGCCAAAATGACAGACCTGGGGGGGTTCGTGGAAAGCTATGCCAACACCGTGGCCCACAAACTCACGAACCACCGAGCACCCCCGGGATTCGGCATAGCTCTGGATGGCGTAGCCGATGTCGCCCAGATGGGATCCAGGCCTTACCGTATCAATGGCCCTTCTCAGACACTCCAATGCCACCTCAACCACCTTTATGGCATCCGGCCCCGGGGTTCCAACAAAGAAGGTCTTGTTTGCATCGGCATAATAACCGTCGAGGATGGGCGTGATGTCTACGTTAACGATGTCCCCATCCTTGAGTACCCTGTCGCCTGGTATGCCGTGGCAGATTACCTCATTGACCGATACACACACACTCTTTGGAAAACCGCGATAATTTAAGGGGGCGGCAATCGCCCCGGCCTTGTTTGTCTCATAGGCAACAAGGGTGTTTATATCGTCGGTTGTGATACCCGGTTCAACCATGGCGGCAACCTTATCCATGATTGAGAGAAGAAGCTTGCCTGACCGGCGAATGCCTTCAATCTCGTGGGGCTCCTTGATAATGATGCCATATCGACGTTTATATGCCTCTTTAACTGTAAGCATGGACTCCTTGCCCATGCAGCAGTTTTTATACTTTTGCCCGCTTCCGCAGGGGCAGGGGGCATTTCTGCCGATTTTTATTTTTTTACCTTGGGTTTTCATTGATCAAAGCTCCTTCGTGTACTCTCCCCACAGGGAATGGGGGTAGGCACGCTCAATTTTTACGTCCAGGATCTCGCCCGGGCTGATATTTTTTCCAAGAAAATGAACAATTTTTCCAGACTCGGTTCTGCCAGTCATCTGGGGTAGATAGTCACCCCCATGGTGTCTCTTTTTCTGACTCAGCCCCTCCACCAGAACCCGTTCCCAGGAACCCACAAGGGCCTTGTTTTTACCATGGGTGATCCCTTGCTGGAAATCGATGAGATGGTTGAGCCGGTCCATCTTTTCATCCTCTTCAACTGCCCCGGAGAATTTAGATGCAGGGGCATTGGGTCGGTCTGAATAGGCAAAGGCGAAAATGCCGTCAAATTCGACCTGCCGCACCAGGGCCATGGTCTCCTCAAAATCAGCCCGGGTTTCAGAGGGGAACCCAATGATCATATCTGAAGAAAGGGCCACTGACGGGCAATTTTCCCGGAGCATTCCAATCCTTTCGAGGTATCGTTCCACGGTATATCCCCGGTTCATTTTTTTCAAAATCCTGTTGGACCCGGACTGAACAGGAAGATGAAGCTGATTGCAAACCTTATCAAGATCCCTCATGGCATATATGAGATCATCTGAAAGATCCTTTGGATGGGAGGTTGCAAATCGAATTCTTTCAAGGCCGGAAACCTGGGAAATCTTTTCAAGAAGATCTGGAAACGAACAGATCTTCTCCTTTATGCCGTAGGAGTTGACATTCTGACCGAGTAAAGTCACCTCCTTCACTCCGGCATCAGCCAGAATCGTGATTTCGGCAACAATGCTATCCGGTGTTCGGCTCCTCTCCCTTCCCCTGACATAGGGGACCACGCAATAGGTGCAGTAATTGTCACACCCCTGCATGATGGTTACAAATCGTGACACTTTGTCATTTTCAATGAACGAAAAATCAGGCATGGCTTCGTAAATGGTCGAAGAGCCATTGATATCGGTTATCTGATTCTTTCCCTTCATCAAAGCCTGTATATGATAGCCCAACCTGGCAAAGGCCTGGGTGCCAAGAACGATGTCCAGGGTCGAATTGCGCTTAAATGCCCCCTGCCCCTCCTGCTGGGCAACGCAGCCTGTCATGATGGTTATCAAATGGGGTTTTTTCTTTTTTAAGGGCGGCACCCTGCCAAGAAAGCTGAAAGCTTTCTCCTGGGCTTTCTCCCGGATAGAACAGGTATTGCAGACGATTATATCGGCCTTATCGAGAATTTCGGTCTTTGCGTACCCAAGTCTACCCAGTATAAAAAAGAGCCTCTCCGTGTCATAGGTGTTCATCTGACAGCCTATGGTGTATATATATGCATATCCTTTGATTTGTTCATTACACCTGTTTTGATCAAACCGTAGTTCATCAGAATTCCCTAAGTTTTGAAACGTTTCAAACGTCTCAGACTGCTCACACGTCTCAGACTTCATTGATCATGATATCCTTTTTTAAATCCGCCATCACGGCAAATGCCTCACAGGAACAGCCAGGAGAAATGGTCAGCCGGACAAGACCTGCTGCTGAATCAAGGGTTGTCAAAACGGCAAGGTTGTCGTAACCTTCAAATATAAACTTAAGAAATCCGATTCTGCTCTTTTCAACCCGGTAAAATGCCTGAGTGGTATGCATAAGCTGTCCCTGTGCAAGAAACTTGAAACAAGAGACAAGAAACAAAGTTCAGCCCTAATTCAAGTTTTATTCTTCGTTGTGTCCACCGTCCACCAAAATATGTGAATTTTTATAAAATTTAAACGTGCAATATAACATCTTTTGGATAAAAACAAAACAGCAATTCTCATTATAGAATGTCAGCGTTGGGGACACTCGCTGCTGCCTATAGGAGAGTCAAAATGAGAACTGCCGAAAACAAAAAGAATAAATTGACATTTTCCAAAGTATCAATATATATTTGACTATTTAGCTGGACTGATATGGAAACTCAATGGAGTGAGAAAAAGCCTGATCCGACCATCGTTAGTCTCCTTGAAAAGGAACTGGGATGCCAAAGGGTCATTGCAACCCTTCTTGCAAACAGAGACATAAAAACACCGGAAGCGGCTTTGGCCTTCCTGTCACCGTCCTTGACAGCCCTTACCAATCCATTTGCCTTGAAAGATATGGACAGGGCAGTTGAAAGAATCATCCTGGCCATTGAAAACAAGGAAAGAATCCTCATATTTGGTGACTTTGATGCGGACGGGGTCACCGCAACGGCAGTTCTCAATGATTTTCTTACCCATGTCAATGGCGAAGTATCCTGGTATATTCCCCACAGGATAAGAGAGGGATACAGCCTCAAGGTAGAACATATTGCCATGGCCGTGGAGCAGCAGATCGATCTTATCATCACTGTGGATTGTGGATCAGACAGCTTTGAAGCTGTCGACTTTGCACGCCGCGAAGATATTGACATCATTGTGACCGACCACCACGAAGTTCCAGATCCAAGCCCAGAAGTCCTTGCCATTGTGAATCCCAAACAAAAGAAGTGCCCTTCGGGACTTGACCACCTTGCCGGAGTCGGGGTTGCCTTTTACCTTGTCATAGCCCTGAGAATGGAAATGCGTAAAAGAGGCGTTTGGGAAAATATCTCCGAGCCAAACCTGATAACAAGCTGCGATCTTGTGGCTCTTGGAACAATCGCCGACATGGTGCCTTTAACAGCTGAAAACAGAATCCTGACCATGGCGGGAATCCAAGTAATGCGTGAGGGTCGTCGTCCCGGCCTCAAAGCCCTTGTTGATGTGGCAAGAATAAACCCGGCTCTCCTCGACTCAGAAGATGTTGCCTTTAGAATCGCCCCACGAATAAACGCTGCAGGAAGAATATCCCACGCCAGGATCTGTATCGACCTCCTTTGCTCAAAGGACACCGGGACAGCCCAGCAAAAGGCTGAGATCATAGACCAGTTCAACCGACGACGCCAGCAGACAGAACAAAGCATAGTTGCAGACATCGAACAGCGTATTTTACGACGGGGAGAAGCCTCGTTTGAAAATGCTATTGTAATGTGGGATTCTTCATGGAACCCTGGAGTTATGGGTATTGCTGCATCAAAAACCGCCAAAAAATACGCCTGTCCGGTGGTGCTAATATCCACGGCAAACACCCCTGCCACAGGCTCATGCAGAAGCGTAGACAACATCAATATTCATACGGCCCTAGAACAATGCAGCGCCCTCCTTGAACGATTTGGCGGGCATGCCATGGCAGCGGGACTCACCATCCACCACGAACAAATTGATGAGTTTTCCCGCCTCTTCCAACAGACCATATGCTCAATGGTTGACTCACAACCAAGAAAAAAAATCCTGGAGCTTGATTGTGCCCTTGAAATTGACTCGATCACAGAGGACCTCATTCAAGCCGTTGACAGCCTGAGACCCTTTGGAATGGGCAACCCCGACCCCCTTTTCTACTGCACAGACGTAACTGTAATCAATTCCACCACTATCGGGCTCAGCCACAGAAAAATGGAACTTGCCAAACATACCGACCCGTTAGGACCCCGCATCACGGCCATGCATTTTAATGTCGATGATCCGGCCTATCCTCCTACCCATTTTGAACGTATAGCCTTTAGAGTTCGGATGAACCATTTTAACGGCAGCTCTAATCCACAAATTATTATTGAGCAGGCATGATTTTTATCTTGAAACCCGAATCAATTTTAGACTATAAATGGCAGGATAAGTTTAACCCTGATTGAACAGAACGCACCAAACAGTTAACGCATATATAAGGATATTCCATGGCCAAGTCATTCAGTGTAGGAAACCGGGAATCAAAATTGCTGTCGAAAATTGAATCCTCCAAAACTCGGGAAAGAGACCGTGCCATCAATGCGGTAAGGGATAACATTGAATCCCTCAGCAACAAAGTTTCCATGCGACTTGTGGAAACAGGTCTTGTTGAGACTGTCAGCAAAAATGCCATCCAGGAACAAATTGGAAAATGCCTTGATACCCTGTGCAGGGCAGAGGCGTTTGACATTGATTTCAAGATTGCACCGTTTAGAACCCTTGTGCCCAACCCCAACGTGGTGAGTCTATACCTCACAGCCTATATTGTGGAAACTCTCATCAACCACAAGGATGTGATAGATATCTTTGGCAGCGATGATGATATTTATTTCTGCATACAAAAAGAGACGGCAGCGTTCATGGATAAGTCTCATTAGGTTTTTCACCCGGCATCACCCTGGGGATGGCCTGTTCAGCCGTTAAAAAAATCTTTTACGACAACACCATCCCAAGGCCTCCCACTCCATTAACATATAAAATTCATTCATTTCCCTATTGACTTGTTGCATAAGTGCTGTAAAACAAACACATGTGTTTTTTAACCAGACTATCCACAGGCTCTGCAAAATATCATAGGTTTTTCAAACCTGATATAATAATTTGAAACGCCGTGTCAAGTGTCTGTTTGACAAAATCTTTTTCATTGTTGAGCAGGCGCTTGCTGTCCACCCAGAGGACCACTCCAGAATAGGTTGCCCAGATGATATCGGCAAGGGCAACCGGATGTTCTTTTGCAAACACACCCTGATCAATTCCCTCCTGAACGATTGAAGTAATGGCCCCCAATGCGTCGGCAGAGGTTTCCTTGATCTGCTCTAAAACCTCGCCGGACAAATTTTGAAGGGTTTCCCCGGACTGGAGGTGAAATAGATTGATCAGTACCATGGCGTCATACTCGTAAACATCGATAAAGGCATCCCTCAGGGCATAGAGCTTTGCCTCAGGACTCAAGGTCGTCTCATCCACAAATTCACGTATCTGCTGGGTGAGATAGGTAAGAATATCAATGGAAAGGGATGTATGAAGCTCCTCCTTGTTTTTAAAGTAAAGGTAGAGGGTGCCCGGGCTCAACTCAGCCTCGCCTGCTATCTCCTCCATTGTTGCCCGGTTAAACCCCTTAGCTGAGAACACAAGCTTGGCGGCTTCCATTATCTGTCTGCGGCGCTCTTCTTTTTCTCTAATCTTTCGTTCTTGAATTCCCATTCTTTTCTCCATCACACTTCAAGTTTTATATTTTGAATGAAATTTAGTTTATCGAGATTGATTTATCAAATACATCGAAGGATGAAAAACCGCAAGAAAAACTTTTAAGCAGACATGAGCAAGCTCTATCCCCAAACTGAAGACGATCAATCTGGCCGTCTTCACAATATAGACTTCTCCTGATTATAGTCTCATATCTCCTTACGGAAATAACGATAAACAAAACACAATAGGCGTTAGCTGGGAGTTTCATATCAAACCAGGGTATGACTTGATTTTCCAGATGTGATCAGCATACTCCTGAATCGCCCTGTCGCTTGAGAAATACCCGGTCCTTGCCGTATTTAAAAGGGACCTTTCTGCCCATTGGCTCTTGTTGCAATAATCGGTCAGCACCTGCTGCTGGGTTTCGGCATAGGCGTTAAAATCAGCCAAGTTAAAGTAGTAATCCCCGTAATTGACCACAGAATCATAGAGTCTTTGAAAAATCCCCGGATTTTTCTTGCAGAATAGATCCGAACGAATGGCATTCATCACCCGCATGAGATCAGGATTATTTTCAAGGTAGTGACGGGGATAGTAGGTCTTTCGCATGGCCGCTATTTGATCGACCTTGAGGCCAAAGATATATATGTTCTCAAGCCCCACCTTTTCGGCTATCTCTACGTTTGCACCGTCAAGGGTACCAACGGTAAGTGCTCCGTTCATGGCAAATTTCATATTGCCCGTACCAGAGGCTTCCATTCCGGCGCAGGAAATCTGCTCACTAACATCCGCCGCAGGAATGATCCGCTCGGCAAGGGAAACTCGATAATCGGGAATGAAAACCACCCTCATCCATGGATTTACCTCAGGGTCATTGTTTATTACGTCTCCAACCCCGTGGATCAAACGGATGATGAGTTTTGCGTTAACATACCCAGGGGCGGCCTTTCCTGCAAAGATAAAGGTTCTTGGAGCCTCTGGTATCTGATTGTCCTCTTTTATTTTCAAATAGGTATGGACGATGTTCAACACGTTAAGGAACTGTCGTTTGTACTCGTGAATTCTTTTGACATGGATGTCAAAAATTGAGTCTGGATCAACCTCCACATAGGTGGTTTCACCAATAATTTCAGTAAGATCGATCTTGTTTGCCCGCTTTACCTGAACAAAGCGATCAAGAAAAGCTGAGTCCTGAACAAGGGGTTCGAGATCGCTCAACCGGTCAAGATTTGAAATCCAGCCATCGCCAATGGCTTCGGTAATAAGCTGGGCAAGCCCTGGATTGGATGAAGCCATCCACCTTCTCGGAGTGACGCCGTTTGTCTTGTTGTTGAACTTTTCCGGCCAGAGGCGGTAAAAATCAGGAACTAACTGTTTTTTAACAAGTTCAGAATGAATGCGCGCAACCCCGTTCACGGAATGGCTGCCAATAATGGCAAGATTAGCCATTAAGATCCTGTGTTCACCATCATCCTTAACAATGGACATGGACTTTACAAGGTCTTTATTATCGGGAAACCGTTCCAAGACAAGCTCGATAAATCGTCTATTTATCTCATAAATGATTTGAAGGTGCCTGGGTATCACCCTTTTAACAATGGATACCGGCCATGTTTCAAGGGCCTCGGGCAAAAGGGTATGATTGGTAAAGGCAAGGGTTCGGGTGGTTATGTCCCAGGCAGGTATCCATTCAAGGCCATGAACATCAACCAGTACCCTCATGAGTTCCACCACGGTCAAGGCTGGATGAGTGTCGTTCAGTTGAATGGCAACCTTGTCGGGAAAATTGTCAAAACCCTCGTTATCTTCAAGATATATACTTATGATATCCTGAACAGAGCACGCCACCAGGAAATACTCCTGCACAAGGCGCAGTTCCCTGCCAGCCTCCATGGAATCCGAAGGGTAAAGAATCTTTGATATGGATTCAAACTGTATCTTCTCCTCTACAGCCCTCAAATAATCCCCTTCGTTAAAGACCCGCATGTCAAAATCATCATTTGCCCAGGCTGAAAAGAGCCGAAGCCTGTTGACCGTTTTTCCTCCATAGCCAGTTATGGGAACGTCATGGGCCCGTCCAATGACAAGTTTCCAGTCCACCCACATGGGGTTATACTCACCGTTCATATCTTCAGTTACCTGGATTCTTCCGTAAACGGGAACAATGCACCGTTTGTCCGAACGGGCAACAAGCCAGGGGGACGAACGGTTTGGCCAGAAGTCGGGGTTTTCCCGCTGTTCGCCTGCCATGATGCTCTGTTTGAAAAGTCCGTAATCATAATTTATTCCATACCCGTAACCGGGCATGTTAAGAGTTGCAAGGGAGTCGAGATAGCAGGCGGCAAGACGCCCCAACCCGCCGTTGCCAAGGGCTGGGTCGTGCTCCTCACTTAGTAGTTCGTCAAGATCAATGTTCATATTTTTAAGAATAGCCCTGCACTCTTGTTCAATCCCGAGATTCAACAGATTGTTGGACAAGAGTCGGCCGGGTAAGAACTCTATGGATATATAATGCATTTTTTTTGCATCGGCACTCTTGTATCGATCCTCGGTTTCCATGGTAATATCTATGAGCAGCATTCTCACCGCAGAGGATACTGCATTGAACAAATCTTTTGAACTGGCATCTTCTAAGTCCCTGCCCCTTACATATCTGAGGTAAGTACGCATGGCTTTTTCAAATCCTGAAAGATCAATTTTATTCATCTGAACACCCTTTTAAATTATTTTATAAGAAACAGCTTTTAGCTGTTAGCCATTAGCTTAGCTAACAACTAACGACTATGGAGTTTCATGCTTTGTTGTGTCCGGCAGCGAGGAGCACTCTTCGAGCAGCTCCTGGCGAAATCGTGAAACAAACAAATCCACCCCATGACGCCAGCCGGTCATACGATTTATAGCGTTCCGTTTAAGCCTTGCGTTATCAAGAATGGAATTGTGAGGCCTTGGGGCAGGAGTGGGGTACTCCTCTGAGGTGCATGGAACTATATTGTGCCTGACCCCCATTTTTTTTAAAAAATAAACGGCAAATTCATACCAGGAACAGTATCCTTCGGCGCTTGCATGGAAGAGACCATGGCCCTGGGCTTTAACAAGGCATTCAAGCTGAAGGGCAAGCCTCAATGTCCAGGTGGGAGAACCAAACTGATCGTTCACAACCCGTATGGTTCCATCGGGATTATTCAGGGCAAGCTTGAGCATGGTTTTAACAAAGTTGCCACCATGGATACCATAGAGCCAGGCCGAACGTACGATAATATGCCGTTCCGCAAACCTTGCCACACGCTGTTCCCCTTCAAGCTTAGTCTTGCCGTACACCCCAAGGGGCGAAGTGGGATAGGTTTCTTCATAGGCCCAGGGTAGTTCGAATTTGCCGTCAAACACATAGTCTGTTGAAATATGAACCATGAGCGCTTCAGCCATACTGCACGAACGTGCCAGATTCTCAGCACCAAGGGTGTTCACTTGAAATGCAAGGTCGGGATTGTTTTCACTGGCATCCACATTGGTGTAAGCCGCACAATTGATGACCACCTCGGGGGCCAGCTCTTTGATGGTTTTTTCCACAATGGTCCGATCGGTAATATCAAGATCACCCCGCCCCAGGGCATAAACACTGTGGTTTTTTCTAAAAACCCTGTGACAATCCTGACCCAGTTGACCTGTGCCGCCGCAAATTAAAATTCGCATACTGCCCTTCCTTTCTCCCTGGATAAGTTTTAACAACAAGCTTAGCCTCTTTTCAAGGACCATACAAGTATTTTGTAAGGGTTTCAATTGACCTTACAGGGTTTTGAGGTATACTTGAAAAAAACCCAAGGAGGCACAATGGTAAAATCCAAATCGATCTACTGGGCCGACGGATATGTTGACAAACTTTGTTCTGCAAAGGATGCCATATCAAAGATAAGGGCCGGACAGAGGGTGTTCATATCCTCCTCCTGCGGTGAACCCCAGCACCTTGTCAAGGAATTATCCGCCCTTTCTGCAAGATTTACCGATCTTGAAATCGTAAGGCTCCTCGCCCTTGAAAGCGCCCCAATCACCCTTATTGCAAACCGATCCCACTCCCAGCAGTTCAACATTCGCTCGTTTTACCTGGGATCTGCAAAACCAAGGGAGATCAGCAAAAATGCAAGGTTCATAACCCCCATAAACCTCTCCCAGATTCCCAAGTTGTTCAAGTCCCAACGACTGCCCATCGATGCAGCCCTGATTCAGGTGTCGCCACCTGATGATTTTGGCTGGATGAGTCTTGGTATTGCGGTTGACATAAGTAAGGCTGCGGCTGAATCTGCTGACATTGTAATCGCCCAGGTAAATCCTCGAATGCCAAGAGTTCTGGGCCAGAGCTTCATCCACGTCAACGATGTGAACTACATCGTGGAATACGAGGAGGAACTGCTCAGCATCCAGGAGATGCCTGAAATTGAAACAGCCAACACCATTGCCAGGCACATCTCCCGGGTAATAGACGACGGGTCAACTATCCAGACAAGCCTTGGGGCGACCATCAACGCCACCCTTTTATGCCTTGCTGAAAAAAACGACCTTGGCATTCACACCCAGTATCTGACCGACGGAATTATGCGCCTAGTATCCATGGGTGTTGTTACTAACCGGGTCAAGGGATTTAACGAAGGCAAGCTTGTGGCAAGCTCGGCCGTTGGTTCCAACACATTCTACGACTTTCTTGATGACAATCCAGCCATCGAATTTCACCCCTCAGACTATGTCAATGACCCGAGGATCATCTCACGACACAACAACATGGTCTCCATGAACACAGCCATGGCCATTGACCTTACTGGCCAGGTGGCGGCCGATGCCCTTCCCTACAATAACTTTTCCGGTGTCAACGGCATGCTCGATTTTATAAGGGGAGCCGCCATGTCTGACAATGGAAAATCAATACTCATGCTTACATCCACATCTGACCAGGGAAAGGAGAGCAGAATCGTGCCTTTTCTTGATAATACAGCTGTTGTCGTACCAAGGGGGGATGTTCAGTATGTGGTGACGGAATTCGGTATTGTAAACCTTTTCGGCAAGAGTATCCAGGAAAGGGCCATGGCCCTTATCAGCATTGCCCATCCGGATTTTCGGGACCAACTGTTTGAACAGGCCAAAAAGAGGGATTTGATCGACGTTGGTCGACAACTAAAAGAATCCATACGGGGAGTCTATCCCCTCAAGTTAGAAGAGATTGTTAAAATTGACAATATTCCTGTCACGTTCCGCCCTGCAAAAACGGTCGATGAGAGGAGACTCCAGGAATACTATTATACAATGAACCGAAGGGATGTGATCTCCCGATTCTTCCATGAGAGAAAAACCTTTGTCCAGGATCAGATTAGAGAAACGGTTCAAATCGATTACATCAACGACCTCACCATTGTTGCAGTTGTGGGCGAGGTGGGATTCGGTAAAATTATTGCCGTTGGTGAGTATCTGAGAAATCCCGTGGTCAACATGGCTGAAATCGCCTTTTCCGTATCAAAAGAGTGGCAGGGCAAAGGGATAGCAAAGCTCTTGCAGAAAAAACTTGCCGAAGCCGCCCGTCTGAACGGCATAAAGGGCCTTGTGGCCTATACGTCACCCCAGAACAGGGGAATGATCAAACTTTTTAATACCCTGCCCTATGCCGCAAGTTCAGAGTACGATGATGATATGCTCATCCTGAGCTGCCTTTTCTCCGAACCAAAGGAAAAAGAGCAGCAATAGTCGCTTGACAGCAGACAGGAACGGCGCTATTTTGCATCCATTTTCAAACAGATATTTATGATCAAAAAAGCAGACCATTAGATGCGCTAAAGGAGCCAAACAAAAGTGGAAACTACAACAGCTGAAGACACCAGAGAAAACGTCAGGGCAATGCTCATGGAGTCGGGATATTCAAACACTGCAATTGATTACTATATTGATCAACCGAGTATGGGAAGCCTTGCCGACGCAAACCAGATAAGTGAGCTCACCGGTCAATGCGGCGACACCATGAAAGTCTACCTTAAAATGAACGATGGCATCATCGAGGATGCAAAAATCCAGGTACTAGGCTGCCCAGGAGCCATATCTGCCGCCATGGTAGCCATGGAGATGATCAAGGGAATGACCATTGAGCAGGCCAGAAAAATAACCGATCGGGATATTTTCAGACGCCTTGTGGAAATACCGGACCAGAAGCAGCACTGCATCAGGCTTGCCGTAAAAACCATGAACAAGGCCTTTGACGAGATATCCCCCGTTTAAGGACTTAGAAACAACGAAGAATGAAACTTGAGTTAGGGCAGAACTGGTGAAGCCACCACACCGGGGCTTTTGAATAATATAGGGATTCCCATGTCAGAAAAAAAAATCTTTGATAATGATCGCTACCTGAAAGAACAGGCCAATGAGATCAGAAAGCGTATCCGGCAGTTTAACAACAAACTATACCTCGAATTCGGCGGAAAGCTTCTCTTTGATTACCATGCGGCAAGGGTTCTCCCTGGATATGATCCAAATATAAAAATCCGGCTTCTCCAGGAGCTAAAAGACCAGGCAGAGGTGCTTGTCTGTATTTATGCAGGGGACATCGAACGAAAAAAAATCCGTGCAGACTTCGGGATTTCCTATGAATCGGACATCCTGAAAATCATCGACGACCTCAAGTCGTGGGACGTGGGTGTCCTAGGGGTCATTATCACCCGTTTCGACCATCAGCCAGGGGCCGTTATATTTAAAAAGAAACTTGAACGCCGTAACATCAAAGTATTTATCCATTATTACACAAAGGGTTATCCCACGGACGTAAATCAGATCGTAAGTGAACAGGGATATGGAGCCAATGACTACATCAAAACCGAAAAGCCCCTTGTGATTGTTACCGGGCCGGGGCCGGGAAGCGGCAAGATGGCTGTCTGCCTTTCTCAACTTTACCACGATAACCTTAACGGAATTAAGGCAGGCTATGCAAAGTTTGAAACCTTTCCAGTATGGAACCTTCCCCTGAAACATCCTGTAAATGCGGCCTATGAAGCCGCCACGGCAGATTTAGCTGATTCTAACATGATCGACCCCTTTCATCTGGAGGCCTATGATAAAAAATCTGTAAATTATAACCGTGATGTGGATTCGTTTCCAGTATTGCAAAGAATTCTTGAAAAAATCACCGGCGCTGAGTCCTGCTATCGTTCACCCACGGACATGGGTGTCAACCGGGTGGGCTTTGCAATCCTGGATGATGACGGGGTACAAGAGGCATCAAAACAAGAACTGATAAGGCGGTATTTACGGTATCGTTGTGAATATGTCCTGGGCCTGACAGACAGGGAAACCGTCCAGCGTGCCGAGCTTCTGATGAAAGAGTATCATCTATGTCCCGAAGACCGAAGCGTCGTGCTTCCTGCAAGAAGAGCCGCACAGGAGGCAGAAAACGACCCCCGCATGGGATACAAAGGAGATTATTTCGGTGCAGCCATAAAACTCCACGACGGAACGATCATTACCGGCGCCAATTCGCCGAGGATGCATGCACCCTCAAGTGTTGTTCTGCGTGCCCTTAAACACCTTGCAGGCATTCCCGGCAAGATCATGCTCATGCCCGAGCATATCTGTGATCCCATAGCAAGGCTTAAAACAGATGTTCTAGGTGAAAAAAGCCTTGGCCTGGATCTTCAGGAAACCCTTATCACCCTTGCCCTGAGCGCCACAAACAACCATGCGGTTCAGCTTGCCGTGGAAGGGCTCAAGCAGTTTAAAGGGTGTGAAATGCACATGACCCGCATGCCGTCGCCCGGAGATGAGGCAGGTCTTCGACGCCTCGGGGTCAATCTCACAACAGATCCTGTTTTTTCATCGGACAACCTCTTTACTGCCTAATCCGCAATTGTCATTTAGGTTTTATCCAATAGGCGATAGCCCGTGTTCCCCACGCTGCCATCCAAAATGAGAATCGTTGACAGCATAAAACAACCTTCCACTAACCAAGAAGGCCGGGTAGAAAGGTCACAAGGGAAGGAAAGAGAATGAGCAGGAGAATGGTGATAATGTAGGCCGGAATAAACAGGAACACACCCTTAAACACGTCCGTAAGCGGGATGTCTCCTGCAACGCCCGTCACCACATAGGTAGTTGCGCCAACCGGCGGAGTAACGGCCCCAAGGGTTGTTACAACTGTGATGGTCACGGCAAACCACACCGGGTCATACCCCATCTGAACGGCGAGGGGGAAAAAAATGGGAATGGTGATGAGCAAGAGGGCAAGGGCATCCATTATGGCCCCGCCCAGGATATAGATTAAACAGATGCATGCCATCACGGCCCAGGATGGAAAATCAAGGCCCGCAACCCAGGCGGCAAGGTCAAAGGGTATGCGGGTAACCGCAAGAAACCGGCCGAAGATCATGGCACCTGCAATGAGCATGATTACCATACACGAGATTCGCAGGGTATCAAGCACCGCCTTTTTAAAGTTGGCAAACGAGAGGGTCTTGCCGGCAACGGCAATCACCAGGGCAAAAAAAGCTCCGGCACCTCCAGCCTCTGAAGGGGTGAAGAAACCCACCCATAGCCCCGCCATCACAAGGCCGAACAGCAGCAGCATTTCCCCTGCCCCGGAAAGAGATGCCATGCGAGCCCTGAGGGATTTTTTTTCCACAACCGGGCCCCAGGCAGGAAAAAAACGGCAGACAAAGCGGACAGAGAGGATGAAAAAAAGGGTCAAAATCAAGCCTGCCCCTATGCCTCCGTAAAAGAGCCGTGCAATGGACTGCTCGGTTGCAAGCCCCAGAATAATCAGCACTACGCTTGGCGGGATCACCACTCCAAGGGTCGAACCGCAGGCAATGGCGCCGGTGCTGAGGATGGTCGAGTAACCATATTTCCTCATCTCAGGCAGGGCAACCGTGCTCATGGTTGCTGCCGTTGCAGTGTTGGAACCGCAGATGGCGGCAAAGGCGCTGCACGCCATGATGGTGGCCATGGCAAGACCGCCCCTGATATGGCCGGTCCAATAATGGGCTGCCCGGTATAACCGCTGGTTTACCCCGGAATAAAAGGCGATCTGACCCATGAAGATGAACAGCGGGATGACGGTCAGCCCATACTGGGATGCAACAGACCAGAACACAGACCCCGCCATGCTCATGCCGGCATTGAAGTTGATTACCTGGGAAAATCCTAAGAATCCCACCATTGCCATGGAAAACCCCACTGGCATTCCAAGAAAAAAGAGAACTCCTAAAAGGGCGGCAATTCCAAAGATTCCAACCAGGGTAAGGCTCACGAAACTTTTCCAGTGGGGGTAAATAATTCATACACAAGCAGCAGCACAAGAACAGCCACCCCAAAGGCCAGAATAAACACAACCGGGTAGTAGGGTACCCTCAAGGTTTCCGACACCTCATTGACCCTTTGAAGATTAATCCCGGTTTTGACAAGCTGGACCCCAATCGAAGAGAAAAGAACAATGCCTCCAAGGTTACTCACAAACCTTGCAGCCCTCCGCACCTTTTTGGGAAACTTGTCAAAAAGAATGCTCACGTATAGATGCTCTTTTTTTGAATGGGACAACGAGAGACTCAGCCCGAACACGACAGCCCCGAGGAATCCCATTGCCTCAAAGGTCCCGCTGATGGGAATGCCTGCCTGGCGGCCGATGATGTTTGCCGATGTGACAAATACCATCAACACTAGAAAATTTCCGGCGATCAAGGTCTGAACCAGGGTAAGGCAATCCAGCAGTCTTTTCATCACTCACCCTTCGTATGGAGGTCAACAAGGCGCAGGATTGTGTCCACAATAGCCTTACCGTCAAATCCTTGACCTGTCGCCACTGTGATCCAGCGCTGAGTTATCGGTGAAAGGGCATTATTCCAGACGGCAGAGGTTGAATCGTCAAGCTCTACAACTTCGACTCCGTGGGTCTTTTTCGACCATTCAACGGCCTCGCTTACGTGGTTGTCCATGTAGGTCCCCGTCCACAAGGCCTGGGGCCTTGAAAGAGCGTCCATAACGGCTTTAACCTCTGGAGGAAGGGCCTTCCAGCGATTAAGGTTCATAACCACAGCAAAGGGATAGACCACCGTATTGGTCAGTGTGACATAGGGGCACTCCTCGGCAAATTTAAGGTCCTTCATCACCTCAAGCGAAGAAAAAAGTCCCTGGACAACACCCTTTTGAAGGGCCTCGGGAGTTGCCGACATGGGCATGCCGATCTGATTGGCACCCCAAGCCTTAAGAATCTCGGCAGCCCCGCCCGAGGCCCTTAAATCCATACCTGCAATATCTTCAAGTGCTGCCACCCGTTTTCTTGACATGATGCTGGCAGGAGCCGAGGTAAAAAGGGCCAGTACCTTGACCCGGTCAAAGGCCTTTGGTTTGAATTCGTTAAAGATATCCGTCAGCACAAGACTTCCCACCTTTGAATTTGGAATACCAAGGGGAAGGCTCACGGCATTTGTCAAGGTAAAGCGCCCGGGCTGGTAGGCCATGCAGAGACACCCGATATCGGCCTGGCCTGCAATCACACCGTCCATCATCTCCTTTGCGTCCACAAGAGTTCCCCCAGGAAAGGTGTTGATCCTTACGGCTCCATTTGTCTTTTTTTCAACTTCTGCTTTCCACTGTTCCATCTGAACACAGGGAAAGGTGGGGGCCGGGGGAAAATTAGCATAATTGAGGGAGATGGTTTTTGCCGAAACCTTTGTCACCAGGACAAAGCCACCCATCAAAAGAGCCAGGAATGCAATGGCCCCAAATCTGATACCAGGCCCCATACATGAGCTGAAAAATCTTTTCATCGTTTTTCCTTATTTTTACCCTTTATTTTTTCCTGCCATACACCACCACCTACCCATTACCCACTACCCACCAAGACCATTTCTCTTATCAAAAACCCGCTGACATTTTTTCTGGGTCCTTGGAAGGGAGTTGTTATCGGTTATGACGACATCTGCCCGGACAAGGAGCTTTCGCCTCATTCTGTCCGAGATCATAGAGATTAGGGCCTTGTCATCACCTGGGGATGCGGACTCCGAACGTTCGACAAGGATAGTCATCATGTCCCGGCCGTCGGGCTGGTGATCGAGAATCACCTGATATTCACTGCCAACCTCAGGAATGGGGTCAAGGATCAGCTCGATCTGACGGGGATAGATATTAACGGCCCGGTAGGTGAACATGTCATCGCTCCGGCCCTGAATTCTGTCGTGACGGGGAAAGCTGAGTCCGCAGGAGCACTCACCCGGGATAAACCTTGTGATGTCGTGGGTGCGGTACCGGATCAAAGGGCTTGCCTCCTTTTGAAGGGAGGTAATCACAAGCTCGCCTGTTTCACCCTCTGGTACCGGTTTCAGGGTTTCGGGATCAATGATCTCGTAGATGAAAAGATCGTTCCAGTAATGCATGCCCTGGTGGGCCTTGCAGTCAAGGCCGGTACCAGGACCGTAAAGTTCAGTCAGGCCGTAAATATCGTAGATCTCTTTAACGTTGAGAAGATCACCAATATGGGCCCGCATGGCGCTGCTGTGGCGCTCGGCTCCTAGAATGATCCGCTGAAGGTTGATTTTGGATCTCAGACCTCTTTTCCTCACCTCTTCGGCCATGAGAAGGGCCATGGATGCGGTGGAACAGAGCACGGTGCTCTGCATGTCAACCATCATCTCCACGTGCATGTCGGTATTGACCGGTCCCATGGGAACTGCCATGGCTCCAAAGCGTTCACATGCCTGTTGAAAACCGGCCCCGGCCGTCCAGAGCCCGTACCCAGTTGCAATGTGAACCCTGTCTCTTTTTGTCATACCGCTAAGCTCATAACACCGGGCAAACATATCGGCCCAGGTATTGAGATCATTGTTTGTGTAACACATTACCTTACGCTTACCCGTTGTTCCAGAGGAAGCGTGGATTCTCACCACGTCTTCATCCGGCACAGATTTTAACGGCAGAGGGTAGTCGGACTGAAGATCGTTTTTGTCCAGAAAGGGAAGCGATTCAAGGTCCTTTAAGGTTTGAACATCCCCCGGTGAAATTCCGGCAGCTTCAAATTTTTTCCTGTAGAGGCTTGAATTTGTCACTCCGTGGTTGACTGTCCATTTGAGCCCTTTCAGCTGAATCTTTTCGATCTCTTCTCTTGTCAAACCCTGGGGAATAAAACCCATCACCCCTCCTTCCTGATATAATAGTATCCTGTTTCAACGGCCAGCAAGGCCTTTTCTATTACTACCTCGCCCTTTGACGAGAATATCTTTTCAATCCTGGCCTTAACCTTTTCAAGGGAACACACAGGCACGAGTCTAATGGCTCGGCCAAGCATGTAGAGATTAAACGAGCGAAGATTGTTGTCGGCCTCTGCCATCTTCTGCCCGTCCATAGAAATATAATCTGGTTTAGTAAGTTCAGATTTTTCGGCATTCAAATTCAAATCCAGGTCCCGACAATTCACAAGAGCCTTACCATCTGGTTTCAGAAACCCCCTGTGCTGGGGGTAATTCTCCTGTTTCAATGCCAGCAGCAGATCTGCATTTCCAGGCCTGATCAGG
Source organism: Desulfobacterium sp. (assembly GCA_034007745.1). Classification (GTDB taxonomy): domain Bacteria; phylum Desulfobacterota; class Desulfobacteria; order Desulfobacterales; family Desulfobacteraceae; genus Desulforapulum. Next base: position 56,549 of record JAVEQI010000011.1, read on the forward strand.
GGACTTGCAAAAGTTCCGACCTTTAAATGGGAGATCACAGTTCCTCCCCTCTGGGCCATGCCGTGGGTCTCGGAGGTGAGCACCCTTTTGTTGTCATCCATGCAGGCCTGGGCAAGTACTCTGGTCACAAAGAGTACGCCCTGCCCCCCTATACCGCTTATCACTATCTGATAGTTCATACTATTGACCCCTTTGGGCAGACCGAAACGCAGACACCACACCCCGTGCAAAGAGAGACATCTATGTCCACCCGCTGGTTCTCGCTGTCTAGGACAAGTGCCGGACACTCAAAGTGTGAAACACAATAACCGCAACCGTCGCAATCATCGGTCACACGAATCTTTTTGTATTGGTCGGCCTGTTCCTGTCGAGAAAGATTCAACACACAGGGAGATCTTGAAATCATTACACAGGGACCTTCGATTTTTGAAAGGAGCATGGCCTCTTTAAGCTCCTTGATAAAGCCCTTGGTATCCATGGGGTCCACCGTTCGACAATGGTTGATACCGCAGCCCCTTACAAGCATTTCAATATCCACGGAATTAACCTCACAGCCCAAAATATCAACCCCGGTTGCAGGGGTTGGCTGATTACCGGTCATTGCCGTGGTTCGGTTATCCAGGATCACCACCACAATTGGTGCCCTTTGAACCTTTGCATCGATGAGCGGCGGAATCCCTGCATGGAAGAAAGTGGAGTCGCCTATGGTGGCAACAATGGGAGGGCGTTTTTCATCGGAATAGGCGTGGGCAAAACCTGCGGCCTGGCTGATGGCGGCCCCCATGCACAGGACCGTGTCCACTGCCATGAGGTTCATGCCAAGTGTGTAACAGCCGATGTCACTTGTGTAAATGCCCCTGGGTGCGGCTTTTTTAATGGCAAAGAAGCTTGCCCTGTGGGGGCATCCTGGGCAGAGGGTCGGCCGTCGCCCGGGAACGGGTTCAAGCATGCAGGCTGAAGAATTGACGCCTGCAAAATCTGCAATGATTGTCTCAATAATTTCAGGTAGCAGTTCACCTGTCTGGGGGACATGACCGCTCTCCTTGCCCCTGACCTTGTCCCTTCTTGCAAGCTGCATCTCAATGACACCCCTTGTCTCCTCTAATACCAGGATCTCGGTATGACGCTCTAGGATATCGGTCATAAATGCTGTGTGCAGAGGATAGGGTTGAAGCACCTGGTAAAGGGCAACCTTGTCCGTGAGACCAAGATCAGTCATGATATCCCTTGCATGGGCGCAGCTCACGCCTGAAACCACAATTGCCCTTTCGGGGCTGCCGGAATCAGGGTTGAGTCTTAACGGGGCGGTTTCGGCCCAGGATGCGATCTCCCCAAGCTTTGCCTCAAGCTCCTTGTGGAGCTGCAGCCTAAACTTGGGTGTTGCGGCCCATCGTCCTGGATTTTTTTCAAAGTTTGCCTCGACCTTTCCAGGGGAGATCTCTTTAAGGGCCAGATCCTGGCGGGCGTGGCAAACCCTTGTGGTTGGCCGCACCATCACCGGGATTTCAAAGGATTCGGACAGCCTGAACCCCATACCAACCATCTCCCGTGCCTGTTCCGGTGAATCGGGGTCAAGCACCGGCACCTTTGCAGACATGGCATAGAGTCTTGAGTCCTGCTCGGTCTGGGAAGAGTGGGGGCCAGGGTCATCCGCACTGATCACAAGGAATCCGCCCTTTACACCAAGATAGGCCCCGCTCATAAACGGATCTGAAGCCACGTTAAGACCAACCTGCTTCATGGCCACAGCACTTCTGAGACCTGCTATGCTTGCCGTGTAGGCAATTTCAAAGGCGACCTTCTCATTTATGGCCCACTGCACATGGAGGGATTCAAGCCCCTCTGAACGTTTATGGGCGGCAACTGCCGGAAGGATCTCGGATGCCGGGGTTCCGGGATAGGCCGTGGCCATCTGGCAGCCGTTCTCGCAGAGCCCCCTTGCCAGGGCCTCATTGCCCAGCAATAAAGACCGTTTATTTTTATTTCTCACTCTTTTCTCCGTTGTTTTTTAAAATTTTCAATACAATCGAATTCTTTTTTTTCAAAATTTTTGACCCACGTGTTATCTTGCAGAGGCTTATGCTGTATTTCTCAGCAATCCTGCGCTGGGTCATCCCCTTATTAAGGTCGGTCAAAAGTTTCCAGCGAAGCGACAGGTCTGCAAGTTCACCAGGGGTGAAAATCTCCTGGAAAAAAAGATCAAGCTCCTCCAGGTTGTCCTTTTTTTTTGCAATGGATTCGATCGTTTTTAACAACTCTTTTTCAACCTTCATTGCCTCCCCCTTGCTCGACAAGTGTTTCTTTGAATAGAAACATACACTAACGAAATTAATTTGCAAGTTTTTTTCTACCATAGCTGCAATTCTCATTTTCAATTTAAAATAGAGACGGAATGGCACCATGGGATTAAAAATTGAAAAACTTGATCGTCGAGTAATAGTTGACGATTAATCGGCAATGGTGATAATAATTCCATCGAACTGTGTAGGTGCGGTTTGCCAACCTGCTATACATTATAATTGGACAGCCCAGGGAGTGATTCCCAGACAGTCCCGACCCCACAGGAGAAAAATTCATGGATATTATTGGAATCGACGTAGGTTTTGGATATACAAAGGACTTGGCTGGCTCAAGGACAGTGGCGCCTGATAATGAATGAACAACGACTAAAAAAAATCCTTGACCAGGTGGCAAGGGGAACCCTGTCCCCGGATCAAGCCCAGACAGCCCTCAAGGACATGGCCTTTGAAAACATCGATTATGCCCACATCGATCACCACCGCTCGTTGAGAAAAGGATTTCCAGAGGTGATCTTTGGACAGGGCAAAACGGTGGAACAGATCATCGGCATCATTCAGGCCATGGCAAAAAATGAAGAGACCATCCTGGTCACAAGGATAGACAGAGAAAAGGCAGACCCTGTCCTGGTAAAATTTCCCCGGGCTGAATATGACGTAGAGGCAAGAATGCTCCTCTTAAAAACCCGGGAACCTGCAATCAGATCAAAAGGTGAAATTCTCGTGATAACAGCCGGGACTTCGGACATTCCGGTTGCAAAAGAGGCACTGATAACTGCAAGGGCCATGGGTAACAGTGTTAATTCCATCTTTGACGTTGGTGTGGCGGGCATTCACCGACTCTTTGCCCATAAAAAACAGATCCAGGAGGCATCGGTGCTGGTCGTGGTGGCGGGAATGGAAGGAGCCCTCCCAAGCGTTGTGGCGGGCATGGTGAGAGCTCCTGTGATAGCCGTCCCCACAAGCGTTGGTTATGGTACGAGCTTTGGCGGCATGACGGCCCTTTTAAGCATGCTCAACTCCTGCTCGTCCAACGTTGCTGTGGTCAATATCGACAACGGTTTTGGTGCAGGCTTCATGGCATCCACCATCAACCAGATGCCAAACAATTTGGATTAATAATTTTATCCTTGACATTCATGATTGCTAACGTTAAAAGTCAAGATCGTCAATTTTGACCAGCTTAATTTGCCAGGGTTGCCTGACAATGACTTAATGAAACAGATCTTTACAAGAATTAAGATTCACCAGAACAGGATTTAACCGCTGAAATGAAAAAAAACCTTATTGTTAACTTGCTACTATCTGTCAATGTGGAAGTGATTATTATCACCTTCCAGAGGAAGGGCTGACACTGGCATAGTTAAAATAAGATCTTTAAAAGCCGTTATCAGCCCGCAAGCTGATAACGGCTTTTTTAATTTACCGGCATGGCCTAATAATGGGAATCAGCCGATTATGACATTTAAAAGACGATTTTCCTAGGGCGTCACGGCTGGAAACAGGTATGGATTTCGACCACAACAAACGATCAATGGAGACGGAATATGAGAAGCGATACAGCCAAACAAGGAATTACACGGGCTCCCCACCGAAGCCTCATGAAGGCCGTGGGATTTACCGATGAAGAGATACAGCGCCCCCTTGTGGGCATTGCCAACTCAGCCAACGAACTCATCCCCGGACACATGCACCTTGACACCATTGTAAAGGCGGTCAAGGCAGGCATCACCATGGCGGGGGGCACACCCATGGAATTTTCCACCATCGGGGTGTGCGACGGCATTGCCATGAATCACACAGGCATGCACTATTCGCTGGCAAGCCGGGAACTCATTGCCGACTCCATCGAGGTAACTGCAATGGCCCACCCCTTTGACGCCATTGTAATGGTTCCCAACTGTGACAAGATCGTTCCTGGTATGATTATGGCCGCGGCAAGGCTCAACATTCCCGCCATTGTCATGAGCGGCGGTCCCATGCTGCCGGGCGTCGCCCCCGGGGGCGGCTCAGAAAAAATCGATCTCATCTCGGTGTTTGAGGCGGTCGGAGCTGTCAGCAACGGTACCATGACCGAATCTGAACTCACATCCATCGAAAATGCAGCCTGTCCCACCTGCGGGTCCTGCGCCGGGATGTTCACGGCCAACTCCATGAACTGCCTGACCGAGGCCATCGGCCTTGGCCTTGCCGGCAACGGCACGATCCCCGCCCCCATGTCTGAAAGAATCCGCCTTGCCAAACAGGCAGGCATGGCAGTTATGGAACTATACCATCAAAACATCACACCCTTAGATATACTAACCCCCATGGCATTCAGAAACGCCCTGGCCGTCGACATGGCCCTTGGATGTTCGACCAACACGGTTCTCCATCTTAAGGCTATTGCCCACGAGGCAGGCGTTGAGATCGACCTTGATCTCATCAACGAGATCAGCCAAAAAACCCCCCACCTCTGCTCGTTGAGCCCCGGAGGAAAAGATCACCTCGTGGACCTCAACCGGGCGGGCGGAGTCCCGGCCGTGATGCGTCAGCTTTTAGATGCAGGCCTTGTAAACGGTGAATGTCTAACGGTAACCGGCCGGACAGTGAAAGAAAACCTTGCAGACGCAAAGGTAACCGACAGGGATGTCATACGCCCCATGGACAACCCCTACCACGCCCAGGGCGGCCTTGCCGTTCTTTTCGGCAACATTGCCCCTGAAGGGTGCGTTGTCAAACAGTCGGCCGTAAAGCCTGAGATGCTCCAGCACCAGGGGCCTGCAAGGGTTTTCCACTCAGAAGAGGCTGCAACGGAGGCCATTCTTTCAAACACCATCAACCCTGGTGATGTGATTGTCATCCTCTATGAGGGACCGGCAGGCGGCCCTGGAATGCGCGAGATGCTGACCCCCACCTCGGCCATTGCCGGTATGAACCTTGATGCCGAAGTGGCTCTGATCACGGACGGACGCTTTTCAGGCGGCACCAAAGGAGCATCCATAGGGCATCTCTCCCCCGAAGCAATGGAGGGCGGCACCCTTGCAGCAGTGACTGAGGGGGACATGATCAAAATAGATATCCCGGCAAAAAGCATTGAACTCATGATCGACAAAGAGACCATCACCAGTCGCCTGAAATCCTGGAAACGACCAGAACCCAAGATAAAAAAAGGGTACCTGGCACGATACGCAAAACAGGTCACAAGCGCCGGCAACGGAGCTGTTTTTAAATAAGGAGAACTAAGATGAAACTGACAGGAGCACAGATCCTGATCAAGATGATAAAAGCCGAAGGCGTTGATACCATATTCGGTTATCCCGGGGGCGCTGTCATCGATATCTATGACGAACTCGACAGAAACCCGGATTTACGGCACATCCTTGTTCGCCATGAACAGGGGGCCATCCACGCAGCAGACGCCTATGCAAGGGCAAAGGGCGACATCGGCGTGGCCCTTGTAACCTCTGGCCCCGGCGCCACAAACGCCGTCACGGGCATTGCATCTGCCTACATGGACTCCATTCCCATTGTGGTATTCACAGGCCAGGTGAACTCGGCCCTCATCGGCAATGACGCCTTTCAGGAGGTTGACATCGTGGGGATCACCCGGCCCTGCACCAAGCACAACTACCTTGTCAAACGAATCGAGGACCTTGCCAGAATCATCAAGGAGGCCTTTTTCATTGCCCGGTCAGGCAGACCAGGCCCGGTGCTTGTGGATCTGCCCAAGGATGTCATGGCTGGCACCGTTGAGTTTAAAGAACCGCCCGAGGTTAACATTAAGTCCTACAGACCCACCTATCTGCCCAATAGAAAACAGCTTGCCAAGGTGGTGAAACTGATAAAAAATTCCAAGCGGCCGGTTATCTTTTCAGGCGGCGGGGTGATCCTCTCCAAGGCATCCCCTGAGATCACAGCCCTTGCAAGGATGGCTAACATCCCGGTGACCGCCTCCCTCATGGGACTTGGATCTTTTCCAGCCTCCGACCCATTGTGGCTCGGCATGCTCGGCATGCACGGAACCTACAGGGCCAACATGAGCATAGGTGAATGCGACCTCATGATTGCGGCGGGGGTAAGGTTTGACGACCGGGTCACGGGCCGCCTGGAAAAATTTGCGCCCAAGGCAAAAATTGTGCAGATCGACATTGACCCAACCTCCATCCACAAGAATGTAAGTGTGGACTGCCCCATTGTGGGAGACTGCAAAACCTCTCTGGCCCTGCTCAACCAGATGCTGGCCGACCAGCAGACCCAGGAAGAAATTCAACAACGGAACAAATGGCTTGAAACCATCGAGAAATGGAAATCCACCACGCCCCTGAGGTATGAACAGAACGACGAGATCATCAAACCCCAGTTTGTCATTGAGACCTTGAACACCCTCACCCGGGGCAAGGCCATCATCACCACCGAGGTCGGCCAGAACCAGATGTGGACAGCCCAGTACTATCATTTTGACCACCCCAACCACTTTATCACGTCTGGCGGACTCGGAGTGATGGGATTCGGGCTGCCCGCAGCCATAGGCGCAAAGGCCGCCTGTCCTGACAAGATTGTAATCGACATTGCAGGCGACGGCAGCATCCAGATGAACATCCAGGAGCTGACCACCTCCCTTGCGGCAAAACTGCCGGTAAAGGTGGTTATTCTCAACAACCGATATCTTGGAATGGTTCGTCAATGGCAGGATCTTTTTTACGAAAAACGGTATTCATCAACTTGCATGGAGTGTGCCCCGGATTTTGTAAAGCTTGCCGAGGCCTATGGTGCCACGGGCATGAGAGCCTCAAAACCCTCCGAGGTAAAAGCCACCCTGGAGAGGGGACTTGCCACAGAAGGTACGGTGATAATGGAGTTTATCGTTGAACGCGAAGAGATGGTCTACCCCATGGTTCCGGCGGGTAAATCCCTCACGGAAATGCTGCTCGTGTAACCGGAACGGCCGGAGCAAGATATGGCTCATGACCACAACGAACGATGAAACACGATAGCCGATAGCGATTAGCTGTTAGCTAAGAGCTAATGGCTAACAGCTAAAAGCTGTTTCTTATAACAACAGAAAATAAGGGTTGATCACCATGACCACTAAAAAACATATTTTATCCATCCTTGTTGACAACGAACCCGGAGTTCTCTCAAGAATAGCAGGACTCTTCAGCGGCAGGGGCTACAACATAGACACCCTGAGCGTTGCCCAGACCATGGAGTCAACGGCCTCCCGGGTCATCATGGAGACAAGCGGGGACGATCACATTATCGAACAGATTATCAAGCAGCTGTACAAGCTGATCAACATCATAACCGTTGTAGATCTGACACAGACCAAACATGTAAAGCGCGAACTTGCCCTGATCAAGGTCCATGCAAAACCCGAACACAGGGCAGAGATTCTCAGGATCGTTGACATTTTCAGGTGCAGGGTGGTGGATGTGGCTCTTGATTACTACACAATTGAGATATCAGGCAACGAAGAAAAACTCATGGCCATCATGGATCTTCTGACCCCCATGGGTATCATCGAAACTGCAAGAACGGGAAGCATTGCCCTTTCAAGGGAAAAAAGCACAAAACGAACATAATTCCTATGTCCTGGCGAGCACAACGAAACATGAAATTTGAATCAGGACTGAACTTTGTTTCTTGTCTCTTGTTTCAAGCTTCTTGTAAAACCCCTATGTCCTGGCGGACAAAACGAAATATCAGAGAGATACCCCAGATCAATTGGAGAAAAAAATGAAACAGGTGCTACTCTACGACACAACCTTGAGGGACGGCATGCAGGGGGAAAACATCTGCTTTTCCGCCGAAGAAAAGGTTAAAATAGCCAGAAAACTCGATGACATGGGCATCCATTACATCGAAGGCGGCTGGCCAGGATCCAACCCCAGTGCCATGCGTTTTTTTCATCTCATCAGGGATGTCAAATTAAAGCTTGCAAAGATCGCAGCCTTCGGGTCCACAAGAAGGGCAAAAACAACCCCCCAGGAAGACCCGAATCTCAAGGCACTCATTGCATGCGGTGCTCCGGTTGTGACCATCTTTGGAAAGAGCTGGGATCTCCACGTTAACGAGATCATGAACAACACCCTTGAAGAAAACCTTGCCATGATCGAGGAGAGCATCTCGTACCTGGTGGAGCATAGGCGGGAGGTAATCTACGACGCAGAGCATTTTTTTGACGGGTTCATTGCAAATCCCGGTTATGCCCTGGACACCTTGATGGCAGCGGTGGAAGGTGGATGCACGACATTGGTGCTCTGCGACACCAACGGCGGCACCCTTCCCCATGACATCGAAGCCATGATCCAAAAAGTCGTAAAGACCCTGGAAAAGGCCTATAATTTTCCCATAAGGATCGGAATCCACACCCACAATGACTGTGGCATGGCCGTTGCCAACTCCATAACAGCTGTCAGAGCCGGAGCCAGTATGGTCCAGGGCACGATTAATGGTTATGGAGAACGCTGCGGCAATGCGGATCTCACCTCGATCATTCCCATCCTTGCCCTTAAAATGAACGTTGACTGTGTTGGACCTGAAGATCTTAAAAAGCTGCTCCCCCTCTCGCGGTTTGTCAGTGAAACAGCCAACATGACCCCCTTGAATTCAAGACCCTTTGTGGGCAAGAGCGCATTCACCCACAAGGGTGGGATTCATGTGAGCGCCGTGATGAAACAATCCCGGGCCTACGAGCACATGAATCCCGCCCTTGTGGGCAACAAACGACGGGTTCTTGTGTCTGAACAATCGGGAAAGAGCAACATCGTTTTCAAGGCAAAGGAGATGGGACTTGACCTTGGTGAAAATGAGACAATAAGCCAGAGCATCATCTCAAGCATCAAAGAGTTAGAAGAGGACGGGTATCAGTTTGACGTGGCCGAAGGGTCACTCAAGATCATAATGGAGAAACTCTCAGAACAGTATGAACCCCACTTTGAACTTGAGTCTTTCCGGGTGTCCATCGAAAAGAACAGGGATTTTCCCTGCTATGCCCATGCGACAATAAAAATAAGGGTGGGAGACACCTATGAAATCACGGCGGCCGAGGGTGACGGTCCGGTAAGCGCCCTTGACAACGCCCTTAGAAAGGCCCTGACAAAAATTTACCCGTCCATCAGCGACATGCACCTCATCGATTTCAAGGTCCGGGTGATCGAGGGAAGCGGTTCCACCGACTCCAAGGTAAGGGTCCTCATAGAGTCAAGGGATGCCAACAACATATTCAGCACCATGGGGGTAAGCGAGGATATAATCGAGGCAAGCTGGCAGGCCCTGGCCGACAGTTTCCAGTATAAGCTCTCCCTGGATAAGGAAAAATAAAAACAACAAAAGAGGAAGCCATGGAACAAAAAAACAAAGTGTTCATTTTCGACACCACCTTAAGGGATGGTGAACAATCACCCGGAGCAAGCATGAATGCAGCGGAAAAGCTTCGCATCGCAACCCAGCTTGAACTTCTAGGTGTGGATGTCATCGAAGCAGGATTTCCGGCAGCCTCAAAGGGAGATTTTGCGGCCGTTGAAGCCATTGCAAAAAAGCTTAAAAAATCCCAGGTTGCAGCTCTTTGCCGTGCCTCTGAAAAGGATATCTCCCTGGCCTGGGAGGCGATCAAGGATGCGGCCTTCCCGAGGATTCACACCTTTATTGCCACCTCGGACATTCATCTTGAGTATAAACTAAAAATGTCCCGGGACGAAGTTTTAAAGAGCGCCGTTGAGGCGGTCACCTATGCCGCCTCCCTTACTCCTAACGTGGAATTTTCAGCCGAGGACGGCTCCAGAAGCGACCCTGATTTTCTCTGCAAGGTGTTTAAGGCGGTCATAGATGCAGGGGCTACAACAGTCAACCTGCCCGACACCGTGGGGTATGCCGTGCCCGACGAATTTGCCAATCTTGTCTCCTATATCATGAAAAATACGCCCAACATGGGCCGAGCGATTTTGAGCGTTCACTGCCACAACGATTTGGGACTTGCCACGGCCAACACCCTTGCAGCCATAAGGGCCGGTGCCCGCCAGGCAGAGGTGACCGTCAACGGCATTGGCGAACGGGCCGGCAATACTTCCCTCGAAGAGGTGGTCATGTCCCTTGGCACCCGACCGAACTTTTTTAGCGAAACGACATCCATTGACACCACCAGAATCTACCCCACAAGCCGTCTTGTGAGCATGATAACCGGCATCCTGGTTCAGCCCAACCGGGCCATTGTAGGTGCCAATGCCTTTGCCCATGAGGCTGGCATCCACCAGGACGGCATGCTCAAAAACCCAATGACCTACGAGATCATGAAGCCGGAAACAGTGGGGGTCAACAAAAACAGCCTGGTCCTTGGCAAGCATTCCGGCCGCCATGCCCTTTACACCCATATTTCAGAAAAGGGATACAACCTTTCCGAAGAAGAGTTAGACGTTGTATTTGAAAAATTCAAACACCTGGCAGACAGGAAAAAAAGCATACTTGACGAGGATATTGATGCCCTTGTAAACGAGGGGGTTTTAAGGGGCTCAGAGGTGTTCTGCCTGAAGTATCTCCACGTTTCGAGCGGCACCACAGTCTGTCCCCATGCGAGCGTTCATCTGACCATCAACGGCCGCCTGGTAAAGGGAGCCACCGAAGGAAACGGTCCTATTGACTCTGTGTTCAACACAATATCCCGGCTGACCGACACCAAGTCAGAACTGCTGCGTTTTACCGTGAGTGCCCTGTCCGAGGGTACAGACTCCCAGGGCGAGGTCACAGTAAGGCTTTCAGAGGGCGGCATCGTCTCCCTTGGCAAAGGATCAGACCCCGACATTATAACGGCAAGCGCCCTTGCCTACATAAACGGGCTCAACCGGCTTGAGTATCTGAAATCTAATCCTGTGGTTAAGCCTGAAGCTGTTTAGGCAGCTGTTAGTAATTAGTGTTTAGTGGGATGTAGGGCGATTCATGAATCGCCCTGCTAAATAACCCTTAGAAGGTTGGATCAACAACTCTATTTCTTCATTATTTTCCAGATTTAAGCACGGAAAGAAACGCAGACTGGGGAATTTCAACAGATCCAACCATCTTCATACGTTTCTTCCCCTTTTTCTGCTTTTCAAGAAGCTTTCTCTTCCTCGAGATATCGCCGCCATAGCATTTAGCCGTAACATCCTTTCGATAGGCCGAAACCGTCTCCCTTGCGATAACCTTACCGCCAATTGCTCCCTGAATGGCGATCTTGAACATCTGCCTTGGAATCTCTTCCCGCAGTTTTTTACACGCACTTCTAGCTCTGTCAACGGCCTTGTCCCGGTGGACAAGCTGGGACAGGGCGTCCACACGTTCACCGTTGACAAGGAAATCCAACTTTACAAGATCTGTCTCCTGGTATCCTGCGATTTCATAATCAAACGAGCCATACCCCTGGGTGACACTCTTCAGGCGATCGTAGAACTCATAAACCACCTCGGCAAGGGGCAGGGTGAATTTCATCTCGATGCGGTTGCTGGTAAGGTACTGGTAATTGGTGCTTATCCCCCTGTGCTCCATAGCGACCTGCATCACAGCCCCCATGTATCGATCCGGAATGATAATCGACGCCTTGATAAAGGGTTCCCTTGTGTTTTCAACCTCGGCCGGATCGGGATAGTGAGAAGGATTATCGATGATTTCAACGGTACCGTCGGTGCGGGTGATTTCGTAACGAACGGACGGGGATGTAAGTATCAGAGAAAGGTCATACTCTCTTTCCAGGCGTTCCTGGACAACCTCAAGGTGGAGAAGGCCAAGGAACCCACACCTATAGCCAAACCCCAGGGCCGCCGAAGAGTCTTTTTCATACACAAGGGAAGCGTCGTTGAGCTTTAATTTTTCGAGGGCCTCGGTGAGTTCTGGATACTCATCGGAGGCCACGGGATACATGGAGGAAAAGACAACGGGATTGGGATCCCTGAACCCCTTCACACCGACCTTGCAGCGATTTTCAGAATGAGTAAGGGTGTCTCCGCACTTGACATCGCTGATCTGCTTGATTCCTGCAATTATGTAGCCCACCTGCCCCGCGCTGATCATGTCCACCGGGCATCGCTTGATCTGAAAGATGCCGACCTCTTCCACCTTGTAGATGGAATCCGACGATAAAAAGGCGATTCTATCACCCGGTGAAATGGTGCCTTCAAAAAGTCTCAGATGGACAATAATTCCCCGGTAGGGGTCGTAATGGGAATCGAAAACCAGGGCCTTCAGGGGAGCTTTGGGATCCCCCTTGGGAGGAGAAATCCTTGCGACTGCCGCCTCAAATACGCCTGGAACACCAACGCCTGTCTTTGCCGACACAAGAAGAGCCGTTTCACTGTCAAGCCCAAGGTCCTCATCGATTTGGTCCTTGACCCACTCGATTTCAGCCGAAGGAAGGTCTATCTTGTTGATCACCGGAACGATCTCAAGATTATGCTCCATGGCAAGATAGATGTTCGCAAGAGTCTGGGCCTCTACCCCCTGGCTTGCGTCCACAAGCAGAAAAGCCCCCTCACACGAGGCAAGAGCCCTTGAGACCTCGTAGGAAAAATCCACGTGGCCGGGCGTGTCAATGAGGTTAAGAAGATACTCCTCACCATCCTTGCCCGTGTAGGGAAGAGAGACAGTGTGACTCTTGATGGTAATTCCCCTTTCACGTTCTATGTCCATGGAATCAAGTATCTGATCCTGAAAGTCCCGGTCGGCAATGATGCCGGACACCTGGATCAAACGATCGGAAAAGGTTGACTTGCCGTGATCGATATGGGCAATGATGCTGAAATTACGGATATTCTTCTGCTTTATATTCAAATTTACCTCAAACAAATAGTTGACATACTTTAATGAGCTCGATAATTTTCTAAAATTGTACAATCATTATTTTTATCAGCTGATGCCTAAAGTGTCAAGCGGGACGAAATCCCCTAACCCAAACCGTTAATTCCCAGGATCAATCCATGCCCATCTCAATCCTTATAGTTGATGACGATACAGCAGTTAAAACTTCCACCCGGGAATTTCTTGAACTGACTGGAGCCAGCGTGATAACCGCATCCAGTGCGGAAGAGGCCCTTGATCTTCTCAACGACTTTACGCCCGATGTCATTCTCACAGATATCATGATGAAGGGGATGAATGGTCTTGAGCTGACCCGTTTTGTCCGGAAAAATTATGGGGTGGCCGTCATTGTCATGACAGGATACAGCGCCGACTACTCCTATGAAGAGGCGGTCAACGCAGGTGCCAGCGATTTTATTTTCAAACCCTTCAGATTCGGAGAGCTTGATCTTCGCATCAAAAGGGTGATGCGGGAAGTGAAACTGAAAAAAGAACACGCAAAGCTGATGAACAGGCTCGAAGAGTTAGCCATCACAGACGGACTTACAGGTCTTTACAACTCCCGCCATTTTTTCAGCCAGCTCAAAATGGAAATCGAACGATGCACCCGATACCGTCACCCCTTATCCCTCCTGCTCCTGGATATTGATCGGTTCAAAAACTTCAACGACACCTGGGGCCATCTCGAAGGGGATAAGGTACTCATGGCCATGGGGAAAATAATCACCTCATGTCTCAGGAGCAACGACACTGCCTACCGCTATGGAGGCGAAGAGTTCACCGTGATTTTACCTGAAACCCACCAGGTGGAAGAGGCCTGCCTTGTGGGGGAAAGAATCAGGGGGATACTATCACAGCACAAGTTTACCCCAGATAAAGAAACAGCGGTCAAGGTGACCATCAGCCTCGGGGTAACCCAGCTGTCGATTAAAGATTCCCTTGAATCCTTTATCAAGCGTGCAGATATGGCCATGTACGAGTCAAAAAAGGCAGGCAGGGATCAATTAACCTGCCTGCCTTTTCCTGGAGAAGAAACCTGCTGAACCATATCAGAATCTTTAAGGCCGCATGGCCTGAATCCGTTTAAGATTGCTGTTGAGCTTGTCGTTCTTTGCCTCGAGTTCAACCTGCTGATCGTTCACCTTCTGAATCACATCCTCGGGGGCCTTTTCAAGGAAGCTCTCATTGTTGAGCCGCTTCGATATGGAAAGAAGCTCTTTGGTGATTTTTTCGATCTCCTTTTTCAAGCGCTGCTCTTCCTTTTCAAAATCAATGACACCCTCAAGCAGCACATGAACCGTTGTAGTTCCCACCACGGCAGTGGCAGACGAGATCCTGGTTGTGACAGGCTCCGACACCTCAAGGCTCTCAAGGCGGGAAAGACTTTCTATCATGGAACGATTTTTACCGATCAGGGCCATCTCGCGGTCATCACCTGTATGCATCAACACATGAAGAGTGGTGGAGGGCTGAATATTCATCTCTCCACGTATGTTTCTAATTCCTGAAACAAGGCCGAAAACAAAGGCCATGTCCGCCTGAATATCCTGCCCATCATCCTGATCGTTTTCTTTGCCGCTGCTCCCTGCAGCAGAATTACTGACCGTTGGAAAGCTTGCCTGCATAACGCTTTTTTCCACAGTGGGAAGCATGTGCCAGATCTCTTCGGTGACAAAGGGCATGAAGGGATGAAGCATGATGAGGATATCCTCTAACACCCTTGCAAGAACGGCCCTTGCCTTATCCCTTCGCAAAAGCCCCTCTTTTTCATAAAGGGCTGGTTTTTCAGCCTCAAGAAACCAGTCGCAGAACTCGTGCCACACAAACTGATAGATGGCACTTGCCGCCTCGTTAAACCGGTACTCCCCGATACCATCCTTTACCGCCCTGGCCGTTTCAGCCGATCTCACCATGATCCACTCTTCCATGGGCGATAGATTCTCAAGCCTTGTGGTTCCAGATTGTTCGTCAAGGTGCATCATGGCAAATCTGGAGGCGTTCCACAGCTTGTTGACAAAATGGCGGTATCCTTCGACCCGATCCTCGCTCATCTTCACGTCCCTGCCCTGGGCTGCAAAGGCCGCCAGGGTAAACCTGAAGGCATCGGCTCCATAGGTATCAATCACCTTGAGAGGGTCGATGACATTTCCCTTGGACTTACTCATCTTTTTGCCGTGCTCGTCCCTGACAAGGGCGTGGATATAAACATCCTTGAACGGCACCTCGCCCATGAAGTGGATACCCATCATCATCATCCTCGCCACCCAGAAGAAAAGTATGTCAAACCCGGTCACAAGGGCGTTGGTGGGATAAAATGTCTTTAAAAGATCGGTTTGTTCAGGCCAGCCCATGGTGGAAAAAGGCCACAGGGCACTGCTGAACCAGGTATCAAGGACGTCCGTCTCCTGGACAATTTCCTCGGATCCGCATTGGGTGCAGCAATCGGGATCATTTTCCTCAACGATCACAGCATCGCAGGCCCGGCACTTCCAGACCGGGATTCTGTGGCCCCACCATATCTGCCGGGAGATGCACCAGTCTCTTATGTTGTCCAACCATTCAAAATAGGTCTTTGACCAGTTTTCAGGAATGATTCTGGTCTCACCCTTGCGAACAGCATCGGCAGCCTCCTTGGCAAGGGGTCCTGCCTTTACGAACCACTGCTTTGACAGGGAAGGTTCAACAACGGTCCTGCATCGATAGCACTGACCCACGCTGTTTTTAAGCGGTTCTTTTTTAACGATGAGACCGAGCGCCTCAAGGGCCTTTACAGCTTCGTTCCTGCAGGCAAATCGGTCAAGTCCGGCAAAGGAACCAGCCTCTCCGGTCATCCTGCCATCGTCATCGATAACCTTGATGCTTTCAAGATTGTGGGTCTTACCAAGATTAAAATCGTTGGGATCATGGGCCGGGGTAACCTTGAGGGCTCCGGTACCAAAGCTTGTATCCACATACTCGTCTCTAATAATGGGTATCTTTCTGTTGGTCAGGGGAAGCATGACCGTCTGTTCTGTAAGATCCTTGTACCGATCGTCATTAGGGTTCACCGCAACGCCGGTGTCGCCGAACATTGTTTCAGGCCGGGTGGTGGCGACTACAAGGCCATCTTTTCCGTCACCAAAGGGATATCTGATATAGTATAAAAAGCTGTCCTGCTCCTCGTATTCAACCTCGAGATCGGCAAGGGCTGTTTTGCATCTTGGACACCAGTTGGTGATATAGTTTCCCTCGTAGATGAGTCCTTCCTTGTACAGTCTTACGAACACCTTGCGAACGGCCTCGGACAAACCTTCGTCCATGGTGAAACGTTCCCGGTCCCAATCGCAGGAGGCTCCGATCCGCTTGAGCTGGTTAATGATGGCACCACCAGAATCAGCCCGCCATTTCCACACCTCATCGATAAAGGCCTCCCGTCCAAGCTGGTCCCTTGTGATCCCCTTTTGGGCAAGATTACGCTCAACCACATTCTGGGTGGCGATTCCGGCATGGTCGGTTCCGGGCATCCACAGGACATTGTCGCCCATGAGTCTTCTGAAGCGGCACATGATGTCCTGAACTGTTATATTCAGGGCGTGTCCCATGTGAAGGACCCCTGTAACGTTGGGGGGAGGAATGACGATGGAGTAGGGCTTTTTTTCACTCTTATCAAGGGCCTTGAAAAAGCCCTGCTTTTCCCATTTTCCATACCATTTTTTCTCGATCCCGGCAGGATTATATCCTTTTTCAAGAGAATCAGAACTCATAAAACTAACTCCTAAATCGCATTAATAAAAAAGGGGATCTGCAGTCCCCAGGATATCTTTTTTGAACAAGTTTTGAAACACAAGGCAATCCTGCATCATGCCAAACGCAAGGAGGAAGCACAATGGTTTCACGATAAAAATCCGTGGTTAAAGATCCTTGAGCAGACTCTGTTTGATCGCTGCAATCTCTCTTTCCACAACCCTTTCTACGGCCTTGACAAAAAGAGTGTCCAGCTGCCGGCCATACTTTTTTTCTACTACCCGCAAAAGAGCCGCTTCTACAGCATCATCGGATAAAAAGCTGTTGTCGTCCCGGGCCATACCCTTTTCAGGAATCATCGTTGAAGGGGAATGATCCATATTACCATCATCAGCCACATTTTCATCAAGGATATCGGTCAGTTCAATGATCCCCTGATCTTCATCTGCCTGGTCTACATCCGGTAGATCTTCATCTGAAAAGTCATGATTCCGATTCATTGTCTCTGTCATAAAAAGATTCCCATTGTTTCCCTCGTAAAGGGAGGATTCTAAAATCAGCGTTTCACCTGAAAACTTCAGGTTCTAAAGCCGAGCAAAAAATATCAGAGGCCCACCCTTGTGTCAAGCCTTGTGCGTGTTAAAAAGGTCAAAACTCCACTTAACCCTCCAAATTTACTTGCCAATGAAGACACTTTACCCTATAAGCTACCCATGCGAAGATTTTACATAGAAACTGGCAATATCAATGACAAGAATCCCGTCATTACCGGACAGGAGGCAAAGCATTTGAAAACTGTGCTGCGCCTCGGTCCTGGAGATATCGTAGAGCTTGTGGACGGCAGGGGAACCATTGCCAGGGCCCAGATCAAAACAATCACCCAGGATGCGGCAACCTTTGTCATCCTTGACAATCTTTCCCCGGGGTCTGAATCATGGCTCCATGTCACAATCGCCCAGGGAATGCTCAAGGACAAGAAAATGGACATGCTCATACGCCACCTCACGGAACTTGGCATCTGCGAGTGGTACCCATTTTTTTCAAGCCGATCGATTCCCAAACCTGACGCAAAAAGACTCTCCTCACGAATGGAACGGTGGGACAAGATTGCAAAGGAGGCGTTAAAGCAGTGCGGCAGAACCATGCTGCCCGTCATAAGCAGGCCGGTTCAGCTGGAAGAGCTGCTTGAAACCTCCCAAGAATATGATAAAAAAATAGCATTCTGGGAAAATGCCACGGCTCCCCTCGCAACCTCGAACGAATCGACCTTGAAGCCGGTAGAAAGAGTCATTGTGCTGATCGGACCTGAAGGCGGATTTTCAACCGCTGAGATAGATGCTGCAAAGGCAATGGGATTTATCTCCTGCTCCCTTGGTCCGCGCATACTCAGGGCAGAAACCGCTTCCCTTGCCGCAGCCACGCTTGTTCAGTATGTTTTTGGTGACCTTGGCCAAAATAGTCCTTGACACCGGGAGCATTATTAAATATAAACGCCTTGATTTATCTTAGCCTAGGTAGCTCAGTCGGTAGAGCAGGAGACTGAAAATCCCCGTGTCGGCGGTTCGATTCCGTCCCTGGGCACCATATTCTAAAGGCCTTTCAGCGATTTTCGTTGAAAGGCCTTTTCTTTTGGGGCACCAATTTAATACACATATAATACATTTTTGTTTTTCTAATACACCTCCAACAAAAAAACCGGCCTAATATGATCGGGCTGCCTGACCAACAATTACAACCTTCCCTGTAAACAGAAACGGTATTATGAGTTTATGGGGTCGCCTGTATACCCCACAACCGACTCCACGATTTCGAATGCCCTACCCCCCCTCATTACCAAAGGTCCCTTCTGATCTTCCTGGCAATAATCCCAAAGGGTTTTAAAACCGATTTTACCAGTGTTTCCCAACATGCCCATACCAGATGTCCTCCGCCATTGTCTGCGTAAGACCATCACGGACCAGAAAAGGACGGCAGTGTATTGGACGGCTCGGTCAAGGTCCTATCGTTGCGGTTTCATTTTCAGGGCGCCGCAGGTCAGAAGGGCCTGGGCAGCATGATAGGTAAGCATTCTCCAGAAACTTGAATGTGCAATGCATGGGATAGGCGATCAGGGCGTCGGAAACAATAAACAGCACAGCCCCTGCGATAATGATACCGTTGGTGTAGCGCCCCAGGCAGACGGACACACCCATGTTCAGGATGACGCCAAGTTATACAAAAATCGGGACTTTCATGGGGCCGAGTGCCGGGTAAAGCCTATCGGCAATTTTCAGAGTAAACAGGACCATACCCCCATGACTTACGATTCCTTGCTTTACAATCTTCGTGTATATTGCTACAGGTCAAACACTACTTAATTGTCTCCACTTTCTTTCGCCCCACCATTGCTTGTATCTATATTAAGACAATCAAGCAAGTTTTCTGGCTTTAGCTTCAGTTCGGAAGATGGCCTGAGGACGTCCCGGGCCAAGTTTGCTTTGGATCGAATCAGTTCATCTAAACGTTCTTCGACGGTGACAAATCGTTCGTCTTTTACGATGGGATAATAAATGGTAACAGGTCTCGTCTGTCCGATTCGATGGACACGATCTGTTGCCTGGTTCTCCTTTGCGGGGTTCCATGGTCGGGTGTAATGGATGACATGATTTGCCGCAGTGATGTTCAGCCCTACACCACCAACCTGATGCCCTAAGATCAGCACGTTGAACCCTTCCTTTTCACTAAAAATGTCAATAATGGTCTGTCGATTTCCGGAAACCTCTCCGTTGACAATGTCAGCCCAAATACCAAATTTCTTCCGGATGGCGTCTTGAAGGATCCGCTGAATAGCTTTGAAATCAGTGAATACAATGACTTTTTCCTCGGCATTTCTAACATCAGATAGTATTGTCAGTGTCTCATCCAATTTAGGGCATGATGTATTATTTACATCTTGCCCGCCGGAAGATGGGGCTTGTACTGCCAAGGGATGCGCACAGAGCATCAGCAAGCGCTGGATGGCCCCAAGGGCTGCCCCTTTTCCTCCAGCCTTCCCCGTTCTGGCTATTTCCTGATAAATGTGAAATTGATGATCACTCAAAGATGTTGTTCGAAAATTAAAGTTTTTTGATGGCAGGTCCTTCAAATTATCTGATTTGAGTCGCCGAAGGTAAAAACCTTTTATTTCCGCTAAAAGGGTGTTGATCGTTTCCTCTCTTTTCTTTTCCTCTCCCTCCACTATAGGCCGTTCGTATTTCTTTCGAAAATCTGACCAGCTTCCCAAAAGCCCTGGTTGAACAAAATCCATGATGCACCAGAATTCAATCAGTCCGTTTTCAACGGGTGTTCCGGAGAGTGCAACCCTGTGCTTAGATTTCAGGGCTTTTACGGCGCTAGTTCGTTGTGCGGTCGGAT
Source organism: Desulfobacterium sp. (assembly GCA_034007745.1). GTDB lineage: Bacteria > Desulfobacterota > Desulfobacteria > Desulfobacterales > Desulfobacteraceae > Desulforapulum. The sequence continues at coordinate 76,765 of JAVEQI010000011.1, forward strand.
TTTTAGCATACTGTGCCTCGTCGCAAACAACCATGTTCCAATCTATAGTCCCCAGTTTGGCCTGTTCTCTACGAAGGGTGTCGTAGGTGGTTAACACCACGTCAAAGTTTTTTAAGTAATCGGGGTTCATCACCCGTTGATCTCCACCGTAAATACATACGGCGAGCTTCCCTTGGGAAAATTCATTGAGTTCCCGCCGCCAGTTCTCTAAAAGTGTTTTTGGCATGACGATAAGATGGGGTCCACCCTCACCCGTCTCTTTGATACGCAAAAGGTGGGCGATGGTTTGAACAGTTTTGCCCAGACCCATTTCATCCGCCAGGAGCCCCCCGATATGATGGTTTGACAATCGGGAGAGCCACCGATACCCGCTAAGCTGAAATGGGAACAGTTCTCCATTGAAATTTATAGGGGTATCGATCTCCGGAAGATCACCAGGCAGTTGAAGATCATCAAAAGTCGATGATGTGGGATCGACAAATTCCAACAGTTCCAGGTTCTCATATATTTCAAGTATGCTGCCGGCAGGGATTTTATAAGAGCCATCTGTCTGTTTTTCATATTTTCCAAGGGCCTGATCTAATCGTTCCCCCTGATCAGGGTCAATCCGAATCCACGCATCACCATGTTTTACATACTCATCTTCGTTTTCCCGTGACCGGCTCTGTAGTTCGCGGTAGGTATCTGGAGATATTTCTGGCGAGCCATTCGGTCCTTTTTCAGTATCGTATTTCCCACCATTCACATCTTCAGCAGGGGACCAGTCATCAAGTACGATTCCGGGAATACCCTCAAACCAACCGCCATGGGAACGCTTTACATGGATGTAGGGCCTCGAGTTGTATACCTTTGTTTGTATACCCTTGACCCTCTCGCTGAAAAGAGAAAGATCAAATCCTTCAGGCAGTATCTGTTCCGGATTGGTAACGAGTCTGGGGACATCTGTCCCCGTCACTTTCCCGTCTTTAGGTAACCGGCTCATCCTTTGGCGAAGATCTTTATCCAACACCAGGCGTTTTCGTTTTAAGGTTGAATCATTTTTGGTCAATACCCTTCTCGGAACGCCTCTGAGGAGGTCCTCACCGTTTTTTACACCATAGGCTTCCATGCTTTTGATATGGGGAATAAGTGTTATCTCATCAGGTGAGTCCTCCCGAAAATCGATGGATGCCTTTGAAGCAAATTCATATTCCTCATTCTGCAAGTATCCATCCAGGGTCGCCCTTGCATTTTTAGCTGCAGCTCTTGTCATTGCCAGGTAGGCCATTCGATCTTCCAGGTTGTTCCATTGGACATTTCTTCCTTCTGCGGTGTCAAAAAGTTCTTGTTGGATTTTTGTGAGCGGAATAATGACATCGGCCCCCAAGAAGAATACAGGGCCAAAGCGTGGAGGATCACCATCTCGAAGCGGGCCGTATTCCGGATGCCGGGCTTCCACCCTTATGCGAAACGCCGGATCGCCCACATAGGAAGACGTGGACGTCTCCAGGGGAAGCTCCTTGGGGGAAGGAATACGCAACAAATCAAAGATTCCCTGATCTTCCTCACTGTCAAATCGTTCGTAAATGCTCCAGGGAATCAACCAACTCCCAGACTTCTCAGTTGTGACAAGATCTTCACTCCAGAGGTTGTCCAAAGCGGCCCAAAGTTCCCCTTCGGGAAGGAGTTTTGACAGAATTTCGGGGGTATTTTTATTCAGTGGAAAAGCAGGCGGTTGATCCACTTTTAAATTGAAGCGGATACCTTCAGGAGAATAGCTCTTTTGCAGTTGTGTTTTCTTTTGTCCTTTTAAGAATTTCATTTGATTCTCAGAAGCTGCTGGATTTTTTGGACGGTATCTTCCTCCCAGTACCTATTGTGAATGATTCTACCATCCCATGATGGGAATGATGAGATGCGAATAGTTTTATGTTTGTTTTTAAATGCCCCAGGGTGAGAATATTGCTGAGCCCTGTTCCAGAAGTTACTGAATTCCGTCTTAGGATAAATGTAGGCAGCGTTTCCAACTTGCTTGAATTCGATGACGCCAAATTTATTAAAATCAATCATAAACCCATCTTCCTGCAATATCTCTCGAACCCTTATTACTTTACCCTCTCGAAGGAACTTTTTCCAGAAATCAGCTCTTTCCCCCTCAAAGAATTTCTCAATCCGCTTCTCCATGACCCATCGGGCAAATTCCTCTTTTGCACCTGGATCAACTTTACGCCAAAAGGGTGTTTCAAGGCTTGTATTTTCTCTGTCAAGTGTCGGAACGTCGAATCTATTTTCTATCCATTCAAGAATTGGAGTCTTCCAATTGGCCTTTCTCTCAAGCACGTTCAGATAATGTTTACCAAAGTCCTGTAATTCTGCAGCATTCATGGGGTCCTCAAATACCTCCATAATTCTTTCCGTCTTCTCTATGGAAATACATTTTGCCGAACCATTTTTGAGGAGCAGGCGCCAAACGGCACGGTGTAAGCCATCATCGGGACTGATATGGTTTTCTTCTAAATAAATATCCAGGGTTTTCTGGTCACTGCGCATCTGGTAATCCCGAAAGACTCCCTCATCCAGGTTTTTGGAAATGAGCCAGGTTGTCACAGAGGGTGATACATCAGGCATTTCATTTAGCCCCTGAAATCCTTTCTTAGAAATGATTTCCTTTATTGTTTTTTCAAGGAGTTTATTTGGGTACAGGGATACCAATTTAAACCACAAGCGATAGAGAACTTTTTTCCTGGGCCGAAGGATCATAATTTCAGCAGCTTTTTGGGTCGTTTTTTCTATACGATCTCTAACAATAATTTCAACGCAGGCCAAAATTTCTCGTATACTAAAGCGGTACGCGAGGTCCTTCAGATTATCAAAAGAGGTTTCTTCCAATTGTTTGCGTACTTCATCGATCAATGTATTCCCTATTCGGGAAATAGTTTCACCCCTGTAGGGATGCATTTTTCGAATTTCAGAGAGGGCTTCTTCCAAATGGGACAATTGGCATTCAATTCTCATGTTTCCCCAATCACCTGTTTGAGAATCCTAAGAAAATCCTTGAGCACATCCCGGTCATTTAATCGAACGGCAATCTCCACCCGTCTGGCAGCAGCGCATTTTTCCTCCAAACAATCTGGAGGGCATTTTGTGTCCGCGTATCCTGCCGTAATGGTTTTTGTCTTGAAAAATTCTCCATACGGCTTCATGGACGCATCTTTCAATAGAAAGGAAAGTACCTGCCCCGCCCTTTCCCTAGAAATCAAGGGATTGGCGCCTGCTGCGTCCTCTCTGTCGGTATGCCCAGATATTTCAATAAATTCTACTCGAGTTAAGAACTTAGGGTATCGATGAATGATCGCCATGTATTTAGGAACTGCCTGCCGTAAAACGTCCTCTGCTTCACTGCCGAGTTCGGTTTTGGAAAAACCGAACCGAAGATTTTCATCACTGATAATGAGCGCTCCGGTATTACAGTCAATTTTTACATTTTCCATTTTGGTCAGTTCAGGATCATGGCAAATCTCATCCAAGACCTTTTCCCATTCCCGGACCGCCTTGGTAGGTTCCACCAGCCTTTTTCCGATGTCCAAGAGAGTAATTACTGTCGTCAAGGCAAAAATCATCAACAGACCGGCCATGAGGTCGCTGTATGAGGCCCAAAAATCATCAGGCTTCGCTCCTGAACGATTTTTCAAGGGCCTTTGACTGTATTTCTTGGATATGATCATTTCCCAATCATCTTTTTGAAAAAGCCATTTTTAGATTTCGTTTCAAGGTTTGGACCTTTCATATTGTTCAGGGTTACCGACATCCCCGAGGTGGCTTCACTAATGGATTTCAAGGTTTCAAGGACATCCGTGTTCATACCTCTTGAGATCTCTCCGGCCTGTTCCGCCAAATGGTGTATGTCTGTGGATAGAGTGTGTTGCAAAGTCTTGTTGCTTTGGCTCAACAGTTGGAGATTTTCATGAATGAGCTTGAGTTGTAACTCGCTATTGTGTTGGGTTTCACCATCCGGGATTGTTGCCTGTTCTCCCCCAGCGCTGTAAAATTGTAACAATTTGATACCAACGTCGACAATTGCCTTGTGCAACGGCCCGGATTCACTCAGCAGATGAGAGTTGGTTTTCATGTCTGAAGATATCCTTTGAGACAATTCATTTAAATCGGTAACCGATGTCAGCAAGCTGTTTTTGAATTGAACAGCCCCTGAATTAAGGTTTTTTGCGGAATCTTCAAACCATAATTGCAACTCATGTCGCGCATCATCCAATGAGTACCAAGTGGACTGAAGGTTGTGAGAAGCCGTCAACGCCTTTTCAATGTTGGGGGCCACCAGATTTTTTGTTGTGTTTTCCAGGCCTAAAAGTATTGTTTTTTGGCTCGAAACATTTTCATTAATCCGATCAATGCTCTGCCCTAATTTCGAAAGAAGTTCCGGGAGTTCCTCAATGCTTTCATTGGCCTCAAAAAGCGTGCCGCTAAATCTTTCCACCACCTCCGCTACTTTGCTGTCAAAAACAGTTAGGGCCTTGGTAAGCTGGTCTCCCACGCCTTCAGCCAATTCCCTGATCAATTCACCCATCATCTCCATGAGGCCGTTGGCATGCCCGGTAATGGCCACCCAGGTTGCTTCAAGATCCGTCCTTGTCTGCGTCATTGCAACAACCTGCCGATCCATAGTTTCGCGGAGCACGTCTTGTCCCTCCATAGCTTTCTTCGCAGAAGCCTCAAGCAAAGTGGCGGCATTGGTTATGTTTCCTGCGGAGGATTTCAATTCTCGCGCAATGGCTTCGAGACTTTGAAGACTGTCATTAAGAATTCGAGCCGCATCACCGGTTTTATCAATCAACTCATTCTGTACGCTGAACTGCTTCTGTAGACGATCCGCAAATTGAACCATCTGGTCTCGAATCTCCATCTGAACCCGGGTGGTCTCTTCTATGATTCGCCCCATATCCTGGAATTGGGTTTGGAAGGTTTCATTCATCTTTTTTACATAAGCACCGAGTACTCCTTCCATGGCATCTGACTGTTTTTTTTGTGAATTTTCGAAATGATTAACGATAACGGACCCTATCTTTTTAAGCAAAAGCTCCTGCTGCTCCCCAGATTTTTCGAGACTTTTCTTTATTTCGTTCTGTAAATCGAGCATTCCCGGAAGAAAGTTTCTTGTCAGAGCATCATCAATGGCAGGTGCGATGGCATCCGTAAATTTTGTCGCTATGTCAGTAGCCATCGCCTGTATGCATTGTTTTATATCCTCTTGCGTCTGGAAGTTTTTTCGAATGAAATGCTCGTCCGGATGATAGGGAAAAATGCCAGACAGAACGTTGTCCAGGGAATCAACAGCCCTTTCCAGACGGCGTATCAGCCATCTATAGAGCAACGAAAATATAATCGAAAAGAATATACCGAACAGGGAGGTATAAAAAGCAAGAGATAGACCAGATATCAGTTGTCCAATGCCTTCCCTTAGGTTTGCCAGTTCATCGAAGTGGAGTCCTTCTAACCCTAAAACAAGTCCTAAAAATGTGCCGAATATACCCAGCCCCACAAAAATTCCAGGAAGTGCTTCTGCCAGGCGTTGGTTAACGGCTCCATCGACAACAGACTCTGGGGTGAGAAATTCCCGCAGCCTTATGGGGCAAACGGCCAGGTCTTCTCCGGGTAGACGTGCGTCTTCCCACGCCATGCGAAATGTGTTAAAGTCTTTTCGTGCCCATGCTGTTCTTGACAATATCTTTTTCTGAGCCCTTTTTAGAGATTCAACTGAAGTGGGATTCCTTTTCCCTACAACGTAAATATTAATGATGTTCCAATAAATCTGAATCCAACGCACGATGATAGGGATGAAGCACCATACAGAAAAGAAAAGAAAAAGAGAAGTGAGACAGAGAATATAATAAAAGGCTAATGGCGACGACAAATATAGGTCTTGAAACCACGCTTGAATATTATGAAACGAAATTGTTTCTGCCATTAGCTCACCTGTTATGGTTTTTTAAAAAACAGATCTCTTTATCAGTCGTGCCGGACATATTCAATCCGTTCGTTGTTTCTTGTTTCGAAGGATAGTTAGACCTTAAATCTATGCCCACACTAAGGGGATATTACCAGGGAGGAACAAAAATTTAAAGACTTCTTGAAAAAAAGGTCAAAGGAGGTTGAAACTCACACGAAAAATGAGGCGTTTTAACTGAGAATTTAAATTTTAAATGTAGCTTAAAAAAAGGGAAAATCGGTCTTGACATTGGGTCCGCTTTAGAGATTAAAACACTCCACCTCCAAAGATGAAAAGAAAAAGGCTCAGAGGGAGCTAATGATTATTGAAGCCTACCGGAGATACATTGATGCTGCCCAGGGATATGTTCAAAAAGCAAATGAAACAATTGT
>JAVEQI010000040.1:0-20113 GCA_034007745.1 Desulfobacterium sp.
CCGGCAGTTAACAATAAGCCCCGCAAAATCTTTTCCTTTTTTTTTTTCTAAGCTGCCTATCCGGCAGTTAACTGGATGGGGTATAGATCCTGTGGTGGGGAATTTTTCTAAGCTGCCTATCCGGCAGTTAACACGAGTCAAAAGATTCCAGGATTTCATCGTTTTTTCTAAGCTGCCTATCCGGCAGTTAACAACCAAAGCTAAAGCATTGGGTTTCACGGCCTTTTCTAAGCTGCCTATCCGGCAGTTAACACCAGAAAAATCATCTATTGACTCAGCTATGGTTTTCTAAGCTGCCTATCCGGCAGTTAACGGGTAGAGATTTCAACAGAGGGTGCGAATATTTTTTCTAAGCTGCCTATCCGGCAGTTAACGGAGTTGACCCAGTGGTAGGGAATTGGCACGGTTTCTAAGCTGCCTATCCGGCAGTTAACAAAACACCCCCTCTTCCGAGATCTTGGAATGTATTTCTAAGCTGCCTATCCGGCAGTTAACACCATCCAAGCGGACTCGTCCAATCCGATTTTTTTCTAAGCTGCCTATCCGGCAGTTAACACAAGAGATTAATGAGCATAACTCATTAATAAACCAAAACAAGAACAAAGTTTTTCATATTTTACCATACAAAAAATAACTTGTGTTAAGTGGTTGAATTGTAAGTGTTTCTTAAGCCATCTGTTTTTATTGGTTAAAATATAGGGACAGAGCTTTTTGAGCTTAGACCGTATGTGCTAAAGTCTTTCATAGAGCTTTTTTTCTCTGTCTCCTCATAACCGATCATTAATCGGTATCGCTGCCCTGTGGTCTGACTTTTCATTTGGATATATGGTACGTTGCTGAATTGCTCCTTATGATTATTCATACTAAGCAGTGCTTGTTCGACAGTGATGTTTTCTCGTCTTGCCTTTCGCCTTGCAAGGCGGGCATTGCTGCTTTTTGTTTGGATTCGTTTGAAAAATCCGTAAGTTTGAGCACCTTCCGGGACACCACGAATAGTGGTTATGTGAACATAATCCATTAATCGAGATAACCACTTATCAATAGTCAAATCTTTCAAGTCATTGGCAAGGGAAGCGAACAACCTTAATTTGCGGCCTAACTTATGTTGCTCTGCATTATATTCGGGAAAAGAGACACCGATTTTTACCTTGCCCTCTTTATCCTGAGCTTCAACCAATGCCAAATGTATCTGCTGGTAGATTTTTTCCCACAGAAAATAAACGGGAATATCAATGGACGGGATCAGAGTGATCTCTATATAGTATTTCATACTTAGCTTCCTTATTTGTCGCTTTCACCAAAAACACCTCCCCGGACAAGTACCCCCATCACATAATGTTTGTCGTTTTTGTTTTCCAATTCTTCCCCACGGGCAAAGCGATCAAAAAGGGTGAAAAAATCTGCCTTGGCCTGTGGATTTCTGAATGCTTTGCCAAGATTGGTCACGGCTCCATAGGGTTCGATGGCAATTGGATATCGCTCACTATCGTCATCCACAGGGTACCAGGTATCGATCGTTCTTAGGGCATTGCCGATTTTTTGGGAATGCATACCTGCAACTCCCTTAATGTCGTACAATATTTTGCTTTTTTTGCTTTTACTGCTACCTTTATCCAAAACCAACTCTTCACTGGGATAAACATCCTGTGCTTTACCAATCCGGGCATAAGCGTTAATTTCGAGCAACAGGAAATCAACCTCGCCTGTAAGGGCGCTGGCTATTTCTTTACCTAGCTCCTCTATGTCGTCAGTGGTTTCGGTAAAATCTTTAACGCTTAAATTCGTAGATACAAATGTCCATGCCTTTTCCGAGGATTCATTTAACACCTTGACCTGTACTTCGATGTTTTCAGCACCAACTCTGTTACGCCATAAAAAACGGGCGTTGGCGATATTCATGGCGTAACGACGAGCAAGTTCTGTAAATTTTTCTTCTTTAATATACCCATTGACCGCCTGGGTGTAGGTGGTATTAAACGCCTGGTTATTACAGGCGGATGGCTGTTGTACACCGCTCAAAACTTTCAGGGTAAATGAGAGTTTTAATGTGTCCTGATCCATTCCAAGGGCACAGCTGTCCACCCTTTGCAAATTAGGTTTTTCCACTTCAGCATTGAGCTTTAATGGGTCGTTTTTTATCGCACCTTTCAGCCTGTTTGAAATGGTTCCCCGTACGGATTTTTCCTGTAGATTTAATGGGGTTACAAATTGGTTGTCGGTTCGTTTTTCCCAAATCGTACCGTACATAAAGCCATCTGAGGGAACCAGTTTTTTTTCAAATGCCAGAACAGATGCAGTCTCTTTTTTTTTGGCCATGATTTGTTCTCCTTAAAGTTCAATGACAGGTTGTTTTTGTTGGCAAAGGTACAGGTTGTTTTTCGGATCAGTATTGTATTGCCAAAGCATATCCTCAAGCTTATCAATGCGAAATGGCATGACAAATTCCCCCAGGGTTACAACGGATTCGGCAAAGCGATGGGGAGTGTCAGGATCTCTTTGGTTTTCTGCCTTGCCTAATTCAGAAATCCCGTGGAACCCGGTGGCAATAGGAACAATCCATCCTTTTTCTTTTCGATTGCTGCTCCATGTTACATTTCCATGTTCATCAATTTCACAGTGGTGGGTCACTTTCAAGTATTCAAGCATGGCATCAATGGCATCTTGACCTTTTTCCATTGCCTGCCTCATCAAATCCCGTCGTTCGATCAGACAATGACCCGGCATCAATCGACCTAGGAGTTTCCGTTGGCTGGCCCTGTCATGGGTTTCAGGAATTTCTCCAGGTGAGGCTTTTAAAATATCACCACCGGCAAACTTCATGCGGCCCCGTATAATTTGGTCCACACTCTTTGTAAAATCATTGGTATTGATTCCCAATCCTTCACATTCGATTATCAACGAGACCGTGAGATGACAACGCGCCTCTTCAATAAAAGAGGGCCGTTCGGCATTTTGTGGTGTTCCTTTTTTTGTCTTGGGTATCAGCGGGTTTCCAGTGCCAATGATTGAATGCACATAGTCACCACTGCCCCTGTAGGTCTGCAAGTCTATATCATGACAGACTACGGCCGTTCTTTTAAAAAGGACGCCTTTAAATTCTGTCTGCTGCAGGTGACGTTGAAGGGCATGCACGCCTCCAAACCAGGCAGTCATGGCGGGAAAGCCAATGGTGTAAGGGCTTGAAAGTGCATTGGCATTATGTATTCTGATTTTTGGAATCAGCAATATGTCTTTCATTGTAATGCCTCCTCACAATCCTCAATTATGGCTTTAATATGCCTTATATGTTCATCACCGATTGGTAGTGCTTTGCCGGTCAAAAGGGCAGGATATGTGTTGACAAACCAACGGGCCAGGCCTTGTTTTACCGACTCAAACCATTGTAAATTCTGTTTGCGCATCTCTTGATATTGTTGATCAAGCCAGATCTTTTGAAATGCTGCCAACCTCTGGTAGGTATCATGATCTGACCAGCCACTTTCAAGCTTACGAATCATCCACAGGCGATCCGCCACCTGATAAAAGATACTCTTTATAACACTCTTAATCCGTTTGCGGACATGGATATTTCTTGCATCGCTTGTCAGTAAATCGTGAAATTTTTGGAAGTCATCCTTAAAAAGTTTTGGCCACAGAGAATCGCTGAAAAAATTAACTTTTGGCGGTCGGACTGTTTGCGTTTTCAGTGAAGGAGGCATGGATAGAAGCAGGTATGCTTTGCCGCCGTTTTCCGAGTTGAGCACACTGATGTTTTGTGGCTTTGTACCGCCATAACCAATAACGCTCAATCCATAAATTTCTGACAGATTCCGTTCATGGGGCTTGTTTGCATTTTTTGCCGCTCTGATCTCTTTAGCATCATCGGAAAAATGCATGTTCATGATACGATTCTTGAGCTCATAAATGATATTTGATGGGGTCAGGATGGAGAGTAGATGGTATCCTTCCCCATTAACAGGGAAATAAACCTGTTTTACCTTGTCACTGGTTTTTATAGATGAGGTTTTGTCTTTTATTATTTCCAGTAAACCCTGTTCGAGCTCATCAAACGGAACTGCGGGAATCTGAAACTGCTCTTTAATAAAACTACTTTTATTTTTCAGGTGGGTGAGTATTGTCTTCCCATCCGTCATTTTTAAGGAAAGAAATTTATACACATCCAAAGCTGCGGCGTTTCCCAATACATCCAATTCTACATGGACATTACCGGTACGCAAAAAACCGTCAATTGCCCCCTCAGCCTCTGCAATAACTGGTGTTGGTTTTGCACCTGGATGGCTGTATTTAGCTGGATGGGACGATAATGATAGTTGACCGGCTCGTTTAGCCATATCTGGCAGCAATATTGGCAGGGAAAATTTTTCAGCAGCCTGCCTTTCAAATTCTTCCTTTTCCTCATCTGTTGTCGTTCCGCTTATTTTACCCTTGAGCCACTGTTCTTTTCGCTCATCTAAAAAGATTTGAATCGCTTGATCTAACATGGCATCTCCTCTTTATGGTCCATAAGACTAAATCTACCGCTGAATTTCAGGTCGCCACCAGGCCAAGCTGGTGAGAGTAACTGAAACTCAGATTGTTAAGGTCCTTCCCATAAACCGGTAAGCCTATCTCCCCATAGATTAGTGCTGCGTTTTTAAGGGTCGGTCTTTCCAGTTTTTCAAGCAAAAACTTATAGTCACGCCTCAGCCATAACCTGTGACGCTCAGGTTCTGTCAATTCATTTGCCCATCTTATCCCGTAATTCTCTTCGATCCCCTTAGGTTTCCCATCCTTGTCTTTTTCTACAAACTTCCAGGTGTCATTATCTTCCGGTACTAAATATACTAGGCGCTGGGGGAATCCAGCTCTGAATCTCACTAACTCCTGGGGGATCGCCGTCAACCACCACCAACCTGTCAGCCAACCTTCTAGGGATTCCGGCCCTTGTCGTTCATAGTCAGTCAAGAGTTGATGGGTTACCTCGTGCTCCAGGTCAATAAGGTCAGTGCGGGGATTGAGCGTCTTTCTTTTTGAAATGCGGGGGGCCGCATCCACCGCTTGTTTCAGGGCTTTAACATCAACCAGTTTAAATAGATCGTGGGTGTCCAGGGGGTTGTGCTCAGATTCGTATCCGGGACGACAAAAAACTTCATTAGACTTTTTCAGGAATCCCTTTAAGTTGTACTGCAAGATGGCCATGTTGGGAGTGCTGAGTTCCGCATCAAGCTTTCTGTGGCGTAAAATTCTTCCGGCCAGCTGAATAAACGAGCGAAAGGAGGAAGGTTCGATAACCGCCCAGTCAAAATCATGATCACGGCCGACCTCTTCAACCGGGGTTGCAACCAGGATAAAAATAACATTTTTTGCAGAAATCGTATCAAGGTGTTGCCGGATGATTTCATTGTCAAAGGAGGATTGACCGTCAGCCGATCTTTTTAATACACCATCTAAATGTTTTTCCTGCTCACTGCGCATAATGAGAATTTGCTGGCTGTGGTAGGCCATTGTTCTGATTTCAACATCATCAGTCAACTGGGTGTTAAGAAGATGTCTGGTAAACTCCAGGCAGGGTGTGATGTTTGCAAAACGCACCACTCCAAAACTTACCCGTTTGCCGGTCTTTTGATCAATACCATGATGATGGTGATGTTTTTCCAGAACAGCCGTTTGAATGGTATCATAGAAAAAGGATCGGCTTATCTTCTCATCGTCATTATCCAAAGGTTCGCAGGGGCAGATGCTGGCCCTGCGTTTGGGCGTCTCGTCTTGCAAATTTTTAATCCGCCTGGAAATGAAAGCACTGTGTTGATGCTGGTAATCTTTTTTGCCATTATCTTTTTGGGTACAGTCAACAGTGCAAACCCTGGTTGCAAATTCATCAATCCAGCTGCAGCCAATGGCTTGGCTGCGCCCACGCATTTGGGCAAAGAGTGACCAACCGGCCTGGTAAGCGTTAAAATATCCTTCGGCCAGGTCTGGCGGGATGGTTGCGGAAGAGATCATAACCTTTCTGCCAAGCATCCCAGCCAAATGTATCAAGCGACCGATGGCGATGAGATCATCACCGTTAAAATCATCGATTTCATCAATCACCAGATCCGATGACATAAGCCGTAACGACGGGAGGATATACCGCCCGCCTCTTTTTGTCTCTGTGGCTGCCATGAGGTGGTCAATTGTGCAGCTCAGGACCGGGGCATAGAGGAATTGCCGGTGCTTTTTATCCTTCAATACGGTCTTCAGGTCTTTTTCAGGGATTTCTGAGTCAAAAACAAGCTCGTTGTCAAGCAGGCTTTGTTCCGATTCGGAACCTGTCAGGTATGATTCTTCTTCCATCTGTTGCTGTTGGTTTTTGTTGTGCAGGCCCAGGACTGCACCGGAACCAATCAAAACAGCCAGTTCATCGTCATTAAGGCCGATACGATGGCGATACTCATCTCCTGTTTGCAGGGTCAAGGTTCGAAGTCCCAGGGCCAGTATGTAGCGAAGGCTCTCTTCATCGACTGACAAGGCACGCATGATCTTGGCATTGGCAAAGGTTTTTCCTTTGCCGGTACTTGCCATGTTCACTGAAAAAAAACCAAAATGAGATAAATCCAGATTTTTACCTTGCTCTTTACGCCATGCTTTTATCTTTGCCACGGCAATGTCCTGCCAATGAAATTCAAGGGGACTTTTTTGTTTAAGGCGTCGAACATCGTAGACCTTTTGCAGTTCTGCATGTTTGCCCTCAAAGGCTGGAAGTAAATGAGCGTTATGAATTGCCTGCTTGGCAACTCCCAGGAGGTGTTCATCGAGCTTTTGTTTTAACCCGCCCGTCTCTTTATACGTATTTGCATAAAGATTGAGATTGGTCTTCCATTGTTTGTCATGGTCCAAGGAGGAGTGGTGATAGTCTCCAAGCATAAGGGCCAGGCGGCAGTGGTGGAGAATTAGCCGCAGGCTGCCGTCGTTCAATGCCTTATCCAGCAATCCCATGCAGTCAAGCAGTTTCTTTGCCGAACGTCTGGCATACCGGAGCCATTTCTCCGATTCACATGGCAATCCTTCCGGGTATTCGAAACAGAGCTTGAGATTTTCTCTAAAATCATCAAACCTGTTTTCATAACCCCATTCCTGAGTAATTGCTTGAAATAAAATGTTGTGATCTTTGAGCGGTTTGCCCCTATAGGGTCCGGTGTGCAGCGGCAGTCGATGATGGGAGAGTACAAGCCAGGAAATCAGAGAGGCTGCCAGGGGCATTCCTTGTAACGGACTTTGCTCATTCTTTTGACTTTTCAGGGTTTCAGCACTGATCTGTCCTTCTGCAAGTCTTGTCAGCCATTCTTTGTCTGTTTTTTCATTGTTGACATAGGTGTTTATAAAAAGAACCGATACCCATTCGTGTCTGACTGGATCAGCAATGATTTTTTTATTTTCCAGCTTTGTTTGGAACAATGCTGAGGACTTCCCCCAATCATGGAAAAGACCGGCCAGGGCCGTAAGGCTTTTTATCAGGGGAAGATAATGCCAGTCATCCTCCCATTGGGTATTTAAGATGTTTTTTTGTGTTAGGTTTACCGGCACATATCCCTCTGAATTAAATTTGCTGCGATTGCCCACAATCCAGATCAATTCGCTTCGGCTGCGGCTTCTGATCCAATGACAGGAAACCGCTGTGTTTTTGGATGCCGATTTTCGGAGGAGTTTTTTTACGGCCTCTAACCCCTGGTTTGTAATAACGGTTTGCCATGTTCTGCTGCCAATACGGTTGGCAAATGCGTCCAGCACCCTGCGGGTTTTGTTCAATGCTTTTTTTTCACACTGGGCTACAAAGGTGACCATCATAATTTGCCTCCTTCTTTGCTCATCTGTTTGACAGTGTTAAACATAAAATCCATGGCCCTGTGTCGAGTGAAGTTTTGCAGGCATTGCTGGCGAAAACCCTGTTCTGTAGTCTGTTCCTTTGCACAGATAAAGGCCCAGGGCAGGATCAATGTATCTTTAATCAGATCTGCAACATCAAAGACCAAAGCACCCCGTCTGGTCTTACCGTGCATTACCGCAAAGCCATGGGGAATGCCGAGGACCCAAAGTGTTGTGGCGGCAAGCCCATAGGCCAGATAGTTCCCATGGTTTAAAAAGGCATTGGCATCGTCCTCCCTGTCAAAACCACGGACAAATCCCGTCTGTTTGGTGAGATTTGCGGCAATTTTATAGAGAGTCTTAGTCAGCTGGGCTTCGGTTAAAAGCAGCTCATCGACACTTTTACTCTGTTCAATTCTGGCCAGAAAGTTTGACAATGCCCGGTCTGCATCTGCATCATCCGCATAAAAACCGTGGTTGTGCAGATCCCGGTCATTGTTCCAGATGTTTTGCAGGTATTGAACCCTCAATTGCTGAAATCGTTTTGCGACTTTTAATCGTTTGTCCTGGTCAAACCAGAAGGACATCCACCCCTGGATATATTCTGTTGGCCGGTATTCACTCTGGGGCGATAACCACTCCACCTCGTTTGCTGCTATAAGCGGAGTTCCGCCGCCGCCGCTGAAACCGATCAGCACACCGGCAGATGCGAGCATCCTGACCGCTGCCTGGGTAATGGAAGTACCGGTCCCCAGTAAAATGACTGTGGTGTTTGCAATGGGGATATTCCAGTATTGTTTTTCAACTTTTTCTTCAGTGAGGTAAACAACACGTCCGCCTTTTTGCATTACCCGACATTTTTCTATGTAATAAATGTTTGCCCTTTTAGAATGCAGGATTGCTTTTAGATCGGTTAGCTGCTCCACAAGTTATCATCTTCCTTTTTTAAATATTTATCATTTTTGTTTCCTTGACCATTTCCTTTATTCCATCCACCTCCTGGCATGCTGACTTAATGCCTTTCGCTGTCAGCAGAAGATCAAAGAACCTGCCGTTGGGGGTAAGGCATCTCCTTGATGCTCCGGGTTCTGAGTAGTTTGTCTGAACATAAAAGGTGTTGATTTTCTCTTTAAACCTCTGGGTCAGGGAATCTGATATTAATTCCAGCTCCCTGAGGCGGTAAAGGAACGCCTCTGTGGAGATGCCGAACCTGTGCTTGATTCTCAATAGGAGTTCCCAGGACCAGTTCTCCGGGCTGATGCCCAACTGACCCACCGTTGAACGTATGGTCTTTTCGGGCATAAGAAATGTGGCTGCAAACCTTTTTGCGGCTCGTTCCGGGTTGATGGGGCGGATATCCCGGGAGTTGTCAGGCAAACCCGGTGTCGTTACCGGGAAAAGAGCGGCATTGCTGGTTCGCATCTGATTAAGGATAAGGATTTTTCCCAGCTCTAGTGAAAGGGAGAAAAGTTGTTTCTCGGGATTGCGTCTGGAGTTAAGGAAGAAAAAAGCGTTGTGAAAGTCAGGTTCGTAAAAAGAGATCGAGCTAAGTTTTGCTGCAGCTCTTGCAAAAGGGAAAAGGATGATCCTTAGACCATGGTTTTCAAACAATTCAAAATAATCAAAAACAACGGCGTTTCCGGTACCAAGATAAATGCGGATTCTGTCTGCAAGTTGCTCCATGCCTTCATAGTTAGGCTCAAAAGCCTGGGACAGGGGCAGATAAGCATATTTTTGAACTCCGCAAATATCTTCCAGGGCATGGAAGGATGCCATTATGGCCTGGCAGGCGGTTAATAAGTTTTTGGGAGGGATCAATGGGTGGGGTGAAACAGAGACAAAAGAAGCGTTGTCCCGTTCCAAGATGCTTGTCTGAGGAGCTTTTGAAGAAAAAATGGTATCGGCTGATATGCCAAGTTCTTTGGTGAGTTTGTATATGACCGATGCTGAGGGAAGGTTTAACCCTCTTTCAATGCGGCCCAATGGTCCTTCTCTGATTCCGATTTTAGATGCCAGTTGCAAAAGGGTCAGGTTCCGGGACCGCCGAAGAAACCGAATGTTTTTTCCAATAAATTTTAAGTTATCGTTCATGGAAATGAACGAACCATATAGTTTTGTTGTTGTCAACATCTTTATTTGTTATTCTTTATTAATATCAAAACATTTTGTTTTCTTGGGGGTTCAGATGAAAATAGTTTCGGTCAGGATTTGCAGATTCGGCAGGGCTTGAAGCCTGCCTCACGGGCAGCCTCTTTTGTGTAAAGAGATGCAGTGGTTCCTAATGGGGTGTTTTTGGACGTGTCCGGATGAACCGATTCAGGTGTGTTGACGCAGAGTAATCTCACCCGTTCTTTACGACCATGAAAGTCAACGTCGATGGTGTCGCCGTCCACGACCCGGAGTATTTTGTAGAGCCCGGCATAACCTGTATCTGTATTCAGTAAGACGATCAGCACAAGCAGGATGGTTCTGAGGATAATGCCCAGTTTTAATCTCAGCTTTAGATTTGTCAAGTCAGATCAGTTTTTCAGTCAGATCAATAATCAGGTCAGCATTAGATGAAAATTTCAATTGTCACTCTGTCCAAGTTTTAAAAACAGGGGGTATCCTAATGGATCAAAATCAGTTTGTAAACCACCTCCTATTTTTTTAGCTCAAAGCTGTCGTAGCGGTTGCCTGCGGCGTCAAATCCCTCACAGGTGAGGGTGTTTTGATCGACCCGAATTACGTGGAAGAGCTGAAGTCCGGTTCCAGTTGTATTCATGAGTCGGTCGTAGCGGGAGTTGACCGCATAGGTTTTTGGTCCGCTCACCGAGGTGACATAGACCGTTCCCCGGTTTTGTCCGTGAGCTTCCTGGCCGTTGAAGAGGGGTTTTGTGCGGGCATAGTTGTGCTCGTGGCCCTGGAGAACGAGATCCACAGAAAAGCGGTCAAAAACAGGCACAAACAACTCCTGGCGGCGCTGGTCTCTTCCCCTGCGGCCAGTGGAGTAGATGGGCTGGTGGATGGCCGCAATGGTCCAGGCCTGGGGGTCTCGTTCAAGAATTTTTTCCAGCCATTCTGCCTGCTCTTCAAGGAGTTCATTTCCGTTTAGCATGATGAACCTCACCCCCTGAAAGTCCAGGAAATAGGCGGTCTCTTCAAGTCCTGGAGGACCGTTTTCCGGCAGTGTGAACTGGGGCCTCCACAGGGGGAAAATCTTAAAGTCCGAAGGGTTGATCATTGTTCGGCGGTTTGGGTATTCGTGGTTGCCCGGCAGCAGGATCATGGGGGTAACCCGGGGAATAAAGCCAAGGGCCTCATACAGCTCACCCCATTCCTGGTCCTTATCCCCGTTGTTCACAAGATCCCCCACAAAGTGCCAGAACGAGGCCTCAGGAGCAGTCATGAAGGCCGTCCTCAAGGTTCTTGAGCACATGGACCTCACCTGATTCTGGGGGTCTCCAAAATAGATAAAGGTAAAGGGTTGAAGGCCCTCCCTGGCTGTTGTGAATTGATTCCACTCGCTCCAGAGTTCTCCCTCGCCTACCCGGTAGGCGTAGCATGTGGCCGGTATCAGACCTTTGAATACAACCGAATGGGAAAAAACAACACGATCGTCATCAAGTTTTACGCTTTCGCTTGTGGCTGTGACGGTTGTGGCGTTGGTGACAAAGTCAGGTGATCCTGTGGCCGCTGCAATCTCAGCCCGGGGATTTTCACCCATGGACTGGGTTCTCCAGTTCACTGCCTGGCTTGAGGAAGGTTGTTCGGTAAGGTTTAGGATGATTCGTTCAGGCAGCTCTACCTTTTGGTCAAGGGTTGTGACGGGTAATGCGTTGATCCTTGCTGGGGAGCATCCCAGGATAAGGAGCACCACCGGTAGGAGCAAAAGCTTGATTAACCATGAACCTGCGGGGGTAAAGTCCCGTCTCCTTGAGTTGAAAAGCATTTTAAATCCTCTTTTGTGGCTTTAAAAATGGGGACAGACACGGGTCCGCCCCCACGGCAAAGTTATTTAAAGGTCAAGTGTGAAGCCCACCATGAAATTCCTTCCCTCACCGGGATAGCCTACTTCCTGTTCATAATCCTCGTCAAACAGGTTGTCCAATGCCACATAGAGGCTCATCTTGTCACGGAATTTTTTGGAGATGCGGGTGTTGACGATGAAATAATCGTCGCTTTCAGTGACTGTCGTATCGGGGTAAGTAACGGTTGGAAGATCCTTATAGATGTTGTCCACAAATATTGCCTGTAAATCAACCTTGACCAATACCTTTGGTATGATCAATGCGCATCCCAATCCATACTTGTTTTCGGGAACCCCTGCCACGTCGTCAGTTACCCGGTTGTCGCTCTTGTTTTTGGCCCTGTTGTAAGTGTAGTTGGCATTCATGGAAAAATAGTCGCAGAATTCAACGTTGATGGATGTCTCAAATCCCAGCATGGAGATATCTTCTACGTTGATATATACTCCTTTAGTACCTTTACTATAAGCTGAGTAGTCCCTTGAAATCCAGTCTGATATATCGTGGTGGAAGCCAGACAGATCTGCGGTGATTCGTTGTCCGAACATCTTACTCACCCCAAGGGTGTAGTTGATGCTCTGTTCAGCTTCCAGGTCGGGGTTTCCGCTGCTGGAAGAATAGAGGTTGCTAAGGGTTGGAAACCGTGTCTTTTTGGCAACCGAACCGTAAAATTTAAGCTGCTCTTTTTCCCAGGTAAATCCGGCCATGGGGTTGAATTCACCCATGGTGGAAGGTGTCTCTTTTGCCTCCTGGCCCTGAAATTCATAGCCAGGTTTGTTCCCAAAAATATAATCCTCGGCCTCTCTGACTTCAAACCAGTCATAGGCCGCACCGGCATAGAGGGAAAGACCGAAGTCGGTGAAAAATTCATGCTCGGTTCCAATGGATCCGGTATCTGCCTGATATTTGTTAAAGGGCAGGTATTCATCATCCCTGTCCTCATGGGTGTCTCGTTTGTAGTGCAGGGACAGGTGCCCCCTGTGCATATCGACAAACTGAAAGTCCGTGAAAAGAGAAACACCCAGAAAGTTGTCCTTGTATTCGCTCTTTGACAGGGCATTTGCGTAATCAGGTCCGTCATAGGAGACATAGATATCTTCGTGATTATGGTAAAAGAGCTTGCCCCTGAGGGTCAGGGCCGATGAAATGACCTGTTTGCCGCTAAGATCAACCCCCCAGTCCCTGTAAGTCTCGGATCTTGAAAAGCTTGAAAAAGCAGGCTCGTCGCCTTTTCGTGTAAAGATTTTATAGTCGTAGATCGAGGGGGGATGACCTATCTCCGAATCCATGATGTGGAAGCTTGCAAAATATTCAGAGTCTGGTGTGGGGGTTATTCCCACCCTTGCCCAGAGACGATCCGTAGTATAATCGGAGTTTTCCCTCAATCCTCCGTCCTCATGAATTCCGTCCAATCCCCCTTTCCCTGTTGCTGTTTTGGGTTCAAAATCACTGGAAAGCCTCCAGCCATCTGACTCCTTGTGGAGATAACTCAGCCAGTAGTTGACTGCTCCCACCTGATTGCCGTGGGACAATGACCCAGAATAGGTACCGTGTTCCCCTATTGCTCCCTGGAGGCTGAGGCTTGGTTCCTGGGTCCCTTTTTTGGTCACCACATTGACAACAGCAATCTGGGCATTGGCCCCGTAGAGTACGGACGGGGCGTTTTTGGTGATCTCAATCTTGCTGATTATCCCAACCGGTATCTGGTCAAGGTTAAGTTTGCCGTTGTAGGTCTCATAGTAGGGAATGCCGTCAATCAAAAACAGGGTTTTTTTCGCACTAAAGCCGTGGATGGAGATTTCAGGCTCGTTTTTGGTGCCCCGGGTCACGGTTATTCCCGGTGCAAATTTAAGGGCCTCGGCAAGGGTGGTGCTGTTGTTCGCTTTGATATCTGATTCTGTGATTACCTGGGAAATACCAATGTCAGCCACGCTTGTCTTTTCTCCTGAGACAACGATGTCTCCAAGGGTAAAGGTGTCCTCCGAATCCTGGGGGGCAGCAAAACTGGGGCCTGCTGCCATGGCCACCAGAAAAATGGCTGCCAGGGTGTACCTTCCTAAATTCATTTTTTCTTCTCCTTTATTTAATAGATCGTTTCTAAAAGCCCTTTTAAAATAGTATTAATTGGATATAAACTTTTTCTTTCCTTCTTTTGAGTTGGTATATTCTTGTTTGAATGTCTTGTTGTCAAGATAATAATAATGTTGTTTTAAAGAGGTAAGTAAACAACCATAAATAACCATAGCTGACTGTGTCCTGGGCTATTATAACTAATAGTTGACAAGCATCATTCCCTTTTTTATAACCCCTCCATGTTCTTTTGGACACAACGAAGCATCAAACACGATGGCTGTTAGCTAAAAGCTAAGAGCTAAATGCTAACAGCTGTTTTTTATAAAAAACCTGCACAGCCGGGTACCTGGATCGTTCCGCTAGTCCAGGCTTTGGGAGAAAATAATTTGAAAAAAAGTCTGGTCTTGGCATTAATTATAATTGTGGCCCTTTTACCCCTAAGCGCAGGGGGTGAGAGTCGTACATTTGAAGATATGGCGGGCCGCACCGTCACCCTGACAGGGCAGGTAAACCGAATTGTGACAACCTTTAAACCAACCACCCTGTGTCTGTTTTCCCTGGGACTCCAGGATAAACTTGTGGGAATAGACACGAGCTCTAAACGTGATCGCCTGACCCTTGCCGTTATGCCCGGGGCGATTGATCTCACGGGGGTGGGCAGTAAATCCACAGGGATCAACTTTGAAACCGTGACCTCCCTTAAACCCGACCTTGTCATACTCTACGCCCAGAAAGACGGCTTTGACCTTGCAAAAAGACTCGAAATAATGGGCATCGCAAGCATTATTGTTTTGCCGGAAAGCTTTGAGAGCGTTAAAAAAAGCCTTTACCTGATTGCAGGGGCAGCAGGGGAACCTGAAAGAGCGGACAGGGTTGTAAGGCTTATGGACGAAGTGCTTTTAACGGTTGAAACTCGGATTGCCCTGCTCGGTTCACAGGAGAAGAAGAGCGGCTACTTTGCATCCTCAAGGGGGCTTTTCAGCACGGCCACAGGAAGCATGCTCCAGGATGAGATTTTTGCAAGGGCAGGGGTCGTTAACGTGGCCCATGACCTTGACGGTTATTTCCAGGATATTTCTCCAGAGCAGCTTTTACTGTGGAACCCAGATTTGATGGTCGTTTCCCAGCACCTTCACAATCCAGTCTCGAAAGGTTTGAACAGTCCTGTGGTACGACGTGTTACAGCCGTTGCCCGGGGTGAGGTTTACCGCTCCCCGTCTAACCTCGCACCCTGGGATTTCCCCTCGCCCCTGGCTGTTCTCGGGTCGTTGTGGCTTGCCAAAAGGGCCTACCCTGAACAGTTCTTAGATCTTGATCTTATTGCCGAGGTTGACCGTTTCCACGTTCAGCTCTTTGGTCAATCCATGACAGCCATGGGCGGCAGACTCAACGACCTTGTTCTTGACGGGCAGGATCAGTGAACCCTTTGGATCGTTCAAGGTCAAGATTCATAATGCTCCTTCGAACCCTTGGGGTGCTCTTGTTTGTTCTGTTCTTCTTCTCTCTTTTTGTGGGAAGGTTTGAAATCTCTCCCGGTGACGTAAAGGCCATGGTCACGGCTTTTTTCACTGGCCTTCCCCTTACGCCGGAGCTTGTCTCAAAGCAGCTTGTAATGGTGTGGATTCGTCTTCCCAGGTGCCTCATGGCCGTTCTTGTGGGCATGGGGCTTTCCGTTTCAGGGGCCGTTTACCAGGCATTGTTCAGAAACCCCCTTGTGTCGCCGGACATTCTTGGAGTGGCGGCAGGATGCACATTCGGGGCGGCCCTTGGGCTTGTGCTGCCAGGGTATCATTTCTCCCTGGTGCATGTTCTTTCCTTTGGGTTTGGGCTTTTTGCCGTTGGCCTTGCCATTGCGATCGCAAGGCTTATTGCCGTGAAGCCCATCATTGTGCTTGTCCTTTCCGGCATGGTTGTCATGTCTTTTTTTAACGCCCTTTTAATGGTACTTAAGTATTTTTCCGATCCCTTTGATGAGCTTCCAAGCATTGTATTCTGGATCATGGGCAGCCTTGCCCGAGTGACCTGGAATGACATTTTCATCCTTGCCCCGGTTACGCTGCTGGGAGTTGTGCTGTTCATGATCTTTCGCTTCAGGATAAATATTCTTTCCCTTGGGGATGTTCAGTCTAAATCCCTGGGCATGAACCCTGGGCTTTTCCGATTTCTCTTTATTGTCACAAGCTCGTTTATCGTTGCCATGACTGTTGCCACCTGCGGTCAGATCGCCTGGATAGGGTTGATCATTCCCCACATGGCAAGAACCATTGCGGGACCAGAGCATGAGCGAATGTTGCCAGTAACAGCCCTTTTGGGTGCCCTTTTTCTGCTTGGGGCGGACGATGTGGCAAGGTCTGTCTCAACCGCAGAAATTCCAGTGGGAATTATCACGGCTCTGACCGGCGCTCCGATCTTTGGATTCCTTCTCTACAGGAACAGGGGGAGCGGATGGATTTAGTCCTGGAATGCTGTTCCCTCGGGTTCAGGTATGGTCAAAGGAGTATCCTTGAGGGTCTTTCGTTCAAGGTCGAGCCAGGATTTTTTTACGCCCTCCTTGGAAAGAATGGATCGGGCAAGACGACCCTTCTCCACTGCCTCAACAAAATCTTGAAACCAACCACCGGAACAGTCAAGGTAATGGGGCGGAATCTTGCCGAGCTTTCCCAGGGGGAAATTGCCCGGAACATCAGTTTTGTGCCCCAGGAGCACATGGATATCTTTCCCTTCAGGGTGATCGATGTGGTTATCATGGGAAGGGCTCCATTCCTTGGGATGACCCAGATACCCGGTGAAAAGGAGCGCAAGCTCGCCTTGGAAGCCCTCAGGCTTTTAGGGTTTGAACATCTTGCCGGGTCTAACTTCAATCGGATTTCCGGAGGTGAACGCCAGATCGTAATCCTCGCCATGGCCCTTGTCCAGGCGGGCAGGGTGATGCTTCTGGATGAGCCCACCAACCACCTTGATTTTCACAACCAGTATCACCTCCTGTCAAAGATAAAAGAGCTCTGTAAGACTCGCCAGATAAGCGTTGTTGCATCCATGCACGACCCGAACATGGCCATGCTCTTTGCCGACAGGATCATCATGCTGAAACACGGCCGGCTCATTGCCCAGGGAGGGCTCGAACAGACAATGACCATGGCTAACCTTGACCTTTTGTACGATACCAGAACCGTGGCAGTATCAAGCTTTAATCCCGTCCGTTTTTTTTTGCCCGAGTCTGCAATGACAGCTATCACTGGGGATTCAAACAAAGAATGAAGGCTCCATGGGATCAGGTTCTTTGGAAGTTCTCTAAAATAAACAGGAGAAGAGATGCACGTTATCATCACAGGAGGGGTTCAGACGGGTAAATCAACCCTGGCGGCAGCTCTGACTGCCTTTTTAAAGGCCGAAGGCATTCCCATGGCAGGCATCCTTGCAACGGGGCTCTGGAAAAACGGCCGGCGCCAGGGCTTTGATCTGACGGATCTTGCAACCGGGGTTATAACCCCCCTTGCAAGGCGGGTGGACAGGGTCGAAGCTAGGGCTATAATGCCGTTTGAATTTTTTGAAGAGGGCATGACTGCCGGGAGAAAAGCCCTTGATGGAGAAATTACCGCCAATGCCGTCATGGTCATGGTGGATGAGGTGGGCAAACTTGAACTCATGGGCAAGGGGTGGGGTCCTTTTATGTCGTCGCTTGTTTCTAATTCCAGGGCCGTTCATGTGTGGGTGGTCCGGGAGAATCTTGTCCGGGATGTCTGCCTACGCTGGAATCTTGACAGGGTCGAGATTGTCCATGTGGATGATGAGGATGCCCTTGAACGGCTAAAAAAAATGTTTGCCAAGGAGCGGGTATGAAAGTTCAAATTCCTTTTATAGTATACTCTGCAATGGTGGTCTTTTTCCTGACTGCCCTTGTTCTGGGGCTGCTCAAGCAGGCTCGATGGGGTAAATTTGTTGGGTTTTTGGGCTCTGCTGCCTGCGGGGCAGGGGTGACATGGCTGATGTTTTCTGAGCAACGGCTTCCCCTGTTCGGAGCTCTTGAGTCTGTTATGTATGTTTCATTTGTTTTGACCCTTTTAGCTAATTTTACCTTGCCCAGGGTTGAAGCCGTCTGCAAACAGCGCCTTACCCTTGTCACCCATGGGGTGATATGTCTGCTGCTTGCTGTTCAGGCCACACGGCCAATGGCATTTAATGCCGATTTTTTCATGTACGACAATCTCTGGGTCAACCTGTTTTTTAATTTGCGCCTTAATGCCGCAGGTGTTTTAATCTGGGCGGCCATCCTGTTCATTGTCGGTGTATGGTTCTGTGAGGCCAAAGATGCAAAAAAAACATCAGGCCGGGCTACCAGTGATAGGCTCATTCACCAGGGACGAAATTTTCTTCTGGCAGGCATTGTCGTCTATCTTATGAGTGAATGGTCGGGTTCCCTATGGTGCCTTAATTGGCTTGGAGAGACCTGGCAGTGGAGCAGGGGGTTTTTAAAGGCGGCGATTATTTTTCTTCTGGCCATGATTGCAAGTCACCTTCCTATTTCCATGGGCGGGTTGCCAAGGGCAAAGGCCCTGTTCGGAATCTGCCCTGGAATTTATATATTTTTCATGCTTTTTCAGCATTAGGAGGCCTTATGATTCGGTTTTTTTCATCCCTGGGGCTGACCTTTGTTCTGCTCCTGTCGATTGTTTTGCTGCTGTGGCTTGGGACGGTCTTTACCCTGTTTCCAGATCTAAAACAGGGGATAGAGCTCATGAACGATACACTCATTCAAAACTGGTTCATGACCGCCTGGAAAATCAATTGGATATTACCAGTCTGGCTTCTCTCCCTCTGCCTTTTATCCGGGCTTCTTTTCTGCAACACCCTTGTGTGCAGTCTTGTGCTCCAACTTGTAACGGCTCTAAAGGTTAAAACCCTGAGGCGTTGGTCATTTTTCATGATTCATATTTTTTTCCTCATGGTGCTTTTCTGTCACGGGATAGCCCTTGTTGCGGGAGAAAAAAAGACCAATATAACCATGTTCCCCGGTGATATTTACCAGGCTGGCAAGCTTTCGGTAACACTTAACAGCATCACCTTTAACGGTGATGGCGAGTTTTTAAGGCTCGGGCCCAAAAAAAGCAGGGAAATGATGACAAGAAAGATGTTTGACAGAAGGGCCAATTTTGCCGACCTTGTTCTGGTTGAAGATGATAAGCCTACCATCAGAGGCCCCATCAAGATGCTTGAACCCATGGGTTCCGGTAATTTAAGGGTAACACTGACAAAGTTCATTTTGCAGGACAACGGGGAAGGGGAAAGGATCGGCGTCAACCTGACCATCACCAGAAACGGATTTACAACCTTTTTCTTTGTCATGTATGGTTTTATGATAATTTCCCTGGCCTGCTTTGTTGCCATCACCTGGAATCCCCATGTAAGGACGGGCCGAGTCACGCCAGGTTGACCCACCAGGTTAAAGCCCCTGGGGACAGCAGATGAATTTGTGTAAATATTTGAAAATGGAGAAAGATAATGAATCAGTCCAATAAAGATAAGGCCCAGATGACCCAGGCCGGCATACTTGACCATATTTTAGACCAGATCGAAACTTCCCCGGACCGGGAGGTTGAGTGTCTCACCTATGGAGCCCACATTGTTTCGGTGGAGAGTTTAACCATGGGTCTTGCCACATGGGCCTGCGGTAGGCATCCTGTAGCCCATGGGGAGCTTCCGACCATCAGCAGTCATTCTGTGAAAGCTCTTGCAGAGCTCCTCCATGACGATGATCCGATAAAAAGTTCCCTTGGCCTTGCCGCCGTAAATTCTATGCTGCCAGATCCCCTGCCCGAAGATGTGGTCGATGTCAATGCCGGGGATCTGATTCTTGAGCTTGGGGGTAATAAACGGGTTGCAGTGATTGGTCATTTTCCCTTTGTCCAGCGTATGAAGGGAAAGTTCAAGGAGCTGATGGTGTTTGAAAAAAGCCCCCAACCCGGCGATCTTGAGTCAAATCTGATCCCCAGACACCTGCCCTCCGCCGATATCGTTGCTATTACGGCAACCACCCTTGCCAATGGAAGCCTTGCAGGCATTCTCGCCTCCTGTCAACCTTCGGCAGTGAAGCTCATAATAGGACCCAGCACCCCGGTGACTCCGGCCCTTTTTGAGCTTGGGTTTGACTATGTGGCAGGGGTCGTGGTGCGGGACAGGGAGCTTGTCAAGCAGGGAATAAAAGAGGGGGT
>JAVEQI010000041.1:0-20105 GCA_034007745.1 Desulfobacterium sp.
TGCGATCCTGAAACCGGCAGCCTCAGAGTAAAGAAGAACGACCTTTTGATTCTGGCTACAGACGGCATGTACAAGATGGTGGGGCTTGATGAGATTCTCACGCTGCTGACGGGGGATACAACCCTTGAAGAAAAAATAGAGGCCCTGATGAGTGCCGCCCTTGCAGCCGGTGGAACGGACAATATCACCATAGTCCTTGCCCGGGTTTAGGATCAATGCTTTGAGGCCTGGTCCAAATCAACAATTTTACCTTGCAGATAGGCCTTGGATTGATAACTGGTTATCCTCATTATCCTTTTGGTTAATTCACCGATGCGATCGATGCCGGCTTTAATGTTTTTGATCTTTTCATAGTTTGGATCATTTGGTTCAAGGTCCATCAAAAGAATTTCTGAATATCCGCTGACAGCCTGTAACGGCTGGCTTAGTTCATGGCAGACAGCCCCTGCCATTTCAAGAACTCCCTCGAGCTTTGTCTGTTCGAGCATCTGACTTTGAAGCTCGACCATACGTTTTCCAACCTCAACTCTGGCTTTAAGTTCGTTGTTGTCATAGGGTTTTGAAACATAGTCATCAGCACCGGCCAAAAGCCCCTGGGTAATGTATTTGCCCTCTTGCCTGGAGGTGAGCAGAATTAAATAGATCGGTCGTTTCTGTTTCTGCTGCCTGAGCCTTTTGCACAAGGCAGCACCGTCCAGATGCGGCATTTCCCAGTCGAGCAGTGCAATACTCGGTGGGTCATCCTCCTGGAACACGTTATAGGCCTGTTGGCCGTTATCGGTGACTGTAACCTCGTATCCCCACTTGGTCAAAAGAGATTCAAGCACTACCCGGGATGTAAGGTCATCCTCTGCAATTAAAATTTTCATGTTCTCCTGCTCTTAATTCTCAAGGCTTACCATAACTCCTGCCTTCGCCATAATTGTTACCCACAACCCACAACCCACTACCTGACAGTCATGGCCCTTTGCAACCTGAGGAGTTCAAAATCGAGAACCGTAAGCAGTTTTTTTACCTTTGTAAAGTCACCGTTCCTGGCAGCAGCTTCCATTTGACCTGCCACATCATTAAAGACCAATGCCTTGACAATGGCCGACGCTCCCCTGATTTTATGGATCTGGGCGGCTGCCTGGGTGGCATTGTTTCTGGATAACGATTCTTTTAGAATCAAAATTTGATCGATCATATCATTTAAGAATGTTGACTTAACCTGTTCTAACAAATCTTCGTCGTTCATGAGCTGTTCGAGAAGGGTGTCTCGATCAAAAATTGTTCGGGGTTCAGTTTCTTTTTTCCATGAGTCAGGTAAGGGTTGAATTTGATCCTTTGTCCGGCATGTAAGCCATTTTGTAATAACTTTTGCCAGAGACCAGGGGGTTACAGGTTTGGATATATAATCGTTCATACCTGCTTCAAGGCAGCGTTTGCGATCTTCCTCCATTGCATTGGCAGTGATTGCAACGATGGGAATATCATGGTTGTTTACCCGAGAATCTGGATTTCGAATTTCCCGGGCGGCCTCCAATCCGTTCATCACGGGCATCTGCATGTCCATGAGTACAAGATCGTAGGCGGTGGTTTCGCTAAGGGCTTCTACTGCCTTGGCTCCGTTGCCCACAGCATGGGCCATGAACCCCAGTTTTTTTAAGATTCCAAGGGTGATCTGCTGGTTCGTAACATTATCCTCGGCCACCAGGATAAGGAATCCCTTGTTTTTAAATTCACTCACTCTTTGAAGGGCTATAGAACTGTCATTCATGGGAACAGCAAGGGCATCTTTTAAATCAGATCCGGGGCTGGTCATTTTTTCTGAATCATCATCCTGCTTTTCCATATATGCCGTAAACCAAAAGTGTGAACCCTCACCCTGTGTGCTTTCAACCCCCATTTGACCGCCCATCATTTCTGCGAGCTGTTTGGAAATGGCAAGTCCCAGGCCTGTACCGCCGAATTGCCTGGTGGTGGACGCATCTGCCTGGGTGAACTTGTTAAAGATTATTCCCAGTTTTTCCCGTTGAATACCGATACCCGTATCTTTTACGGAAAAACAAAGGATAACGTCTTTATCTGTTTCATGTTCAACCTTTACATGAATTGAAACTTTGCCCGTGGAGGTGAACTTGACGGCATTTCCTGCAAGGTTGGTTAAAATCTGACCTAACCTGCCGGAGTCCCCTTGCAGTCGCAATGGTACATCCGGGTCTATGGTGCATATAAATTCGATTCCCTTTTCACGGGCTCCCATGGCAAGGGGCGGTGTCAAACAGTCGAAAAGCTCCTGAAGATTAAACTTCACCTTTTCCAGGTCGAGTTTTCCGGCCTCAATTTTTGAAAAATCCAGAATCCCGTTGATTATCCTTAAAAGGGCTTGCCCACTTGCCTGAACACTCCTTGCGTATTTGCGCTGTTCATCGGTCAATGGGGTGTCCATGAGCAGCCCAGTCATCCCGATAATTCCGTTCATTGGGGTTCTGATTTCATGGCTCATGTTGGCAAGGAATTCGCTTTTGGCTATGTTGGCAAGTTCGGCTTCGATGGCCATCTGGTTTGCCCGGGCTATGGCCTCCTCGAGCTGGAGGTTGGTCGCCAGAAGCTCCTGTTCCACCTGTTTTGCCTGGCTGATATCGCCGATGAGACCATGGATCTTAGTCATTGTTCCGGAACTGCCGTGCAGCAGCTTGCCATGGGCCATGATATAGTGGATGCTCCCGTCCGGCCATACTGCACGGGATTCCTGTTCGTAGAAGACTCCCCGGGAGATTGTCCTGTCCCTGGCTTGCTTGAGTTTCATTCGGTCATCAGGGTGTACTGCACCCAAAAAACTCCGCAGTGTTCCATTGAATTCTTCAGGGTCAAGGCCCAGAAGCAGGCAGGCCTTTGAATCAAGATAAAGTTTGTTCTCAATGATATCCCAGTGCCATGGTGCCATACTGGCTGATTGCAGGGCAATATCCAGGCGGTTCTGATTCTCCCTTAATGAGTTTTCCATGGCCTTGCGGTCTGTGATGTCAGTCATGGTTGTAAGCCAGCAGGGCTTGCCACCGATATCTATGGGGGTCACTGAGACCAGGCCGGTTTTTTTCTCGTCTTTTTTCGTTTTTACGGCAATTTCGATATTATTTGCAAAGCCCGACTCCTTGACTATGGATATCACACGGTTTCTCTCTTCCGGGCTGGCTAAAAGATCCAGTTCGACCGAGGTTTTTCCAATAGTTTCATTCCGCGTGTATCCCATGGTGTCAATAAAGGCTTTGTTTATGTCCAGGAAAAACCCATCTTTTATTTCAGAGATCCCCATAAGGCTTGCACTTGCGTGAAAGGCCTTTGAAAACAGCTTCCTGGTCTCATTGATTTCTGTGACGTCCTTGGTAACGCAGAAAAAAGCGGGTTTGTTATCCCAGGAGCCAGGATAGATCCGGGTTTCCACCTGGATGTTTCGTCCGGATTTACTGACTGCGGGTATGGGGCAGGAATTCACGTTCCCGGCAATCATCGCCTCCACAATTTTTCTGGCTTCTGCCCGCTGATCTTCGGGATGAAGCATTTCTACATTTAACCCCTTGAGTTCATCTTCCGAGTATTTGAGTGTGCGGGTAGCGGCTTTGTTTGCTTCGAGAATATTGCCGTTAACGTCGAGAACAAACAAAAAATCGTCAATGGAGTTGAAAAAGGAGCGGAAATTGGCCTCGTTTTTCCTGAGTCGCTCCTTGGATGATTTACTATCGCCTAGGGTATTATTATTTTTTTTATCCATGTTTGTCTTATCGCTTATTGGATGTCACCTGAAATTTAAGTTTGTGACCTTTGAAAAGCCTACAGGTATAAAGGGTTTTGTTCAAGTCGAATATTTAAAGATCAGCAGTTCTAATATTGACTTCCTTCTTTAGGCGTCAGCCAGTATCACCTTGCTGAACGAAGAAAGTCGGGGGATTTGTTTCTTGATGTTCAGCAAGGCGATACTGGCCGCCGCCTCCAACGCTGACATTGCATAATTAGAATTGCTGTTTAAAGATCCTGGCAATATTCATGGAAATAAAGTAAAAACATTACATGGCAGATCTTATACTCACAGAGAAATTTTCCGTTGCAGCAGACTTTGCAAAGGCCCTTGGAATCAAGGGGAAAAAAGAGGGCTGTTTCCAAGGCTCAACCCATGTGATCGTCTGGGCCGTGGGCCATCTGGTGGAGCTCTTTGAACCTTCCGACTATGATTCAGGTCTTAAGCGGTGGCAGCTTTCCACCCTTCCCCTTATTCCAGAAAATTTTAAATATAAACCAATCAGGCGAAGTTTTAAACAGTTTAAAATTATCAAGTCCCTTTTAACCCGGGGAGAGTTTGACCGGGTGGTCATAGCAACGGATGCGGGAAGGGAGGGGGAGGTGATCGCCCGGACTATTCTTCTTGAGTCTGGATTCAGGGACAAGAGTCGCATTGTACGCTTCTGGACAAGCCAGGCCCTTGTGCCGGATGTGGTGAGAAGCACCATGGAACAGCTGCGGCCCATTGAAGATTATGACAGGCTGTGGCGGGCAGGTTATTATCGCCAGGTTGCAGACTGGCTTGTTGGCATGAATCTGACCCGGGTGCTCACGGTGAGGCTCAAGGATCTTTTCTCCGTTGGCCGGGTCCAGACGGCCGTGCTTGCCCTTGTGGTTGACCGGAGAAACGAGAGGGAAAATTTTGTTCCTGAAACCTTCTGGCAGATAAAGGTTGATTTTGTCAATGAAAAGGGCAGGTGGACCGGCCTTTGGTTCAAGGAGAGAAAGGGGGGGCCGGGAGATAAAAGGGAGTTCGGGATCGATGCAAGGATCACCGAAAAAGAGCAGGCCCTGGCCCTTGCCGCTGACTTAAAAAACGAGACAGCTCACGGTGTTGTCGCTTCAATCAACAGGGCCAAAAAATCAGAACCTCCGCCCCTTCTCTTTTCACTTACCGATCTTCAGCAGGAGGCCAACAACCGGTTCGGGTTTTCCGCCCAAAAAACTCTCTCCCTGGCCCAGACCCTGTACCAGGATCGAAAGTGCCTCTCCTATCCGAGAACAGACTCCAAGGTGCTTGGAACCACCGGCCTTGACCTTGTGAAAAAAATTCTCAAAACCCTTGAAACTGCCCATGGGGATATCTTTTCAACCGTTGATCCCAGAAGGGTCAGCCTTGGCAACACACGGGTGTTTAACGATAGCCGACTGACCGATCACCATGCCCTTATCCCGTTCAAGTCCATTCCTGCCGGTGCAAGCGGGGATGAGCATCGTCTCTTTGACCTTGTTGTTCGAAGGTTTGCAGCAGCATTCCACCCTGATTTCAGGTACGAGGGCACGAGGGTGGTCACCGATTTTGCCGCCCAGACATTTCAGACCCTGGGCCGGGTTACAATCGATCCCGGGTGGACAAGGGTTTATTCCCAGGGTTCGAGGGGCCAGGCAGAGCCGGTGATCCTTCCGTCCCTTGGGGTGGGAGACAGGGGAGAGGCAGATAAGGTTGACCTTGTTGAAAAAAAGACCTCTCCGCTCCCGGACTATTCGGATGCCCTGCTGTTGAAGGATATGACCAATCCCTCCCGGTACGTGGAAGAGGACGATGTCCGCCGGATCTTTCGGGGAGATACGGGTATAGGCACCCAGTCAACAAGGGCCCAGATAATCGAAACCCTTATCCTGCGGGGGTACGTTACAAGGGCTGGAAAACGTCTCGTTGCCACGGACAAGGGGGTCTATCTCATCGTTCAGCTCAGGCGCTGCCCTGTTTCTTCGGTATTGACCCGCCCGGACGAGACGGCAAGGTGGGAGATGGGGCTCAACGCCATTGCCCTTGGACAGGAGGGTAACCTCGATTTCCTCCATAGGATTAAAACCTTTGTCGCCGCGGCCGTGGCAGAGCTGAAACTTGCCGATCTTGGGAAGGAAACATTTGAAAAAACGATCGAGTCATCCCGTGAAATCGGTACCTGTCCCTCCTGCGGCGGCCCTGTTTCAGAAAGTCCAAAGGCATTCTCCTGCAGGGCACCCGGCTGTAATTTTGTGATCTTCAAGCAGATTGCCGGCAAGCGCATCTCCTCGAAAATGGCGGCAAATCTTCTCAAGTATCGACGTTCGGGTCCGTTCCAGGGGTTTGTATCCAAAAACAAACGGCGATTTCCAGCCGGTCTCAGGATCGTTGACCATGGAGGAGTCCACAAGGTTGAGTTTGATTTTAACACTGGCAGGGAAAAGCAGGGTAAGGAGCCTAGCGGGGTGAAGGTGTCAACCCCGCCCGTCGATCAACCCCCGGTGCTTTGTCCCGTTTGCAAAGGAGAGATCATTGAAGGCAGCAGAGGCTTTGGCTGCTCAAACTGGCGGGTCAGCGACGGTGACTGCCGATTCGTCATCTGGAAAATTATCCTCGGAAAAACCCTTACCCCCGATAATATCTCCGCCCTTGCTGCCGGGAGAAAAACCCGACCCTATGTGTTCAAGCATGGCAATGACGTTAAATTCACCGCCACCCTGAAAATGATAGAAAAGGACAGGGCTTTTTTCATCCAGGTGGAGCCGACGCAGGGTCAGGGAGATATAATAAATGTATCGTGCTGGCGTTAGAGACAGTGGATCAAAGCGCCCGGATAAGGGTCAGCATGTCCCGCACTGCCCGGTCCATGCCCGTGAGAACTGCCCTGGATACAATGCTGTGGCCGATGCTGAACTCATCAATTTCATCGAGCCCCTTGAAGGCCTTGATGGTGTTGTAGCAGATGCCGTGGCCTGCATTGACGGAAAGTTTTAACTTGGCACCGATCTTTGCTGCATCCACTATTCTTGAAAACTCCTGTTCCCTTTCATGGTCAACCCTTGCGTCGCAAAATGCACCCGTGTGGATCTCGATCATGTCGGCGTCTATCTTATGGGCCATCTTGATCTGATCAAGATCAGGATCGATGAATATGCATACCTTGATGCCTGCGCTCTTGAGGGCCTCCACGGTCTGTTTGACCGAAGAGTGGTGGTTGATCAGGTCAAGGCCGCCCTCGGTTGTGATCTCTTCTCTTTTTTCCGGTACAAGGGTTACCGTGTGGGGTTTCACCGACAGGGCGATGCCGAGCATTTCCGTGGTTGCAGCCATCTCAAGGATGAGCCTTGTGCGGATCACCTCTTTGATGATTCTGACATCACGTTCGTTGATGTGGCGCCTATCTTCTCTTAAATGAACGACAATGGCGTCGGCTCCTGCCGCTTCTGCGGCAAGGGCTGCTGCGGCGGGCTCAGGGTATTCTGCTCCCCGGGCCTGTCTGAGTGTGGCTACATGGTCTACGTTAACGGCAAGCTGTGTCATATTTGACTCCTTTGGGGCTGTAAATAGGACTGCAAATTAAATTTGCGATCAAGATTGTTTTATCCGGGGTCCCTAAAAAGCGTTAAGGTTTGGGTTGGTTTCAATGAGCCTCAGCAGTTCAAGGCTCTTTTGTTCCATTTCAACGGCCTCATCCTCACCCTTTTCATGGTCAAACCCAACAAGGTGGAGGAGGCCATGGATCATGAGTTGGGAGAGCCTTTCGTCAAGGGTTATGCCTGCCTCCTCTGCCTCCTTCCGGGCCGTGTCAACGGAAACGACTATATCCCCGAGAAGAAAGGGTGAAACCTGGGAAAATTCGCCATCGAGCATGGGAAAGGAGAGCACATTGGTGGGCTTTGCAATTCCCCGATAGGTCTGGTTAAGCTCCATTATCTGGTCGTCGTCGGTCATGACCACGGAAAGTTCATGGTCATCATATCCCAAGGCGCTTAAGATTCTGCTGAGCTTTTGGACGATCAGGGGTTTTGACAGTTTTGTCCTGTTTGTCTGAATTTGGATCAGGATTTTCTTGTGTTCCATTTTTCTCTTTCTGTTTTTCCTGGGGTTTATTTTCCTGGGGACGTTCGGCATATTCAATGCGCTGATGGTAGATGCCGGTGAGGATCTTGATGAAACTCCTGGCAATCTGGTGAAGGTCCTTTAGGGTCAGCTCGCACTCTTCTAATTGGCCGTCTGAAAAGATGGCATTGGTAAGTTCCTGGACCCGTCCCTGGATCCTTGCCGGGGTAGGGCGTTCAAGGGTTCGCATGGCAGCCTCAATCACGTCAGCCAGCATTACAATGCCCGCCTCCCTTGTCTGGGGCTTGGGGCCTGGGTATCGAAAATCACTCTCCTTTACTGTATCCGGACCGTTGATCTTGACGCTCTTGTTGTAGAAGTAACGGATCAGGCTGGTGCCGTGGTGCTGACGTATGGTGTCAATAATGTCTGTGCCAAGCTTATACTCTTTGGCGATTTCCACCCCTTTTTTAACGTGCTGGATCAGTATCAGGGCGCTCATGGACGGTGAAAGCTTATCGTGGCGATTTTTGCCGTCGGTTTGGTTTTCGATGAAGTAAAGGGGCTGCTGGAGTTTGCCTATGTCGTGGTAAAAGGCGCTCACCTTGGTCTTCAGAATGCTTGCTCCGATGGCCGATGCTGCGGCCTCGGCAAGGCTTGCCACGATGATGCTGTGGTTGTAAGTGCCGGGAGCTTCAATCATCAGGCGCCGCATGATGGGTTGGTCAAGACTTGCGAGCTCAAGCAGTTTGATCTCGGTTGTATAGTCAAACAGAATTTCTATCAAAGGGGCAAGGCCCGCCGTAAAGATTCCTGCCAGAAGCCCGCCTGAAAAGGCAAGGAGGATTTCCTTTGAAATGATGCCGATGTCCGGCTGACCGGAGTAGATGTTAAGTACCAGGGCAAGGCTTGAGTTGAAGAGGGCCAGTTTAACACCTGCCGTGATGAACCGTTTCCTCTGGCGGCACTCTTTTGTCCAGAAGGCTGCGGTAATGGAGCTTAAAAAAAAGAAAATAAACACCTCGATGCTATTTGAAAAAATCATGGAGCACACGAGGGAGAGAACGATGGAAAAGGAGATGGCAACTCCAAAGTTGAGGAACAGGCACACGGTCATGGCACCTGCGGCCAGGGGAAGGCCAAGGGAGATTGAGACGTCCGACATTGAAACGGGAAGATCCAGGTTGACCCTGGCTGCAAAAGGTGCGGCAAGGCTTGCGACAACGGCAAAGAGGATCAATAGTGATGCCAGGAAAATGATGTTTTTGTTGTGGTGTCGTTCCAGGATTTTCTTGTCCCTGAGGAGCAGGATATAGACCACAACCAGGAGAAAGAGGATGACCAGAACGGTTCCTGACCGTGCCATCAGGAAATTCTTTTTGTCGGTTTGACCTTCCAGGGCCTTGAGCTTTACAAGCTGGAGTTCGTCCACCCGTTCGCCCTCCCTCAGGATCATTTCCCCTGCCTTGATTTTGTAAAGAACCGGTTTCACCTCTGATTCAGCCGCTTGCACCCTTGCCTCGGTTTCACTCCGGTTCATGGTGATGTTGGGTATGAGCAGCTGCTGGCAAAGATCAACGATGAGGTTGGACAGGTTGTAGTCAATCTCCTTTAGCAGGGGGTCGCCAATAATTCTTACCATTGCCTTTGCCTGGTCAGGGCCGTAAAAAACTTTGAGGTTGTTTATCACCCGTTCATCTGTGGTTCCAAGGGTTCTTAAGACAATTCCCTTGCCCTCTTCCTTGAGCAGGATCTCTTTGTTGGAGACAACGCCATTTTCCAGGATTGCTGTGAGGATTGCCTGGGTTTTTTCCAGAATCCCTGGAGAAAAATCGTTGCGGTGGAGGGTGGTAAAGGCACCCTTGTTAATTGTCAGTCCCATTGTTCGTTCAAACTCCTCTTTCACGGCCATGACCGTGGAAAGAGAGGGGGTCTCTTCCCCATTTGAGTAAAACTTCTGGGTCAGGGCAAAGGAGTGGTTTAACCTGTCGGAGATCTTCTGGATCAGGGTGGGGTCAAAGTCGTAGACAGTAAGCACTGACTGGCCTGTTTTTGTCCGGTTGAGCTCGGTGGCCTCTGTGTCTTCGATGAAAAAATCCCTGGGGGCCTTAATGTCCCTGTCTGCAACATCTGCGAGTCTGTAGGTCAGGTTTACGCTGCCCTTTTCAGGATCCATAACAAGGGTAGTAAGTATCAGGGTGGTTATTACAAGAATTCCCACCAGAACCGAGGGCCTGGTGGCGATAAATCTATTGATCGACTCTAATTTTTTTTCAGCTGCCATTTTTCAAAGTGTCGTCCGTTTTGGTTGAGCGTTCATAGGATCGTTCATAGGCATGGATGATGCTTGATACAAGCCTGTGCCTTACAACATCCTCCCTTGTAAAGTAGACAAAGGCAAGGCCGTCTATATCCTGAAGGATATTTTTTGCCTCGATAAGGCCTGATCCCTTGCTCCGGGGAAGATCAATCTGGGTGATATCCCCTGTGATTACGGCCCTTGAACTGTAGCCGATGCGGGTGAGAAACATTTTCATCTGTTCGGACGAGGTGTTTTGAGCCTCATCAAGGATGATGAACGAGTTGTTCAGGGTTCGGCCCCGCATGAATGCAAGGGGGGCGATCTCGATGGTTCCCTGTTCGATTAATTCCCTTGCCCGGTCAAAGGCAAGCATATCATAAAGGGCGTCGTAGAGGGGTCTTAAGTAGGGGTTTATCTTTTCGGCAAGGTCTCCGGGAAGAAACCCCAGTGCCTCTCCTGCCTCAACCGCAGGCCGTGTGAGCACGATTCTATTGACCTCACCCCTGGTGAAGGCCGCCACGGCCATTGCCATGGCAAGATAGGTCTTGCCGGTTCCTGCAGGCCCGATGGAAAAAACAATATCATTTTTCCTTGCCGCATCAACATAAAGTTTCTGGGCCGGATTCCTGGGGGTGATGGGCTTTTTTTTAACAGTGGTGAAAATGGTGTCTAAAAAAATGGTGGCAAGTTTGCAGGTGCTGTCAAGCCTTAGTGCCCTGGCAGCTGATTCTATGTCCAGGGGAGTTAATTTGTATCGTTTTTTGACAAGCCCGTAGAGTTGGTCGATGATGTTTTCTGCGAGCAGGACATCCGACTCCCGGCCTCTTAAGGTAAGTTCGTTTCCCCTGACGTCGATTTTTATGCCGAAGGTGTCAGCTAGGGTTGTGATGTTAGCGTTGTAGGGGCCACAAAGCTCCCGGGCAAGATCGTTCTCTGCTAGGATTATGCGTTTCATAGCCCCAAGATTGCACTTAATTAATGAAAAGGTCAATAAAAAAT
Organism: Desulfobacterium sp.; assembly: GCA_034007745.1. Lineage (GTDB taxonomy): Bacteria > Desulfobacterota > Desulfobacteria > Desulfobacterales > Desulfobacteraceae > Desulforapulum. The sequence continues at coordinate 11,130 of JAVEQI010000041.1, forward strand.
CTTGACTGAAAACCTGTCCGGCTGATACGTAATCCTTTTATCACATAATCGGCACTGCCGGAGCAAGAGAGGGAATCGGCACAATGAACGATGAAACACGATAGCGGTTAGCTGTTAGCTAAGAGCTAAAAGCTAACCGCTAAAAGCTGTTTCTTATAAAAAAATATGGGGTACTGGTTATGAATATGTTTGACATTGTGATTGTGGTGATTGTTTCATTTTGCCTTGTTCGGGGCTTCTTCAGGGGATTTATACGCGAGGTTTCTTCAATTGTCGCAGTGATAGCCGGATTTTATGGTGCCGGCACCTACTATCCCCTGGTGGAACCTTTTTTCAGCCGCTGGATCGATAACCCAGGTTTTCGGAAGATGCTTGTTTTTTTTCTGCTCTTTTGTGCAGTCCTGGTCGTTATCAATCTGCTGGCGGCCGTGATCCGATATTTTTTAAATATCGTTTTTCTGGGTTGGGTGGATCGGCTCTGCGGTCTGGTATTTGGAGGGGCAAAGGGAGTTCTTATCTGTGCTGTCCTCCTGATTGCAATCACCACGCTTTTACCAAGGAATTCGGCCTTTATCTCTGAATCCCTTCTCGCGCCCCAGGTGGCAACCGTGTCCCAGGCCATATCTGTGTTTGTCACAGGGGACATGCAGCATCAATTACAGTTAAAGATCAAAGGAATAAAAAAGAATTGGGAAAAAAAGAAGACAGCCATGGCACCGGGAGTCTGACGGGACTCGTTGAAATTGTTCAGACCCTGAGGGGGGAAAATGGCTGCCCCTGGGATCGAAAGCAGACCCCTGGGACCATGTGGAAATGCCTTGTGGAAGAGGCCTATGAACTCCTCGAAGCCATCGAAAAGGACGATGCTGGTGATGTGTGTGACGAGATTGGGGATGTATTGTTCCAGCTTGTGTTCATTGCCGAACTCTACCGGGAAAAGGGGGCGTTTGATATTTTCGACGCCATCCAGGCGAGTGCACAAAAGATGATCCGCCGACACCCCCATGTTTATGCAGATCTGATCCTGGACAGTGAAGAGGCCCTTTTTAAAAGGTGGGAGAAGATCAAGGGCGAGGAGAAGAGAAAGGCGGGAAAATTGCCCCAGACCTCGGTCCTTGATTCGGTTCCTTCGGGGATGACTTCCCTTTTGAGATCCTATAAGGTTTCTGAACGGGTCGCAAGATCCGGATTTGACTGGGACAGCATGGAAGGCGTTATTAAGAAGGTGGAAGAGGAGTGGAAGGAGTTCACCCAGGCCCTTGAAAAGGGAGACACGGCTGAAATAGCCATGGAGTTCGGCGACATTCTTTTTACCCTGTCCAATGTGGCACGGTTTGCCGGGGTTCATCCTGAAACTTCCCTGGCCATGGCCACGGATAAATTTGAACGACGTTTCCGGCTGATGGAGGCCCTTGCTGCAGGGAGCCATAACCAGGATCAGAACAAAAACAAGGATCAGGCTCAGGAGCAAACCCAGGGTCTGAATCAAAACCCGATCAAAATTAAGGATCTGTCAAGAACCGAAAAAGACCGTTTGTGGAACGAGGCAAAGAGTTACCCGTCTCCTATCGGACACGGTTGATATTCCGTCATTGCATCTTGCATCCATGGTTCATTTTGGGACCTATACCGTCAGCCAGATCAAGAAGCCTCTCCACGACCGGGGAATCAAGGTCAGGAAAACCTGGTAAACTTATTACTTGAAAAATCTTCAATCGCAAGGGTCTTGATGGTTTTGACATTGTCCTCGTCAATACTTGTAAATGAAAAACTGTCCTCTTCCCCATGGGTGAAATTGATTCTCTGCCCAAACTCCTGCTGTACCTGGTCTGCAACCTTAAGCTCAAAATCTTCCTGGGGCCCGATAGTTGTGACTCTATTCACAATTGCAGCTGTCACTTTTCTAAGAATCGTTGTCCTCTTAGCATCGGCAGAGATGCTGACATTGTCGGCCTGGTATTCGCCGGCAGTTTGGTTTCTGGCTAATGTTTTGCCCTGGCTCAACTGCCGGCTGTAGCTTTTCAATACATTTTGGATCTGGTATGATGGAATTCGCATTTTCAATTCTCCATGACCTTAACATCACTGTCGGTCGTTGATACCAGAACCTGAAGCTGTTTTTAATCGTCAAAATCTCCTTCAGGTCCCTTGTCCGGTGAGATCATGGCGCCTTTTTCCTTTATTCGCTCCCGGGTCCAGTCCCTGGGGTCTTCAATGGAACTTGCCTTGGATCCCGGGTCGTGGGAGCCTTTTTCCAGTATCTGGTCAAGTGCAATGGATGCCGTTCCCCGGGCATTGAAAACCGTTGTTAAAAGCGTATAGACAAATTCTTCAACTCCTTTGACCATTCTTTCCCTGATTTCTTTTGGCTGGGCATGGAGGATGTTTTCAAAGGGAAGGTTCAGCTTTTTAAAGTCACCTGCCCTCAGGCCAAGTTTTTCTGCCCTGTCAAGCATCTGCTGCCACACGGCGTTGCTCACACCACGGTCGTCCTTTTTAATGAAGTTTCCGTTGTCGTCAAGGATGGCGTTCCCATAGTCGTTCACCTCAACACCCCAGGAGATCATCTGGAGGGCGGTGGCCACATTTGCCTTTGTTGTCCGGGTCAAGGAAGCAATTTCCCTGAGTCTGTCCGAGCTGTTGCCAGACGTTCCGTGCTGGGCGCCGGAGGTTCCATAGGGAGACAGGGCCTTGTGGATCTCCCGGGTAAGGGTGACGTCAATTCCGGTTCCGCTGGCCTCGATGCCATGGGTGGTTCCATTGTTCAGAGCGATCCAGTCGGGAACGATGCCGTGGGCGTTGAGTCCCTGGATCAGGAACAGGGCCTCTTCAGGGGTTGAAAGGCCCTGGGTTCCCTTGATTTCTCCTACTTCAGTCTCAAGGCCTGCCCAGGATGGAACAAAGGGGTTGAGCTCGAGGTTAGCCAGAAGATTCTGGTCGTCATGCATGTGGGAGGCGTCTATGGCTATGGAGGTGATACCCGCATCAAACAGCGAAGGAATTTCGGTCTTTGCCAGATCTATATCTCCGGGCTTTTTAATGCCGAAGTGATCGGCATGGACCGCCACGGGAACGGTTATGTTGAGTTCGTTGCAAAAGGCGTCAACCTGGCGGGCCATGTTCCACAGGCTTACGGCACAATAGGCGTTGGTCCCGCCTTCTGACCGGGCGATCTCTATGATGATGGCGGCATCGGCCCTTTGGGCCGCCATAAGCGCACCCCTTAGAACAAAGGCACTCCTTGCATTGGCCGCAATGGTCATGGCCTTTCCCTTTTTTATCATGGCCTGGTCAATGTATTTGCCGCTCACGATCAGAGCTTTCGAGTTTGGGAAGAGCTGTTTGATGTTTGGAGGTCTTCCCAGGTCAAGGGCCCGGTTGAAATCCTTGGAATATTTACTTGTTGCAGTCATGGCAGCCTCCGTTTATGGGTTGGGGTTTGGGTGTTTGATACCCTTTATGATCGATTTTTTTCAACTGATCGAGGATTATAGCATAAATTTTAAACTCTTCTACCCCTAAATGGGAGAAAAGGACATGTAAATTAAAAAATGAATGATATCTCATATTTATTTTTTTTGAGATACCAATGGTTCAGAAGAAGTTTTTTCCAGTATTCTTTCTCTATAACCTACGAAAAATATGGAATATATTAAAATAATAGTTCGGGCGTAAAATATGATAATCTTCTTGACATATGAAAATTATCTTTGATATCATAATGAATGATTATTCATTACTCCCTTGCTTAAGAATAAAGGTAATTGCAGTGCAAAAAGCAAAAAAAGAAAGACCCGACAAGTACAACTCCATATTGAACGCTGCGGGCACCGTGTTTGCCAGGTTAGGCCTTCACAAGGCCACCATCTCCCAGATTGCCCAGGAGGCAGGCGTAGCAGACGGTACTATTTATCTCTACTTCAAGAACAAGGATGATATCCTTTACCAGTACATGAGCTTCAAGAGTGATCTTTTCTTTGAATCCATGGGAAGGGCTGTGCAGGGCTGCGACAGTGCCGATGTAAAGCTCAGAAACCTCATCCTGTGTCACTTGACCGAGTTTCAGCAGGATAAAGAAATGGCTATTGTGTTTCAATCCGAGGTGAGGTATCGCCGTGATATCGCATCTAAGATCAAGGATATCTCTAAGATATATTTTGATCTTCTCACGGAAATCATGGAACAGGGTCAGAATGAAGGTGTGCTGCGCCAGGATCTGTTTATGGGGCTTGTAAAACGTTTTGTTCTGGGTGCTGTTGAAGGGGTAATCAACACCTGGGTTGCGGCGGATGGAAAGTACGATCTTATATCCATGGCAGACCCCCTGATGGAGCTTTACCTTAACGGAATTAAAGCCCGTTAAGCCTCAGATGGCAGCTGAACTGTGTTTTTGCTTGACGCATTGCAGCTAGTCTATTAATGAATTGAAGTCGCATTCATCATTTCAGGTGAATGCCGCACATTTATGAACCTTTTTAACGATCAAGAGGTAAAACATGTCTTCCCTGATTGGCCCCGCAAGTTTTAAAGTTTTTGGTTTTTTCCCCACCGCCCTTCTATCGTTTCTGATACCGGTGGTGGGGGTTGCTATGTTCGCCTACATCATGGCAAGGAGGGTTGCACCCCTGGTGCGGGCGGCCCCTGACCAAAGGTTTGACCGCATACCCGAACGGATCAAGAACCTTCTGGTACTCTGGCTTGCCCAGTACCGTCAGCCGAGGTACAGGACTGCAGGCATTGTTCACATTGTGATCTTTGCCGGATTTCTGGTTTTGTCCATACGTTCCACCTCCCTTGTCCTCGTGGGGATGTTTGACGGATTTGTCGTTCCAGGCTTTGACGGGGTTATCGGTCATATTTACAATTTTTTTAAGGACTATGCAGCAACAGCAGTGCTTGCGGCCTGTATTGTTGCGGCTGCCCGCAGGGGCATTGTCAAGCCTGAACGGTATGCCGTTCCGGCAAAGTATGGCAAGGATCATACGGCCGAGGCCATCTTTGTGCTTGGTTTGATTTCGACCCTCATGATCTCCGAGAGCCTTTTTGAGGCTTCGAATGCGGCTTTTGAGATGAGCCAGACCGGCCACAGCGAGTTTCTGGCCCCCCTCTCCCTTGCCTGGATTTTCAGGGCCATGCTCGTTTCTGCCTCCCAGTCAACCCTCCAGGCCATGCACATTGTCATGTATTTTATCCATGACATCACCTTTTTCTTTTTCCTCTGCTTTCTGCCCTTAGGCAAACATTTCCACGTGATCACATCTTTTTTCAACGTGCTTTTCATGCGGGTGGACAAGGGCAACATAAAGCCCGTAAAATATGGTATAACCGAAGCCGAACTTGACGACCTGGAATCATTCGGGGTTAAAAAGCTGGAAGATTTCACCTGGAAGCACATGCTTGACTTTTATTCGTGCGCCGATTGCGGGCGATGCTCTGACCAGTGTCCTGCCAATGCCGTGGGTCGGCCTCTCTCACCGAGGTTCATCACCATCAAGGCAAGGGATCTGATGTTCAAGAACTATCCCCTGTCCGGCGAAATTTATAAGAGCAAGATGCTGGTTCAAGATATCTACACCGAGGATGAGATCTGGTCGTGCACCACCTGCGGGGCCTGCGAGGAGGAATGTCCCCTTGGCATCGAGTATATCGACAAGATGGTAGACCTGAGAAGGGGCATGGTTGACGAGGGCATGGTGCCCCAGTCCCTGCAAAAACCCTTGAAGGCCCTTGAAAAGAGGGGCAATCCCTATGGCACCATGGAGAAAAAACGGGCAGACTGGGCAAGGGAAAAAGAATTTGCAGCTGAATGCCCTGTCAAAATTATTGAAAATGGAGATACTGCAGATACCCTGTTTTTTGTTGACAGCATAACTTCGTTTGACGACAATATCCAGGAGATCGCAAGAAGAACGGCAAAGATCCTGACCCGGGCGGGTGTGGATTTTGCCATCCTTGGTAAAGGGGAAAAGGACAGCGGCAACGAGGTTGTACGTTTTGGCGAGGAGATGCTGTTCCAGGATTTAAAGTCACAAAACACAGAGGCTATCCTGGAATCCGGGGTCAAGAACATCGTGACTGCCGATCCCCATGCATATAACGCCCTGAAGAACGATTACAAAAACCTTCCTCCTGTTAGGCATATAAGCCAGGTGATTGCCGAAAAAATCAGGGAAGGGGCATTGACCCTGAAGCATGCGCTTCACCCGGAAAAGGTGTATGTGTACCATGATCCCTGTTATCTTGGCCGCCACAGTTCTATCTATGAAGATCCAAGGCAGGCTCTTGACGCCATTGAAGGGCTGAAACGGGTGGAATTTGAAAAGAATCGGGACCGTTCGTTCTGCTGCGGCGGCGGCGGGCTCATGCTCTTTTATGAGCCGGAAGAAGAGACCCGCATGGGTGTGGTGCGGGTTAACATGGCAGCCGAGGCCGGTGCTAATGTGATCGTTACTGCCTGCCCCTTCTGCCTTGTCAATATTGAGGACGCCATTAAGGTGGGCGGTTTTGAGGGCAAGATTGAGGCGCTGGATCTTACTGAGTTGGTTGAGCAGCACCTGGCATAAAATCATTTAGTTGTAAAAAGAACCAATACAATAAAGGAGGTAGAGATGGAGATTTTAGTATGTGTCAAGCGGGTTCCAGATACTGCTGAGAATGAGTTTGAACTCAACAGTGCAGGTAATGATCTTGATCGTGACGATCTTGTGTACTCGGTCAACGAGTGGGATAACTATGCCGTTGAAGAGGCGATCCAGATCGTTGACAATGTTGGCGGCAGCGTCACCGTCGTTACTGTGGGCGATGACGAGAGCGAAGAGGTTCTGAGGCGTGAAATGGCCATGGGTGCCAACAACGGTGTGCTCTTGAGCGATGACGCCTTTGAGGGATCCGACGGCAGAGGCATTGCCGCCATTCTCAAGGCCGAGATTGAAAAGGGCAGCTATGATCTTATCCTGACCGGTGCCCAGGCAGATGAAGGTGCGGGGCAGATCGGCGGAATGCTCGCCGCCATGCTCGACCTTCCCTATGCCTCCCTGGTCAACAAGATCGAGGTTGGGGATGGCAAAACCATCAAGGTTGGAAGGGAGATAGAAGGCGGAAACCAGGAGATGAACGAAATTGAGCTGCCCTGTGTTCTCTCCATCCAGACAGGCATCAATGAACCCCGCTATGTCGGAATCCGGGGCATTAGAAAGGTCGCAAGTGTCGAGATCCCGGTTCGTGGTGCAGCAGATCTCGGGGTGGACGCTAGCGTGATCGGCAAGGACAACGCAAAGGTCAAAAGAGTTGACTACTTTGTACCAGATCTTGGCGAGGGAGCAGAGATGCTCGAAGGATCCACTGAGGAGATCATTGATACACTCATTGAGAAACTCAAAAGCAAGGGAGGACTTTGATCATGACCCAGATTTTTGCATATGTACCCCACCAGGGAGGCGTTCCCTCCGACATCGCCCTTGAGTATCCGGCTGCGGCAAAAAAGATCGATTCAGCAGCAGCCCTCACCGCAGTTGTAACAGGTGAAGGAGCAGATCTTGACAAGGTTGCCAATGGATTGACCGCAACCTATAAAGAGGTTATCAAGATAGACAACCAGGCCCTGGCCTATCCCAATGGCGAGGTTGTCAGAAAGGCCCTTCTAAACGTTCTTGATGCAGGATCTATAATTCTTGCACCCAACGATACATTTGGCGCAGATTTAAGCCCCGGCCTTGCCATTAAAATGGATTCAGCCTTTGTGGCCGACGCCGTGGATATTGAAGGCATGGACGGCTCTCTTCTCAAGATCGTTCGCCAGGAGCTTGGTGGGGCTGTGTCCACCCATGTCACCTGTGACACCTCAAAAGGTGCGGTAATCACCCTCAGGCCTGGTGCTTTTGCCCCGGTTGAAGCGGGACCTGCCGGCGGCACGGTCGTTGACAAGTCTTCAGAAGCTGGAGATTTAACGTCCAAACGCCGTTTTATCGAGGTTCTCGAGGCCGAGGTTGGTGACGTTGATATCACCAAGTCCGACGTGCTTGTATCCATTGGCAGGGGCATCGAGGAGCAGGAAAACATCGAGATCGCCGAGGAGCTTGCTAAGGCCATGAACGCCGTAGTATCCTGTTCTAGGCCCATCGTAGATGCAAAATGGCTTGAAAAATCCCGCCAGGTGGGAACCTCAGGCCAGACAGTTAAACCCAAGGTCTACATGGCCATGGGAATCAGCGGTTCCTTTCAGCACATGGGCGGCATCAAGGGAAATCCCTTTATCGTTGCCGTGAACAAGAACCCCAAGGCGCCTATTTTTCAGGTTGCTGACGTGGGAATCGTCCAGGACATTCTGGAGTTCATGCCGGAACTTACGGAAAAGGTGAACTCGCTCTAAATCAGCGGTTTCTAAGTGATACGAAACGGGGCATCGGGAGGGTATCTTCTGATGCCCCGTTTTTTTAGTGGGTAGTAGACAGTAGGTATTGGGTGTTGGGTGCGGGGTGGGGCTTCGTGGTTTGTGAATTGACACAGGCGCACATCAATCAAATGGTACGATAAACTCTTCCAGCTTTTTAAACATGGATTCAGGCCACTCCTGGCCGTTTAGAAAAAGCTCTGTCTCTTCGGGTGTCAATTGTTCCCTGATGCCAATGGGCAGAGCTTTAAGAGCCATGGCCCTTTCCCTGTCGGGTGTATGGTTTTTTTTTGTCATGGTTTTGCCTTTTTTGCTGTTTTTAGAGTTTAACTGGTAATGATGGAACTGATATACCGATCAAACAGAATGATGTCAAGTCAGGGACCAAAAATAAAACCTTGAAATATTGCACATATTAACGATCTGGGATACAACATTCCACAATGTTAAATAAAAATCAATTACATGCTATAGACCATGGGATTGAAACCCATTTGATTGCGGAAGGGATTGATCATGTGATCTACATGGATATAGGCGGAAATACAATTACCAAGCCTTGAAAAAAACCAACACTCCCATTCTTT